>JBNJFP010000005.1:0-96780 GCA_051746985.1 Bacteroidota bacterium
TGTATCGGGAAATAGTATAAGAGGACGGATAAAACGGACTCAGCAGACTTTGTAGCGAAGTATTTTCTGGCACCTCAAAATCTGTTTCTATGCCATGGTTAAATTAAGAATTTACAAGCTTTTGTGACTTGTGAAATTATATATAGACTAAGTTCCAGCAATACATTAATTTGTGAATACAACGTTCACCAACCATCTATTCATTATGCGATATCTATTTCCTTTCTTTTTTGTGATTTTAATCGGATACGGTTGCCAGTCGGAATCCCAACAAGAAACAGAAAATGATGTTTCTTATGATACCACCGCCGTTGTTCAAGAGGGACAAAAAATCACTAAAGAAACGTTCCAAACGTTGAGCTCGAACCTACAGAATGCGATTAAGGAGGGTGGGGTTGAACATGCCCTTCAGTTTTGCAATGTAGAAGCCATTCCTCTTACCGATTCGCTTTCGGATCATCACGATGTGAGTATTCGTAGGGCCAGCCATAAGCCACGCAATGCTTACAATACGGCGGATTCTCTCGAAGCTGAAGTTATCGCGAAATATATCGAGAATCTCGAATCGGGCGATGATTTAAAACCCGTTACCTATGCCGACGAAAATAGGATCACCTTTCATGCTCCAATCACGATAACAAACCAGCTGTGTCTGAATTGCCATGGTAAAGCCAACGAAGATATAACTAAAGAAAACCTGGCGACGATACAGGAACTCTATCCCGATGATCAGGCCACTGGTTTTTCGATGGGCGACCTACGCGGGATATGGACGGTGCGCTTTCCGGCTACCCATTTTGACTCTGCCCAGGTTCAACAACTCAACGAGTTATAGTCAAACGTTTTGTTTTTAGATTCTGTTTACGGGATTCAAAATATCATCGACAGAATACATACTGTTTTATGAGTAATAACTCACTTTCTGATATAAAATATTCCGTATTAGATTTAGCTGTGGTGACCGAAGGGGGCGATCCCGCCGGTGCTATCAACAAATCGCGCGACTTGGCTCAAAAAGTAGAAGCTTTAGGCTACACCCGCTTTTGGATGGCCGAGCACCACAACATGGAAAATATTGCCAGCTCGGCCACCTCGGTGCTAATTGGTCACGTAGCAGAAGCCACCGAAATGCTTCGTCTTGGTTCGGGTGGTGTGATGCTCCCCAACCACTCGCCACTTATCATTGCCGAACACTACGGAACGCTGGCTACTATATATGGAGATCGCATTGATTTAGGATTGGGACGCGCACCAGGGACCGATCAAAAAACAGCCCAGGCCATCCGTCCCGACCGCGTGCAGCAGGTGCATCAGTTCCCTAAAAACGTACAGAAGTTACAGCAGTACTTATCCTCTGGAAACAGTTCCTCGGATGTACGCGCGCTCCCTGGCGAAGGAACCAATGTTCCCATCTGGATTTTGGGATCCAGTACCGACAGCGCGCATCTTGCTGCTGCTTTGGGATTACCCTACGTTTTTGCCAGCCACTTTTCACCGCAACAGCTTTTGGTAGCCCTGCAAGTTTACCGGGACAAGTTTGAACCGTCGGATCAGCTCGACGAAGCCTACGTAATGCCTTGCGTAAACGTGATTGTGGCAGATTCTGACGAACAGGCCGAGTATCTATCCACATCCCTAAAACAGATGTTTATGGGAGTCGTAACCGGCGAACGAAAACCCATGCCGCCGCCGGTTGATGACATGAATACCGTATGGAATTTGCGCACAAAAATGGCGGTCGAGCAGATGCTCAAATATACCTTTGTGGGAAGTAAGAATACTGTTCAAGAAGAACTTAACAATTTCGTTAAGAAGACAAACGCTGATGAACTTATGACAGCAACCTATCTTTACGATCACAAGCAGCGCATAAAATCACATCAATATCTTGCTGAAATAATGAAGGGCAAATAAAAAAGCTCGATCCTGATATAGAATCGAGCCTATAATAACTCTAAAAGTAAGTGTCGGGAAATCAGTTATCGTCGCCGGAACCTCCATCGTTACCGCCACCGTTATTACCGCCTTCATTTTGAGGCAGTTCGGGTACTGCTGATGGGGTTTGTGCGGCGTCATTTACGTCTCCGCCTTGTTCGGCTGGTTGTTCAACGCCACTTTGCTGTACGGCACTTTCTGTAACATCACCGCTGTCAATAGCAAAGTTTGCCAGCACGCTAAGCACGAGTAGTGCAGTGCCAAGCACCGTCGTTGATTTTGATAGTAAGTCGGCTGTGCGTCGGGCACCGAGTCCCTGTCCGCCGGACATTCCTCCTGCGAGGCCGCCAGAGAGTCCCTGTCCTTGCCCGGGCTGCAAAAGAATTACAATTATCAATAAAATGCAGATAATAGTAATGAGCGATAGTATAATTGTATAAAGCATGAGTATAATCTATGTAACGGGAAATTTTAGACCCGTAAAGTTATTCAAAATTCCCTTTCTTTACAATGTGGATCTAATAGAAATTTAGGTTTAATGCACCTATACTAACTGATGTAACTGTCAGATATTTTATAATATAATTTAGTGCCGTGCCAGACTTTCAAGCCAGAGTACAAGAATTTATCTATAATTCACCGGGGATCACCTACCAGTTGATTCTGTCGGTTATTGCCATTGTAGCAATTTGGCTTATTCGCTTTATAGCTATACGTATCATTAACAGAAAACTACCCGAAGCCAAAGCGCAGTACAAATGGCGCAAAAACCTGACCTATATTGCTGTATTCCTTGGTTTTTTGATTGTAGGACGTATCTGGTTTGAAGGACTGCAGTCGCTGGCTACTTTTTTGGGATTACTTTCTGCCGGTTTGGCGATTGCGCTCCGTGGACCTGTCACCGATTTTGCCGGATGGATCTTTCTGCTTTGGCGTAAACCTTTTGATGTGGGTGATCGTATTCAGGTTGGGGAAATGAAGGGCGACGTAATAGACATTCGGGTGTTTAAGTTTACCATCCTCGAAATTGGAAACTGGGTACATGCCGATCAAAGTACGGGGCGCGTGGTTCACATCCCTAACCACAAAGTTTTTGACAATTCACTGGCTAACTACACCAGCGATTTTGAATTTATCTGGAATGAGCTGGAGGTGCTCGTCACGTTTGAAAGCGATTGGAAAAAAGCCAAAGCAATTTTGCAGGAAGTTGCTGATGAGCATTTGAAGGATTTTGTAGAGCAGGCAGAGAACCAAGTACGCCGGGCAAAAAAGTCGTACCTAATTCATTATCGCTACTTAACGCCCACCGTTTATACTGATGTACGCGACAGTGGAATTTGCTTGACTATTCGTCATTTGTCTAATCCCCGCCGCCGGCGTAGCCTGGGCCAAGCCATCTGGGAAGCGACCCTGGACAAGCTCAGCCAGCACGATGATATCGATCTGGCGTATCCCACCATGCGCATCTACAAACCTGAATAGCCCACATCTTAGGTGGAACTATAGCTATAAAAGGGAATTGCCGATCCTATTTCGGGATCGGTTGAATCAGCTCCGCGCCATTGTTGTCGGGATTATTTACATCCTCAGAAACCCGATTAACGGTAAGCTCTGTCATCGCATATCCATTCACAATTTCATGAAATACGTCTTTGCTGAGCTTTTCCTTACTCAGCCATTGTCCATAGTGATCGGGATGTATAAGTACGGGCATGCGGTCATCAACCGGCTGCACCAACACGTTGGCTTCGGTTGTAAGCATGGCACATGAATATACATCACGCCCAGCTGATGATTTCCAAACCGAATAAATGCTGGCGATGGCTGTCAGCTGATTGGATAATAGCCGAATATAAAAAGGGGTGCTTTTTTTCTCACTGGATTTCCATTTGTAAAACCCGCTGGCAGGTATTAAGCATCGTTGTGAAGTCACATATTCCGCAAACCATTTTTCATCTCCGAGATCTTCAAGGGGAACCTCAAAATTTTTATTGCCGTCGATTTCTTCGTTGGCATCGGGAGGAATTAAACCCCAGCGAAAGTTGTATATCTTGCGCTCGTTTTCTTCTTCATAAACGACCGGAATAAGTGAGCCGGGAATGATGTTATAATCAGATTTAAAAAAATCGTTGCGCGCCGTAGATACTCCAAATTGTTGTTCTACTTGCTGCTTGGATGCCTCAAATACAAAACGGTCACTCATAGAATTATGATTTCCTTCTGTTTTTCATGTAGATTGTAGTGCCTTTATACTAAGGTAACCTAATTACAACTGCCAATGTTTCTTTTCTTATGAATGTATTTATAAATAAGGATGAGCAGCGACTTAGAGCCGGTTGGCGGCTGTTGGTGCAATTTGTATTGATGTTTTTGTTGGTAGGCGGGGGCATCATGGGCGTGCAACAGATTTGGGCAGATCCGCTAATGGTGTACAGTGTGCTTCCCCAATTTGTAGGCATTACGTTAAGTGTTTGGTTTGCAGCAAAATGGTTAGACCATCGTTCGTTTTTTGACTACGGGCTTGGCTTTGATCATCAGTGGAGAAAAGATTTTTTGGCCGGATGCCTGATTGCAGCCGGCGCGATTACAACGATTTTTGCGATCCAATGGTCGGTGGGGTGGATAACGATAGCCGATTATGGATGGAATGTTGATACCGAAACCCCTTTTGGGGTAGGTATAACAAGTTTCTTTTTAGCTATGCTGATGGTAGGCTTCCATGAAGAGTTGTTTTCGCGGGGGTATCAGCTGCTAAACATTACAGAGGGAATGAAGTTTCCGGCAATGGGTTTGCACGGGGCGCTCATGGTTGCCATTCTGCTCACTTCGTCATTATTCGGGTTTATGCACTTTTTCAATCCCAACGCATCATTGATATCCACCTTTAATATTATTTTAGCCGGGATCATTCTTGCCGTGCCCTATGTTTTGACCGGTAGCCTTGGGCTTTCGGTGGGCTTACACTTTAGCTGGAACTTTGTAATGGCAGGAGTACTGGGATTTCCTGTAAGTGGCAAAGAAATAGAAGTAACGGTGTTGCAGACCGAACAATCCGGCGGCGAATTTTGGACCGGTGGGGCTTTTGGTCCCGAAGCAGGATTGCTGGGGCTCTTTGCAATGGCAATAATGTTGGGGGCTACGATCGTTTATATAAAGCGCACGGGGTACGAGCTTGCAATAGCCGAATTGTTTAAAGAGGGCTATCAATCGGCTATGAAATCAGATGAGCAAAGCCTATAAGTTTTGTATATTCTGCCATTGATAAGCATCGCTTGGTTTTGAAGCGAGTGCATGAAGAACAAATATGAATAAAAGTAAAGGTTAGAACGTTGAACTTTGAAGAACTGAACTTGAGTCCCAATATTATGAGCGGGCTTCAAGATATTAATTACACTGAACTTACTGAGCTACAGGAAGAAGTTATTCCAGCTGTTCTGGAAGGCAACGACGCACTTATTACAGCCGAACCGGGAAGCAGCAGAATCGCCTCTTTTGTTATTCCTGCCTTAGAGCAAATTAACAAAAGAGAAGACAAGGAAGGTACATCGGTATTGATATTAACGCCCAATCCAGAAGAGTCCAAGACTATTGATGAGTTGGTATGGGCGATGGGATATCACGGGCAAATTGAATGTGCCTCTATTGATTTGGACACTGAGCTTGAAGAGCAGAAAGAAGCCATCCAAAGTCAGGTGGAAGTGATCGTCGGTAACCCCGGTCCACTGCTGGATGTTTGTCAGGATCTGCGGTTTATCTTTCGACATGTTGGACTTGTCGTTATCGATGCCGCTGACGAAATGGCGGCTCTTAATCTGCAGGATAAGATTCAAAATATTCTTAAGCGGGTCCTTAGTGATCATCAGATGCTTATTTATTCGCAGAAGTTAAATGATGATGTTAAAGATCTTGCTAAAAGGTATTGCGAAAATCCTGTTGCTATTGGATTCGAAGACAAGCCGGGCATGCTTACTGATCCCCCCAAAGTCGATCAAAATCTATCACAGGGTTATATCTATGTGCCAAGCCGGATGAAGATCACAACCTTAATGGCTCACGTTGAGGATAATCCATCTGACAATTGCGTGATATTCACGGCCTCCAAACGGGGGACAGATCGACTGTATCGAACCTTACGTAAAAATAATCTTAAAGCTACCAGCATTCACGGTAAGCTTTCAGATGAAAAGCGTGCCCAGCGTTTCGCCAATTTTACCAACGGCGATGTTCAGTATTTGCTGGTAGCTGATATACCGGCCGCTGAACTCGAGCTCGATAGGGTAACACAGGTTATTAATTACGATGTGCCCAACGATCCTGATGAGTATCGGTATCGTGCCGGAATGGTAGGTTCGGGTAAGGCGTCACGTATTGTTTCACTCGTATCCAAGCAAGATCGCAGTGATATTAACGAGTTGGAAAACAGCTTAGGACAGGCTCCTAAAGAATTACCGCTTCCAGATAAGGTGAAGCAAAAGCTGAAAGAGCGTAAAAAGAAAAAGAAGAAAAAATCCCGTGGTAAGAAGCGATCAAACCGGGGACGCAATAATGGTCGCAGTAAAAAGAAGAAAAAGGACGATGGTCTTCAGCTCCCGCGCCCCAGTTATGATAAACTTAGTGGTGGACGCAAGGGGGATGTGCCCAAAGATCAAAAAGATGGTGTTATCGGATTGATAAAAAAGCTGTTTTCTTGATCAAGGCAACGTCATTAAAATGATTAAAGAAGGGCGGGCTATTAGGCTCGGCCTTCTTTTTATTTTTGGAAGATATTTAGGTATCGGACGTTTATCTCTTTCTTAAAACAGATCGGAAATCAATTTAAATGAAATAAAAAAGCCCCGCTTTTTTTATTTAGCGAGGCTTTAAACGGTATTTCTTTATAAGCAAAAATTAAGCGGTCATTTTCTGCTTTTGCTGTTTTTTAGCTTCGGCGAAAACAACATCCTTAATTGCTTCAAAACCATCGAGCGTTTTTTGGATGTGTTCTTCGGTATGAGCAGCTGTTGGTATCAGGCGGATAAGTACCGTACCACGGGGCACGACCGGATAGGCAACACCGCTTACAAAGATTCCGTGATCTTCACGAAGTTTTCGCATAATCATTTGACACAGGTCAGTACTGCCCTTGGTTAAAACAGGCGTAACGGGACATTCAGCCGGCAGAACATTGTACCCCATATCCCGAAGTCCGCCGCGGAGCATATTGGTATTTTCCCAGAGTTTTTCTCTCCACTGTGGATTATTGCGAATCAGCTCCAATCGTTTGCGTGCCGATTTCACAATAGGCATGGGCACAGATTTGGCAAAAATCTGGCTACGAACATTGGCTTTTAAAAATTCAACCACCCGTTTATCCGTTGCTACAAAAGCACCAATAAGCGCAAAGGCTTTTGCGAATGTACCAAAATAAAGATCAATACCTTCGTGACATCCCAGGTGCGTACCTGTTCCGGAACCATCTTTACCCATTGTTCCTACGCCATGAGCATCATCTACCAGCAGGCGAAAAGGGTATTTTTCCTTAAGAGTGATCATCTCGTTAAGGATGCCCAAGTCGCCCGTCATTCCGAACGCCCCTTCGGTTACTACCAGAATTGCGCCATCGTCTTTTTTCTTGCGATGGGCACGCTCAAGCTGTGTTTTAAAACTATCGATATCGTTGTGCTTAAAGACATACTTGTCAGCCATGGACAGCTGCTTACCATCTACGATACAGGCATGGCTCAGTTCATCATAAATCAAAATGTCATTGCGATCTACAAGGGCGTGGATCACACTCATAATGCCTTGATACCCATAATTAAGCAGAAAGGCGTCATCTTTATGGACAAATTCGGCAAGCTCGTCTTCCAGTTTTTCATGCTCAGTGGTATTTCCAGTCATCAAGCGAGCGCCCATTGGGCTGCTTAAGCTGTAGTCTTGGGCAATCTTTGCATCGTACTTTTTAACTTCTTCATTGCTTCCAATGCCCAAATAATCATTGATACTCCAGACAATAACATCTTCATCGTTGAACTTCATAACAGGTCCAAGCGGACCTTCAAGTTTGGGATAGGTGTAATAGCCATATCCATTGGAGGTAAACTCACCAAGTGGGCCGGGTCTGGACTCCAGCTTATCAAATAAATCCATAAACTAACTCGTGCTAATTCTTTGGTTATATGTAGATGATTCTATTGCTCACAAACGTGCGTTGATGCCTGTAAAACATTGAAAAAAGGTAATGAAAATAACCCGTATGTCAAAAATGAGAATCTTTTATATATGGGTTGTTAAGTTATTGTTATTTGTTGATTTATGGATAGCCCAAAGAGAATTTATTAATTTGATGCTATTCGCCTGCAATTATAACTATTGCGTCTCAACTGTTTTACCCAACTCCGAAATCACCTCCACAAGCAAGTCAATATCATTTTTTCGGGTGCGATGATTAATAAAGCAAACTCGTAACGCGGTATTGTTATTAATTTTTGTGCCCGTTAAAAATACCCGTCCGTCAGATTCAATCTTATTAATAAGTCGATCATTTAATTCATTGATATCATACTTCTTTTTCATTTGGGGATGATATCGGAAGCAAACAATGGAGAGTGGGGCCGGGGCCATAAGTTCTAAGTTTTTATCTGCCCTGATCAGTTTAACCAAGTATTGGGCTTTTTTGATATCGGATGCAATTTCATCGCGCAACTGGTTAGCCCCATATGCCTTCAGCGTCATCCAGACTTTTAGAGCCTTAAACTCTTTCGTTAGCGGTAGGTTGTATTCCATTAGGTCAGTCCTGTCGCCATTTTGTTCATCCGATTTCAAATAATCAGGGATGGTGCTGAAGGTTCGCCGAAGGTGTTCGGGGTTTTTAACGAGTGCTCCGCCCGCTTCGAAAGGCACATACATCCATTTATGGGGATTTACGACGACCGAATCGGCTCTATCGATCCCAGTAAAAAGGTGAGCTGCTGCTCCAACTTTCGCTGCTGGCCCACCGTAAGCCGCATCCACATGAAACCACAGTTCGTGCTTTTCACAAATATCTGCTACGGCATGCAGATCATCCACAGCGCCCGTGTTCGTTGTACCTGCCACCGCAATAGCACAGATGGGATGAAGTCCCGCGTTTTTATCGGCGTGAATCTGTTTTTCCAACTGTTCCACATCGATGCGAAAGTCGTTATCCACCGGAATTTTACGCAGGTATTTTTTGCCAAGTCCCAGCATATCCATGGCTTTATCAAAGCTGGAGTGCCCTTCCTCCGAAACATATACCGTCATTGGTTTACAGCCATAGATACCCTCATCAGAAATATTAGTAGGCGCCTTTATTTTTCGTGCTACCGCCATGCAATTGAAGTTGGCTACCGATCCGCCGCTAAGTAATACTCCGGCACTACTCTTGGGGTAACCAATAAAGTCGGCGACCCAACGCATCACTAGTCGTTCCAGTTCGGTACTTACCGGTGAAGAGTGCCACTTCAGATTGTTCTGATTTAGCGAGGCCTTGATCATCTCGGCCAGTACAGCTACTTGGTTACCGCCCCCGGTAATGTAACCGAAATAGCGGGAGCCAACGCTATTGGTGATTGAGGAGAGCACTTTTTGGCTTACCTCATCGAGCAGCGATTCCATGTGTTGAGGTTTTTGTGGCAGCGATTCTTCCAACAGCTTTTGGACTTCCTGTGGCCCTTTACCCTTAAATACCGGCGATGTTAAATCATCCGCATAAAATCTTTTGATTAAATGACCTGCTTGCTCAATCCATTGTTCAAATTGTTGGGGAGAAACATCTAAGCTCATTATGGGGTTTTCTTATCAATTAAAGGCTAACTGAAACAAAACCGAATATAGTTGTCTCTTCAGGAACTCCCAATGATATTTTAAGCTGAACGGGTTTATTTCAATACGTGTTTTTAATGATTGATTTAGGGGGATTTGGACCTCACTTTCTTCCAGAAAATTTGTACCTTTACCCGTTTATAAGAACGCAAAAATAACTGAATGTCACAGACCGAAACGATCTCCGATAAGCAGCAATCGCAAACCGACGAAGATCGCCCTATCATTGTCAAAGGTGCTCGCGTTCACAACCTGAAAGAGGTTGATGTTGAAATTCCTCGCAACAAGATGACGGTGGTAACCGGCGTCAGTGGTTCGGGGAAATCAAGCCTGGCCTTTGATACCATTTACGCTGAAGGGCAGCGCCGTTATGTGGAGAGCCTGTCGAGTTATGCGCGGCAGTTTTTGGAACGCATGGATAAACCGGATGTAGATTTTATGCATGGCATTTCGCCGGCAATGGCGATTCAGCAGAAGACAACCTCTTCGAATCCGCGTTCCACGGTAGGTACTACGACCGAAATTTACGACTACATGCGCCTGCTGTATGCTCGTATTGGCCATACTATTTCTCCAAATTCGGGCAAGAAGGTAAAAAAAGACAGTACGAAAACGGTTATTGAAGAGCTACACAAGCAATATGAGGAGGGTACCAAGTTTTATGTGCTTTTTTCTATCCCCGAGCATGAGAAAAAGGGACTGGAAGATGAGTTGCGTGTTTTAAAAGAAAAAGGGTATCCGCGCCTGCTACATATCGATGAGGAGTCTATTTTAGATTTAACGGCAGAGGAAGTGAATCCTGACGATATTAATGCCGATGAGTATCGTGTGTTGGTGGATCGTCTTATTTTAAAGGATGATGAAGATACCCGTACTCGTATTGCCGGATCGCTGGAAACCGCTTTTCATGAGGGACGTGGTCGTTGCTCGGTAAAAATACGCGATGATGAAGAACATAAATTCAGCGAGCGGTTTGAGATGGATGGCATGGAGTTTACCGAGCCCAAACCCCAGATGTTTTCGTTTAACAATCCTTTTGGGGCTTGCGATACCTGCGAGGGTTTTGGAAAAGTGTCGGGCATCGATGAGAATTTGGTCATTCCCGATCCCGAGCAGACGATTCGCAACGGAGCCATTGCCCCCTACAGCGGGGAAAAATTTAGCCGACACTTGCGTGATCTAGTAAAAGTTTCGGCGCGGTACAGCCTGCCGATAGATACGCCTTACCAAGAGCTCGATGATGAGGTCAAGGAAATTATCTGGGAGGGAAAGGATGAATATATTGGCATCCGTCCATTTTTTGAGGAGGTAAAAAGTCAGTCGTACAAGGTACACATGCGCGTGTTTTATTCGCGTTACCGCGGTTATAGCCGCTGTCCGGATTGTAAGGGTTACCGTGTGCGTAAGGATGCGCTCTATGTGAAAGTCAACGACAAGCATATTGGCGAAGTGGCTGAGATGACGATCGGCCATGCCCGGGAGTTTTTTGAAAACCTGAAGCTTACGGAATTTGAAAAAGAAGTGGCCGAGCAGGTGCTCTATGAAATACGAAAACGTTTAAAATATCTCGATGAGGTTGGGCTTAGCTATCTAACGTTAAACCGTTTGGCTAAAACATTGAGCGGGGGGGAGTCGCAGCGCATCAGCTTGGCAAATTCTTTGGGAAGCTCGCTTATTGGCAGTTTGTATGTGTTAGATGAGCCGACAATTGGGCTGCATCCCCGCGACAACGATCGGCTCATTAATATACTTAAGTCGCTGCGCGATATTGGAAATACAGTGCTGGTTGTGGAACATGACCCCGAAATGATTAAAGCGGCTGATAACATTATTGATATTGGTCCTTTTGCGGGCATCCACGGTGGGGAGGTGGTGTACAGTGGCTCATATGATAATTTATTGGAAGCCAACACGCTAACCGGCAAATACATCAGCGAGCGTAAGAAAATTCCCGTACCCGGAAAGCGTCGTAAAGGTTCGGGCAAATCCATCAAGCTTGAGGGGGCGATGGAGCACAATCTGAAAAGCCTCGATGTTGAATTTCCGCTCGAAAAGTTAATTTGCGTAACAGGCGTCAGCGGGTCGGGCAAATCTACGCTGGTTCATGACACGCTGTATGCAGCTATCCAAAACCAGATGGGAACCTATAATGATAAAATAGGGCATCACAGAAAAATTACAGGTACCAATTATATTGATTCGGTTGAGATGGTGGACCAGTCGCCCATCGGTCGGTCTTCGCGATCAAATCCTGCGACATATACCAAGGCTTTTGACGGTATTCGTGACCTGTTTGCAGGTACGCGGCAGTCTAAAATTATGGGCTACGAGCCTGGTCACTTTTCGTTTAACGTTCCCGGGGGACGTTGTGAAGCCTGTCAGGGCGAAGGGATCCAGAAAATTGAAATGCAGTTTATGGCTGATATCGAACTCACATGCGAGGAATGCGGCGGCAAGCGCTATCGTAAAGATGTACTTCAGGTTAAATACCGAGGTAAGAATATCCACGATGTGTTGGAGATGTCGGTTTCCGAGGCTATCGAATTTTTTGTGGATGAGGAACGCATCACCAATAAATTACAGACGCTTGAAGATGTGGGGCTTGGGTACCTTAAGCTTGGGCAGAGCGCGCCCACCCTTTCGGGTGGTGAAGCGCAGCGCGTGAAGCTGGCGAAATTCCTGAGTAAATCAGCCGGTGACAGCACGCTTTATTTCTTTGATGAGCCCACAACGGGACTCCATTTCGAAGATATTGCCAAACTGCTCGACTCTTTTAATGAGCTCGTCAACAATGGTCATACGGTCATCATCATTGAGCACAATTTAGACGTTATTAAATGCGCCGATCATATCATTGATATTGGTCCGGAGGGTGGTTTTGCCGGTGGACAAGTGGTAGCAACCGGAACGCCTGAAGAAATTGCCGAAGTAGAAGAAAGCTACACCGGGCAGTATCTGAAAGAGGTGTTGGAAGGATAGTATCCTACTTTATCATAAAGAATAAATAATATGAGATGGAAAGCGTTTATCGGGTTGTTTGTGATAACTATTGTAATGAGTGGTTTTACAAGTTTGCCCCAGAAATCTGACGCAATCCTCATATTTACCAAAACCGAAGGATATCGTCACGAGTCGATACCCACTGGAGTAGAAGCACTGCAGCAGCTTGCTGATGAGCATAACGTGGCCACTTTGCACACCGAGGATGCCAGCTATTTTCAGACAGACAGTCTTTCTCGTTTTGACGCCGTTGTATTTCTCAGTACGACCGGTGATATCCTGAATGATGAGCAACAATCAGCCTTTGAAAAGTTTATAGAAAATGGCGGAGGATTTGCAGGTATCCATGCCGCTGCCGACACCGAGTACGATTGGCCGTGGTATGGAGAGATGGTGGGCGCCTATTTTGACAGCCATCCCGAAATCCAGGAGGCGACTGTTAGAGTCACTGATGGTACCCACGCCTCTACTACTATGCTGCCCAAGGAGTGGATACGCACCGACGAATGGTATAATTATCGAGATATTAATCCCGACATTAATGTATTACTAAAGTTGGATGAATCGACCTATGAGGGAGGCGAACACGGAGAGGATCACCCCATTGCGTGGTATAACACAGTGGGAGAGGCCCGTATCTTTTATACCGGCGGTGGACATACGGATGAGAGTTTTAGTGATGATCTGTTCCGGGATCATCTGTGGGGCGGTGTGCAATATGTGCTGAAAAAGGAATAACTGTCAGCCTGATTCACTGTTCTATTGGCACCACTTGTCCGGTTGGAGTAATTCGCTCATTTGGACCCGGCTCCTCTTGCGGAAACTTATCAATCGAGACATCCGGGTCGCGATCATCAGGAACGTAATGCACGTGCGAGCCGTGCGATACCGCCGAGTATGGATTCGGATTAAAATATCCCAGCGCATCGGCCAGCGCAAGACTTGCCAACACAATCACGATGGCAATAAAAATATATTTGAGCGTATTTTTTGAAGACATAGCATTACCTCTTGCAGAGTTCTAAACAACATCATAAAGATAATATTGTCAGCTTGATTCCCGAAATAGTATTTTCAACATTACAGCATTTGTAAAAAATTTTTAGTTCATGTTTCGTAAACTGATATATCTCAACTGGTCGGCTTTTCTGAACCGGCTTAGTAAATTCCAGACTTTTCTGGTTATCGGATATATCATTTTTCTGCTGTTGTTGTTTTCAAACTTGTTGGGGACGGCGCTGGTCATTGTGTTGTTTGATCATAGCCCTATTGTTAGCGAGCAACTCCCTTGGATGACGTCGGGGATCCATCAGCTAATTACCCTTATTTTCGCCAACGTGCTGTGGATTCTCCATTTCTCATTTACCAGCACGCGTCTGCTTAATATGGAGATGAATCGTAAGCTACTGGCTTTCGGTTATCCCGTTAAGAAGTTGAGCTGGTATCTCAATGTGATGGGCTTTTTTCACCCACTAAACGTTATCTACAACTTCACCTGGCTGGTTTTTTTGCTGATGCAGATCAGAAACCCGATGTACATTCCGGTAGTAATTGCGGTAGTGCTGCTTAACTATGCGATTATTTTTTCGATCAAACACCGGTTTCTAAAAATCGTCGAAAAGCGATTTAAAATTATTGTTTTCAGTGCGTTGTTTTTGATTTTCGGAACCTTCCAGGCGGTTGTCATTATCTCTCGGGAATTCAAGTTGATCATCACCGAGTATGTGCCCAGTATCGAAGTCATCAACAGCTACCTGTTTTATACGCCCGGTGGGCTGATGCAGTATTCGGCAACGGGGTTTTATAATCTTCCCACAGCATCGGCCATTTATGGATTTAGCGCACTGCTGATATTTCTAATATTTCGGGATCACTTTTTTAAAACGCGCGAAGGATTGCAGCAGCCCGTGAAAGAGCGCAAAGAGTATCAACAAAATTCAACCTGGTACTATCTGAAAAAAAGTCTGGGCCTTAATGCCGGCAAGTTTTATTACTACGTGTTTTCCCATTCCTATAACAAGCTGCAGCTGCTAACCATCGCACTTATTCCTGCCGTCTATATTCCGCTTTTACTGCATCTCGGTAACAACTATTACAGCGCGCTGCTTATTCCCATCATGTTTGCAGCCATACCGGTAGCACTTCTGGCTATGGGCTTGGCGAATATGTTCGGCTATGAGAACAAAGAGTTCCTGCTCCATAAACAGTTTCCTGTTTCTTTCGAGAAGCAGCTCAAAGAGCGTTTTCTGGGGATTATTTTGGTGCCCCTGTTAATTTTTTACCTGATTACTACAGCCGAAATCATCTATTTACCGCAACTGGGTTCGGTAATAGAAATCTATATCTCCAATACTTTTTTCTTTGTGTGCTTTATGCTTGCCTTTCTGTGGACCTCATTTTTTTACTACAAAAAGGCAGACTTCTCTTCCTTTAATTTCAAGCATCCCATTATTTCCCAGAAGGTTAGTTTTATGATGATGTTTATGATTTTCGGTTTGGGTTATGCCGTTTTTGCACCGGTAGGTGAATACCTAATGTATCGGCTATGGATAATGGCAGGACTAATTGTAGCCATTGTCATTTACCTGTGGTGGAATATGGATATGTTGGTGCGTGCCTTCAAAAAACACGTGTTACATAAGGTTTGGGCTGATGCAGGACAGTAGTAATATTATTTAGCTAAAGTATTTTATTATGGATCAAGCAATACAAATAACGGGTCTTCAAAAATCATACGGTGACACTCCCGTATTGCAGAATTTTGATCTGTCAGTACCGGCAGGTAATATTTTTGGACTCATCGGACCCAACGGTGCGGGAAAGAGTACGCTTATCGGTATATTAACCGGGTTGTTGGATTATGATGAAGGAAGCATTGTTATAAATGGACGCGAGCTCAACGAATATAACGAGCTGATGATCAAGCGAGAGGTCGCTTCGGTGCTGCAACCGCCTTTGCTTTTTGAGCAGTTTACGAGCCACGATTTTCTGAACTATATCTGTGATATTTACGAAATTGACACTGAAAATCGTCAGCAAAAAATGTCGTCGCTTTTGGAATATTTGGGGTTATCGGAATTCGAACATGCAAAAATCAATAAACTCTCTGCAGGCAGTCGTAAAAAACTTTCCTTTTGTGCCGCGATTCTTAGCGAGCCGAAAATACTGTTTTTGGATGAACCCTTCGAAAGCATCGATGTAATTTCTATCGGGCGGATGAAAACCATTCTCAACCGGCTGCAACAAAACGGCGTTACTATTGTCATCACCAGTCATATTTTGGAGATCGTAGAAAATCTGTGTGACGATATTGCAATCCTGCACAATCAAAAAGTTATTGCCTACCTGGATTCCAAAACACGCAAAGAGCTGCAAAAAGATGCCAGTCTGAGCGAAATATTTGAAAGTTATATCGAGGTTGAAAAGCCGAAAAACGATGTGTTGAATTGGCTGTAGGTGGTTTTTGTCTATATCTATCCGACCTCAAATTCAGCGGTCGGATGGGGGAGTAATCCCCAGCCAAATGAATTGATGTTTTTACAAGATGCCAGCCTCATTAACCTCGATCCAATAGCCGTCGGGATCGGGAAAATAGACTTGTCGAACGCCGTCGGCGCGGGTGGTGATGCTTTCGGGTTTTCCTTTCGAGTTATGCGGGGTAACATCATGTGATTTTAGATGATCGATGAAGGCGTCAAAATCAGATAGTTTAAGTGCCATATGGACGCCGATATTGGTCCGTATTTCTTCGGTTGGTCCTTCTACCACATGCAATTCACCACCATTACCCAGCGAAAACCACTGGATATGAGGCTTTCGAGTACGGTTTTCAATTTCGCTGAGACCGAGCACTTTTTTATAAAAATATGTGCTCGCATTAAGGTCGGAAACTTTAATCGTATAATGGTCGAAAGATAAATCGGACATATTTAAGCTATTAATGATTTTATTGTTCAGCGCAAAATAACAAAAGTCGACTATTTCAATGACATTGTAAAAGGAGCTGAAATTTTGTATTTCAAATACACTTCTCAATTTATATTTAAAAGATTATGGTTTTTCTTCGCAAGCAGTTAGTAATAGCAATTATACTCTTTGGGGGTTTGATCATGTTTGCCTGCACATCTTCAAACTCATCCCAAAGTATACAGGTACTGCAGGGAGCCACCCTCTTTGACGGAACCGGGGCCAAAGGCGTTGAAAACAGCATTGTTGTAGTAAAAGAGGGCAGTATTGAATGTGTGGGGTCGGAGAAGAAATGCAGCATTCCCTCCGGGGCAGAGGTTATAGATCTATCCGGCAAATATATAACACCCGGTTTGATCGATGCTCACGTACATTTCTTCCAGACAGGATTTTTTGACGGTCGTCCCGATGCACTGGATCTGCGCGATACATACCCCTTTTCTGAAGTGGCTGCCTACCAGAAACAGCATCCCCAGCGCTATTACGATTCTTATCTTTGCTCGGGTATTACGGGAGTTTATGATGTGGGTGGATTTTCGTGGTCGATAGATTTCGAAGAATCAGCTGAACAAAATCCCGATGCACCGCACGTTGCCGCCGCCGGACCGCTGATAACACCCGCTTCAGGAGCGGCGTTCGACTTGCCTTCGGACCGGGCGCTGGTAACGCTGGATTCGGAAGAGACGGGAATTCAAACAGTGCAGTATCTGTCCGCTTTAGGAAGCACCGGAATTAAACTTTGGCAACTTAATGAGGAAGACGAAGCGTATATGCAGCGCGTGGAAGCGGTGGCACGGGAGGCAAGAGAGCAGGGGAATCAACTGATTGCCCATGCCACAACCTTATCACAGGCGAAAGCGGCTTTGCAAAACGGAACGAAGCTGCTGGTTCACAGCGTCAGCGATCATGAGGTGGATGAGGAATTTCTGAAACTGGCTAAAGAGAATGATATGATTTACAATCCCACGCTGATCGTCAGTAGCGGCTATATGCAGGCGTATCGGGCGGCGGCCGGTATTGCGCCGTTTGAAATGGACAATCCAAATAGCTGCGTGGATTCCAAAACACTAGAGCGATTGGAATCGGCTTCTCAGTTTCAGGATCACGAACGATTTACGGATTCGTTTGTAGAACAGCTTGAAGCATTTGACCCGCAGGAGGATCGTACAAGCGAAACTGATATGAAGAATTTGATAAAAGTGCATGAGGCGGGAATTCCCGTTGCGGTTGGTACTGATGCCGGAAATCCTGGAACGCTGCACGGACCTTCAATTTACGAGGAGATGGAAGCGATGCAGCGAGCAGGCATTGCAGCCGAAGACTTGATCGTGATGGCAACGCAAAACGGGGCAAAAGCAATGCGGCGCGATGATGATTTTGGAACGCTGGAAGCGGGAAAATTTGCAAACCTGATCGTTTTAGAAGAAAACCCGGCCAAAGATATTGCCCACATGCGATCTATAACCCAGACGATGATCAAAGGTAGGTTGATAAAGATCGATAATGCTTCTAAAGAAAATTAGAGAACCCAAAATAAGGTTTTCTGTGCTAATCTGTGGCTAATTCGTCACGAATTAACTGATTGGCTTTTGAAAAATAATGACCCGATCACCTGGAAATTCTACGGATGCGTTCCAGTGGTCGGCCAGCCAGCGAAATGTATCTTTGGTGTAAAAGGTGACGTGCGTGATGTCCAGCCGGTAATGCCAATCCGCAAAAAAATTGACATCGTCTTCGGCGATTTTAGTCATAATGCCCAGATAGCCACCGGGACGCAGGCATTCCCACAGACGTTCCAACTCCCTGCCGGGATGAAACAGGTGCTCGACTACTTCTGTAGCGGTAATAAAATCATAGGTTTCATCAAACACGGAGTCGTCAGCATCATAAAACGAATCGTAAATACGCATGTGGTGGCCCGCTTCTTCAAACATCAGGTTGAGGGTTGGGCCCGGACCTGATCCAAAATCAAGGCCTTCGCTATTAGGTGCGAGCAGCTTGTTTAGCGGATCAAAAAGTTGGCTCAGGAAGTTGCGGTAGCCTTCGTCGGTCGGATCGTTTTCGTGGGTTTCGTAACGGGCAAACTCTTCATCACGTTCGGGACGATCTTTGGGCGGCGCAAAAATTAATTGACATATTTGGCATTGGTAATAATCCGAGGCATAATGCTCGGAGGTATCTTTATAAAAAAGTTGGATGTTGTCACTCTCGCAGAGAATACAAAAGTTTAGTTGCACAGAATAAATGATCGTTTAGATTATAGGGGCCCTCAAAGGTACAAAATTAGAACCCCTTTTCGGGTATTTAGGATATAAAAATGTTGGGGAAGGTTAAGTCGAATAAAATACAGGGCAAGGTAGTAATATGGAAGTTATAGATAAAAGTGGATTTGCGGTTGTTGGAATTAAAGTGGAAGCCGAATGGGAAGAACTTCACACCAAAATGCCAAAAGCTTGGCAAGAATTGAAACAGCGACTGGAGGAAATATCAAATCGCAAAGGTGATATCATGATGGATCTATCACTGTGGGAGGAAGGTGGGACTTATAAACAGCTGGTAGGTGTGGAAACCACGCTTGATACGGAAGTTCCCAAAGGAATGACAAAGATTATTATTCCGCCCAAAAAATATGTGTGGCACCAACATAAGGGGGAGCTGTCAGAAGTTGGGGAAACGTTTGGGCAGATGTATGAGTGGGCAGAGCAACAAAATGTAGAAACAGGGAACTTTAAAGTTGATGTTGGCTATCGAATGGATGGGGCCGAAAGCACGCACGACTTACATATTGGAGTGATGTAGAATAACAGTTGGGATGGGAAAGCAGACCTCGTATTTTTAGCAAAACTTATCGGGAAAGAAAAATGACAGTGCCGTGAAAATTACGATACCCAATTTATACAGTAATCTATCTGCAAGTATTGCCCATTTAAAGGAGGATAAATCTTCGGTTCTAAATGCGCGATCGATTGTTGAAAATGCTCTCGATCGCGACGAGCCAATGTATGGTATTAATACGGGATTTGGTGCGTTGGCCAATAAACGAGTGGGAGGTGAACAGCTAAAGCAGCTCCAGCGTAATTTAATATTGTCGCATTCCGTGGGAGTGGGGGATCTGATCCCTAAAGATATTTCCCGGTTGATGCTGCAGCTTAAAATTCACGCCTTAGGATTGGGTAACTCCGGGATTTCTGAAGAAACTTTCGACCGCCTCATTTATTTTTCTGATCATAATTTGGTTCCTGCCATGCCCGAAAAAGGAAGTGTAGGTGCGTCGGGCGACTTGGCTCCGCTGGCCCACATGTCGTTACCCCTGCTCGGTTACGGTGTGTTTTGGAATGAGGACGGAACCGATACTATTCCCGCTGAGAAAGTATTAAAAGAACACGGTTTGAAGCCCATCGACCTGCAGGCTAAGGATGGGTTGTCGCTTATTAATGGTACGCAGTTGATGGGGGCGTATGGTGCATATGTACTGGAAAAATCACTAAGTTTGTTAAAAGCTGTTGACCTCATTGCAGCCATGAGTCTGGAAGCGCTGCAGGGGAGCATCAAACCATTTGACAAACGGGTACATGAAATTCGTCCGCATAACGGACAGCAGGAAGTGGCGAAAAATGTACGGACGTTACTGGTCGAAAGTGAGATTTTAGAGTCGCATCGCGATTGTGGTAAGGTGCAGGATCCCTACTGCCTGCGCTGCGTGCCCCAGGTGCATGGTGCCAGCCGCGATGGTTTGGCATATTGTTGTCAGGCGATTGAAACGGAACTCAATTCGGTGACGGATAATCCGCTGGTGTTTGAAGATGGCGATATTATCAGCGGCGGGAACTTCCACGGCCAACCGTTGGCACTGGCGTTGGATCATGCCAAGATTGCCTTAGCCGAACTGGCCAGCATCTCCGAGCGGCGGACGTACTTGCTGCTTGAAGGTCATGATGGATTGCCCGAACTACTCATGGAGGAGACAGGTATCAACTCTGGATTTATGATTCCACAGTACACTTCGGCGTCGCTGGTATCCGAAAACAAGGTGCTTTGCCACCCATCCTCGGTGGATTCTATTCCCACAAGTCTTGGGCAAGAAGACCACGTGAGTATGGGGAGCATCAGCGCGTTAAAACTGCTGGAAGTGTATCAAAATGTGGAGCAGGTGCTGGCCATTGAACTTTTTACCGCGGCACAGGCCTTGGATTTTCGGAAGCCGCTGCGGCCGGGCAAAGGCGTTGAAATTGCTCATCAGTTTGTGCGCGATGCTATTCCGCACGCCGATGAGGATCACTATTTTAAGGATGATATCAGCAAAGCGGTAGAACTTTTGCAAAACCGCAGCATGGTGAAAGAAGTGGAAAATGAGCTGGTTGAGTTAATGTAATTTCAGAATCCTCTATGTAAGGAAACGGCGCGCCGTTTCCTTACGATTTAATTTATTTTCCTGTCAGTTATCGTCAACCACTTTTAGTCCCTCAAAGTCGGTATTAAGGTTCACCGGACGTGGAAAAGAAATGACATAGGCATCTTCGTGGAAATCGGTCATAATTTGCTGAATATCAGAGGCATCGGTGAACGCGGTTAATACTCCGATAAGCACTTCGTAATATTGTTTTCTTTTGATGATGAAAATTTTTTCTTTAGCGTTTTCAAGTTCAGGAAGATTCTCGATGGCATAATTTCTGACTCGCTGGGCAGAGGAAAAATTATAGGACGCAAAAAGTTGTACATAATGTCCCGCTGTAAGCAGTTCGGCCATACCGGTTTCTTGATCTACCGTAACGGGATTTATGGTACTCGACATATTGGTTAAAGTTTCTTCGAGATCATCCATTCTTTTGGCAAGCCCATTCATTCGAACATTTAGCGAATCAATATCTGATCTATTATTCTGAATAGCGGTATCATGGCGCTGGTCGTTATTATCACTTCGATCTTCCAGTTCGCTGACTTTGGCATCCAATTGTTTTAGTAGGTCTGATTGGGCCATCAGGTGATCATAATCTGTTTTGCTTAAGGTAGTTGGAAATGGTTTCCAGGAAGGATGAATGGCATTCTTTTTGCCAAAGTTGAGCCGAATTCCGGCTGTTAGTGAATTCACGAGATCAGAACCCCAGCCTCCGGTTTCGTTATCCAGCTCATTTGACCCGACATGATAGTCGTAATGGGCATACAGATCCACGGCATTCGTGAGTTTGTAGGCCAGCCCACCGCCGAGATTGTAACTCGAGTTGTGGTTGAATATTTCTTCGTTAGGATTACGATAATTGTAGAGATCATATCCCACACCGGCGGTTAAAAATGGATTGATGCGCTCGGTTATCAGGTTGATCATAAAAAGTTGATTGAGATTGACGATGTTGCGAAATGCAATGCTGTTAAGGTTGGTTTCAAACGGCTGATCGAGTCCTCGAATTTGTGTACGCTGATAGCCGAGTTCGAGCGACCAAATTGGGGTCAGGGCATATTGCATCCCAACACCAAAGGTGGGGGTGTCTTTTACATTGGTGCTAAAATTGCTTGATAAAAAGTATTCGTTTCGGTTGGTATCACCGAGCGTTGCTCCGCCATTAATGGTGAGGCTTAGGGTACGGAAATCGTGTCCCCTGTAACTTTGCGCCGAACCAATAATTGGAATAATGATTAGTAAACACAGTCCAATACCCCTTTTTGTTATTGATGGTATCATAAGTACTCCCTCCTTAAAAGCCGTTTTTTTTGTGCTAATAGTGATGCCGCTCTCTTTTGTTGTGCTGACATCTATTTAAAAGCTACGCAGACGGGGGCATTTAGTCATGTTTGAATCTTCTAATTATTTGGGGTATTTGTTATTATCAGATTTACAGTGTTAACACCAGATAGGGATAACTAAATACCAGAATATGCCGGTACTTACGAACATTGGATTTTTGGCAACATGTAAAGAACAGGGGCAGCAAGATGAGATCCATCCCATAAAAAATGCGGCGATAGCCTGGGAGAATGAGACCATTGTTTGGGTGGGGCAGGAAAAAGCGCTGCCGGAAAAATATGCGGAAGAAGAAGCATTTGATGCGGAAGATAAAATGGTGGTTCCGGGGTTGATCGACTGTCACACGCACTTGGCGTTTGGGGGATGGCGCCCCGATGAGTTTGCAATGCGGGTGCAGGGCAAAAGCTATCTTGAGATCGCAAAAGCTGGTGGTGGAATCCTTTCAACGGTGAAGGATACGCGTGAGGCCACTGAAGATGAACTTTTTAAAAAAGCATCCGGGTTTTTGCAGGAGATGGCCAAGCTGGGGGTAACTACCGTGGAGTGCAAAAGTGGTTATGGGTTGTCCGTTGAGGATGAGCTGAAAACGTTATGGGTGTATCGCCGACTGGCCGAAGATCAGCCACTGAGTATCGTTCCGACCTTTTTGGGGGCGCATACGATTCCGCCGGAATACAAAGATGATAGGGAAGGGTATATTGATCTGGTTGTTGAAGAAATGATACCGGTTGTGGCTGAGCAAAATCTGGCCGAGTTTTGTGATATTTTTACGGAGGAGTCGGCGTTTACAGTAGAGGAGTCGCGACGTATTCTGTTGGCAGCCAAGGCAGCTGGATTAACGCCAAAACTACATGCCGACCAGTTGACTTCGTGCGGTGGAGCTGAACTCGCGGCGGAGTTAAAGGCCGCCAGCGCCGACCACCTGGAGAAAATTTCGGATGAGGGAATTCAGGCAATGGCCGAAGCCGGAGTGGTGGGGGTCACGTTGCCGCTGGCATCACTCTATACGCAGGAAGAGTTTTTGGATTGCCGCCGGTTGGTGGAGGGAGGTGTTGAAGTGGCTGTAGCTACGGACTTTAATCCCGGATCGGCGCCCAGCTACGACTTGCCGTTGGCTATGATGTTGACGTGCAACCACGGGCGGTTGACACCCGCAGAAGTGTTAAAAGGTGCTACAATGTATGCTGCTAAAGCTATAAAACGGGATGTAAAACTGGGATCCATTGAGCAGGGGAAAGTAGCTAATTTTGCAGTTATTGATGCACCTGATCCCAATTTTTGGATGTATCATTATCGAGGGGCATGTTGCGTGGGATTGTTTATTGAGGGAGAGAAAGTCATATGATGGTATTTACTAAAATCCTGTCAGGGTTCTGATAGAATGCCCTACATAATTTTGGAATCAAATTCGTTATGGTGTCCTAAAATAGCACATCCACAACCTTAATAAGGGAGGGTATTATGGCACCAAAAACAATGCGAAAAATGAAGAATGCTGTGGCGTGGTTTGAAATTCCTGCAAAGAAATTGAACCGAGCAAAAAAATTCTATGAGACCATTTTTGATATAGCCATGGAGGACATGGAAATGGATAATGATTTGAAGATGACGATGTTCCCCGTGGAAGAAGGAGGAATAGGCGGAGCAATTTGTG
This sequence comes from Bacteroidota bacterium, assembly GCA_051746985.1. Taxonomy (GTDB): domain Bacteria; phylum Bacteroidota; class Rhodothermia; order Balneolales; family Balneolaceae; genus Fodinibius. Next base: position 24,120 of record JBNJFP010000005.1, read on the forward strand.
AACACACGGAGTATTATACCCCCAGCCGCGATGGAGCATTAGTATATATAAGCGCCAATCCCGATCTGCAACACGTGCTGGATAAAGTGGAGCAAAACGGGGGCAAGATCCTGCAAAAGAAAACCATTATAACCGATGAATATGGTTATATGGCCATTATTGAGGATACGGAAGGCAATCGCGTAGCGCTTCATTCTGATCACTAAAAATGATGAATATCAGATATTTCTGATGCTGCCGGTGCAAGTTGGCAGCATTTTTTGTTAATAAAATAGTATCGTTAGTATGTTGGCTGTATTATTAACAAATAAGCTATCGTGATTGCTACCATTATCTTCTTTATTGTTGGACTTATTATGCTCGTGGCCGGTGCAGAGCTTTTGGTGAGAGGAGCCTCAAATTTAGCGACGCGGCTGGGGATGACCTCGCTGGTTATTGGATTAACGGTCGTATCTTTTGGAACCAGTGCGCCCGAACTGGCGATCAGCCTGCAGTCGGGTCTTGCGGGAGAAGATGCCCTGTTGATAGGCAATGTTATCGGCAGCAATATTTTCAACATCCTTTTTGTTTTGGGGATATCCGCGATGGTAATGCCGTTGCTTGCCTCAAAAAGTCTGGTAAGGCTCGATGTACCTTTGATGATTGGTATCTCATTCTTGCTATATCTTTTTGCCTGGGATGGGATGATAGGTCGGGTTGAGGGGGGAGTTTTGTTCGGAATACTGGTGCTATATCTTAGTTATTTAATTTATGATGGACAACAATCCAATGATGATCAAATTATCGAGGAAGATGACCAAAATAAATCTGTTCAGAAAAAGCACTGGTTTTGGGATGCCGCTCGCATCATTGTGGGATTAGCGCTGTTGGTAATGGGTGCCCGCTGGTTGGTTGATGGCGCCGTTACTTTTGCCCAATATTTGGGAGTGAGTAGCCTGGTCATCGGGTTGACGATTGTGGCTGCCGGAACTTCGCTGCCCGAAGTAGCCACTTCGATATTGGCAAGTATCAAAGGAGAACGAGATTTAGCCGTGGGAAATATCGTAGGCAGTAACCTTTTCAACATCATGTGTATTATTGGTTTAACAGCCATAGTTTTGCCCGACGGAATTACCGTGCAGTCAGGAGTCATAGGCTTCGATCTTCCAATTATGATTGCCGCTACGATAATTTGTTTGCCTATTTTTTTTACTGGGAATGTAATAAGTCGCTGGGAGGGGGCTCTCTTCTTCGGATATTATATCGCCTTCACCATATATTTGATTTTAACGGCAACCGAACATCATCTGCTGCCCGCTTTTAATTTTGCTATGGGATGGTTCGTGTTGCCTATGACGTTAATCACCGGAATTACTGTTCTTTTCAATGAAATTAAAAATAGACATTAATGGTATCTATGAGTCATCTAAACAAAACTACTGTCGATATTCCCAAAACAGAAGAAAACGATCCGCGAATAGGCCAGTTGTTGGGGGCCAGTCTAAATAAAGATGATACGCCGCGAGTAGTTCTTATCGGATTTCCCTCTGACAAGGGCGTAGCCATCAACGGGGGACGTACCGGAGCGGCTGATGCGCCAAAAACTATTCGCAAAGAGCTGTATAAGCTGACCCCAAATCCAGAAAACTACAAGGTTTTTGTGGATTTGATTGGAGCTACCAAAGATATTGGGGATTTGAAAATCCAGTACGAAGTAGAAAAGGATCAGCAACATTTAGCTCAGGTGGTAGCGGGATATGTAGAGCAGGGGACGGTGCCCATTATTTTAGGGGGCGGACATGAAACGGCCTTCGGTCATTTTCTCGGTTATACGGAAGCGGGTTTAAAAACGGCTATCTTTAATCTGGATGCCCACACGGATGTGCGTCCGCTCAAAGAGGGCAAAGCACATTCCGGATCACCCTTTCGTCAGGCCATAGAGCACGATAGCGAATGCGCGGAGATGTACCTCGTGGCGGGCTTGCAACCCCATTCGGTAGCCCGGGCGCACCTGCAATATATTAAAGAGTCTGGTGGTGAGTATTTACTTCGGGATGAAACGAACATCACTTCTATTTCAGGACTTTTTCATCAGCATGAAAGTCAGCGGCTCATGGTGACCTTCGATATGGATGCCGTAGATCAATCACAAGCACCGGGAGTAAGTGCACCATGTGGCAACGGTTTGCCTGCGGATTTATGGTTGACGGTTGCTTATTTGGCCGGACGCAACGAGCAGGTTACCTCGTTTGATTTGTCGGAGGTCAATCCGCGCCATGATCATGACAACCAAACAGCAAAATTAGCGGCACTGACAATCTGGAACTTTTTGTTGGGATTAAGTCAGCGGTAAATAAAATACCCCGCCAAAGATTCCGAACTTGTTTCAAGATCTATAGCAGAGATCTTTTATCTGTTAACGATGGAACCTTCTGTTAGGAATTTCCGGTTAGTACTTATTTCGTGGACGATCCCAACCAAATAAAAGGTTTCCATGTACAGATTACGGCAAGAACAGGTGTTACACACTTCGATGGATGAGCTTTGGCAATTTATATCTCACCCTGTAAATCTTAATAAGATTACCCCTCCGGAACTGGACTTTACTATTATCAGTGACGTTCCTGATAAAATGTATAACGGTTTACTGGTTGAATATGATGTGAAGCTCCCATTGCTGGGACACTCGGAATGGGTAACCGAAATTAAGCATATTGTGCCGGGAGAGGAGTTTGTGGATGAGCAGCGGGTTGGTCCGTATCGCTTTTGGTATCATCATCACAAAATAGAAGAAGTGGAATCGGGTGTAAAGATGATTGACCAAGTGAACTATGTGCCTCCATACGGAATACTGGGAAAAATTACCAATAGTTTGCTGATTAGAAATAAGCTGCGCGATATTTTTGACTACCGAAAGCAGGTGCTACATCAGCGGTATAATTCGAAATAGCGTTTCTGTTACTTATTACGATGGAACAGAAGTCCTTTTTTCCAGTCGATAACCCAGAAGAGTTAGAAGTAGTTTTTTTGACCCTCTTTTGTGTTCTCTCTACAAGCAGGGTGAAAGACTCATTCATATATAATGAATTCCTTTCCCTAATTGTTAAGGAAAGGACGGGAATGGGTCAGAGTTACGGCTTAATTTTAATATCGATTTTCTCTGTGGGGTCCTGCTTCTGGTTGCGGATAGCCAGTTGCTGAATGACATTATTGGATAGCTCCACAAATGCCTGGGCTGATTTTGTTTCCATATCCCCCAAAACAATAGGTTTGCCGTTGTCGCCACTTTCACGCACTTTTTGCTCCAACGGGATTTCTCCCAGGAAGTTCGTGCCCATGCGCTCAGCCAGGTTGCGAACGCCATGCTTGCCAAAGATGTGATATTTCTTTTCCGGCATATCCTCGGGAATAAAGTACGCCATATTTTCAATCATCCCCAGCACAGGTACGTTTACTTTCTTAAACATCGCCACACCTTTTCGGGCGTCATCGAGGGCGACATCCTGTGGGGTAGAAACAATAACGGCACCCGTCAGCGGCACGGTTTGCACCAGTGTAAGCTGGATGTCGCCGGTTCCTGGAGGTAGGTCGAGTACCAGGTAATCCAGTTCGCCCCACTCTACCTCATTCATGAACTGTTTAACGGCGCTGGTCACCATGGGTCCACGCCAAATCATCGCCTGATCGGGATCAACGAGCATGCCCATCGACAGAAAGCGGACGCCGTATTTTTCTTTTGGGATGAGCTTTTTTTGGGTTGTAATATTGGGACGTCCGTGGGCATCCATCATGGTAGGGATACTGGGGCCATAAATATCGGTATCCAACAAACCAACTTTGGCACCGGTGCGCGCCAAACCGCAAGCCAGGTTTACGGCGACCGTAGATTTCCCAACACCCCCTTTGCCTGATGCTACCGCAATAATATTCTTTACCCCCGAAAGGACTTCTTCATCCTGATCTTGCTGCTGCTCACGTTTTTTGCGATGTCCCTGGCCGGGAAATTCGCCCTTGTCTTCGTTATTGCGAAATTTTGAAATGTTTACCGCTGTGGTGATATCCAGCACGGCATCTTTATCCACAAATTTACGGATGGCATCTTCGCACAGCTCTTTAAGCTTGGACTCCAGTTTGGGATCTTTCTCAGGGAGGTCAATCGTAAAGGTGATGAACGAATCCTGAATAATAAGGTCTTCGATCATGTCGAGGGTCACCAGATCCTTTTCCATCTCGGGATGCATCACGTGTGTCAGTGCCGTACGAACTTGTTGCTTATTAATGGCCATGGGTCAAATAAATCTTGGATTGGGCTAAATTTTTCAGTCTATAAAGATAATGATTTCTCGTCAGATGCTAAACGCTTATTGCGACTAAATAATTTGGCTGACTGGTAGGGCAATAGCACTTGTTGATCGGATATTCGCGGCATAGTTCCCGGTGCTCTGCTTGGGGATGTAAGTCGTTACCGCTTCAGCATCAGGGCGTAATCACGGTTTTATCTGCGGAGATTAGGTTGAAATCAGGATCATGCTACATAGTTGGTTTTTGGAGAAGTCGAAACAGAACTGAGTAACAGAATACATTCTCTATTCTATAACGAAATCCGTATTTTGGGCGACTGAAAGTTTCGAACAAACAGCGTGTCATCCTGAACTTGTTACAGGATCTGGAGAAACGAATGAGATTTTACTGAGACCTAAAACAAAAGATTATCCATGTTGAAACGAACGCCTTTTTACGATATCCACGAACAAGCCGGAGCAAAGCTTATCGACTTTGGCGGGTTTGAGATGCCCGTGCAGTACGACAGTATCCGTAAAGAGCATAACGCCGTGCGCGAAAAAGTGGGCATGTTTGACGTGTCGCACATGGGCGAATTTTATGTCACTGGTGATGAGGCGCTGGAGTTGATTCAGCATGTAACCATTAACGACGCCTCGAAGCTGGTGCCGGGTAAGGCGCAGTACTCAGCTATGTGTTATAAGGATGGTGGTATTGTAGATGACTTATTGGTGTATATGCTGGATGAAAACGAATATATCTTGGTGGTAAATGCTTCAAATATTGAAAAGGATTTTGAGTGGATCGCCCAGAATAATTCTTTTGATGCTGAGCTTACCAATCTTTCAGATGATACGTGTCTGCTGGCCGTACAGGGACCTAAGGCGGTGGAGACGCTGCAAAAACTGACCGACACCGATCTTTCTGCTATCAAATTTTATACCTTTGAGCTGGGTACGTTGGCTGGGTTTGATGATGTGACGCTTTCGGCCACCGGATATACCGGCGAAAAAGGATTCGAGCTGTATTTTAACAAGGATAGCGTCGATCCCGAAGCCATCTGGAACGCCATTATGGAAGCTGGCGAAGAGTTTGGTATTGAACCGTGTGGACTCGGCGCGCGCGATACGCTTCGGTTGGAAAAAGGGTTCGCACTCTATGGCAATGACATCACCAAAGAAACAGATCCACTGGAAGCACGCATGGGTTGGCTAACCAAGCTCGAGAAGGGTGATTTTATTGGCCGGGATGCTCTGTTAAAAGTAAAAGAAGAAGGATTAGATCGAAAGTTGGTAGGTCTGACTATCGACGACAAACGCTCTATTCCACGCAAGGATTACAAGATTTTTGATAATGAAGATAATGAGATTGGCTTTGTTACCAGCGGGTCGCGATCAATAACGCTGGGCACAAATATCGCCATGGGCTATGTTTCTGTTGACTATGCCGAGGAAGGGAAATCCGTTTATGTGGAGATCCGAAACAAAAAGGCCGAGGCTACAGTAACAAAACCACCATTTGTGAAATAATAGTAGATGGGGATCTAAATAGTTGCTAATATATCAACAGGGATAAATAAAATATTTTATATGACAAACATTGATGTTTTCTCATCAGCGCACTCTTTTAAGGAAGAGGATGTGCGCGACAAAACGGTGGTGATTATTGATGTGCTTCGGGCCAGTTCTACAATGATTACGGCGCTGGAAAACGGGGCCAAAGGCGTTATTGCCGTGGGCGATATGGATGACGCCAGCAAGATATCGCACAACTTGGATGCCAAAAGCTTTTTGATGAGTGGCGAAAAGGATGGGGTGACCATTGAAGGTTATGATCTCGGGAATTCTCCATTGGAGCATACCGGAGAAGTTGTCAAGGGAAAGACGATCATCCTGAATACCACCAATGGCACCAAAGCGATTAAGCGTTGCAGCCTGGCCGAGCAAATTATTGTAGGGTCATTTTTGAACTTGAATGCTATTGTTGATTATCTGAAAGAGCATGGTAATGAAGTGTTGCTCGTTTGTGCCGGTTGGCGTGGACGACTGTCGCTCGAGGATATGCTTTGTGCTGGAAATATTATTTACGAACTTTGTGGCGGCGAATTGACGGCAGAGGCTCGGGATGGAGCGAAAGTAGCTTTTGGTCTTTATGAAAAATTTGGTGATGATATAGAAAACAGCATCAAATCATCTAACTATGCCGTTCGGCTTAAAGATATTGTGAGTGAAGATGATCTTTTATATTGCTGTCAGCGCAGTATAACACAGATTTTACCTGCACTTAACGAAGGAATAATTTCTGATATAAATGGCAAAGAACAGTAATTCAGGCGGATTTTTGGGCGGGCTTTCCGAATCCCGAAAAATGGAAATACTGGGGATCTTGGTAATGGCGATTGGAGGCCTGCTTGGCTTTAGTATCGTTACCTACAATCCGTCCGACTATACATTTATACAATCACTTTCTACCGACAGCTTGTTTGCTTTGGATCAGGGGCCGGCCCTGCGTATCCAGAATGGGCTGGGTGTAATTGGCGCTTACCTGGCGCACTTTTTTGTCCACCTGCTTTTCGGGTACATCAGTATTATCATTCCGCTAATTATTGTGGGTTACGGTTGGTTTACGTTTAGAAATCGTGACGTAAGCTTGATGTTGTGGCCTACAGCATACGGCATCTGGAGTATGGTGCTGTTGGCTACGATTTTGGGATGGGTGAATACCAACTACGACTGGCTGGAATCGGTCTGGAATGGGGCGGCTGGGTTTTACCTCTCGCGGATCCTGCAAAATATTACGGGTATTGGGTCAATTATTATTCTTGGGGTGTTATTGTTGACGACCTTGTTGGCTTTGCTGGACCGAGATCTGCAGCATACCGTTGAGCGGGTTAAAGAATGGATTGCCAGTTTAAAAGCCTCATATGAGGATTGGAAGGAGCGTCGCCAGCAGAAAAAAGAGGAAAAACGTAAGCGTAAAAAAGAACAGGCTGAACAAAAGGAAATTAAGAAACAGCGCCGCGCCGAAAAGCAGATGCGTAAGCAGACTAAACAATCCGAAAAAGGGCAGGAGCCAACGCCATCCCAAAGCAAAGGAAGCGCACCCGACCCCAAAGCGGAATCGCGGCCAAGGTCTATTGATGAAATTGTAGAGGAATCCCATCAGCAGGATATTGAAAGACGCAAACAGCAACAGGAAGAAATACAAACGCTGGATCAGCGTCCTCGTGCGGACATTGAGAAAAAGAAAATTGCCGAGGAAGAGGATGACGATGTCGATATTTCGGTATATGTAGGGGAAGGCGATGAGCAGGCCGATGAAAAAGAGCTTGATAAGCAAAATAAAGATAAGGCGAAGGAAGTCCCCAAGGTTCGCTACAAATTTCCGACTATTGATCTGCTTGATTCGCCTCCTAATGAAGGAAATGAAGTGGATCTCGAAGAGATCAAGGACAACAAGCGCATTATTCTTGATAAGCTGAAGCGGCATAATATTGAGATTCGCAGCATTAATGCGATTGTGGGTCCAACAGTAACGCTTTACGAGCTCGATCCGGCTCCGGATGTAAAAATCAGCAAGATTGAAAGTTATGCCAATGACTTAAAGATGGCGACGGCGGCGAAGGGACTACGCATTATGGCGCCCATTCCCGGCCGGTCGGCGGTGGGAATTGAAGTGCCTAATGGAGCGCGTGAAACGGTTTTTATTAAGTCAGTTATCAACACAAAAAAGTTTGTGGAAAGTGATTTTGAGCTACCGCTGGCCTTCGGAAAGACCATCGAGAATGAGGTGTTTATGGTGGATCTGACCAAAATGCCGCACTTGCTTATTGCCGGTGCAACGGGGTCGGGTAAAACGGTGGGAATGAACACCATTATTACCTGCCTGCTGTATAAGTGTCACCCGGATGATCTGAAATTTGTGATGATCGATCCCAAAAAAATTGAGCTTTCGTTGTTTCAGAAAATTGAGGATCACTTCCTGGCAACCCTGCCCGGGGCCGAGGAGCCCATTATTACGGATACGTCTGCGGCAAAAGAAACGCTTGAAAGTCTTACAAAAGAGATGGACGAGCGCTATGATCTGCTTAAGGATGGAATGGTGCGCGATATTCGGGCATATAATGAGAAGTTTGACAACGGTGAGCTTGATGAAGACGAAGGCCACCGTCACCTGCCTTATATTGTTGTACTTATTGATGAGCTTGCCGATTTGATGATGACGGCTGGGAAAGATATTGAGGAGCCCATTGCCCGTTTGGCGCAACTCGCTCGAGCGGTTGGAATTCACTTGGTGGTGGCTACGCAGCGTCCGTCGGTGAACGTAATTACCGGTACGATTAAAGCGAACTTCCCGGGACGTATTGCCTATCAGGTGGCATCGAAGGTGGATTCACGCACTATTTTGGATACCGGCGGTGCCGATCAGCTCATTGGTCGTGGTGATATGCTGTTTACCAATGGCGGTGGCATGACGCGCATTCAGAATGCATTTGTATCAACAGCTGAGGTGGAAAGCATTACCGATTTTATTGGCAATCAACGAGGATACAATAATAAGTACGAATTACCTGTTTTAGAAGATGAGTCCTCGTCAAGTGGCGATATCCCCGATCCCCTCGAAGATATTGACGAATTGTTTGAAGCGGCTGCTAAAGTGATTGTGTTGCATCAGCAAGGATCGGTTTCGCTATTGCAGCGGAAGCTGAAAATTGGCTACAACCGCGCCGGACGCATTGTTGATCAGCTGTATAATGCAGGAGTTGTGGGGCCTTACCAAGGCAGTACGGCACGTGATGTGTTAGTTGAAGATGAAGAAGAATTAGAAGAGTTACTGAATGATCTCGACGAATTTGATGGATAAATTTGTAGCAACGTTCGTACTTACCATACTCATTGGCTTGAGTAGCTTCCAAAGTGGTTTTGCGCAAGATGATGCTTTTACCCAATTAAAGCAGAAGTTTGAGCAGGGGGCTATTTTTAATGCTGATTTCCAGCACCAATCCGTAGATTCCTATACCCAGGATACCGTAGCCAGTGATGGGCAAATTTGGGTGGGCGAACAGCACTACAAGGTACATTCAAAAAGCCAGACCGTTGTGGTTGACGGGCAGGAGTCAAGGGTATATGATGACGGTAGAAATCGGTTAATTATCAGCAAGTATGAGCCTGAGGATGATGATTTTGCTCCTTCTCGAATTCTAAATGGTGTTGACTCCACCTTTACGGTAAAAACACAAGAGGAGCGAGATGAACAGACGTATATTTTGTTGAAGTCTGATGATCCGTTTGCGATTTATAAGAAAGTAGAAATTTATTTAGACTCAGAGCTGATTCCGCAAAAGATTGAAGCTGTTGACCCATCCGATAATATCATAACTACGACCTTTAATACAGGGAAGTTTGTAAATCAGGATGATAAGATGTTTAAGCTCGACTATCCGGAAAGTGCAGAAGTTGTGGATATGAGAAATTAAAATGCTATTCAATTTTTAATGTACAAGCGAATAATTAAAATTGGTTTGGCTCTTTCACTGGGAGGGCTGTTTTTGTGGTTGGCTTTTCGAAATGTCCAGCTGCAAGAGGTATGGGAACACTCCAAGAATATTCAATTTACGTGGCTGTTTCCCTTTGCAATAGCAGCTATGTTTAGTCATATCTTCAGAGCCGAACGGTGGCGACTGTTTATTGAACAGGATAAAGAAGATCTCGATCGTATTACGTTGATTTCAGGTGTTCTTGTGGGGTATGTCATGAATTTAGTTGGGCCCAGATTTGGAGAGGTTTCCCGGCCGGTGTATGTGGGCAAAAAAGAGGGACTCAGCAGCTCCAAGCTGATGGGTACTATTGTGTTGGAACGCGTTATTGACGTAGTTGTAATGGCTTTTTTAATGGCCGTTTTATCGGTGTATGTAATTGCCGATATGAACGTGCTGAGACAAATATTTGGTGATGAAACCATAAACTTTTTAACAAATGAATCCAGCTTGCTTACCTACCTTTGGACGGCGTTCATGCTGGTAGCACTGGCAGGCATTGGTTATGGATTATTGCGGTTGTTATTCTATTTAGGGGATAAATTCGAATTTTTACAACAATGGGTTTATAAAGCAAAACGGGCGTTTGTCATGTTCAAGAACGGTCTGATGGCGGCGCGTGATGTGGAGCGCTGGTGGCTGTTTTTATTTTATACGATTTGTATCTGGCTGTGCTACACGCTGATGACCTACATCCCATTTTGGATGTTTGATATGCAGGAAGTTTATAATTTAGATATGTTGGACGCATTGGTCATTACGGTGATTTCAGCTATCGGAATTGCAATACCTTCGCCCGGTGGATTGGGAACCTATCATTATTTTGTAAAGCAATCTCTGCTGGTTCTTTTTGCCGTGCCAGCTGTTACAGGCATTGCCTATGCTACAGTTACTCATGGTGTAATGGTATTATTTGTGGTAAGCATAACCCCTATTTTTCTTTTTGTGGATAAACTTCGCTCAACTAAAGCCGGAGAATCAGTCGTATAGTTTTTGTAGATTCAGCGTTTATAAAACCGACTTATTTCAAGCGTCCTGCAATTCTGGGATTCTTTTTTCGTTATTCGAAACAGACAAGCGGGAGATAGGTATAAAAACGGCATAATTGATACATTAATCGTTGCCAAAAAATTAGTACCTTTAATGCTGATTTTCGGCATCCATGAATTACAATGTTAGCATGAAACGAATAGCCTTATCCTTTTTTATTATCTGCGTGGCAATGTTGGCGGCCAATCCCGTGGCGGCACAGCAAGAGCAGGATTCAGAATCGTCAATGCTGCCCGAAATTGATCCGCAGGATATTGAAATCCGCAGCCAATTTAGAGCACGTTTTCCCGGACTTAAAAGGCAGCCTATATTAGGCTTTGATCCCAATCCCCGGGTTTATCAGATTGATCCCGATCGCACCCCCTTTATGGAAACCCACGAACAGGTGGTGGCCAATTTGCCTGTTAGTGAATTAACACGACCCGATCCACCGGAGCATGCTAAATTTCCATATTCATCTCCTAAAAATGCTTTTGCGCGGGTAGGTTTTGGCAGCTATGTGAGTCCCGAAGCACAGTTTTGGGGTGTCAACCGGATCAACAACAAAAGCTATATTGGGGGTGATTTTGATTACTCCTCCTCCGACGGACATCTGGATGAACAAAATAGTAGTTATCGCTTTTTTGATGCCAATGGGGAATATGCCACCAAGCTTAGTGACAAAGGAAGGTTGGGTGTAAGTGGTGGATTTAAAAGCAGTTTTAACAATATGTTTGAGGTGCCCGGGGCAGGTATTCCTGATGACGCCCGCAAAAACTATGATGGCTTTAACCTGGGGGCGGAGTTTAGTCAATTTAAAAATAATGTAACCGGATGGCAGGCTGATGCCAATATCAGGTATTATAATATTGCACTGGAAAATGCGGATAGCCGATCCGGAAAAACAGACGAACGTGTGTATAATGGCTCGCTTGCCAAGCGCTGGGCCGGGGCTAATACTGATGAGACGTTTACCATAAAAGCCGGAGCCAAAGGAGGCAATTACGATAACGCAGCTGCCGACCAGCATTCGTGGTTGACGGCACAGGGTGGTGTTGAATATGAACGACTGTTTAATTATTCCACAAAAATAGCAATAGATGCGAGTGTATATTATGCCCAAAATGAATTATACGAAGGTATTTACCTGGGGCCGGAGGTTTCGGTAGAACATCCGCTTATGGATTTTTTAACTCTTAAGGCCGAGGCCGGGGCAAAACCATCTGTAAAAACACTCGAGCAGCTGCACACCCAAAACCGTTTTATGGCGGTAAGAAATGATTTGAGACATTCCTATACAATGCATGGCAAGGCCGAGGCCAGCATAGAATATGCCGACCAGGGGGTGTTTAATTTTGGGTTACAGTATGAGGACATTTCCGATCACCCGATTTTCAGGCGTACTGATAATGGTGGTATAGACAGCGAGGCTAACCCCATCTTTGAATTTTATGAAACCTCCTATTCAGATGTATATAAAGTATCAGCCTATGCCAGTGTCTCGCATCAAATTATCCCAGAGAAATTTAGCGTTGATGGAAAAGTGTATCTGCAATCTCCGCAAATGAAGGATGCAGATCGTATCCCATATGAGGAAAAAATAGGGGTTAATTCAGGATTAACGGTACAGCCGGTTGATGGGCTGGCATTTGAAGCTTGGGCCGACTATGTGGGATCACGCAGAACCTATTATACGAACGAGAAGCTGGATGGATTTTTGTTGCTCGGCGGTAAAGCGGATGTGCAGGTTACAAAACGTGTGGGCGCCTATATAAAGCTGGTAAATTTATTGAACCAGGATTATGAAGTTTGGCAGGGTTATACCGAACGTCCGTTTCAGGCGTATGGGGGGCTAACCGTAAAATTGTAAATGGTAATGGATAAGGAGTTTTTAAAAGCATTTTCTGAAATTGTACGTGAACAAGTGGTTCGAAAAAATGATGTACAGCTTGATGGCGTAGGAAGGTTTTCGTTTAAACATCAAAAACAGTTCCAAAAACAATATGACAGTGGTCGTGTGGTAATGATGCCTCCCAAAGACACCATTACGTTCATTCCGGAAAATTAAATGGGGATATGACTATCGATAAAGAACAACTGATATCGCTTCTCAAGAAAAAAACGGAACTGGATCGTGATGAGGTGGAATCACAGCTTACGGAATTAATACATCGTATTCAGCAGGCGGCCGAGGAGGGAAAGACATTTGAGGTTGAGGGTTTTGGAGTGTTTGGTATGCAGGAAGACACGCTGCATTTCGAGCCCAGCGATCGGCTGGAGACCGAGATCAATAATAAATACGCCGGTATGAAACCCATCGAGCTTATTGGTGCTTTTAAGGAGCCGGAAGCTGATGAGGAAGTACCTGAAATAACTGATCCTGACGATGCGGAGACGGAAGAGAAATGGGCATTTGATCCCGAGGCCAAAGAAAAAGATAACGAGCTGTCCGAGCAGGACCACAATTTAGCACAAGAGGCACCGGATCAGCCTGAAGAAGTAGGTGCGCCCGAATTAGAGATTGGTGAAGAAACTGCCGATGAAGTATTTGATGCCGTGTTCGGTGCCGGAGATGAGCCCGAGGTGCAAATAGTGGAAGAAGATGAGGAAGCGGGTTCTGCATCACCAAAAGAGATAGAGGAAGAAAAAAGCGGTGATATTATTGGAACTGTTTTAGTGGCGTTGGTTGTCATTATCTCGCTGGGCATTAGTGGATATGTTATTTATGATTTAAGCTCCTCGGATTTAGATTCCCGACAGAACGCGACATCCTCTTCCGAGCAGGCAGAGGCACCGACCCCATCTACCGAGGATGAGCCCGAATCTATCGATGAAGGCTCTGCTGAGCCTGAAGATTCGGAAACGGAAGGGGTCGAAGATCGCTCGGAACCTGAAGATGCTGAACAAGTACCAACAGAGGAAGGCACGCAAGGTAATGCGGGTGAAGAACGTTATGGGTTGCACGGTACGCTTAACGAATCTATAAATGGGGGTTATACCATCGTGGTTCACTCGTTAGGAGATCGCGACAAGGCCCGAGAAAATAAGCAGCGCCTGCAAGAGGCAGGTTTTCGTGCCCTGATAAATCAGGCCCGGATACAGGGCACAACCTATTACCGCGTGGGATTGGGACAGTTCGAGACGGTTGAGGATGCGCAGGAGGCTATACCTGAAATTCCCCGCGAGTACAGTAACAATCACTTTATAAAACGAATTCAATAACAGATCATTAACTAATAAAACTATGCAAGCGTTATTTTTCTTTTTGATACAGTCACAGCCTGATACGGCAGCGTCAGACACTCTAAATGCTGCAGCCGAAGAAGAAACAATGTCCATGTTAGAACTGCTTGCCGAAGGCGGGGTGTTGATGATTCCGCTTTTTCTGTTATCTATTTTGGCGGTGTATGTGATTGCCGAGCGGTGGCGTTCATTAAATAATGCCCGGATCGAAATTGATGGCTTTTTGCGTACGGTTGAGAACATGCTCAAGGATGGAGATCGCCAACGGGCACTCACTTATTGTGATGGCATTGATAAACCGCTTGCCCGTATTTTACAAGCAGGGATACGTCGACTGGGACGTCCCATTCGAGATATTGAAGATGCCATCCGCAATGCCGGTAAAAAAGAAATTTACCACCTCGAAAAACGTATGAACTGGCTGGCAACCATTGCAGGGGTTGCTCCACTTGTTGGATTTACTGGAACCGTTACCGGGATGATTGAGGCCTTTATGGATATTCAATCTCTGCAGGGTAATGTGAATCCCAGCGTGCTGGCCGGGGGGATCTGGGAAGCCCTCATCACCACGGCTACGGGCTTGATTGTGGGTATTATAGCATATGGATTTTATAACTTCTTGCTTGGCAAAATTAACCGTATGATTCATGAATTGGAAAATGCTTCGGCCGACTTTATTGATATGCTGCAAGCACCGTCGAACAAGAAAAACAAAGAACGAGAAAGAGTAGGCTAATGGATTTTCAAAAAGATGATGAACGTATGGAGCCATTGACGCTGTTTTCACAGTCGTCATTGACCGACATTGTGCTGTTGCTCCTGATTTTCTTTCTGTTGACTTCTTCGTTTGTTACCAACTTTGGTATTAAGGTTGATATTCCAAAGGCAGAGACGGGAGCGCAGACAGAATCGCTGTTTATTACCGTTGCGGTAACCAAAGACGGTGAGTTTTATGTGGATGGAAATCCAACCGGAAGCGGAATGTTAGCTTCGGTATTACGCGAAGCAAAAGCAGAAAAGTCACAGGCAACGCTTATTTTACGGGCTGATAAAGACGCTGTCATTGATGATGCCGTACGCGTAATGAACATTGCAAAGGCACTCGATTTAAATATTGTCATGGCCACCGAACAGTCATCACGTTAGCAGTAATAGCTATTTCTTATGGAGGAATCGGATTTTAAAAAAGAAGAAGGACGTTTTGCCCTTGCGGTAACGGGAGGGTTACACGTGGTGCTCTTTGTGATATTTTTGCTTTATTCCTTCTCGATTGAATCTAATGTTCGTCCCTCTTTCATTGAAGTGGAATTTGGAGAATTCAGATCCGGTACCCCTGCCGAATACGCCGAAGAGCAGGCCGAGGAAGTAGCTACGCAACCAAATCCATCTGAAACCGAACCCGACGACCCCGAACCTGAGGAGCCCGAACCCGTTGAAGAACAACAAGAGACCACCGAAGAGGTAGTTAAACCCGTGGATGCTCCCGAAGAAGTTGAAGAGGTGGAAGCAGAGGTCGTAGAAACGCCAGAGACTGATAAAGTAGATCCGCAAGAAGAGACAGCAACAGAAGAGACCAATGAGGTTACCGTGCCACCCAAAACCGAAGAAGACGAGACTCAGCAAGAGGGGGCTGAAACCAGTGGCGACGAAGAGGGCAACACTGGGGAGCTAAATGCTGACCAGGGAACGGGCAACGATCAGGATAAATCAGCACCCTATGAGTTAAATTGGGAAGGCGATATTGAGCGAAACCCCACGGTGCAGCCACTGCCTGATAACACTACCGATGAAGAGGCCACCATCACCATTCGTTTTGAGGTAAAACCTGACGGTTCGGTGGGACGTATTATTCCGCTAAAGAAAATGAATCCCGAGTTGGAACGTGAGGTAATGCGAACGTTACGAAGCTGGCGGTTTTCTCGCTTGCCGTCGGGCGTACCACAAGAGTCGCAATGGGGTACTATTACGTTCCGTTTTGTTTTAGAATGATGTTGGATTAATACCTATTAAGCCTTAAAAAGTAGAGTTTAATACCAATTTTGGCTTTTTGAAGGGGACAAAATATGAAGTTTTTCACATCACAAATCAGCTTCTTTTTAGCGAACAGGAGTACCAAGGTAAATATTTGGCGGCTGGTGCGTTTTCTGTTGGCGCTGTTTGCTTTGATTGTAGTGTACAGCGCAATATTTCATTTTATTATGCTCTACGAAGATCAGCAGCACAGCTGGGTCACAGGCTTTTACTGGACTTTAACTGTGATGTCAACGCTGGGTTTTGGAGATATTACGTTTACCAGCGATTTAGGAAGAGCATTCTCAGTGATTGTACTACTATCGGGAATGGTATCGCTGCTCATTTTACTGCCCTTCACCTTCATTGAGTTTTTTTACGCCCCCTGGCTTGAAGCCCAATCCAAAGCACGTGCACCGCGTGAGCTTCCCGAGGATACCAGGAATCATATAATCATTACCCATCTGGATCCCATTTCAAAGTCGCTCATTGAAAAGCTGACCCAGTATAGTTACGAGTATGTTTTACTGGTTCCTGACCTGCCCCGGGCGCTTGAGCTGTATGACGAAGGTTACCGGGTTGTTTTTGGCGATTTAGATGATCCCGAAACATACAAGCGATTACGGGTAGAGCATGCAGCTATGGTGGTTTCCATAGGAAGTGATATGGTTAATTCCAATATCAGCAATACAGTTCGCGAACTTGACGATGATGTCATAATTGTAACAACGGCCAATTCATCCGATTCCGTTGATCTTTTAAAGATGGCTGGAGCTGATCATGTGATACAGTTGGGCCAAATGCTGGGTAAATCTCTGTCGCGCAGGACTATCAGTCAAGATTCAAGGGTACATGTGGTCGGCCGTTTTGGCAATTTGGTTATTGCAGAAGCCACGACGGATGGAACGCCGCTGGTCGGCAAAAAGGTGGGGGAAAGCCAACTCCGAGAAAAGCTCAACATCAATGTAGTGGGTATTTGGGAGCGCGGAAAATTAATAAAGCCGACGCGGGACACCATTATCCATAAAGAAAGCGTGTTGCTGTTAGCCGGTTCGGTTGATCAGTTGCGATCATACGATGAACATATGGCTATTTATGGCTCAAACGATCAGCCGATTATCATTATTGGGGCCGGACGCGTAGGCCGTGGTACGGCCGAAGCTTTTGAAGAGCGGGGTATGGATTACCGGATCATCGAAAAAAATCCCGAGCGCATTCATAACAAGGATAAATATATTTTAGGAAGTGGCGAAGATCTTGAAATATTAAAAAAGGCTGGTATAGAAGATACGCCTTGTGTTATCATCACCACGCACGACGATGATATGAATATTTATCTAACTATTTATGCTCGCAGGCTGCGCCCCGATATGCAGATTATCAGTCGAGCTACACTGCAGCGAAACGTTTCAACCTTGCACCGTGCGGGCGCCGATTTTGTAATGTCGTATGCTACAATGGGAGCCAATGTGATATTCAATATTCTGGAGCGTAACGATGTGGTGATGATTGCTGAAGGACTTAACGTGTTCAATGTAGAAACGCCCGAAAAACTAATAGGCAAAACATTAGTAGAGTCTCAAATCCGTCAGGATACGGGATGTAGCGTGCTCTCCATAAAAGAGGGCGAACATCAAAAGATAAATCCCGAGCCGGATAGTGTTCTCACAAAAGGTAGTGAGCTGGTTCTTATTGGCAATCTTAAGCAAGAGAGTCAGTTTATGGATCTTTACCTGGATAGTAAAGTAACCTAAAATCGTCATTCCCAGACGCACAAATTTCACCAATGCCACCACAGCATCAAAGAAATTAATAGGCTCACTTATACCTACCGGGTAAGAAATGCTAATAACCCTGTGCTAAACTTCGTTATTTGGTGAAGCTTATATCCTAACCATTATTTTCGGCCGAAACTAATGCACAATCTATAAATAATTACCTAAGAACGCTGCTCTGATAGTTCCTCAATCGCTGTAATTAGGGGGTCAACACTTCCTCGTTTTAGGCGGTTGTTAACTGCCTGTGGGGTGATACCGAGATGCTTTGCAATCATCTTTTGGGTGATGTCTTCATCAATCATCATTTTCATGACTTCTTTCTCGGCTTCATTGCGTTTTCTATTTTGCATTTGTTTTCGGTTTAAAAGTTGTTTATTTATAAATTGACAATTGTTAATTCACATAATGTGAACTTATAAAATACAGACATTAATAGAAAGTGGATGCAATAATTGAACGTATCAAAGAGGCGTATCATTTCAAGACAGATGCAGAAGTTGCAAATTTTTTAGGAATTCAGCCAAGTACCCTGAGTATGCAAAAGAACAGGGGACGACTGAACCTCAAGAGAATCATTGACAAATGTAGTGATTTAAATCAAAATTGGTTGCTGCATGGTGAAGGAAAAAAAAGAGTTTCCAGTAATTTTGATGATAGTGGTATTCCTATTTTTGTGAACTTAGATGTATCTGGTTCTGCCCCGGATTTTGATGAAAGTTCCAAGGCTGGGAATATATATACGGATGTTTCTGAAGAAATAGGTCATTTATCTATTAATCCGGATAACGTTATTGGGCTCGTTACCCCTGAGGATGTAATGGCACCAACGGTTAAAAAGAACGATATCGCTATTATTGATTTAGAAGAAAAGCCTATTGACGATACTATATTTCTTATTTCATCTCCACACAGGGTTATTTTACGACGAATTAAAGAAATAGGTGGTTCGTTTATCGCAAAGTGCGATAACGGCAAGCAAGAGTCAATTGATTTAAACTCAGATAATGGGTATCAGCCTATTGGTAAATTAATTTGGGTATTGCGAAGGATGTAGGCAAGCGCTAAGTTAAAACAAAAGAAGAACCTTGGATTCTTTACTGGTTAAGTGGATGGAAAATCTTTGGTTTGACAGGGCATATCTTTTGTAAGTGAATTATACTTACTGCCATAATTTAAAGCCTCAAAAAGATGAATGGCTATGAAGTTTTTTAACAATGTTCTCATCTTTCTTGCAGTAATGGTGATGGTTGCCTGCAGTAACGATCCTACCAATCCAGGTAATGAAGATCCTTCGGTAGAAATTCCTCCAGAATTTGAATGTAAAGATGGATTATCTGACGATACGTACGAATGTGAGAACATCGATTTAGTAGCTACACTGTCCCCTGAAGATTTACTGGCAAATCCGCTGGATGATGGCAGGACGTTAAATGATATATGGGGCTGGACGGATCCACAAACAAAAATTGAATATGCTATCGTAGGTCTTGTTGATGGTGTTGCATTTGTGGACCTTTCGAATCCTACAGAACCCCAGGTAGTTGGCAAGTTGGAAGAAACAGAGTCGGCTTCAGAAAAATCAAATAATGAAGTTACCAGCCCTTCTTTAATGCATGATGAAAAAACAGCCTGGCGTGATTTTAAAGTATATCAAAATCATCTGTATGTTGTGAGTGATAACCAGCCTCACGGAATGCAAGTATTTGATTTGACCCGCCTTCGAGATGTAGAAAATGGGCCTGAAATATTTGAAGAAGATTATCTTTATGATGACATTGAAAATGCCCATAATATTGCCATAAATGAAGAAAGTGGATTTGCATATATCGTGGGGTCAAATACCCACGGTGGTGGGTTACATATCCTGAACCTGCAAAATCCTCTCGATCCCACCTTTGCGGGGTTTCATAGTGACAGTAAGGTTGGTTATGATTCAAAAGGCTATGTTCACGATACCCAATGTGTTACATATGAAGGCCCCGACAGCAATTACCAGGGAGACGAAATCTGCATGAATTCCAGCGAAACTCATGTCGTTATTGCCAACGTTACCGATAAGGAAAATACAGAAACTATTTCCAAGGCTACCTACGAAAGTAATGGATACGCCCACCAAGGTTGGCTGACAGAAGATCACGAGTATTTTTTACTTGATGATGAATATGATGAATGGGATGGGGTAAATACACGTACATATATCTGGGATGTTAGAGATTTGGATGACCCGGAATTAATTGGTGTTTACAAGGCCGAGACTCCATCCACAGATCACAATCAATTTATAAAAGGTAACCATACCTATCAGGCTAATTATACGGCCGGACTTCGAATTCTAAGTCTCGATAATATTGCTGACGGGAAGCTGCAAGAAGTTGCCTATTTTGATACTTTTACAGATAATGATGATGCTGTTTTCGAAGGGGCCTGGAGTAATTATCCATTTTTTGAAAGTGGATTGGTTATCGTTAGTGATATTAGGAATGGATTGTTTATACTCTACCCAGATTTATAAACTGGAGTGTTAATTATTATTCTAATTGCCAAGACGTGAAATATTTTAAAAGTTTAGTCCATTTATTTTGTTTAATAGTACTGTTTGGGATCAGTGAAGGAATTGCCCAGTCGACCGAGCTTACCGAGGACGATCAAATAAAGGCGGCCATAAGTCCTGCACCTGAAGCTATGCAGAACGACGCCAAGGTTTTGGGATACGATGAGGAGGGAGACTTAACTACGCTGCGAAAAGGTTCTAATAAGTTGATTTGTATGGCTGATAATCCCGAACAGGATAATTTTCATGTCGCCTGTTATCATGAAGATCTGGAGCCGTTTATGAAGCGGGGCCGGGAGCTTAAGGCAAAGGGGTTATCAACAGAGAAGATTGATAGCATTCGATACAAGGAAATCGATGAAGGTGAAATTGAGCTGCCTGAAAAGCCAATGGCATTATACTCGTTGACAGGGTCCCCCAAAAGCTTTGATTATGCCACTGGCATTGTTAAAAATGCGAAGCCATTGTATGTGATTTATGTACCTAATGCTACCGAAGAATCCACAGGCTTATCAAAAAAACCGGTAAGTAAGGGGGCGCCGTGGATTATGGAGCCGGGAACACCATGGGCGCATATTATGGTGATGACCGGCCGCAATATTGGGGGAAATGGGGATATGAAAAGACAAAGTGAACAGTAGATTTTTTGGCAGGGATACAAAAAAAGAAAGGGACAACGAGTGTTGTCCCTTTTCTGAATTCTCTTTTAGTTAAAAGAAAGCCGGACTCCGCCGCCTGATGTTCGAGCTGATATCTTTGGACCACCTCCATTTAATGTTCCAAAAATCTCATTATCATCCATTTCACCTGAGAAGTTATTCAGTTTACCATCCACAAAGTTTCCTCTTAGTTCAAGGTCCACAGCAATTCCATCGGGCAGGGATATATCGATATTACCTCCACTGGTTTTCAGCTCCACAAATTGATCAATTGTGTTGAGATCAGCTGTGATACTTCCTCCACTTGTTGATGCTTGCACACTGCCCCTTACATCCCCGAGCTTTATATGTCCTCCGCTGGTCTTTGCATTGAGCGTTCCGGTAACGGTCTCAGCATTGATGTGACCACCACTCGTTTTAGTATTGATTTCACCTTCGATATTTGATAAGTCAATATGTCCACCCGAAGTTTTGGCTTCAATGGTTCCACTGAGGTTTGCCAAATTAAGGTGCCCCCCGCTTGTTGAAATCTGTTGATTTCCTTCGAGTTCGTCCACCTCAATATGTCCACCACTTGTCTTTAATTTGGAACTGATTTCTTTTGGGGTATAGATCACAAACGAAATAGAGTGCCGATCGTTATTCCCTCCCAACCATTTTTTATTGCCGGTAGGTTTGGCGATGGCTTTAACCGCGTTCCCATTTCCATCTTTGGAAATGGTTATATCCCATTTGTCGAGATCGGTATCTTGGGCAGAAAGGGTCTGCCCATCTTTACGAACAAACATTTCAACTCGAACGGTGTTATCATTGGTACCTTCCACCGTAATATGTCCGCCAGAAGTTTGAACATCCAGTTCACCTGGTGTAGAAATATCAAATTCTTCAACACGATAGGGCTCATCCTGTTCTGTTGAGGGCTGATTTTCAAATGCCAGTGATGTACGGATCAGGAGAAGGGTTAAAAGTAAAACAGCCGATAATATGAGTGTTACTTTGGTGAGATAAACGTTACGGGTAGTCATAATAGGTCCTGATTAATTTAAAATAGTGACGTTTTTGCAATACGCTGACATGTAAAAAGAGTTACACAAATTGTGATATAGAAGTGATTTTGCAGGTAGGAGAGCTGCCATCAATTCATTATTTTCAGGCACCTCTGAAAAAAGAAAAACCGATAAGCTACTATGAAATTACCCTTTGTTTTGGCTAAGCGTTTTGTGGCCGGAGAGAACTTTGAACAAACCATTCCCAAAGTAGAAGAGCTTAACCAAAAAGATATCAAAGTTACCCTCGATTTATTGGGCGAAAATGTAGAAGATCCCCAGACGGCGGACGAAACGGTAGAAAGCTATATCCAACTTTTACGTGATATAGATCATTCCAAGTTAAACAGTACAATATCGATTAAGCTTACGATGATGGGGCTGGATATAGATCGCAACTACTGCCGCGACAATTTATTTAAGCTTCTGGATGTGGCCCGCAAAAACGATCAGTTTGTCCGCATTGATATGGAGGGTTCAGACTATACTCAGATGACCATCGATATATTTAAAGAAGCCTTCCAGGAATATGGCAAACATGTAGGCATTGTGATCCAAGCTTATTTGCATCGCACCAAAGAAGATATTGAGGAGTTGGCCAAAATCGGTGCTGATGTTCGCTTGTGCAAAGGAGCATATAAAGAGCCCAAGGAGATTGCCCTGCAAAATATGGATGATATCCGGGGGGCTTTTAAAGAATATGCGAAAGAACTCTTGGAGAAAACGCCTTATCCTCGCATAGCCACCCACGACGATGAACTCATAAACTGGACCAAGCAATACACCGATCAAAATGAGATTGGTCCATCCCGATTTGAGTTTCAGATGCTCTACGGATTGCGGCAGAAAACAATGGAATATTTTGCCGCTAATGGGTACAATGCACGTGTTTACGTACCTTTTGGCACCATGTGGTTTCCTTACTTTAAACGCCGCCTTATGGAGCGAAAAGAAAATATTTGGTTTGTGCTTTCTACCCTATTTCAAAAATAGATCGTTATGGGATTATCCCCGGAAACGCACCGATACCTTATTGCCGGACTTTTTCTTGTTACGGGAATTCTTCATTTCATTCGGCCACAGATGTTCGTTAAGATTATGCCCGAGTATATTCCCCGGCATCAGGCGATGGTGTACATAAGTGGAGTAGCAGAAGTCATCGGCGCGATTGGAATTTTGATTGATCAAACTCAAGAATGGTCGGGCTGGGGATTGATTCTATTGCTCATCGCTGTGTTTCCTGCTAATATTAATATGACGATAAAATCGGTTCAAAAGTCGGGATATACTTCTTTATTTAGCATTGTAACCATGGTGCGGCTGCCACTCCAATTTGTGCTGATCTACTGGGTATATTGGGCGTGCTTACGTTAAATAAGATGGCAAAGGTTAAAAGTGAATTGGAAGATCTGTTTCACTTTTGCCATTTCACTTCTGCCTCTTACATTGTTCTTTATGATCCAGATATTGCGAAATAGATACGTGAAATATTTTTGGCCCATCTTTTTTGGAATTACTTTACTCTTTATTCCGCTGGTAGGGGACTTCCATATTGAGTCGGCCCTGCTTGTTTCTCTTTTAGGATGTTTTTGGGCGGGGATTCGGGCAACAAACCAATCCCCGGGAGAAGATTTTTATGTTGCTTTACGTATTGCCGGATATTTGTTTATGGTGGGATTCCCACTGCTGATAAAGGCGATAGCGACGGGCTGTTTTAGCATTCACGGGTTGGCCTACTGGGTGCTGTTTCCATTGCCAAGCGTGTTTTTTGGCTATGCGATAGGGCGATTAATCCGGGAATTACAGTGGTCGTATGCCAAACTAATTGCAGCAGCGATTTTAATATTTGTGGGCATCGGTATTTTGCTGATTGAGCTCTTAACCTACCCACAAGTGTACTTTTTTAATCACGTGTGGGGTGGCTGGCCGGGTCCCATTTATGATGAGGTCGTACGCGTAAATGGGGCAACAGTCTTTTTTCGTTTTTTAACCGTGCTTTGGGCTACACTCCTTTGGCACATTCCTGAAATAAATCAAGATCGGTTTGCCAAGTGGATCGTGGGATTTTCTTCCGTAGCCATTTTGATAAGTTATACTCAGCTAAATGAGTTTGGGATAAATTCGCCAAGATCACATTTGCAAAAAGTCTTAGGCGGATATCAAACAACTGAGCACTTTGAGTTGTATTATGATGAGCGTCTTTACAGCGATTACGAGATTGATCTGTTGGCGAAAGAACATGAGTTTTATTTTGGTCGGATATCAGAGCAGCTGGAATTAAATGACAGAGATTCAACTCATAAAATTGAGAGCTACCTGTACGGCCACCCCTGGCAAAAGAAGCAGCTGGTAGGTGCCAAGTTTACCAGTTACGTGCCCGTATGGCTGGAGCAGGATCAGATGCATATTGCCAAAGAACAAATTGAAAACAGCCTCAAACATGAGCTCGTGCACGTGCTCAGCAAGGAGTTTGGCAACTGGTACAACGCCAGCTGGAGCATCGGACTTATTGAGGGAATTGCCGTAGCCATCGATGGCGGTTCTTCAGATACATCCACCATCGATCAAATAGTGGTATCCGAAAAACCGTATTCTACTGCAGAAGAGCTGCAACAAGCCTTTTCGTTTTGGGGGTTTTACGGCGGACGTTCGGGCGTGAATTATACCACGAGCGGATCGTTTGTACGGTTTTTGATGCAGAACTACCCGGTGGAATCGGTGAAAGAAGCATATAGGACGGGTGATGTGGCAGAAGCCTATCAAACTGATTGGCAAACACTTACAGAAGGCTGGCATGCTGCCTTAGATACTGTGGCAGTTGATACGATGGATCAACAGGTAGCGCGACGCATTTTTGGCAGACTTTCGCTGTTTGAGAAAGAGTGTCCTCACGTGGTTTCGGATTTTGCAGAAGCTGAGGATAATTATCGTTTCTATTTGGCGGAGAAAGATACGATGCGTGCACTTGAATCACTGGATAGGGCATTGGCAGAAGCTGATCATGCTAATCCTATCAAAGTCGAGTGGAGCTATCGAAATCTGTTATCAGGTAATATTGAAAAAGTCCAGGGGGTGGCTTCGCTGCAGGATACTTTGGTCGATCTGCAACTGTTGTATGCAGATGCTTTTGCCATGGCCGATGAGTGGAATGAAGCGAAAGAGCATTTAGAAGAAGGAAAACAGTTCTTTGCCGAAAATCCCGATTCCTTGTTGCAGATGGCTATAGAAGCGCGAAGCGATAGTCTGCAATGGAAAATTTATAGCGACATGACGTATAAAGATATTATGCCGGATTCAACGAGCTTTGTTAAAGCACTGTACCGGACAAAAATCCGCAGTATTCGGAAAGCTATCAATCAGGAGCGTTGGGAACTGGTGGAGGAGTATGGGCGTGTAATTGTTCGTGATTCGTTGCAGTCGATATATTTTGATGATTACCAAAAGTTGATTCACCATTTGGCTTTCTTGGGCAAGAAAGAATTAGCAACGGACCTTGTAGCTACGTTGAGCGATATGGATTTACGAGAACGATACCGAGAGCGTCTGCAACAGGAACGGGAATGGATTCATTTTTTAAGTGACAGAAAAGATTTATGATTTCAAAGGGTACCACTTTTCGTATTTTGCAGGAGATAAATAGATATCAAAAAATACGACGATGAGAAAATTATTAGCAGTACTATTTTTATAGGATGGTCAGCAAAAGGATCAACGTTAAAATAGTAGATAAAGAATGACGAAAGATGCGTGAATACACGCTAAATTTTACACAGGCAAATGTCTATGCGCTGGCACTGTACATCCCCATAACTGCAGCATTTGTTTTGCCTTATGCATGGGTTCATGGATGGTCCATACTGGGGACAGATATTCTTCAGTTTTTTGTAAATATTCCTGTGTTTATCATCAGTTTAATCATAGGTACCATTGCCCATGAGGTTATACACGCGATCTGCTGGTCGTGGTTGGATGGCATACCCTGGGAGAAGATTCACTTCGGTTTTAAGTGGAAAGTGTTGACGCCCTATGTCCATTGTCCCGAGCCGGTAGAAGTAACGAACTATCGATGGGGCGTGGCTATGCCGGGCATTGTTTTGGGAGTAATCCCGTATTTGCTGGCACTTGTTTTTCAGAACGGATGGCTGTTGGGGTTCGGCCTTTTCTTTACGTTGGCAGCCGGGGGAGATATTTTAATTTTGTGGCTTCTGAGAGATGTAGAAGATGGAAAACAAGTACAGGATCATCCCGATTTGGTAGGATGCCGTATTGTTAATCAGAATGAAAGTGAGTTGGTATTATGAGTGAGAAAAAGTTTGTGTCCCATTCTGCTTACAAAGAATATCCGGCTGATGAGATGCGCAAGCGAGCCCGGTCGTTTTATCAAGATATGAAGCGCCGGAGAACGGTGCGCGAGTTTTCGGATCGGCCGGTACCCCGGGAAATTATCGAAGACTGCATTCGAGCGGCGGGAACAGCGCCCAATGGAGCCAATAAACAGCCGTGGCATTTTGCAGTGTTGAGTGATCCCAAAGTGAAAAAAGAAATTCGTGAGGCGGCTGAAGAGGAAGAGCGGGAGTTTTACGAGCGTCGTGCTACCGAGGAATGGCTGAAGGCGCTGGCACCGCTCGGTACGGATTCCAACAAACCTTTTTTGGAAGAAGCGCCCTATCTTATTGCTATCTTTTCCAAGAGGTATGGTATCAAAGAGAACGGCGAAAAAGAAACCTACTATTACGTTAAGGAGTCGGTAGGTATTGCTACCGGGATGTTAATTACGGCCATTCATAAAGCGGGCTTGGCATCGCTGACGCATACGCCGAGTCCCATGGGATTTCTAAACGATATACTGGATCGCCCTGAAAACGAGCGTCCTTTTTTGCTGTTGGTGGTTGGATATCCCAAAGAGGATGTAAAAGTACCTGATATCAGTAAGAAATCGCTGGATGAGATTGCTACGTTTATCTAATTATCAGTGATCTGGATAACAATTATCGAAGCAATAGAGAAGGTTTTTAATTCCTTTATAAATGGGTTAGGTTAAATAAAAAACCTGCCCAATGGAATGGAAAAAAGAATTAAATCCTGATCTTGAACACTTTCTATCCCAGAAAGGGACTCCCCTCAATTATATATTGGATTCTTTTCCAGATATCGTTGTTATAGAAGATCTGGATTTTAATGTGGTTGCTGTCAATGAGGTTGCAGAATCGTTGCTGGGTTATAAACCATCGCAATTAGTAGGTGAGCCGGTTAAGGATTTTTATGTAGATCCAGCAGATTTTGAGAAAAGAGATACCGAGGCCCTTCAGGAAGGTTCAAGTACAGATTTCATTACTTTTGAAGCCCAGTATCGAAAAAGTGACGGAAGTATTCTTGAAGCCGAAACCATTTTAAAAAAGATCACTAATTATGACGGTGAAGTTGTAGGGTATTTGGGTGTTGTAAGAGATATCGCCGAGCGAAAGCAGGCTAGGCGCGGAATCCAAAAGTTCTATTCACTCCCCCTTAATTTGATGTGTACGGCAACTCCCGATGGTAATTTTAAAGAGATCAATGCCCAATTTGAAGAAGTGCTGGGATATTCTAAAGAAGAGTTATTAAAAAACCCTTTTACTGAATTAACACATCCCGAAGATCTCGAGACGACGTTGGAGAAGGTTGAAGAATTGGCTTCCGGTGAACAGGAGATGGTAGTGGATTTTGAAAACCGTGTCTCCTGCAAAGATGGCTCCTTTCGCTGGATCGCATAGACCGCAACTTTTGATGAAAAATCAGGCCTGCTGTATATCATTGGCAAAGATATTACTGAGCGTAAGAAGTTGGAACAGGAGTTGATAGATTCCAAAGAAAAAGCGGAAGAAGCGAATAAGGCTAAAAGCCATTTTGTTGCCAATATGAGCCATGAAATCCGGACGCCCATGAATTCCATACTGGGATTTGCAGATATGCTGAAAGAGCTGGCGGATAGTGATTTAGAGAAGGAATATGTTGAGAATATACGTAAAAGCGGTCAAGATTTGCTGAAATTGATCAATGATATACTTGATCTATCGAAGATAGAGTCCGGAAAAAAAGAAGTTGATATCCATCCGGTGGATGTAGAGCGGGTTGTGGATGAGGTGAAAAGTATTTTTGCTCTTCAGGCGGGAGATAAAGGCCTGGAAATACGGTCAACGATCGATAAAGATCTTCCTGCAGCTCTTCTGTTAGATGAGATGAAGCTGCGTCAGATTTTGATAAATCTCATGGGTAACGCTATTAAGTTTACAGAAGAGGGACTGATCGAGATTGGTGTGGAATCTGAAGAAATTAGTGAAACCGAAAGTCGCGTTAACCTGGAAATCTTTGTAAAGGATACGGGAATCGGTATTTCGAAAGAAAAGCAGGATAAAATATTCCGCGAATTTGAGCAGGAGGATTATTCTACTTCTGATAAATATGGTGGTACCGGTTTGGGACTTTCTATCTCCAATCGGCTTGCCCATCTGATGAATGGTTCCATAAACGTAGAAAGTACACAGGGCAAGGGGAGTACTTTTACCGTATTTTTACCCGATGTTCCTATTTCTACGATGCTTGAGGAAACGCAGGAACAGACAAGAAAACAATATGATGTCGCTCTTAATAAGGGTAAAATTCTGGTAGTCGATGATATTCAGCTCAACCGCCAGCTGATCGTTGAATTTTTAAGAGGATATCCTATCGAGGTGATAGAAGCAAAAAATGGAATGGATGCCGTACGCATAGCAGGAGAGGAAGATCTGGATTTTGTCTTCATGGATATAAAGATGCCACATATGGATGGAGTGGAAGCAATGACACATATCAAAGAGAAAAGGAAGGATTTGCCCATCGTTGCTTTGACGGCTTCCGCATTTGATGTGCATCAGGGGAAGGCAGAGGATAGGTGGTTTGATGGCTATCTAAGAAAGCCGGTAAATCGGCTGCGCATTTTGGAGGAGTTAGAGCAGTATATCGGTTTAGAAAAAGGACAGGAAGACCGATCAGCTATCAAAATGCGTAAGGAATTTGCAAAAACAACTTCTGATGGTCTGGGTGATGATGAAAGAAAGAAATTGGCTCAAAAACTGGATCACGAAATATCTGATGTTATTGCAGGATTGGATACGGAGTCAATTATGATGGATCAGTACAAGGAGATTCTTAAGGATTTAAAAAGTATTGAAAATGAATTTCCAGCTACTGAACTGGTAGCCTATAACAATCAGCTCAAGTCGGCAATTAATTTGTTTGATGTTGATAGAATCCGCGAGCTAATAACTCACAAATATTCAGCATTAGTTGATAGCCTGGAAAATTAGGTCTCTGTAATACCAAAATGAAGAAAATCCATTTTTTAAAGAAGCCATACTATTATGGAAGAGAATTTAGAAGAAAAGGATTTTTTAATTCTTATTGTTGATGATATTGCTAAAAATATCCAGTTGCTCGGAAAAATTTTAGACAATAAGGGCTATAGAGTGGTGGCTGTCAGGAATGGGGAACAGGCTATAAAAACGGCAAGAAAACATGAGCCAGACTTAATTTTGCTGGATATTATGATGCCCGGTAAATCGGGTTATGAAGTATGCGAAGAGCTGAAGGCCGATGATGAGCTCTCGGAAATACCGATCATATTTTTAACGGCACGCTCCGAAGAGGAAGACGTTGTAAAAGGGCTAAACCTGGGAGGGGCTGACTATGTAACAAAACCGTTTAATTCCAGAGAGTTGCTGGCACGGATTGAAACCCACCTGAGTTTAAAAGAAGCCCGTGACCAAATTGTCGAACAGCGCGAGGAGCTTCAACAACTCTCAGAAACAAAAGATAAACTTTATTCGATAATAGCGCATGATTTAAAGGGAGCCCTGTTTGGAATTTCGGGTATGATGGAAATGGTACAATTTGATCTGGATCAGCAAGAGGTTGATAAAGATGTAAAGGAAAACATTTCGTTGATCCATCAGGCTGCACTTTCCGCCAATCAAATATTGGAGAATCTATTAACGTGGACTCGAATGCAGACTGATCTTTTGGATTTGAGTCTTGATAAATTTTCGCTCTCTGACTGTATTAGAGAATGTATCGAACTATACGAGGCTAAGGCAAATGGGAAAGGAATTCAGGTTGTATTTGAATCGGAAAATACCATGATTTATGGGGATAGGGAGATGATTTCCACGGTTTTTAGAAATCTGATCTCAAATGCTATTAAGTTCTCAAATTCAGGAGGTCGTATTTTTATTGAACTGGATACCTCTGATAATGATAGAACTATAACGGTAAAGGATGAAGGCCTTGGAATGCCAGAAGAAGTGCGACGTAACATTTTTAACCCGGCTAATCGTCCCAAAAGGCAAGGCACAAAACGTGAGAAAGGAACAGGATTGGGCTTACTGCTTTGCAAAGAATTTATAGAAATGCATAATGGGGAAATTTCCATAGAAAGTGAACCGGATGAGGGTACTGTATTTAAGATTACGTTGCCTGCCGTGGCTACGCAAAACGGTCGGCCAGCCGGTTAATCAGGTAGCCGCTTTCTTTTAGCGCCTGGGATGCAAACTTGCCAAAGAAATCAGTGACCGATTCAAATTCTTTGATAAACCCTTCTTTGTCATCATTTTTGACCATCTGAGCCAGCTTTTCGTTGTGCTCGATGAATTTAAGCAGTAGCTCGCGTCGCTCTTCATTGGCAAAAACGATATCCGCATATAATTCGGCGCTCTGGGCAAAAATACGGCCGGTCATCATCAGCTCAGCGCGATATATAGGGGAGGAGTAATCCAGGATATCGTGCGGCTTCAGGTCATAGGTTTTCATGAATGAGCCGTGCGTAAGGGCCACAAAGTGACGAAGCCCCTGAACCATGTGCATCACGTGATCGTGCTTCTCGGCATCGGCCTCGACCACGCGCATGCCCCAAAGTTTGGATTGTTCAACCACCCATTGGGAAGCTTCAGCATTTCGTACCGGACAAACGACCATCAGCTGTTTGGAAAGGTTATCCACATCGGGGCCGTGCATGGGGTGCAATCCCAAAACCGGACCGTCATGAGCTCTTTGCATAGCCTCGATAGGCTCTGTTTTATTACTGGTAAAATCAGCTAAAATCGTTTCTGATTTGAGCTTTGGAGCCAACCGCTCAATTACATCTACGGTAACGTTGATGGGGACAGAAACGATAGCCAAATCGATGTTAGGGACAATTTCTTCGAGCTCGTGCCAGTTGTGTTTGTCAATTTTATAGACGTGGTGCCCCGTCTGCTCGATGATACGAGCATACAAACTTCCCATGCCGCCTTTAGCTCCCACAATAAGGATATGTTTGGGTTCTTCGGTAGTGCTGGGAAATTCGTTGCTGGACTGGCTGGCCCGGGATGAGGCCATGATCATCCGTAGAAAATCTTCGGCCCAGTCGGGATCAAGATTGTGTTCGGCGGCCATGGCTCGAAATTTCTCCGTTTTCTCATCTTCCCGTTTGGGAGCAAAAATCGGTAGCTGGTTTTCAATCTTTTTATCAATGACTTCATGCACAATCTCCCGCCGCTCGGCCAGCAGTTCAAGGAGCTTGGAATCAATTTCATCAATGCGATTGCGCTGGGGACCGAGTTTTTTTTCTTTGGGAGTCATAAATCTTTTGATCTAAAAAAATATATTTTATGCTGAACGTGTTTCACGTCTATAAGGCTGCCTAAAATACAAATTTATCCACCGCGAAATAAATGTATTGATGGATTGTAAAAAGAGTTGGTATCTAAAAATTAAATGGAAGCTTTGCTGTTAATTGCCCGAAAAATATGGGATTTTAAGAGAATGATTTAACGCTATTTTTGTTTTATAACAATGTGAATAGAAATCACTCCAAAATCCCCGGAGTTTAACAAAAAGCAGTTAGTAATAGCGGTGTTTATCCTTTGAAAAACTCTGGGGGATTTAAGATGGATTTAAAAGTCATAAAATTTATACATGTCCCAATTTGATTTACAATCGCCCTGGCCACCGGCCGGAGATCAACCGCAAGCTATTGAGCAGTTGGTGGAGGGCGTCGAAAACGGCGACAAGTACCAGACACTTTTAGGAATTACCGGATCGGGAAAAACGCGAACGGTATCGGGCGTGATTGATGAAGTTCAGCGCCCCACGCTCGTCATGAGCCACAATAAAACGTTGGCTGCCCAGCTGTACCGTGAGCTCAGTGATTTTTTTCCCGATAACAGGGTGGAATTTTTTATCTCGTATTACGATTACTACCAGCCCGAGGCGTATATTTCGTCGCAGGACAAGTACATTGAAAAGGATTTGTCGATTAATGATGAAATTCAGCGACTTCGACTGCGCGCCACGAGCTCGTTACTTTCCGGACGGCGCGATGTAATTATTGTGTCATCGGTGAGTTGTATTTACGGTATTGGTTCGCCATCAGAATACGAAAAGCTGATTATCAATTTGGAAACCGGCACGGAAATCCCCAGAAACAAGTTGCTATATGATTTGGTGGACTTGCACTACACGCGGAACGATCGTGAATTTAGTCGCGGTACATTTCGAGTGCGGGGCGATGTGGTGGATCTGTATCCGGCCTACGCCGAAGATGGACTCCGTATTCACTTTTGGGGCGATGAAATTGAGAAGATGGAGATGGTAGATCCCGAAAGCGGAAATGTGTTGGACACGGTGCAAGAATTTCGCATTTATCCCGCATCGCACTACGTAACCACCGAGGATCGCCTGCAGGAAGCCATTAATCAGATTCGTGATGAGTTACACTGGCGCGTAGGAACCCTGAATGACGAAGGGAAATATCTTGAAGCCAAGCGCTTGGAGCAGCGCACGCTCTTCGATATAGAGATGATGCAGGAAATTGGCTATTGCTCGGGCATTGAAAATTACTCGCGCTATCTCAGTAATCGAAAGCCGGGCGAACGGCCATACTGCTTATTTGATTATTTTCCCGATGATTTTCTGCTGGTTGTGGATGAAAGTCACCAGACCGTTCCGCAGATTTCGGCTATGTACGGTGGGGATCGATCCCGAAAAATTGACTTGGTCGAGCATGGATTTCGATTGCCATCAGCCATGGACAACCGTCCACTTACGTTTGAAGAGTGGGAAGAAGTGACGAATCAAGCTATTTTTGTAAGTGCTACCCCCAGTGATTACGAGCTGGAAAAAAGCGGAGGCGTATTTGTCGAGCAGATTGTGCGTCCCACCGGACTGATGGAGCCCGAAATTGAAGTACGGCCCGTTGATAATCAGATTGATGATCTGTTGGAGCAAATTCAGGAGCGTGTAGCCAAAGGACATCGTGTGTTGTGTATTACGTTGACCAAACGATTGAGCGAAGAGCTCAGCGAATATCTCAAAAGCGTTGGAATTTCTGCGGCCTATATGCACAGCGAGCTCAATGCCATGGAGCGCGTAGAAGTGCTCTTTAAATTCCGTCGCGGCGACTTCGATGTGCTTGTGGGTATTAACCTGCTGCGAGAGGGAATTGACATCCCTGAACTCAGTTTGGTAGCCATTCTTGATGCCGACAAAGAAGGATTCCTGCGATCAGAAACCTCCCTCTTCCAGATTATTGGTCGGGCGGCGCGAAACGTCGAAGGAAAAGCGATTCTGTATGCCGATAAAATTACCGACAGTATGCAGACCGTAATTGACGAGACCGAACGACGTCGTAAAATCCAGAAAGAATACAACGAAGAGCACGGCATTACGCCCAAGACTATTGAGAAAGAGCTCAAACCACTTGTTGATCCCGCGCTGATATCGAACAAAGATTTCGATCTGGATGACAAGGGTGGAGACAGCGACGAGCCGCTTGAAGTGGTGAAGGTGGCTGATGAAGGTATCAAGTACAAAGCGAATCCGGCGATGAACGAAGTTACCTTTGATGACAAAGAGGAATTTTTAGAATATCTTCGGGATTCAATGTACACAGCTGCCCAAAATATGGAATTCGAAGAGGCGGCGCGCATCCGCGACCAAATAGAACAACTCGAAAACGAATTGGATTAATTTTGTTACCAGTTATTGGTTATTCGTTGATGTGGAAATCCTAATACCAATAACAATTAACCAACAACCAGGCATGAGTACATTAGCATACCTTAAAAGTTTTTTTAAAGACAAAGATGTAGCTTCAGTCACCCCAACTTCTCGTTTTTGCGTGCGCACCGTCTGTCGGCCCATCGAATTTTCCAGGGATCAAATTATTGTAGAATATGGTGCGGGGGCGGGCGTTTTTTCGCGTTATTTACTTAAAAATATGACCCTGAATTCGCAGCTTCATCTGTTTGAAACCAATGAAATACTCTTTGAAAAGCTACAGCAGATCGACGATTCACGAGCTTATTTCTACAACCAAAGCGTAGAACATGTGACTGATCTGCTACCCAAAGACATCATTGGAAAAGTCGATTTTATAATCTCAGGGATCCCTTTTTCTTTTTTAGATGCAGAAGTCAAGTCGTCTGTTCTTGATCAAAGTTACCGGTTGTTGCGCGATGGCGGGGAATTCTTGGCCTACCAAACATCGGCACATCTCGAGGATCCACTTCAAGAAACCTTCGGAAATGTGACAACCCAATGGGAGTGGCGCAACATCCCGCCAATGACCGTCTATGAGGCGGAGAAGTAAGAGAGAATTCAACCAATGTTGAAAGAAAGGGCTGTAAGAGATTTCCTTTACTCCAATTTTGCAAAGAAATTGCATATCTCCTCTTTATTTATAAAACTGGGAAGCTGTTGGACTCATCTTAATTTACTGGAGATAAACAGATTTTAAGCTAATTTGTAGTCTTTTCAGGTTAAGTAGCTTAGCTATTTCTCTCAAATCTGCATTCTCTTGTTAAAATCACATAAGTCTGGCAAGAAAAATATTATCTAAAAAAAATCATCATGGAAAAGCTACTATTATTTGTGGGCGCTCTTTTTTTATTTGGTATGCCCAATCAAGCCCAAGGTCAGAGTTATAGCCAAAACAGCGTCTATTTTGAAGCATTGGGTAACGGTATAATCTATACTGTAAATTATGACCGCAAATTTACTGATCATTTTGGCGCAAGAGGCGGTTTTATGATTATAAGTGGCCGAGACGAAGAAACCAATGAAAGCGCTGGTATTGGAATATTCCCTCTGATGGCTAATTATCTGGCAGGGTCTGGAAACCACCGGCTGGAATTGGGAGCGGGATTAATTGTTGCAACGATTGGTGCTAACCTCGAAGATCATGGCAGGATATCAGAACAGGGAGTAGGCGGTCCCACCACAACATTCGGCTATCGTTATCAACCTGCAGGGGGTGGTTTTCTCTTCCGGGCGGGGCTTACTCCATTTTTTAGCGGAGGCACACCATACCTTTGGGGTGGATTAAGTTTGGGTTATACTTTTTGATAAAACATTTGTAGCAGAAGGTGCCAATTGTCCAAACAAACGATAAGATGTATTGCTCAGATTTTGTATGAAAGCTGATCTTAAACTACTTAATTTGCCAAAATGAAAAAGCCATTCCATCCAATAAGTAGATAGAATGGCCTTACATTTTTAGATCTGGCTATTGACAAGTTAGCCTATCAAAATCAACGCAAGTAAAGAAGATCCTACTCTTCTTCGTCTGCTTTTGCATTAGCTGCCGCTTTTTCTTCGGCTTCACGGTTCAGTTCTCGAACCGTATCTTGATTCTGATCTTTCTCTTTAACCCGTGCAGATTTTCCTTGTCGCTCACGCAGGTAGTAGAGTTTCGAGCGCTTAATGTCGCCTTGACGCTTTAACTCAATCTTGGCTACAAAAGGTGAGTAAAGCGGAAAAATACGCTCAACACCGATATTACCTGCTGAAACCTTTCGCACCATAAACGTTTGGTTTGCACCAGAGCCGCGACGAGAAATTACGAGTCCTTCAAACTTCTGAATTCGCTCTTTATCTCCTTCGCGGACGCGATAGTGAACAACAACAGTATCACCGGTTTTAAACTCGGGATACTCATCCTTGATTAATGTCTGTTCTGCTAATTTTAACTTATCCATAATGTTACCTTACTACTGTTCGTTTCGAAATTTTTTGTAAATATCCGGACGTACTTTCTTGGTACGCTTAAGCGACTGTTGATGCCGCCATTCCTTCACTTTTTGATGATCACCTGATCGCAATACTGCTGGCACTTGCATCCCCTTAAAATTAGCGGGACGCGTATAAACGGGACCTTCCAGCATGTTCTCATTTTGGAAGGAATCCGTCAGTGCACTTTCGGCATCACCCAATACGCCGGGCAAGACCCGTACGATGGAGTCAACCATAACCAAGGCTGGCAGTTCGCCGCCCGAAAGTACATAATCGCCAATGCTGTACGTTTTGGTGATAAATTTGTTTATCACACGCTGATCGACGCCTTTATAATGTCCGCATAAAAAAATGAGATTTTGTTCAGTGGACAGCCTGTTGGCATCATCCTGTTTAAACGGCTGACCGTTAGGGGCCGTAAAAATAATCTCATCATAATCGCGCTGACTTTGCAGGTGCTCGATGCATGAAAAAATCGGCTGTGGTGTTAACACCATGCCGGCACCGCCGCCATAGGGGTAGTCATCCACCTTGTTGTGTTTGTCTTCCGTGTAATCGTGCAAGTCATGGGTATGGATTTCAACGAATCCATCATCCTGCGCATTACCCACAATACTGTGATTTAGCGGACTTTTGAGCAGTTGCGGTACGGCCGATATGATGTCAATGCGTAGCATCTATATACCTCTCAGTTGTTCCAGGTTTTTGCATTGAATTTGTTTCGTTTCTTCATCAATATCGACAACGTATTCATCCACAATGGGGATGAGCAATTGCTCTTGGTCATCGGTGGTTACCTGAAGTATCGGGTGTGCCGGGTTTTCCAGCATGATATCTACTGTACCTATTGATTTTCCGTCAGCAATTACGCTGAAAGAGGTCAAATCAAGCGGTGGGGTGTCCGAATCCAACAGGGATTTTACCACATCGCGATCGGCATAGACCGAGAAGTTTCTAAGCTTTTCGGCTTGGGTGCGATCAACTACGTGTTCAAATTTTACAAAGAACGAAAGCCGGTTGTTTTTTTCTTGCACCCGAACCGACTCAATCCGGGCAGGAACTAAATCCCCTCTGGTCGTTTCAATACGAACCAGATCAAGAATATCAAAAAGTGTAGGCGCGTAAACATCGGGAATGATTAACACTTCTCCCTGTACGCCGTGCGATCGAGAAATATACCCGATCTTTCTATACTGGTCTTCAATTGGTTCCAGCATCTGTTCTCAGGTGGTCTTCACCTTCAAGGTGCAGGCCACCTTCAGCTAATTATTATTTAACTATTTTCTTTCTTGTCGTCCAAAGCACGTTGAACGGTGACCCGATCTTCGTCTTCAGGAACAAAGCCTTCAAGCTCATCAAGAGGAGTATTTTCGATATGTTCGATAGCTTCTTTGGCTAACATATCAGTAGATACTTTTCCTTCTGCTTCAGTTTCTTCTTCATCCTCTTCCGCAGAATCTTCAGTATCTTCGTCTTCCTCTTCATCATCCGAAGCTTCAACCTCTTCGTCGTCCTCTTCTTCATCTTCAGAAGATTCATCCTCGTCGGTTTCTTCTTGAGCCTCAGTTTCTACTTCAGAATCGTCTTCGTCAGATTCTTCTTCCTGAGCTTCAACTTCTTCGGGCTCTTCATCAACAGCCTCTTCTTCAACATCTTCGTCGGCTGTTTCTTCTGGAGCTTCGGCTTCCTGTTGATCTTCTTCATCAGCCTCATCGGTAGCTTCTTCAGCATCTTCCTCTTCCTCATCGTCAGATGCAAGAGCTTCCTGCTTGGCTTTTTCCTTGGCCGCTTCTTCTGCTTTCTTCTTAAGCTGCTTTTGGAATTCTTTTTCTTCGGCTTCTAACAGTGCTTGTTGACGTTCTTTGCGCGTAGGAACTACTTCTTCCTTTTCCTCGCGACGTTCGCGCCATTCAGCGAGAGCTTCTTCAATTTCTTCTTCTGACTTGCCCCAGCGAATCAGGTGCATTTCGTACATGATACCTTGGTTTTTGAAAATAGAACGAACAGTATCAGTAGGTTGAGCACCTTTTTTTAACCAATAAAGTGCTCGCTCACGATCAAGCGTAAGCTGATTTTTAGGGGTTACGTTATCAAAACGACCTAAATCTTCAACAATGCGTCCATCTCTGGGTTTGCGGTTATCCGCAACAACAATGTGATGGATTGGTCGCTTTTTTCGACCTCTACGTTGTAATCTTATTCTTAACAATGGATTATCTCCTTAGTTATAAATTTAAATTTGTGTTGATTTCTAATAGAGGATATTGTCGGAATCTTGCGCAATATTTATATAGAAGATACCAAGCTGGGCTAAACAGCCGGCATCTATGGCGTTAGCCAAATGGTAAATTTCCTCTCATTCCTTTCATGCCTTGCATCAATTTGCCCATCTTGCCCATGCCCGAGAACGACTTCATCATCTTCTTCATCTGTTCAAACTGCTTTAACAGATCGTTGATATCCGAAACGCGTGTCCCGGAACCTTTTGCAATGCGTCGTTTTCGCGTGGCATTCAGGATGTCCGGATTGTGCTTTTCTTCCGGTGTCATGGAACAAATAATGGCCTCAATAGGCTTGAAGGAATCTTCATCAAGTTCTGTGTCTGCTTCTTGCAGGGCTTTTCCGGCGCCGGGTATCATCCCGACCAGATCCTCGATATTGCCCATGCCTTTTACCTGCTGCAGTTGCTGATAAAAGTCATCGAGATCAAACTCATCCGACTTAATCTTTTTCTGCAGTTTTTGTGCTTCTTCTTCGTCAAATTCTTTTTGTGCTTTCTCCACAAGCGAAACAACATCGCCCATACCGAGGATACGTTTCGACATCCGCTCGGGATAAAAGGGAGAAAGGGCGTCCAGCTTTTCGCCGGTGCTCACAAACTTGATCGGTTTTTGGACCACCTTCTTAATTGAAAGGGCCGCCCCGCCGCGGGTATCACCGTCAAGCTTGGTGAGTACTACACCATCATAGTTGATGGTTTCATTAAATTCTTTGGCCGTATTAACGGCATCCTGTCCCGTCATAGAATCGACAATAAACAGAGTTTCATGAGGTTCAACGGCCTCTTTAATCTCGGCCACTTCATTCATCATCTCCTCATCCACGTGCATGCGTCCGGCCGTATCAATAATAACCGTATCAAGCGCAAGGCTTTTGGCCATATTTACAGCCTCTTTGGCCACGCGCACGGCATCTTTCTGATTGATGGAGTACACCGGCACGTCAATAGAGTCGGCCAGTGTCTTGAGCTGATCAATAGCAGCCGGACGGTAAACGTCGGCAGCCGCTAAAATGGGATTACGGTTGTTTTCTTGTTTCAAGTAGCGAGCCAGCTTAGCGCTGAAGGTGGTTTTACCAGAACCTTGCAGCCCGGCAATCAAAATAACTGTAGGCGGCGTGTGTGCAACGGAAATGTCTACACGTTCTTGACCCAGGATATTGGTCAGCTCATCGTGTACAATTTTGGTAAATTGCTGACCGGGATTAACAGCCGTTAGCACGTCTTCACCCATCGCACGTTCTTTAACCTTGTTCGTGAACTCTTTGGCAACCTCATAGTTCACATCGGCATCGAGCAGGGCGCGACGTATTTCTCTCACCGTCTCTGCAATGTTGACATCGGTGATCTTAGCTTCTCCTTTCAGCTTTTGAAAGGCGCTATCTAATTTTGATGAGAGATCTTGAAACATCTGTTCGTTGTAATCTGAGTTTTAAAACTTATTTACTCATTCCTAAATACGGCATGGGAATAGAGTCCCGCAAAATAAGGACAATTTTCTGTGTTATCAACAGAATTATTTGATAGAAATTATGATCAGAATAAGGGTAAAATGGGTAATGACAGTTTTTATGTTTCTTTTATTATCTTCCCACAGAAATCTATTGAATTTTAAGAAAT
Source organism: Bacteroidota bacterium (assembly GCA_051746985.1). Lineage (GTDB taxonomy): Bacteria > Bacteroidota > Rhodothermia > Balneolales > Balneolaceae > Fodinibius. The sequence goes on from JBNJFP010000005.1 coordinate 64,191, forward strand.
TGAGGATCGTAACTTATGGCTGACAAACAAGGATATGGACTGCTTAAGGGAAAAAAGGGATTGATATTTGGCGCACTTGATGAGCGCAGTATCGCATGGAGAATCGCATTGGCGTGTAAACGAGAGGGCGCAGAGTTTTCTTTATCCAATGCCCCGGTGGCTCTGCGTTTTGGGGATCTGGATGAGCTATCAGAGGAAACGGGTGCAGAAGTTTTTCCCTGTGATGTGACCAACGAGGATGAAATTGAAGAGCTGATGCAGAACGTAAAAGAGGAGCATGGCAAGATCGATTTTATGCTTCACGCTATCGGGATGTCACCGAATGTGCGAAAAAAGAAGGGGTATGAAGAGCTTAATTATAACTGGTTGCAGCAGACGCTGGACATTTCATCAGTATCGTTGCATAAGGTTATCCGCTATGCGGATGAAGCCGATATACTGGCTGATGGTGGAAGCATTGTGGCACTGTCATACATTGGCGCACAGCGCATATTCTCAAAGTACAGTGATATGAATGATGCCAAGGCGCTGCTCGAAAGTATCGCCCGAAATTACGGAAGTCGTTTGGCCGATCGCGGTATTCGTGTGAATACGGTATCGCAGGCACCTACGAAAACATCAGCGGGAAGCGGTATTAAAGGCTTTGACGGTATGTACACCTTTGCCGATAAAATTGCCCCAATGGGTAATCCTACCGCTGATGAATGTGCGGATTACTGTGTGACGCTATTTTCGGATCTTACTCGAAAAGTGACGATGCAGAATCTATATCACGACGGTGGATTTGTAACGTCTGGCATCAACGAGGAGATGATCAATGATCTGGCTAAAATGTATGCCGATGATGAGGGTGATGAATAACACCTGATTTTCTTTTGTCATTTTTATTTCGATGCCCGGCACCTCCAAAGTGCCGGGCATCTTTGTTTTGGTAGTTTCAAGATGTCCCACACTTCGAAAGCGTTGGACACTGTTGATAAAATTTTAATCTTTCTGAGAAAACCAGTTAATTACCAACGGTTTTTAACCTCCAACAAAATAGCGTACCGATGAAGCGACTCTCAGTTTTACTGTTCACATTTCTATTTATCACGGCAAGTGGATTTTCCCAGGATCTGCCTTCCATCAGCGAAAAAACACAGGGACTCGAAAAAGAGGAAGGGTACTTCACTTATTATTGGGATGAAAATGCAGGCAAAGTATGGCTGGAAATTGATAAGCTGGACTCTGAATTTCTCTACGTGAATTCCCTCTCAGCGGGACTGGGATCCAATGACATAGGTCTTGACCGTAATCAGCTGGGTGATGATCGCATCGTCAAGTTTGAGCGTCGTGGTCCCAAGGTGTTGATGGTACAGCCCAATTATTCGTATCGGGCAATAACCGATAATCCCAAAGAACAAGAGTCGGTACGCGATGCCTTTGCGCAGTCGGTGTTATGGGGATTTGAGGTTGCTGCTCAAAATGAAGAGGCGGTGCTCGTAGATGCTACCGATTTTCTCATGCGGGATGCTCATGGCGTCAGTGAGCGTTTGGAGCAAAGTAACGAAGGGAATTTTAGTATCGATAAAAACAGGTCAGCACTCTATCGCGAGGCGACCATGAACTTTCCCCAGAATACGGAGTTTGAAGCCACACTGACGTTTACGGGCAATAATCCCGGTGGACAGGTTCGTTCGGTAACGCCTTCTTCGGATGCGATTACCGTTCGTCAGCATCACTCTTTTGTAGAACTTCCGGACGATGATTTTGAGCCGCGAAAGTTTGACCCGAGGGCCGGATATTTTGGCATCAACTACCAGGATTACAGCACGCCGGTCAGTGAATCGCTCACCAAGCGTTATATAACAAAGCACCGCTTGGAAAAGAAAAATCCTGATGCCGAGATGAGCGAGCCGGTTGAGCCTATTGTCTATTATCTGGACCCCGGAACGCCGGAGCCCATTCGCGGAGCATTGATCGATGGAGCTCGCTGGTGGAACGATGCTTTTGAGGCGGCGGGATACCAAGACGCCTTTCGGGTGGAGGTGCTGCCCGACAGTGCGCATCCCATGGATGTGCGCTACAATATGATTAACTGGGTACACCGTTCGACGCGCGGCTGGTCGTATGGTTCATCGGTCGTAGATCCGCGAACTGGAGAAATTATCAAGGGACATGTGCTGCTGGGGTCGCTTCGCGTGCGACAAGATTATCTGATTGCCGAGGGCCTGTTATCTCCATACGAAGAGGGAGAAACATTTGACGAAGAGAATCCTATGCTGGAGATGGCATTGGCAAGAATCCGTCAGCTTTCGGCGCACGAAATTGGCCACACGCTGGGTATCACGCACAACTTTGCGGCCAGCACTAACGACCGCGCCTCGGTCATGGATTATCCCGCTCCCAAAGTAAATATAACCCAAGATAGTACGCTTGATCTTTCCGACGCCTACGACACCGGCATTGGCGAATGGGATAAAGTGGCCGTGGAATATGGCTATAAGGATGTATCGAATCTCCCAAGTAAAGAAACAGCACTGGATAATGTACTTGAAGATGCCATTGATGATGGATTGCTATTTATTTCGGATGCCGATGCGCGTCCGGCGGGTGGAGCGCATCCAAAAGCCCACCTTTGGGATAACGGCGAAGATGCGGTCGATCAGCTACATCATATTTTGGATGTGCGGGATATTGCCTTGAAGAACTTCTCGGAGTCAAATATTCCACAGGGTACCCCCATGGCAAAGTTGGAAGATGCCTTGGTGCCGATTTACCTGTATCACCGCTACCAAATTGAAGGTACCGTAAAGCTTATTGGCGGACAGGATTACAGCTATAACTTACGTGGGGATAATCAGTCGGGACCCGAGCCAGTGACCGATTCAACACAGCGTGCTGCACTGGATGCCATGCTTGAAACGTTTTCTTCGGAGCAGCTAACAATGCCCGAACGTATTGTAGAGCTGATTCCTCCGCGTCCCATCGGTTACTCTGATTCGCGAGAACTGTTTAATAGTCACACCGACCCTACGTTTGATCCCATTGGAGCGGCTGAAACAGCGGCCGCTATGAGTGCAAAACTGTTGTTTAACTCGGAACGGGCAACCCGATTAGTACAGTCAGAAGCACGAAATACTGATAATCTGGGCCTTGGTGACATGTTGGATATTGTAATAGATAATACCTGGGAGCAGCCGGTGGCAGACGGGTATGAAGGAGCCGTTCAAAATACCATTAACCATGTCGTTTTATACCAGATGATGAATTTAGCCGCCGATGATGAAGCGTCATCACAAGTACGTGCTGTCACAAATTTTAAACTTGAGTCGTTACGCGAATGGATGCGTGATGAGGCCGAAAACCGAGCGGAAAAAGAGCAGCGAGTAGCTTCATTATTGTATGGTTATCGAACGTTGCAACAGTTTAAAGACACAGGCGAAATGTTTATGCCGAGTGAGCCGTTGAGCCCACCGCCGGGTTCGCCTATTGGATCTGATGAGGCGACATTCATGCAGTGTAGTTTTCGATAGGATTATCTCAATCCTCCTGTTCTCTTTGTCCAAGGAAGAACTTCCTAATTCTGGTTGCGTAGCTCCGCTGCGCAACCTTTCTTTTATGTATGACATTTCCTGAACTGTACTAAAAAAATTCAGGTTTGTAAGAAACAAAAGTATAGATGATCGATCCCAAAGAATTATTAAATGCCTATGCTAATGGAATTTTTCCAATGGCCGATTCGCGGGATGATCCCGAAGCCAAATGGTACACCTCCAGTCGGCGCGGTTTAATACCGCTGGATAAATTTCATGTCTCCTCTAATGTGCAGCGAATTGTTCGCAATCATCATTACCACATCAAGTTTGATTACAACTTTCGTCAGGTGATGGAGGCCTGTGCTGATCGCGATTCAACATGGATTTCGCATAAGATTATAAAATCGTATTGCCGCTTGCATGAATTGGGTCACGCCCATTCGGTAAGTGTCTATAATACAAAATGGGAGCTCGTCGGCGGACAGTATGGAGTGTCGCTGGGCGCGGCCTTTTTCGGGGAATCCCTTTTTGGGTGGGCCAAAGAATCCTCAAAAGTAGCATTGTATTGGACGCATCAGGCATTAAAACAAGGAGGCTTTGAACTCTGGGATACGCAATTCTGGACCAAACACTTAGCGCAGTTTGGATGTATTGAGATATCAGCCGAAGAATATGAGAAGCGACTTAAATCAGCGCTCAAAAAAGAGGCAGAGTTCGAGCCTGTAGAAACAAGAAATTAAATAAAAAATCCCTCAGGGTTTTGAATATCCTGAGGGTCTAAAACTTGGGTTGTGGTACCAGATTATGCTTTCAAAGAAGTAGCCTCATGCACTTCGCGCACTTTCTTCTTGATGCCTTCGGGATCAAGGCCAACTTCGGCATGAAGTTCTTCTTGTGTGCCGTGTTCCACAATGCGATCAGGAACGCCCATGATGGTTGTTGGAATATGATGCGGCTTGTCGGCAAGGTACTCAGCAACGGCACTGCCGAATCCGCCCAGTTTTGTGCCATCTTCGATGGTGATAATGCGTTCGTAAGTATGACTGATTTCGTCAATCAAATCCGTATCTAATGGTTTGGCGAAACGCATGTTAAAGTGTCCGACGTTAATACCTTCTTCGGCCAGATCATCAGCAGCTTCCGTCACGTAGTTGCCGAATGGACCAAAGCTGAGAATGGCGATTTCGTCCCCATCACGCAGTTTCTGACCTTTTCCAATTTCCATATCCTTAAATCCTTCGGGGTAATCCATGCCTGTGGCACGTCCCCGTGGATAACGAATAGCCCATGCACACTCGTCATATTTTGAGGCCGTGTACATCATATCACGCAGTTCCTCCTCATTCATCGGAGAGGAAACAACCATATTCGGTACGCTGCGGAGATACGAAATGTCATATAAACCGTGATGTGTAGGTCCGTCGGCGCCCACCACTCCGGCGCGATCAATACAGAAAACAACGGGAAGTTTTTGAATGGCCACATCGTGGATTACCTGATCGTAAGCCCGTTGCAAGAAGGTAGAATAAATGGCAGCAAATGCTTTTTTTCCTTCGGCTGCAAGCCCCGCAGCAAACGTAATAGAATGTTGCTCGGCAATACCGACATCAAATGCCCGATCGGGATATTTATTCATCAGTGGCCACAAGCTCGATCCGCTGGGCATAGCTGGCGTTATGCCTACGATATTCTCATTTTCATCCGCCAGTTCCACAACGGCCTCCCCAAAAACGTGCTGATATTTTGGTGGCTTGGGGGTGGTATCCGGCTCAATTTGCTTACCGGTAATTTTATCAAATGGACTGCTTTGGGCGTGCCATTTCGTTTGTTCACGTTCGGCGGGAGCAAATCCTTTTCCTTTTACCGTAACGGCATGCAAAAGTTTGGGACCAGGAATATCTCTGAGATCCTCTAAATGGCGACGCAAGGCGTCAACATTATGTCCGTCAACGGGACCATAATATTTAAAACCCAATGCCTGAAAGAGTCCGCCCGGTGTGATGGCCGTAGAAATGGCTTTTTCCAGCTTTGATGCCACCGTACGCATCTTTTCGCCGGCCGATTTAAAATGACCCAGCATATCGTAAATTTCGTCGCGCAGTTTGTTGAACGTTTTGCTGGTCGTAATTTCAGTCAGATACTCCTTCATTGCTCCTACATTGGGATCAATGGACATGTTGTTGTCGTTAAGGATGACCAGGATATCGGAATTCATAGCGCCCGCATTATTCATAGCCTCATAAGCAAGGCCACCGGTCATGGCGCCGTCACCAATGACAGAAACAACTTTTTTGCCTGATTGATCAAGGTCACGGGCAACAGCCATGCCTAATCCCGCTGAAATAGAAGTGCTGGAGTGTCCTACACCAAAAGTATCGTACTTGCTTTCACTTCGTTTTGGGAAGCCCGAGAGTCCACCATATTTACGATTTGTGTGAAAGTTTTCACGCCGACCGGTCAGGATTTTGTGTCCGTATGCCTGGTGACCGACATCCCAAAGCAACAGATCTTTGGGTGTATCATATACATAGTGTAGCGCCACCGTCATTTCTACTACGCCGAGGCTGGCGCCAAAGTGCCCGCCATGAATAGAGACGATATCAATGATAAAGTCACGAAGCTCATCACAGACATCTACCAGCTGATCAGGCTTTAACTTTTTGAGATCATCGGGAGAATCAATATCTGCTAACAGGGGGCCGGGCGTTACTTTCTCAAATTCCATAGTAGATTATTCTTTTGTATTGTCGGCATGTTTGTCTGCGACGTTTTGAATACGCAGCTCCGCCTCTTCAAGTGTTTCGGTACAAATTTTTGATAACTTAATTCCTTCTTCGTAGAGATCTATCGACTGTTCAAGCGAAATAGATTCATCTTCGAGCTCATTAACAATCTCTTCTAATCTTTTTAAAGCCTCTTCAAAGCTCGGTCGTTCCTTTGTCTCCATAAAAATAATAATAGTAGCGTGCGTAGGCAGTTATTTCTTTAAACCATATAAATAAAAAGTTTTAGCCATCAGATTCCAACTCTTTTTATTTTTGTTTTAATGTGAGGGTTTACTTTTGTCGGATGGTTGTACCGTCCGAAATAAAGGATTGTGCCTTATCCAGGCTTGTAAAATAAAGCGTTGAAATATGTCGATGAAGGCGCCGAGTTGCTTCGGGGTGAGGATGTCCAAATTTATTTTGCCTGGCCAGTGAAACAATACCAATTTTTGGAGAAGTTAGTTTCAAAAGGTTTTCTGCGGAGCTGCTTTTGCTACCGTGGTGGCCTACTTTTAAAAGATCGGTATTAAGCAGATTAGGAAAGTTTTTGGCAAGGGTACGTTCTTGACGCTCCTCGGCATCACCCATAAAAAGAAATTCGGTTTCCCCGTAAATTAACTCCAGTATCAGCGATCGGTTATTGATGTTCGCTGGAGAGGCACTAGCCTCAGGCCCATAAACGAAAAATCGTAAGGCGGGATCGATATTTACCTGATCACCGGCCCTAAGCGCTTTTGTTGGGATATTCTTTTGGGCGGCTTTCTCACGGTAAGAAACATAAAGGTCTGAATCGTAATCGGTACCTGAATTATAGATGGTATCAACAGGGATGGTATTGATGATATCCATAACGCCACCAATATGATCGGCGTGGGGATGGGAGAGAAATACCGCATCGAGCTTCTCTATTCCATTCTGTTTTAGGTGCGGGATGATGATATATTTGGCACTGTTGTAATCGGGTTGCCATCGTCCCACGTCAATTAGAAAGTGCTTGTTATTCGGGGTTGTAACGAGCGCTGCATCACCCTGGCCGACGTCAAAATAGGTTACCTGTAATGGTGCCGGTTTTATTTTTTGGATGAGCCAATGGCCTTGGTACAGGCAGCAGGTTGCCAGAAAGACGATCAGTAGTTTCCAGCGAAGCTTTGGGATTGTCAATGATGCAATAAGAAAAATAGCTGACACCCACATCCCAAAAAACAGGGGGCTGCTAATATGAACCTGTATCCAGCTCCACGGCAGGGCGGCTGCAAATTCAACAAAGTGATTGAGGTATTGCAGGAATAGATCGATGGGGTAGTTAAGCGTTTGGGCATAGCTTGGGGCAAATGGGAAAACGAAAAGCAGTGCCAGTGCTAAGGGTACGGCGATCCCCAGAAAGGGGATGACAAAAGCATTGGCAAGCGGACCGACGAGAGAAAATTCACCGAAGTAATAGGCCAGCAAAGGAAATAGGCCAACTTGCACAATGAAGGAAATGATGATAATCATGATGGGTTCACCGTACCATTTAAAACGAATCCAGTTGGGGAGCCAGTGCTCGATGACTGGAGTTACAAGCAGAATCACATAGACGGCGCCGAAAGATAACTGGAATCCAATGGAAAAAAGATCCGATGGATTGATCAGTAGAATAATGAGTGCTGCTACGGCCGTTAGATTTTTAGAATCACGAACTTTATGAAACAGCTTGCCGTAGGCTAATAAAATGCCCACCAGGGAGGCACGGGTTACCGAGGGTGAAAAATCTGTGAGACCGGCATATATAAACAGCACCAACACAAGTAACGTAATGCCAATTTGTTTGCCATATTTAAAGGTCCAGAATAAGGGAATGAGCAACCAGAAGGGAAAAAGAAGAAAACCAACGTGCAGTCCTGAAACGGCCATGATGTGTGACAGTCCCGAACGGGAAAATGATATTTTGTCTTCGCGGGCAAGCTCGTTTTTATATCCGATAAGTAGGGCCTTGGCCAGCGATGCGTTTTCCTTACTGAAATTGTGGTCAATGGCGTCAATGACGTGGCGCCGCAAGTAACTCCATCGCCAGGGATTCTTGTTTTCAGCAATAGATCGAATTTCTTGCATCCCTACCTGGCTGTAGATGTTCTGGGAGGCTAAATACGTTTTATAGTCGAACTGTGAGGGATTGCGTTTTTCTTCCAGCGGATATACCGTCGCTTTAAATGTGATGTGGTTTCCCAACGCGAGCTCGTGGGGTACGGATAAATCATCAGGATTTAAAACAGCACGAAGCTGGTAGGATTTCTTCCAACTCAGCCTTTCTGGGAATACCGTGGAATCTACGGCGACATCAACCTGAAGCTTACCGGTGCTGGTGTGTTTGATTTGCTGGATATCCCCCGAAAAAGTGAGCTCATCCCAGGTGTAGGTATTTATTACCTGCCCGTGGTGGGGCTCGGATCGGTAATCCCAAAGCGAATGCCAGGTGCCACCAAAGCAAACAATAAGAGCTAAATAGGCAACAATGGTAGTGCTATACAAGGCGCCGTGCAGCGACCGCTGGTAGAACAGTTCAGCCGTCAAATAGGTGAGTCCACAAATCCCAAAGAACAGTAACCATACAGTGATGGAGGGATCAAGCTGATAATCGATAATAATGCCTGCTGCCAATAGCACTGCTAATCGTACAGCGGGATACGAGGCGAAAGGGAATTGATATGTCTGATGACTACTCACATTAGTAAGATCAGCGGCGCGGCAAAACCTTACGTATTAAATATTGTTAGAAACAAACGCGCGACTTTGAAATGGTAAATACGGTGCTTATAATTTTGCGAATGTAAACTTAAAGGAAATATGGTATGGGGATTATGAGGAAAGTTATTGGATTAGTGATGATTGCGTTGGTAGCGATAGGGTGCGCGCAATCTGATGCACAGCAGGAACAGCAACAAAAAGATTGGGCCTTGGCACTGCATGGTGGAGCGGGAGCTATTTCTGAGGATCGTCCCGATTCGGTAAAGCAGGCCTATTTTGAGGATTTGGATGAGGCACTAACTATTGGCGAAGAGGTGTTGGATGATGGAGGTTCTGCCCAAGATGCTGTACAGAAGGTGATTAATTATTTGGAGGATAACCCCAAATTTAACGCGGGTAAAGGTGCGGTGTTTACGCATGACGGAGAGCATGAGCTTGACGCCGCTTTTATGGTAGGGAATACGCGGGAAGCTGGTGCCATTACCGGCGTTAAGACGGTAAAGAACCCGATTACGCTGGCCCGTAAGGTAATGGAAACATCGGAGCATGTGATGTTTGCTACCGAGGGAGCCGAACAATATGCTGATGAGATGGATGTGGAGCGGGTGGACCCAGACTACTTTTATACCGAATCCCGATACGAAGCGCTGCAGCGTGCCCTGGAACAAGAGGAGGAAGAAAATGATGGGCAGTCCAGCCTAATCCAAAGGGAAGATAAAACGGCGCTCTATGCCGATGGTGAAAAGTATGGCACGGTAGGAGCCGTAGCTGTTGATAAGGATGGTGAAATTGTTGCCGGTACTTCAACAGGCGGCATGACTAATAAAAAATTTGGTCGCGTGGGTGATGTGCCTATTATTGGCAGTGGAACGTATGCCAGTGATGTGGTGGCGGTATCGATGACTGGATGGGGCGAAAAAATTATGCGAGCCGTATCGGGACATACGGTGAGTTCGTATATGAAATATAAGTCGGCCACGCTGGACGAAGCCGGAGACTACTTGCTGAATGAGATTTTAGAGCCCGGTGATGCAGGGATGATTGCGGTCGATAAATATGGAAATATCTATACCGATATGAATACCAATGGAATGTTTCGCGGTAGTTCTGACTCGGAAGGCAACCGAGAGGTGGCAATTTGGGATTAGGCTTTTGAAGTGCTGAAGTTGTTTAATTTGAGTTTTAGAAAGGACACTTCAGCACTTTTTAAATCCCATTATAAAACTGTTCGCGTAGCTCTTGGATGTAAATGCCAATCTCGTTTCTGAGCGTAAATAATTGCTCGTGGAAGTAGAAGTACTGCTTTTTGGTGATATAGGGACTTCCTTTTAAATCCCGTTGTAAGACAATGAGGGCGTCATTGGCGCAGTACAATGCCTTCTTGGTATAGGCGATATTTCCGCCCAGAAACTCCTCGTCAAATCCGAACGAATAACCCCCTGCGATTTTTGCTCCAATCTTTAAGACATTGCCTACAAAATCATTAAAGTCAGAGGTTATCTTTTTGGGATTCATGGACTCTGCCCATTGCAGAATGGAGGCCGAAAGCGTTCGGGATTGATCGTAAATATATAACGTATCGATGGATCCGGTGTTTGACATCGCAAAATCTTCGCTCAGCTCTTTCCATTCTTCGCCGGCGTCATAATCATCATCGAGAAAGAAGTCCTCATCCAGCTCATCGAACAGAAAATCATCCCACTCTTCTTCGCCTTCATCATCGTCGTCGATTTCTTCATCATCTTCACCGGGGAAATAGGCCTCGTCTATAAGCAGTTCTTCTTCGATAAAGGCATCTACGGCATCAAATTCATCGGAGCTTTCTTGCAGAAGTTTTAGCCACCGGGGTATGTTATTGGGGTGGTCGGGGATAATGAATTTTCTGAGATGGGTGCTTTTTCGTTCAACTTCATTCAGGTGAGTCTCCCATTGGTACTCATCCCAAATATTATCGTTAAAATCACCGTTATACATAAGGGTTTAATTTGGTGATAAGGTTGTATGGCAGCTTCTTTGCATAAAAGAAACTACCGTAAAATAACGTTTTTCACTTTAAAATTGATATACTTTTTGGTAGGAAGTGTAATTTTAATATTTCGTCAATGGGCTCGTAACACTTACAAGTTAAATACGATGGGAATGGTAACATACGTATTTACGGGTTCTTCATTTCGTTTGCCCGGGACAAATTGCACTCTGCGCAGGGCATCCTCAGCTGCTTCTTCAAAGCCATATTGGGTTTCTTTATCAAACGAAATTTCTTCTAATTTTCCCTCTTTATTTACCAGTACGTTTGCTTTTAATTCAGCCTCTACCCCTTCTTCAAACGCTTTTTGGGGATATTCGAGGTTATTATACAGCGCTTCCATGCCCCCAACAATAGCGGGTTTTGTTTCGGTAACAACATTCACTTCTTCATTCGATACTTCGGGCGGTGGTTGAGTTTTTTCGGTAGTACTGCAGCTGCTTACCATGACAGCGCCAAGGGCCAGCAGTAAAAAAAGTGATATATCAGAGAGTTGGAAAAACATGAGGTTTTCCGAATTTAAGACGACTTAGAGTTCTTCTAAAACGCCCGTGATGATTTTTGTCATTTTAGGTTCCGCTTCTCCTGCCGCCTCAAGCACCTTGTCAATATCTACCGGTTCAAGTGCATCGGGAAAACACTCATCAGTAATGATGGAAAGCCCCAGCACATCCATGCTCATGTGCACAGCTGCGATGACTTCTGGCACGGTGCTCATGCCTACTACATCGGAGCCAATATTTCGCAAGAAACGATACTCGGCTTTGGTTTCCATCGTTGGTCCGCTAAGGGCTAAATAAACACCTTCGTGCATTTTTATGCCCTTTTGAAGAGCTACTGTTTCGGCAACGTTGCGTAGGCGCTGGGTATAGGGGTCGCTCATATCTGGGAACCGTGGGCCAAGTTCATCATCATTTGGGCCTATAAGAGGATTATCCCCCAACATGTTAATGTGATCATTAATCAACATGATTTCCCCACGCGAATAATTTGGGTTCATTCCACCACAGGCATTGCTCACTATTAGGGTTTCGGGGCCCAGGGCATTGAGCACACGTAGCGGAAAGGCAATTTCTTGCATGCTGTAGCCTTCATAATAGTGAAAGCGTCCCTGCATGGCTACTACTTTTTTACCGCTAAGGGATCCGAACAGCAACTGCCCCGCATGACTTTCAACAGTTGAAACCGGAAAATGTGGAATGTCACTATAGCTGATGCTATCAGTGATGGTGATTTCATGGGCCAGCCCACCAAGTCCCGTCCCCAAAATGATTAGGTAGTCGGGTTGTTCATTTGTTTGATCGGTAATATAGGAGAGTGCTTCCTGGCGCTTAGTTCTGAATTCTTCTACGGTTTCGTAAGCCATAAATAGAAATAGTTAAAGGGTAACGCTGAAAAAAGAAAATAAAAAATGGAATGGAGATAGGAAATCTTATATAACCGTTAAGCAGGTAGAGGTCATTTATACTTTTAAAAGGGACTTGAACTACCTTTAATCCAATTCGTCAATAAGGTCGTCGATATCTTCAGATCCCGGGGGCATTGGCTGATTATCGTCATCCAATTCATTATCCTTATCGTCAAACAGGGCCTTTCGGCGTCGTTTGGTTTGCTCATTTAGCTTTTTTGAGAATTGTTCGTCATTGGCAGGTAGATCAAAAAGAGCCGCCTCGTCTTTTGAAAACTGTTCGACGGATTCCTGAGCCATTTCCAGATAGGAACGGATGCCGCCAATAATTTCTTTGCGGCGATCGAGCAGACGGATGATACTTTGCCGAACCTGTTGGCGTTGCTGAGTGGCCTCGCGAATAATTGATTCGGCTTCCATTTCGGCCTTCTCAATTTTGTTACGGGCATCTTTTTTAGCACCTGTTAGCTTTTGCTCAGCCGATTCTTTGGCTGTTTGCAGCGTCTCATGTAGCGCTTCTTCGACACGTTCGTAATGTTTTAGTTTTTCTTCGAGATCATCAATACGTTTTTCGAGCTCTCGATTTTTGGCTACTAAGTGTTCCCACTCATTGGATACCAGATTTAAAAAAGCCTTTACTTCCTCTTTGTCGTAGCCGCGCAACGACTTTTCAAATTCCTGTTGTTTTATTTCCAGAGCGGTAAGTTTCATAATGTTAAGCCCTTGCTAATTGTAAAAAAGATAATTTAACCTATTATTCCCTCAGCATGTTCCGCAAATTGCTGTTTTGCTCACTGCTTGTTGATTTAGAAGAAGTCTGTTCCGTGTGATCAATTTCTATACTTTGTTTGGAGGCATCAATTTGTTTTTTGGATGACTGCTCCTGCGATTCTTCATGAAGATCACCATCATCAGCAGCAATAATGGCCTCCAGATTTTTAATACGACGCTGTGTATCTCTTTTGTGATCCATAAACGCTCGTGCAAGCTTATCAAATTCCTCTTCAGGAATGCCACTTTTATTGCGGTCAATCCATGCTTTGATTAGTCCAAATGTTTTAGCTGCCAAATACCCAACCAGTGCAAATGCACCAATGGCGCCAACGAGCGCCACAACCATTTCTTCAAAACTCATGACTTATCTCTTTTCTTTTTTGTAAGATTCGAAACTTCACGTTCATTTGCTTCAGCGGTAGAAGATTCATCAATTTCAATCTCTTCCATTCCGCGTCCGGCTCCGGTAGAAAATTCATCAGGTTCCCCGGCCGCAATGGCTTCCAGATTTTCAATTCTGCTCTTTAGAGAATTAACCAGTTTCCGAAGGTCTTCGACCTCCTCTTCATTTTGCTGGCTACGGTTCATCATCTTCATTTTATTTTTTTGATACTCGATGATAAAAGCCCCAATTATTGCCACCAGAGGAATGAGAGCCCAGATCCATGCTGCCATAATAAATAGATTTTTTGTTACCGTTATTAATGTACTAAATCTCAGAGAGATTGAAACATTTTATAACGATAATTTACGTCAGTAGTTGCGTTCTCCAAAAATGGCACGTCCAACTCTAACCATAGTAGAACCTTCCGCGATGGCAATTTCCATATCGTTGGTCATACCCATTGAAAGCTCGTCAAGTGTTACATTTTCTGATTCAAGGTTGCGGTGTTCATCCCGTACTTTTTTAAGCAGTTGAAATTCGGGACGTACTTTCTCTGTTTCTTCGGGATCTACAAACGTAGCCATACCCATGAGTCCACGGACCCGTACATGTTCGAGACCTTGTGCATAGGTTAAAATATCTTTTAAATCTTCGGGCTGGCACCCGCTTTTTTGGTCTTCTCCACTAATGTTGATTTGAATTAACGTATTGATGACACGATCTATTCTGGAAGCTCGTTTTTCAATTTCACGCAAGTACTTCGATTTTTCAATGGAGTGAATCCAGTTAACCCGTTCAACCATATATTTTATTTTATTGGTTTGCAGGTTCCCGACCATATGCCACTGGATGTCGGGATTTTCATAGCCGTCCATCTTATCTTGCAGCTCCCTTGCCCGGTTTTCCCCAAAATGAATTAGTCCGCAATCAAAAGCCGTTTCGATATCTTCAATTGGCTTGGTTTTGCTTACCGCTACCAACGTAATTTCATCGGGATCTCGACCCGTTTGCTGGCAAGCATTTTCAATGCGTCGCTGTACCTTTTTTATGTTTTCACAGATATGTTTGGCCATAGAAAAATTGTAGATTTAGAATCGGTTACAAGGATAATATGTAATGATAAACGCAAGGGTAACCCATAAAAATAAGCTTTTAAGAAAGGTATTAAAATGGTATTTTGTGAGTCTGAATTAAAGAATTGAATGCAAATTGATAGTTGACACGCTGAGTATTTTTTATTTCGACGCTGATATATTTTTACAAAGCCTCAAGTGCTGTAAATTCCAAACTTTAAAGCACGGAGGCCGGTAGCCCAACATGAATATTCAGGTTCGGCATATTTCCACCTTCCTAAATCAATGGGCTCCGCCCAGCACAAAACTCGACTATGATAATGTAGGATTGCTTGTAGGCGATCCGCATCAAGAAGTTTCAAAAGTTCTTACCTGTCTGGATGTTACTTTGGACGTTGTTGATGAAGCCATCCAAAATAGTTGTGATCTTATCGTAGCACATCATCCGCTTATTTTCAATGGTATTGACCGGATCAATCCCACAAATGAGCAGGGGCGAATCATTTTCAAGCTTATTAAGAAAGATATTGGACTTATCGCTGCTCACACAAATCTTGATGCGGCCCTTGATGGGGTTTCGTTTGTGCTGGCTGATAAGTTGGGGCTCGAAAATCTTAAGTTTCTCGATAAAAGCTACAACATCAGCAGGAAAATTGTGCTTACAACGGGGCATTCCGAAAGTGATTCGGTGTTAAAGTTGCTGAACTATTACTCGGCCGAAGAAGCACACTACTACAAGGTGGAGGGAAAAAAAGATCATCAATTTACCTATGAAGCCATCATTGATGAGCACCATGTTTCTGAGTTAGAAAAAGAGCTCGAAAAAAATGGGCTGCTGCATCATGGCAGTTTTCAAGTGATGGAGGTAGCCAGTCCCTCAAAAAATGTGGGAATGGGGGTCGTTGGGTTTTATCGCGATAAGGGACTAACCCAACAACAGTTTTTGGATACGGTGGCCCATGCTCTTGATGTTGAAGCAGTTCGTTTTTCTGGATCCGTTGATCGCATCAAAAAGGTGGCCGTTTGTGGAGGGGCGGGAGTTTCACTTGCACGCACGGCTATTGGTGAAGGAGCACAAGCATTTGTAACCGCCGATATTAAATACCACGATTATTTTACTGATACAGAGAACTTTTTACTGGTCGATGTAGGCCATTACGAAAGCGAAGTGCCGGTGGTGGCGGCCCTTCAGCAAGAACTCTCCGAGGCATTTGAGCAGCTCGATGTTCTTGAAACAAACGTTATCACTAATCCAATGCAGGTATATGTGCCTGATGCTTAACAAAATAAAATCCGCAGGAATAAACGACGTAATATAATTTATGGAAGAAGTACTACAACAGCTGGCAAACCTTCAATATATCGATAGCCGAATCGATGAGCTTAAGCAACTCCGTGGCGATCTGCCAGAAGATATTCTGGATATCGAAACCGACATCAATCGGTACGAGGCGAAGTTAAACCGCCTTAAAGAAGAGAAAAAAGAGCTAAAGGTTGAACGAGATAATCTTGAGCTTGAGATTAAAGATGCTGAAAACAAGATGGAGAAGTATGAGGATCAGCAGATGTCTGTTCGCAATAACCGTGAGTACGATGCGCTAACAAAAGAGATAGAGTCTCAAAAGCAAGTTATCGAAAATTCTGAATCTCGCTTAGAGGAGATTGAAAATCGCCTCGAAGAAATTGATCCGGAAATGGAAGAAGTGCAGCAAGAGCTTGATGAGACGAAAGAGTTACACGCTGAAAAAAAGGAGAACCTCAAAGAGGTAGAAAAGGATACCGAGAAAGAGGAAAAGATGCTTTTGAATAAGCGTGAAGAGGTCGAAAAAGATATCGATGATCGCTACTTAAGAAGCTATAAACGCCTTCGGGAAGGGCTAACAAACGGTCTGGCAGTAGTTCCGATGGAACGTGGGGCCGCTCTTGGTATGGCGCTTCCGCCTCAGACACAAGTTGAGGTCCGCCGGAAGAATAAAATCATCATCGATGAAAATAGCGGACGTATTGTCGTACACCCATCCTTCTTTGAGAATGCAAAAGAAGAGCTTACGCTGTAAGAACGCTCTTTAAATAAGGCTTGTTTATAAAGATGTACTGCATCAGATTATACGATGTTGTGCATCTTTTTCGTTTATAAGCCTATATTGTTCTTTTAACATACTTATTTTTGTGGGATAGTTGGGCAATCGCTCTCTTGGGCTTTGACTCAAGAGGGAGGAAAGTCCGAACACCAACGAGCACCGTGCTTCCTAACGGGAAGATTCCGATTATTCGGAATAGCCAGTGCCACAGAAAACAGACTACTCTCGATTCTTCGGGGGAAAAGGTGAAAAGGTGAGGTAAGAGCTCACCGCTCCGGTGGCAACATTCGGAGGCAGGGTAAACCTCACGGGGTGCAAGCTCATGCAGGCTGTGCGTTGCTCGTCGCAATACAGCCGGGTAGAGTGCTCGAGCCCCCGAGTAATCGAGGGACCAGATAAATGATTGCCATCCGCCAGCCGGCGGACACAGAATTCGGCTTACAGACTATCCCCGGAAACTACATCAAAAGGCTATCCATATCAGGGTAGCCTTTTGTCTTTTATTGAGGGTCTATTAATAATAAAAACAGTATGTTATCGAAAAAAAATATGTAAAGGCTATTCCAAAATTTTTAAAATATCGATACATTATTTTTTCAAGGGGAGCGAAGTAGTATCTCTAAAAAACAAATAAAATAGGAGGGAGATAAATGAGAAAGATTGCAATATGTCTGGGTGTTCTTTGTGCTATAATAATGGGATGCACCGCTAAAGCTGAAGAAGAAACAACAGTAACTCCGCATGTGCAATGGGATGATCCTGTAGAAGCGGGTAAATATCTTGTGACTATAGCAGGATGTAACGATTGTCATACCGATGGATATCTGATGACCGGAGGGCAGATTCCTGAAGAGGACTGGTTGGCAGGATCGGCCGTGGGATGGCAAGGACCTTGGGGGACAACTTATCCTACCAACCTTCGGCTCCGCGTTCAAGAGTGGGATGAGCAAACGTGGGTAAAAACGTTAAAGAATCGAAAGGATTTGCCACCGATGCCGTGGATGAATGTCAATAAGATGAGTGAGCACGATATGCGTTCCATCTATGCGTATATCAAATCATTGGGCCCTATGGGAGAGCATATGCCTGTTGCCATTGCCCCTGAAGTAGAGCCTGAGACACCGTACTTGTCCATGTTTCCTCAAAATATGCCGATTGCAGCTGAAGAGTAAGGATAAGCTGTGATCTGGGCTGGCGAAAGGTTATTTTCTGATTGAATATCGAATTATACAATCAGATTTTATTTAATATGGACAAATCAGAGCTACGGGCACGACAAATCCCGCTGAAAGAGAAGTATAAGTCTAACCCAGAAGAAGGAGAATGGATACTTCACGCCGAAGGTAAACTCGGCGAAAATATCGCCTGTTTTGTTCCCACGGATGCGGGTGAAGTAGAAGCGGGATTGCATCCGGCAACCGGTGGGGATGGATCGCAGGCGTGTTCGGGAGATATGCTGTTAGAAGCGTTAGTAGCTTGCGCAGGAGTTACCCTGAGGTCGGTGGCTACGGCGATGGAGGTTGATATCGAAAAAGGGAGCGTTAAAGCGGAAGGAGTGCTCGATTTTCGGGGGACACTGGCGGTTTCGAAAGAGGTGCCGGTGGGCTTTAAAAGTATTAGTCTGCAGTTTAATTTGGTTACCGATGCTCCTCCTAAAAAAGTGGATAAGCTCATTGAGCTAACCGAGCGGTATTGCGTAATTTATCAAACGCTGAAAAACAGCCCGGAATTAAAGACGAAGATCAAGACTTAAGGTAGGCTACGGGATCTTGCTGATAAAACTCCTTGAGTTGGTTATATAACTGGGGATGCTTGTTTTGCAGCTCACGGGGTTTTTCAAAAAAGAGTTCGGTGACAACGGCAAAAAATTCGGCCAGGTTCGTGGCTCCGTATTCGTCAATCAGGGTCTGCTGATTGCGCTCCATAGCTTTTAGCAGCTTTTTATATTCCCGGCCAATAATTTTTGCCCAGGAAATAAAATGAGAATCAGGGTGTTCAACCTGATCGGTAGCCCCATATTCGTAATCCAGCTGATGGGCAAACTCGTGGAAGACCAGGTTTTGCCCGTCGTGGATATCGGAGGCGCCCTGCTGAACTTCATCCCAGGCTAACACAACATAGCCGTGCGACCATGCTTCGCCGTGACGCTGTTCGTAGCCTTCTTCCACAAAAATACCGTTATTGCGTTGCTTAACTTTGGCTACATACTTTTGGGGATAAACGAGCACAGATCTCAGATCTTCATAGAAGTAGGAGATATCATCCATCCCCAGCAAAAGAATGGAAGCCTGGGCAGCAATACTGATTTTTATTTCATCGGTTAGTTCGAGACCGGCACACCCCTCAAAACGTTTTTCTTGCAGAAAGATCTGTGTCAGTCCCAACAGTTTTTCTTGGCGATCGTCGGGAAGTCTGTTAAGGTAGGGCACATTTTGTTGTAGAATAGAGAGCCATTTGCTCGGAAAGGGTTTATTCATCAGGCGATTACGCCGCCATTTTTTTAGTCCGAACATGTCAGAAGTGGTTACATATTAACCTTATAAGTGCCTTTGTATTTACGCTCCAGTTCGCGTTTGGTATCGCGTTCTTTAATATCTTCGCGCTTGTCGTATTTCTTCTTACCGCGTGCAATACCGATAAGAACTTTGGCATAACCCTTTTTAAAGTATAGTTTAAGCGGAACCAGGGTGTATCCCTTTTGAGTAATGGCTTTATCGAGTTCCCGAATTTCTCTTTTATTCAGCAGCAGTTTACGTTCCCGTCGTTCATCGTGATTGGTATAGGAGGCTTGTTTGTACGGTTTAATATACATGTCACGCAGCCATACCTCTCCATCTCGCAGGTAAGCAAAAGATTCGCTAAGGCTTGCATTACCTTCCCGGAGTGACTTCACTTCACTGCCCCGCAAAACGATTCCCGCTTCATAGGTTTCCTCAACGTGATAATCGTGTCGTGCTTTCCGATTTTTTATTGTGACTGTTGACATAGCTTGGGATACGATCTGCTTTTAATTAAAGAATAAGCAATTAGAAAATATAAGCTTTAATGAAGCCGCGAAAAAGGCAGATGGCGAAAGTAAAATATTACCCTGAAAGTTATTCACTTTTGCCGTTTTAGATCTGGTAATCCTAATAATCGAACCCTAACTCGTTTAGTTCGCTGACGATATCATCACCGGGGGATTTGTCGGGCATGGTTTCATAAATATCCATGATTTGTTGCACTTCAGTGCGGGCTTTTTCATTGTCAGGATTGATCTTCAAAACTTCAATAAACTGCTCCAGTGCGGTGGTCATGCGTTCACGCATGCTGCTGTCTTCGGGACCACGATACTCATAGTAAAGTCCGTAGTTGAGATAGGTTTTCTCTTTTAACTCCGGGATGTTGGCATCGGTCTGTTCGGGATCGGCATTATTTAGCAGATCCAACGCTTCTGAATAGTTGTCTTCCGCGATTAACTGATCTATTTGTTCAGGCAGATTTTCAGGAGTTTCATTAGAGCAAGAAATGAATAACAGGGCTATCAGTGATAGAAATAAAAAACGCATCTATAAAAGGGATTTTGTGATTTTTGAGTTGTGACTAAAGATACAGAAAACATTCTTAGATTAAATATAGTGGATTGGGACTGATGCACAGCACAAAAACCGCCATGCTAAGCCACCCGAGAAATTTTCGGGTGGGATCCAGTTCACGTTCTCGTAGTGCCGGTGGATGTTCTACCCCAACAAAATAGGCAATGAAAAATGACCATACGACCCAGATTAACGAGCCGGAAGTCGTTAGGTTGCCCACGACGAGAAATAAATAAAGGGCCGTAATTACCAGCGAGCTTACCCAAACCGGGAGAATCCATTCAAAATCGTCATGGAAAGCCTTTCGCAATAACATCATGAGCACCCCACCCCAAATGATCCAGCTGAATAATCCATATGGGTATGCAAACTCACCGAGTGACAGGTGGATGAAGGGCACGGCCTCAATGCCGCCAAGGGTAATCAGTACGGCAAAAAAGATACGCGCTACTTTTTTGTGTTTTTTGAAGCCAATGAGTGAATAAAGAATATGTCCGCCATCGAGTTGACCAATGGGCGTCAGATTGAGCGCTGTAAAGAAGAGCCCCAGCCATCCGGCAAATAAAAACGGGTAATGATACATTTCCCACATGGGCGGTACGTGTTCAAAAAAAGAGGCCAAAAAGCTGTAAAGCAGGGTATTACCGACAATTAACAGGTTGCCGTTAGTTTCTCCCGGCGGATTGCTGGGAAATGCTCCATGCTGTGCTACGTATTCTTTCACAGCTTCGTGACCGGCAAAATTTTGGATAAATGATGCATCGGGAAGGGTTGCAAATCCATAGAGAAGTATTCCCAACGATACCACAAAACCAGCGAGCGGGCCCGCCGCACCTACATCGAACATCTTGTAGGTATCGTTAATTTTTTGTTTGATGCGGATAACAGCGCCAACAGTTCCAATCCCCAGTGGGATGGGAATGAAATAGGGAAGTGTTACTTTTATCTGATGGTAGAGCGCGGCAAAATAGTGGCCAAACTCGTGCACGCCCAGAAATCCCAAAAGAAGACCGGCAAACAGCAGCCCACGGTAAAAGTCGGATAATGAGGGAAGGGAGACGGGAAAGAGTGAAGGTTCGAAGCCTACGAATCCCGCGCCGGCCAGTGAAACGGTAAGAACAGTCACCAGAAATAAGGTCAGGTGTTTAGTCACCGTTTTGGGATCAAGATCGCGTTGCATAGTTTCCCATATGGTGGGTTTGACAGAGTAGTTGCTGATTTCGAAACGGGTTATTTCGGGGGTGGGTTTATTATCCACAGGTAGTGCTACTTTAAGATTCTCTTGCTATGGGCATGGTCATACATCGGGCGCCACCGCGTCCCCGGCATAGCTCATGACCCAGAAAGCTAATGGCGATTTTTTTGTCGGTGGGATCAAAAGGAGCCTCCTTGTATTCTTCGATAAACTCGTATTGATTCATTAGTTGATATCCGTGCTCTTTCAACTCGTTAAAGGTATTTGTGTTTCGCTCGTATCCGACAATAACACCGGGCGACAGGGCAAAAACGTTGGCGCCGTCGGTCCATTGTTCACGGAATTGATTGGTGCGCTCGGGCCCTCCACAACGTATAAATGTTAAGTCGCGATCCATGAGTTCTTCAAGTGCTTGTTTGAGCGATGGCATTGATTCGTTGACAATAGAACCGTTTTGGGATCGCAGGGCTACCACGTTGTTGTGACGTTCGGTGATCGCCGGTGGAAACGCAACGCATTCGGTTTCGCTGGCAAAAGTGAAGATGGTGTCGAGGTGCATGGACGAACGTTGTTTGGGGATATCAACAGCCAGCACATGTTCAACACCTTGTTGTAGTAATCCCTCGGTGGCATTCATCAGTCCGCTGAATGAGGTGCGCTCGCTCATCCCAATAAGTACCAGTTTATCGGAGGCAACCAGCACATCGCCGCCTTCGATCGACTCCTGATCCGATATTTTGATAATATGATCGCTGATGCCAGCAAATATTGGATGAAATCGGACAAGCGTTTCGGTCAAAATAGCTTCGCGCATACGTGCTTTTTTGGCCGGTCGTGAGAGCAGGATGCTCTTGTTAACAACGGCGGCCAAATCGCGCGTAAATAGCAGGTTGGGCGTGGGATGCATATTGAATTCCGGGATAGAGGGTGTGGCACCGTCAATCACAAAACGCAACAGTTCACTGGCCGAAAGCTGATGCAGGTCTTGTTCGATGGCTTTGAGGTTTTCCTGAGGCATCCCGTTAATCAGGCGCTCAATGAAGAAAGAGCGCGCTTTTTCAATTTCGAGCGCTTCCTCAAATAGATCCGTTATTTCATATATCTTTCCGCCATCGGGCATAGCGGCGGCAAAAACTTTAAGCATGTCGAGATGTTCCTTGCGGGCGTCATTCTCAAAAATAATATCATCAAAAAGCAGTTCGTCTTTTAGTTCGGGATTTACAAGTGATACTTCTCTGCCCGGCGTATGAACAATGACACTTTTCAATAAGCCAGTTTCTGATGTGACGGAAAGTTGCATAGTGTTTCAATTAAATTGATTAATAACTGTGCCGATAAATAATGCAAGGTATGGCCAAATATACGTTTTGAACGGGCAATATTTAAATTGGGATTGAGTAGATAATTGCAAAAGTTTTTCTCTATTTTAATCGCACGATTTGCCATCCAACACTGTTGCATAAAGTAAGTTAGATGGCGTAAAATATTAATCGAAGGTGTAGCATGTCAGTTAGGAAGTCAGAAATAGAATCGCTTGTTTATTTGTTGGATGATCCCGATCCCTTCGTTCAATCGCAGGTGCAAAACAGGCTTTTTGAACTTGGAGAAAACGCCGTTCCGCTTTTGGATCAGCAAAAAAGCGAGACAGATAATCAGGAAGCCCGTGAGCTGATTAACAAGGTTATTCAGCTAATAACCTATGGCAGTATCGAAGAGGATTTTTTGGATGTCTTGGAGGATGGACTCCAAAATATGGAACAGCTCGAGGATGCTATTTTCATTTTGTCGCGGTTTGATAATCCCACGCTGCGAGCCAGAGAGTACAAGCAGAAGCTGGATCGGTTTGCCGATATGATTGCTGACGATGTGCGGTACTCTCTTAGCGAGACCCAAAAGATGCACAAAGTGCTGGATTTTGTTTTTGAGGATCTGGAATTCAGTGGGAGTACAACCGACTATTACAACCCTTCGAACTCATTTTTGACTCAGGTGATTGACCGCCGCGAGGGCATGCCCATATCACTGGCACTGATTGTGCTTTTTATTGCGCGACGGTTAGAGCTACCGTTTTATGGGATGAATATGCCCATTCACTTTATGATCAAGTACAAAACAGCCAACGAAGAAATTTTGATCGATCCTTTTGATCATGGCAAGGTGGTCACTTACAACCAGTGCTACTATTTTTTAAAGCAAAATGGAGTGGAGCCAAAAAGCCAACATTTTTCAATAAGCAGCGAAGAAGACATCCTTGCACGTTGCATTCGTAATCTGGCCAATAGCTATGAGAAAAAAGATGATTTACATGCTGCCGAAGGATTAAAAAAGTTGCTGAATATGGTAGAAATTATGGTGCGGCGATAAGTAAAAAGAAGAAAATATCGATAATAAGGTTTTGAACTCTATCGAATATTATGCATCTTAAAAGGCGCCTTTTTAGGCGTCTCTCTTGATGAATAGTGGAGGCCTTGCTTTGATCGGCAAGGCCTTTCCTTTTTTAGTCCTTTCGTGCAATAGGTTTCCTACGCTCTTACAACTTAAAGCCAAAAGCGTCCTTTTCTTCGTTTGAAAACTCAAAGGGGTTAATTTGCTCAGCCAGATCATAAAATGAAGTGGCCTCTTCCTGATTGCCGCTAAATTTGTGGATGTCACCCGCCAGCTTGTACAGCATGGGATTGGCCGGAGCGTGGTCCATTAGGTTTTTTAGCATCGGGATGGCTTCATCCAAATCTTTATTTTCAACCAAAATCGCCAGTCGATACAAATCGGCGCGCAACGAATCGTTTTGTGGTTTAAGCCGATTTAAATAGTGGGTGCAGCGCGAAAAGATATTACGGTTGAAGTAGAAGCGAACAAGTTGATAAATGAGTGAGGCGGGAATAGCCACATTTTCAAGCCGGTCTTCGAGGTGTCGCATAATTTCACGCTCCTCCATCACCATAAAAAGATGAACCAGCTTACAAAGGGTTTGGTCGTCGTGCTCGGTATTGAGGATTTCTGTTTTCAGTTCATCGGTAAAAAGTTGTTTAAACTGCTGCTGAATCTGTGCTTCGGGGAAGAGTGGATTCACAAGATCATCCAGTGCCAACAGTTGATCAAAAGTGCTCAGCGATTTCAGCTCCTCCTTCGAAAAGACTTCAATATTCCATTTTTCGTTAAAATAGGATACGTTTTTCCAATACTGTTCGCTTTCGGTATCCAGATCAAGGGGAAAAGTGGTAGTACCAAAATGATGCTTAACGCTTACATGTGGGGCAATGCCTACCTTATAATTTTTGGATCGCGCCTGGAAACAGAGATCGATATCCTCAAAAAACGCCAGCTCGAAATTTTCATCCATCATTAAGTCGGTATCCAGTCGCATCATCATGCAAAAGCTGTCGAGGTACTCGGCGCGCACCAATTCTGGGTCGCTCTTTTTGGCATTACGGTCAGATTGATCTGGATTTAACGTTTTATTTGTTGTGGGTCCAATAACGGCATAATCATCATAGGTCTCCATCAGGTTGTAGAGTTTCGTAATGGCGTCATCTTCAAACTCAACATCGTTATGGATGATACAGGCGTATGTTCCGTTGGCCTTTTTGAGCGCTTGGTTAACAGACGCTGCGAAGCCTGCATTTTTGGCATTGGTGATGATGCGGCAATTTAGAAAATTTTTCTCCTCCAGTTCATCCAGGTAATCGTGGGTATTGTCGAGGCTGGCGTTATCAACCACAATAAGTTCCAGCTTAGAGGCATCGCAGTGCTCCGATACCGAAAGCAGGCAGTGTTCCAGCGCCGGTTTACCGTAGGATGTTGTGGGGATGATTAAGCTGATGCTGACATCGTTAGTACTGCCTGTTGCAGGTGTTTTAGAGGTGGTTTTGCTTTTTTGTGCCTTGGAAATCTCGTGCTTCAATTCTGAGGCTTCAACATAGCGACGTTTTTTCTCCAGGATTTCAATTTTGAGATTATGCGCCGCACTATTACTCGGATTTTGATTGAGCACTTCATCAATCAGTTCGAGAGCAGCATTAAATCGTCCATCCTGCTTCATCTGTAACGCTTCATTAAGCAGATCGTTGTCGTACGATTTCTTCGATTTTGCCGGTAGTTGTTGAATGGCGCTGATGATGGTATCACGTTGTTCTCCATTATATTCTGCTCGTCGGAGTAAGGTAAGCATTAGCTCCTGCCGAATTTGAAAACTCGGTTCAACCGTTTTAAACAAGCTGCTGGGACGGTACCAACCCTCACTGCTATTAATGGAGGCGATGTCTCCCAGCCTGATGGCCAGCTCTAACGCGTGGTAGTTTTGCAGGTAGGGATTAAAAAATCTATTTCCGGCCGAAAAGGCTGACAGGTCCCAAATAAAGTCCCCGTTTTGGGGCAGTTCGGTGTTTTGAAGCAACGCCATCCATCCCTTAAAAGAAGTAGGCAGCGTGTGGTTTTGAAGCAGAACAGCGGTTTGGGATGATTCGGTAAGGTGCTCGATTTTGTGGCTTAAGAGCTCTTCATCAATTTGGGCAATTGTCTGGGGCGTCCAGAGAAGATGCCCGTTTACTTGTGATACAACTTCATTGAGTGCGTTACCAACTCCCAGCGATTGTTCATGCGAAAAGAAGTAGGTCTGCTCATGTTGATAATATTCGATTACCGACTGTATAATTTGCTCACTACTGTCGGTCGATCCGTCATCAATAATAAACAATTCAAAGGGGATGGCAGATAGTTCATAAAGTGAGGTCAGCGTAGATTCTAATACATCGCTGTGGTTTTGTGCAACAATAGATACCGAAAGCAGCGGCTTGTCTGGCATAAGGATGCGACCCAAAGTGTCTGTTTATTCACTGAAATATACGAGGTGTAAGCTAAAAGGCGAAAATAATTGAAAAGACCAATTAATCGGCTACATAAAATTACTGAAACTTGAAGGCATAGTTTTTATAATGATTTGTGGTCGGTAAACAACTAATTATTAATTGAGATGGAATAGGAATGGATAAAGTAGCGGCATCGTTTTCAGTTGTTTTGCTAATAATTTGTGCAGTGGGGTGTGGTCCATTAGAAACGGTTTCGGGGGATCGGTCAATTACTTATGATCACGATTTTAATACGATGGTGAAAACGGCTGAAAAAGCGATAAAAGGGAGTGCTCTCGAAATCCAGTTTGCCCAAAAGTCGGATGACGAAGAACGGTACACCATTGTGTTCAATTCAAATGTGACTGTAAAAAACGAGTCGATGCAGCAAGATCAGGGAGAGGTGATTGTGGAACGTATCAGCGATGAGCAGGCCAGAGTGATTATCAATAATCCAGAGTACCATTTTTCGGTGCCCGATTCACAGCGCAAAAAGTATGATCGGATCTTAAAAAATCGGATTGATGATACGTTGGATGAATAAGTGTATCCGGCAGGGAAGGATTTTATTAAAACTTCCCTGTGAATTAACAGCTTGGAACCTTTTGGTCGTGGTTATCCTTCAATCAGATAACAGATAGTTATCTAACCAATAGCTGGATAAATAAAAGGGTTATGTCGAGTTTCGTTAAAAGTATTGCAGGTGGAGTATTTCTCTTCTTTGCTGTGAATATTGGTCAGGCTGAGACGCGACCAACTTTTGTCGCGGATTCGGTATCACTGCAAGAAATTCATCAAGAGGTGGAATCAATAAATTCTGTTAGCAGCCTGTTAATCCAGCAGGATGGAAATCTACTTACCGAAAAATACTTTAATGGTTTACAAAAAGGGCAGGCGACCAATATTAAATCGGCATCAAAAAGTATCATTTCGTTGCTGGCCGGTATTGCGATTGAAAAAGGGTACATCGAAAGTGTTGATGAGCCTATTGCAACTTATTTTGATGATTATTTTGAGGCCAATCCCGACTCTGAAAAAGAGTCCATCACCATTAAAGACGTGCTGACAATGCGAACGGGATTAGAAACAACCAGTTTCTATAATTACGGTCGATGGGTTAGCAGTAATGATTGGATTACTTATACGCTCAATCAGCCGCTTGAAAAAGAGCCGGGCGGTAACATGGCTTATAGCACGGGAACATCGCATTTGCTGTCGGTGATAATTACCAAAGCAACGGGGATGAGCACTAAAGAATTTGCGCAGAAGTTCCTGTTTGGACCGCTGGAGATTTCTGTCGGCGGATGGGATCGCGATCCGCAGGGGTATTATATGGGTGGAAATAATATGGCATTGGCTCCGGCGGATTTAGTTAAAATTGGTCAGATGATTTTAGATGGCGGCTCCTACAATGGGCGGCAAATTGTGTCGAAAGATTGGGTGACCGAATCCTTTAAAACATATACTCGCAGTAATTTTAATCCCTACGACTATGGTTATATGTGGTGGAATAAACCGGTTGGCGATTACAAGGTCTTTTTTGCGTGGGGATTTGGAGGACAGTATCTGTATATGATTCCAGAGCTGAATGCCGTAGTCGTATTGACAGGTACCCTCGAAAATGCAGACCAATCGCGTAGTTATAAAGATCCGGTCTTTACCCTTTTGCGAGAAAAAATTATTCCACATCTGGAAAGCGGTGCTCCCAAAACCCGTTGACAGCATTCAGCAAAAATGGTAACTCATTTATATTGTTTTCTTCCATAGCCTTTATCCCTTAAAAAACGTAACATATACTTTTCAAGAGATTCTCAACGCTAACTAAAAGAGAGAGGTAGCTATGAAAGAGAAAGCAATTAAAAACGAAGGGCAGGGAACAATTTTTGATAACCGGGTACTGGAGTTGATGACCAAAGCTCCGACTCCGGTATCGGCCACTATTTATATCAGTATTTCAGCCGGACTTCTTTATATCGGATATGCCAGCGCTGTTGCCCCCTCATTATTAGTAGCTGCAGCCGTTTTTTGGGGAGCAATGCTATTCTGGACATTCTTTGAGTATGTTTTCCACAGATATATCAATCATTTGGATGAATATTTTCCGGAATCGAAAGCAGCTCATCAAATTGCGCATACTCTTCATGGTATTCATCACGAATACCCGCGGGACAAACAGCGATTGATGATGCCTCCGATCCCCGGCTTGCTTATTGTTGGATTGCTCTATCTTGGGTTTTCGTTGGCCTTGGGTGAGTGGGTGTATCTGTTTATGCCGGGATTTATGACCGGATATCTCATTTATGCTTCGATTCATATTGCCGTACATAAGCGCAAGGTTCCCAAAGTTCTCAAAACCCAGTATCGTCATCACGCCCTCCATCATTACAAATATCCAGGCAAGGCCTTTGGCGTTTCAACTACGTTGTGGGATCGTGTTTTTGGAACCATGCCGCCGGAAAATTAAATTGGAGAACGGTTTCTGTTTTCGTTGCGTTGACAGATTACATTGATAGCACTACAAATTTCACGGCATGGGCATCAGAAAATATCATCTTGGCTGTACTGGTTGGAGCCTAAAAGATTGGGTTGGTAACTTTTTTACTGATGATGCCAAGCCGGACGTTTTCCTAAAACAGTATTCCTCTGTGTTTAACGCCGTTGAGGGCAACACCACTTTTTATAACGTTCCGACGAAAGAAACACTCAAAAAATGGCAGCGAGCAACACCCGATGGATTTAAATTTTGCTTTAAATTCCACCGCTCAATCACTCATGAAAAACGGCTTGACGTCGAAGAAGATGAGGTGCTTCGGTTTGTAGAAACCTTCGATCCCATTGCTGACCGGTTGGGCCCATTCCATATTCAGCTCCCGCCTAATTTTTCGCCAGATGAATTTGGGCGCTTGGAAAGACTAATTAGCTTTTTGCCCAGTGTTTATCATTATGCAGTAGAGGTCCGCCATCCCGATTTTTTTAACCATGGGCGCCAGGAGCATCGTCTAAATCGATTGCTGAAAAGCTATAGCATTGATCGCGTAATTTTTGACACGCGCAAGTTGCATGCAATGAATTCAAGCGAATCATCAATCCTCGAGGCGAAAAAAAAGAAGCCAAAGGTACCGGTGCGATTTGATAATACGGCAGCACGTCCCTTTGTACGTTTTGTGGGATCGAACGACCCCGTTGGAAACGAGCCCTATCTGAAAGAGTGGGCCATTGTGGTAGCCGATTGGATCAGGGAAGGGCTGCACCCTTATATATTTATCCATACGCCGGATAAAGTAAGTCAGCCTAAAAACGCGCGACGCTTTCACCAGCTCCTTTCGGATTTGGTAGAAGTTGATCCCATGCCCGCCTGGCCCATCGAACGACAAAGCCAGCAGATGAATTTGTTTTAGAAATTGAACGCGGATAAAGCAGATTGGGCTGGTTTTCACTGATTAACTTATTATTTGAATAAAGATATTTTATGATCCGTCATTATCCGTATCACTTGTGTAATCTGCGTTCTATAGAAAAAGTGATATATGCCTGCAATTTCATTATCTTTACAGGCTTTTGAAATACCGAACTTTGAGATCCTTTCATGTCCAAGACTGATACCAAAACAAAACAGCAGCAAGAAATTATTGAAGAGGCCAAGCGTCGGCGCACCTTTGCCATTATTTCGCACCCCGATGCCGGTAAAACAACGCTGACCGAAAAGTTGCTTCTTTATGGTGGAGCAATTCACGAGGCGGGTTCTATCCGTCAGCGTAAAGCCAACCGTTATGCGGCCTCCGACTGGATGGCCATCGAGAAAGAGCGTGGTATTTCGGTAACGTCATCGGTGCTCCGGTTCGAAAAGGACGGCATTAAATTCAACCTGCTGGATACGCCTGGTCACAAAGACTTTTCCGAAGATACCCTGCGGACGCTCGTTGCCGCCGATACGGCGCTGATGGTGATTGACGTGGCCAAAGGGGTTGAAGAGCAGACCGAGAAGTTGTTCGAAGTTTGTAAGATGCGTGAAATTCCCATTATCACTTTTGTAAACAAGTGCGACCGCCCGGGTTTGGAGCCGCTGGAAGTGATCAGCAATATCGAAAATCAGCTGGGTATCGAGCCTATTCCCGCATCCTGGCCGCTGGGCTATGGACGTGATTTTCAGGGTATTTATGATCTGATCGGCAAGAAACTGCATCTGCAAAAAAAGGAAGAGCACGGTGCTAAGAAGGCTGAGACTGAATTGTACGATTTGGAAAAGGGCGTCGAAGAAGCGCGACTTTCTGATTTTGACAAGGAGAAGTTTCGCGAAGAGGTGCTACTGACCGAAGATATGATGGAGATGATGGATGAGGAGGCTTTTGCCAACGGGAAGGCGACGCCGGTATTTTTTGGGTCGGCCCTCAATAACTTTGGGCTGGATGTATTCTTGGATTATTTTTCGGAGCTGGCCAATCAGCCACAGCGATATGAAGATGAAATGGGTGAGCCCCGTGATTTAGATCGCGGATTTTCGGGCTTTGTTTTTAAGATGCAGGCTAATATGAATCCCGATCATCGCGACTGTGCGGCCTTTATTCGTATTACGTCCGGCAAGTTTGAGCGCGGACTCCAAGTTACCGAAAGCAACACAGGCAACAAGGTAAAAATGTCTACTCCGCATACGTTGATGGGTGATGAACGTAATATTTTAGAGGAAGCCTATCCTGGTGATGTTGTCTCACTTTTTAACCCTGGATCATTCCGCATCGGTACAACAATTTACAGCGACGATCCTGTTACCTTTGATGTGATTCCGCTCTTTACGCCAGAACACTTCATGAAAGTTTCTACCAAGGATCCCTTTAAGCGTAAACAGTTGCGCGAAGGACTTAAGCAGCTGGCCGAAGAGGGCGTGGTTCACGTATTTGAGGTTCCCAATGGCGTTGGCAATGAGCTGTTGCTGGGAACGGTGGGTGCCCTGCAGTTTGATGTGGTGAAGCACCGCATGTCAACGGAGTATAATACCGAGCTGCACATGAATTCGGTTTCGTATCACGCGGCGCGCTGGTTGGGCGATGATCAGGAAGTTATCGACAAGTTGGAGAGCAGCTATTCAACCCACGTGACCAAAGATATGGACGGGAATCCCATTGTATTATTTGACAGCGGCTACGCGCTTAACCAGGCCGAAGAAAAAGTGGGCGCCGAAAATCTCTTTAAGTTTAAGCAAAATTAGTAGTGAGTATTGAGTCATGAGTAGTGAGACATGAATTCTTAATACTCATGACTTAAATTTCTACCCACCTTCTATTTGACATCATCGCCAAATCCTGATAGACTTCTTTTATAATTTTAACAATCAGGGAGTTGGATATGAAGAACGTATTGATGGTTTTGGGAATTGCTCTAATAATGATGGTAGGTTGCGGGGAAGAGCAAGCTGATACTGATCAAGGGCTTGCAGTTTTACATCAAGAGTACATGGAACCTGGCACCGATGAACCATATAACGGAGAGCGGAATATCCATAACGAAGCCCTTAACTTGAAGGGGAAAGCCATTTATGTTGATGGATACCCGGAAGAGGTAACATACTATAATTCCGATGATCAGAAGAAAACGGAAATAGTAGTTGCCGATAAAGGTAAGGGAGAGGTCGTAAGACAAACCGAATGGTATAAAAGTGGGCAGAAAAAGTTTGAGCACCACAAAAATACGTTAAGGGAATGGTACGAAAATGGTCAGCTAAGAGCCGATGTGCCTTATGATGAGAACGGCGATTTACACGGTATTGCTAAAACCTGGGACGAGGACGGGAACCTAAAAGAAGAAGAGAGTTATGAACACGGCACGTTGACTGATAGTGCCGGTCAATAATAATGAGTAAATTTATCTTCGCTGGCCTAAATTTCTGGCAGTAAAAACTCTAAGTAATCATAAAAAATTATGGACAAATCATATGTTGTACTTAGAACGTATTCACATGCCCATCAAGCTGATTTAGCGTTGAATAAACTAAAAAGTGAAGGTATTGACGCCCATCTTAGCGATACCAATATGGGAAGTTTAAATTATATGGGAGTCGCCGGAGGTGTCAAAATTCATGTTGCGGAAAAGAATATCGAACGGGCACAAGCAATATTATCGACTGATCATTCTGAGCCAAATGATGAGAAACTGGAATAATTTACCAATTAAATTTTATAACGAAGGTTCTATTCTTATTAAGCAATACGCTTAGTGGTAATAAAAAAA
>JBNJFP010000005.1:96880-117825 GCA_051746985.1 Bacteroidota bacterium
AAGGATATCTGTATAAAATTCAGTTTAGTTAACCTAAGTTAGTTTCGATGATTATTAGTACTTATTACCCACGACTTAATACTATCTGCCACCATTCCCTTGTAAGTCAGCGATGCAATTTTCATCGAGCGGAGTAATTCCCTCATCCCCAACGGTGTTCCCAATCAAGTCGGTAGTTTGGGTGGCATAATACATTAGGCACTGGTCATTATCGCAATGGTTGCCGTTTTCGTGATCTCGGTGCGGTTCCTGCATCTCAGTTCCGGAGCCGGGAATATCGACCAATCCAAAGAGATGCCCAAATTCGTGCCGGAACGAAATAGCTTCAACGCGGTAACGGGAAATTGAGCCTGGGCCGCTGCTGGCCTCGTCGTAGGCGGGCCCAAAAAACGCATTTGAAGTGTTAAAATAGGCAATGCCCATTAAGTCTTGCTCGCTGTAATCCCCATCCACAATCATAAAATAGGCCGCCAGCGTATCACCCTGTGAAAACGTAGAGCGTTCTTCGGATTCGATATCCCGCACATCGTTAGCGCTGTATGTTTCTTGATTTCGGGATTTAATTTCGGTGGGTTCTTTTATGGTAACGGAATTCTTGTGAAGCCGCTGTTCAAAAAATGCTTCAAGGCTGTCGAGGGCTTCTGCGTTTGGCTCATACCCTGGCATATAATCTACTTCTACGACTAAGTGTTTAAAGCTGGAATCAGCTAAAAAGTCATTGGCAGCAGTACCGGGGTTTTGGACGTGAGAATAAGGTTCCTTGTCGGGCTCTGTGTCGGGATTGGTTGAATCCAAACACGATTGAAAAATAAAGCCAATAAAAATTGCTATTATAAGAAGCTTAAAACTTGTATCGTTTTCTCGCATACATGCTTTGTCTTGTTTGCACTTGTTTAGGCATTGGATTAAATGAATTTTCTGTAAAAAAGTTTCAGTGATAAATATGAGTGATGTAAAGTCAATAATTAATAGACTGAATTTATCGCCTCATCCCGAAGGCGGATATTATCGAGAGTGCTATAGAAGCGAACAGGATGTAGCGTTGCCCAATAAAACGGTAAGGGCGGCCGGAACGGGAATCTATTTTTTGCTTGTCGAGGGAGAATTATCAAATTGGCACCGGGTAAGCTCGGATGAACTGTGGCATTTTTATGATGGGGATCCGTTAATATTAGAAATCATAGATCAGGATGGATTAATCAAAGAGCGTAGGTTGGGTAATGATTTTACTGATGATGTGGAATTTCAGCGGTTAGTGCCCCAAAATTGTTGGCAGCGAGCATAATATAGCACAGGGCGTTATTCGTTGGTGGGATGCACGGTGAGCCCCGGCTTTGAGTTTGAGGATTTTGAGATGATAGAGCCCGAAAAGTTGGCACAGAAATATCCCGACTTAGCGGATGATATTTTATCAAGTCCAGTATAAAAACCTGATTTTGCACCCGCAATTTTTATCCTAAATAATCATGAGGCAAAACCTTATATCTCTCGTCTATAATTCTTAAATTAAGGCGCTTTTGAAATGGCCGAATGATTGATTGTTAAATTGCTGATTTTACGAATGTAGGTTACAAATCAATCATTCAACCATTTTACTCAATTAATAAACCCAATAGACCCATGGCAAAAGAATTTGATGTCTGCGTAATTGGATCGGGCCCCGGTGGATATGTGGCTGCGATTCGAGCTTCACAGTTAGGTTTCGACACAGCAATTATTGAAAAGCGTCACCTCGGCGGTGTTTGTTTGAATATTGGATGTATTCCAACGAAAGCGCTGCTGCGCTCTGCCGAAGTGTATGAAAGTATAGAACATGCCGGCGACTATGGTGTGAATGTAGATGGATTTTCTGCCGATTTCGACGGGATGATAGATCGCAGCCGAAATGTGGCCAATAAGATGAGCAAGGGCGTTCAGTTTTTGATGAAAGCTAATAAGATTGAGGTCTTTGAAGGCAAGGGCGTTTTTGCCTCAAAAGATCAGGTGAATGTACTTGATGACAGTGATGAAGTTGTCGAGGAAATTAATGCCGACAATTTTATTATTGCTACGGGTGCAAGTCCGCGCGAACTGCCGAACCTACCGATAGACGGAGAAATGATTATTGATTCCGAGCGCGCTATGCAGCTCGAAGAACAGCCCGACAAAATGGTGATTATTGGCGCGGGTGCTATCGGCGTTGAGTTTGCCTATTTCTATAATACTATCGGAACCGATGTGACGATTGTTGAGCTCCAGGATTCGCTGGTGCCGGTTGAAGATAAAGATATCGGAAAAGAGCTCGGCAAGATTTATAAGAAAAAAGGCATGGATGTTCGCACTGGAAGTACTGTTGAAAAAGTCGAGGAAGACGGCGACGGTGTGAAGGTTACCATTAAGTCCGGTGATGACGAGGAAGTTATCGAGGCGGATGTAGTACTTTCTGCTGTTGGTGTTGTTGGAAATGTGGAAGGAATTGGTCTTGATGATATCGGCGTTGAATATGAAAAAGGTGCCATTCAGGTTGATAAGGAGACCTATCAAACATCGGTAGAAAATATTTATGCCATTGGTGATGTCGCCGGCGGACCGTGGTTGGCGCACAAGGCATCGCATGAAGCTATTGTTTGTATTGAAAAACTGGCTGGAGAAGATCCGCAGCTGATTAACTACAATAACATTCCCGGCTGTACCTATTGCGAACCGCAAATTGCATCGGTAGGATATACCGAAGAACAGGCTAAAGAGGAAGGTTATGATATCAAAGTTGGTAAGTTTCCTTTCTCTGCAAGCGGTAAGGCAACGGGACTTGGACATGAAGAAGGTTTCGTAAAAGTGGTCTTTGATGAGAAATATGGCGAATGGTTGGGCTGCCATATGATTGGTTCACACGTTACGGAGCTGATCGCCGAAGCCGTGGTTGCCCGAGATCTGGAAACTACGGGACACGAAATCATCAGCGCGGTGCATCCGCATCCCACGATGTCAGAAGCGGTAATGGAAGCCGTAGCTGAAGCGTATGGAGAAGGTGTTCACCTCGGATCGTAAGTCAGATTTTTAGCTGCTTACCATATTACAAACCCGCAGGGTTTCACAGCAAGCGACTATTAATAAATTGGTTGCAAGTTGAAAAACCTTGTGGGTTTTTTATTGGTTATCAATCTCCTAAAATTACTTTTGTCGGGAAGGTACATTGTACTAAAGTGGAATATCGATCTGACTTGGGCAGGGCCTCAATATTGAAACTGCCATCCATTAAGTCAACGCGGTGATTCATGATTCGCAGTCCCATGCCACCATTTTTTATTTCATCAGGTGAAAATCCATTACCGTCGTCCTTTACTTGTAGTAATAAATCGTCATTTTCTTTTTTGATCGTCACCAGAATGCGCTTTGCTTTGCCATGAATAGCTGCATTTTTTATGGCTTCCTGGGTAATGTGATACAAATTTGTGGACAATTCCCTGTTGGTTATCTGATCCAAAATGCCATCGGATTCCAGAATGCATTTTGCATCATGAACTTCTTGGGAACGACGCATAAGAAGGTTGAACGCATGTGATACTCCCTCTTTTTCTACATCAATCGGTATGATATCGTGGCTCAGATTTCGAATGTTGTCAATTTCGATATTGATGAGGTCTTTGATTTCATTGATTATCTTACGCAGGGAAGGAGATATTTTGTCTTCTCCGGAGTTGGATAGTTCATTTTTGAGTTCATGAATCATGATTTTTATCGTTGCAAGAATCTGCCCCAGGTTGTCATGCAGGTATTCCCCAAGTTCCCAACGTTCTGATAAACTGTTACTCAAAATCTGCTTTTGTAGATTTGTACTTCGTTCTATTTCTTCCTTAAGCTTCTGTTCCACCTTTTTAAGTGGGGTGACGTCCACAAAAGTAAGTACCACGCCGTCAATTTTATCATTAACAGTGCGGTAAGGACGCAGACGCATAATGTATTGACGGTCTTTATCATCACTTACCACCTTTTTGATGGGCTCCAAACTTTTTTTTACCTGCTCAATATCAGATTGTATGGAATCATAATGGAGCTGGTGAGTGACGTGTTTAAAAGGTCGGCCTTTATCAGTAGGAATTAGATTAAAAAGAGTGGTTGCCGCAGAAGTAAAAAATTGAACCAAGTTATTACCATCGATGAAGAGCGTTGCAATATCGGTGGATTCCATCAGGTTTTTGAGGTTACTGTTGGCCTCATTAAGCTTGCTGATTTTGTGCTCAAGTTCGGTATTTACGCTCTTAAGTTCTTCATTGACCGACTGCAGTTCCTCTTTGCTGGTTTCGAGCTGTTCGGTCGTCGATCGCAGCTCTTCGTTCATTGATTGTAGCTCCTCATTGGAAGCCTGAAGCTCTTCATTCGAAGTTTCGTATTCCTCGATGGTAATATGGAGTTGCTCCTTAGTGTGTTCCAGTTCTTTTTCCAACGCTGCAATGATGTCTGTTTCTTCAGCTGATACATTTTGAACCTCTTGCAATGTTTTCGGGTGGCTGCTGACGGTTTCTGCATCTTCCATAAAGATGATATGCAGCAAACCTTCCGGAGCATTGGGTTCTACTACTTTTCGAACTATAACTTTATAGTAATTGGCGGAATCTGCTACGTTGAGCTGTATTCTTTTTGAGGTTAACGGGGTTTCTCCCTGCTTGGCCTGAAATAGAAGACGGCTAAGAACTTTCCGTAATTCAGGAACGATCATGTCCAAAATATTCTGGCTCGGTTCTCCGCCGGTGTACTTCAAAAAACGATCGATATCGGGTGTTGAGTGAAGTACCTCGTTATTCTTATTGATGATGACGCTGGCAGGTTGGTACTGTTTGAATAGCAGTTGATGGTGAAGATTCTCAATATTGATCGTTTGTCCGGAGTTGGAGTACCGTTGTTGCCTGAGTGTTGCTTTGGTCTCATAACTTTCTTTGGAAAGGGGGTAGCGTGGCAGGCGAAGCTGGGATTTGCTTACCGTATTTTGACGATAAATATTGTATTGGTTATTTACGGAATCAAATAGCCTGGTAGCTTCTAAAATTGAATCCGACATGCCCAGAAACAACCATTTTTCCGGTTTTAGGGCGTAATGAAAAAGATTAAAGACCTCCGACTGTAAATCGCGATTCAGGTAGATTAGCAGGTTTCGACAACTGATTAGGTCAAGTTTTGAAAAGGGGGGATCCTTTAACAGGTCGTGGGCGGCAAACAGTATCAAGCTGCTAATATTTTGTTTTACCCGGTATTGTATGCCCTCTTTTGTAAAATATTTGGCAAGGCGCTTTGTAGATACATCCGAAGCAATAGATTCCGGGTATTCCCCTTTACGAGCAATGTCCAGTGCTTCTCGGTCAATGTCGGTGGCAAAAATCTGGATACTTGGTGGCTTATGAACGGTTTGGGCGTATTCGTGCAGGAGGATGGCCAGCGAGTAGGCCTCTTCTCCCGTAGCACAGCCGGGTACCCAAACGCGAATGCTGTCTTCCGAATCTTTATCTTCAAAAAGTTTGGGAATAACGGTTTTTTCGAGTTCGTCAAAGGCCTCGGGGTCCCGGAAGAAATTGGTTACGCTGATAAGTAAATCTTTAAAGAGCTCATTAATCTCAGAAGGATTATTGGTGAGATGTTCCAGATAGTCCGAAAGCGTATTTATATGCGTAATGCGCATTCTGCGTTCAATCCGGCGAAGAATAGAGGAACGTTTATACTGGGAAAAATCATGACCCATTCTAAAGTTTACTTTGCCAAATATTTTGCTGAGTACCTTGGCATCATTATCGGGCAGTTCTTCGGAATCGGAAAGTTTAATCTGTTTAAGGCTTTTCCGGTATTCAATTAGCTTGGCTGGTATTTTTTGGGCTGGAAGAACCAGATCTACAAGTCCCGTTTTTATGGCACTGTGGGGCATACCGTCGTAAGCAGCTTCTTCGGGATCTTGACTGATTACGATGCCACTACGTTCCTTGATGGTTTTTAAACCGATACTACCGTCGCTGCCCGTACCGGATAAGATAATGCAGGCAGAATAGCTGTTGCGAGCTATTCCCAGTGATCGAAAAAACAGATCTATCGTCGTAAGCTTTTTATCTTTTTTGTCAGTCTCGGTTAAAATAAGATCCTGATCTTCTACGGTGAGCAGTTGTCCGGGCGGTATAATATAAATGTGGTTGGATTCCATTCTTGTTTTCTTGGAAACCTGTGTCACCGGCAGGGATGTGTGATCTTGCAATAGCTCGGCCATGCTGCTCTTATGATCGGGCGACAGGTGAATAATGACAACAAAAGCCATTCCGGGATTTTCGGGCATAGCGTCGAAGAACGATTCGAGGGCTTCCAATCCACCCGCCGAAGCCCCAAGCCCTACGACCAGCAGTTCGTTATCTTGTTGCTCATTTTCTGATTTTTTTGTCATTGAACGATTTCCCTAATTAATTACCCAGCACGATGAAGAATGTTATTTTAACACAAGGTACCATAAATTACATTCTTCTACATCTTTAAAAGATGGATCAAAAACAACTTCTATATTTGGGTTGTTAACTGTAGTGCATGTTTAAATTAATCACATTGCTTTGCCACTTACGATAAATAAATAGAATAAATTAATTGTGCTGATGGTTAAATAGCTATATTCCACTGATACAGTTATCCGTATTCTTGGTCTTGGTATGTTATTTAATTAAATAGTTGTTATTGATTAACTTATGTAATAACTAATGGGATATTAAAACAATTTGTTTCGCATGGTCAAAGAGAGGATGAAATAGGTGGGTACTCTCCTTTTATAAATTTTGAAAAAACATAATGGTGAATAAGATGATTAACGTAGTTATTGCGGATGACCATCCTTTTATTCGGGAGGGAATAAAGAAAGTAGTTAATGGGGAGATGGATTTGGAGATAATTGGTGAGGCGGAGAACGGAAATGAGCTGTTAGCTATCCTGAAAGAAAAAACACCGAATGTTGTAGTGTTGGATATCACGATGCCGGGTAAAAGCGGACTTGAGCTGCTAAAACAACTTAACAACCTGTATCCCAATCTACCAGTTCTTGTGTTAAGTATTCATTCTGAAGAACGATTTGCCATTCGTGCCCTAAAAGCCGGTGCCTATGGCTATTTGACAAAATCAAGTATTTCGGATGAATTAATAAAAGCCATTCGTAAGATCACGAAAGAAAACCGAAGATATATAACGCCTGAAGTAGCCGAGCAGTTGGCCTCTCAAGTGGATACAAGTAAAGAGGGCGCCCTCCATGAAGATTTATCGGATCGGGAATTTGAAGTACTGTGCATGATTGCCTCGGGCAAGGATGTTAATGAGATTGCTGATGAGCTTTCGCTGAGTCCACAAACAATCCATACCTACCGAACACGCATAAAGGAGAAGATGAATATCAGCTCCAATGTAGAAATGACCCGCTATGCTATTGAAAATAATTTAATTGAATGAAGCTGTTCTGCGTTTAGGACAAGACCTAATTTATATTTTTAAACAGCTTGTTCGGAATACGTAATAAGCTGTTTAAGTTGGTTTAGCTCTCCTTTTATTCTTTTTTATTTCATGCCCAGTAGTCCATTCGAATAGCCAAAAAAACAGCCAGCGTATCTTTCCTTTCGTAATTTTTTGTGGGCTGTATGTGCGTATTTAATTGTGAAAATCTGGTTAAGTATCTGGAGTGTACCGAGTAATTGTACCTCTGTAAGAATAATTGGTACATCAAAATAGCATTAAACGTTAGTTAAGCAATATGTTGGTATCAATAGGTTTTTGATGTAGAGATTTCGAACTAAGTCAGTTATAAGAGAGAGCAAATGTTCGGGTAACCGAATATATTTGGATGCGGGGTGTATCAGACCCCGCATTTTTTTTCTCGTTATTTGAAAATTTGTAAGGATAAAGAGTTAGATCTGCTATAGAAATATTAGGCAGTAAAATGGTTTTAAAAATCAGTGATTTTCTAATCAGCAATCAAAAAAAATGAAGCAAGAAAAAGTTATTAAAAAGCCCGTATTGTTGACACAAAATGAAGTCATGAAAGATTTAGTCAACAAAGTTAAACAGGTAGCTCAAAGGGGGTGCACTTCGTTGCTGATAAACGGAGAGAATGGGACTGGTAAAGAAGTCATTGCTCAGCTATATCATTATTTTAGTCATCGTCAGGCCAATCCCATGATAGCTGTAAATTGTGGTGCAATTCCCCCTGATCTTGTTGAAAGTGAATTGTTCGGGCACGAGAAAGGGGCGTTTACCGGAGCTCATGCCCAAAAGAAAGGATGTTTTGAACTGGCCGACGGGGGTACATTATTTTTAGATGAAATAAGTGAGATGCCTCACTCTATGCAGGTGAAATTACTGCGGGTTGTTGAACTTGGTTCGTTCCGCAGGGTGGGAGGAAGCGAAGAAATTGAAATAGATATTTCACTGATTTCAGCAACTAATAAAGTATTAATCGATCAGGTAAAATCAGGGAGCTTCAGAGAAGATCTGTTTTATCGAATAAATGTGATTGAATTATATATTCCCCCATTACGGCATCGCAAAGAGGATATACCATTGTTGGTAAATTATTATAAAGAATACTTTATGGAGTTATATGACTTTTCGGAAATAGAATTTTCTGAAGATTGTATGGAAGCTTTTATGGGGCACGATTGGCCGGGAAATGTTCGTGAGCTAAAGAATGTGGTAGAGCGATGTGTAGTTTTATGTGAGGGCGAAAATATAGCGTCAGGAATGCTTCCACCCAGAATTCGCAGTGGGAATGATGAATTTCAAATGAGCTATAACAATTCTTCAAATATGATGATGCAAATTCCCATAGGTTCCAGTTTAGAATCAGTTGAGAAATGGGTTATTGGACATACCCTGAAATCAGTTGATAATAACAAGACTAAGGCTGCTAAAATACTTGGCTTTACCCGAAAAACGCTCCATAACAAACTGGACAAGTATAATAGTGAAAAGCCGAGTGAGTGACACTATTTTGTAGGTGAGAGGTCCCCTTCAGTAGTTATTGCCATTCACCTTTTGTATCTTAATAAAGCTATGAACACGGTAGAATTATTTGATTTAGGTAATGCCCCCTATCGCCCGGTATGGGAGTTGCAAACAGCTATTCAGCAGCGTTTGGTAGATGAGAAATTGAGGCGACGGAAAGAACAGAAACTTTATAAGCCCGGTGAAGAAAGCAATGACGTATTCCTGTTTGTAGAACACCCTCATGTATATACTCTGGGCAAAAGTGGAGATAAAAGCCACCTGCTTAAAGGCATGGCCGAGCTGGCTGATATTGATGCCGAGTTTATCGAAATAGATCGTGGCGGGGATATCACCTATCACGGGCCAGGCCAAATTGTGGGCTATCCTATTTTAGATCTCGATCGTCATTTTACCGACATCCACAAATATCTGCGCTATTTAGAGGAAGTCATCATCCGCACTTGCGCCGACTATGATATCGAGGCCGGACGCATTGAAGGTCTGACTGGCGTGTGGGTAGGCGATAAAAAAATATGCGCTATGGGTATTCGGTGCAGCCGGTGGGTAACCATGCACGGTTTTGCCTTCAACGTCAATGCCGATCTCAGCTATTTTAATCATATTGTACCATGTGGCATCACCAACAAAGAAGTAACAAGTCTTGAAGAGTTGTTGGGGCACACCGTGGATGCATCCCAAGTAAAAGAACATTTATCAGCCCACTTTTCAGAGGTGTTTGATGTGTTGATAACAAAAGGTCATTCCCTGCATGAACTGGACAATCAATTTTCGTATCTTAAGCCATCTGAGAAAAAAGCAGCATCGCAATAATTTTTTGATTTTAGCTCCATGATTAAAGAACTCAATGTCGTAGATCGTAACGAAACCACCGAGCGTCGGCCTGATTGGCTGCGCGTTAAATTGCCGTCTGGCGAAAAGTTTAAAGAGGTTTCGGAGACGGTACGAAATCAATCGCTCAACACGGTTTGCTCTGAAGCCCGCTGCCCAAACATGGGCGAATGCTGGGGACGTGGAACGGCTACGTTTATGATTTTGGGGGATGTATGTACGCGATCATGTTCTTTTTGTGCGGTTAAAACTGGTCGGCCGGTGCAAGGGCTTGATTGGGATGAGCCAAGGCGCGTAACGGAAGCGGCCAAAGAGATGGGATTAAAACACGTGGTGCTCACCTCAGTAAATCGTGACGAACGCAAAGATGGCGGGGCACCTATTTTTGCCGAATGTCATCGCCAGCTTCGCGAAGCAATCGACGGGGTAACTATTGAATCGCTGATTCCTGACTTTCGCGGTGTATGGGAAGCCCTCCAAATTGTAATTGATACGCCCCCCGATGTGCTGAGTCACAATCTTGAAACGGTGCCCGATTTGTATCGAACTATTCGCCCACAGGCTAAATATGAGCGTTCGCTCGAACTATTGCAGCGGGTAAAGGACCAAGGTATAAAGTCAAAAACCGGAATTATGGTTGGTTTTGGAGAGACTCGAGAGCAAGTTATTGAACTGATGAAAGACTGCGTAGATCACGATGTGGACGTATTGACTATTGGTCAATATATGCAGCCAACCAAGATGCATCAGCCTGTAAAAGAGTGGGTACACCCCGATCAGTTTGCCGAATATAAAGAGATTGGTGAAGAGCTCGGACTTGAGCACGTTGAGAGCGGTCCGTTGGTTCGATCTTCGTATCACGCCGAAGAGCATGTGTAAGAATTTCGTTACAGGCTGAGAGATTTTTCCTCGAGATTATCGTACGAACTTTTATATTTCATCCGGTTGGCATTTCTCACTTAATCAAGAAAATATGATTGCACTTGGAGTTGTTTTGCTGTTGAGTTATTTGGTGGGATCCGTTCCCTCATCTATATGGGTGGGCAAACTTGTTAAGGGTGTTGATATACGTGATCACGGTAGTGGTAACGCCGGGGCTACGAATACGTTTCGGCTACTGGGTTGGCGGCCGGGGGTATCAGTATTAGCCATCGACTTTTTTAAAGGATTTGTCAGCTCTTTATGGATTAGCCAGCTTGCCTATCATATTGGAGCGGGACCGGTTACATTATTCGAGTTTTGGAGCATTGATCCTTTCCTGAGCATCACCTGCGGAATTGCCGCCGTAGTTGGACATATGTTTCCACTTTATGCCAATTTTGACGGGGGTAAAGGAATGGCTACAGCAGCCGGTATGCTCTGTGGCATTGAGCCAGTTTCGGTAGGTATTGCCGCGAGTGTATTTTTGATTGTTTTATTAACCAGTCGATACGTGTCACTGGCATCCTTGGTGGCCGCTTTTGTATATCCACTGGTACTTGTAGCATTGCGCTATGGATATGGCTGGGATATTGATGGCAGTATTTTGATATTTGCTGCTATCATTGGATTGGCAATTATCATCAAGCATAAAGGCAATATAAAACGCTTGTTAAATGGCACAGAAAATAAAGTTAGCTCATTTCGGCCAGCTGTAGGGTGGCTCAACAAAGAAGAAAAATCGCAATCGGGTAGTTAAACTACTGTGAAGAAAATTACGATTATCGGGGCCGGCAGTTTTGGTACGGCTCTATCCATAGTATTAGCGCGTGCAGGAAATAAGGTGCAACTTTGGGCACGTGAGAAAGAAGTTGCCTATAGCATCAACAAAAGACACCGCAATCCTGCCTATATCTCTGATGTAACCCTTCCTGATTCTGTAGAGTCCTCAACCGACCCCGAAGAGTGCTTTGATGATCCGGAAATGGTCGTTTTTGCAACGCCATCGCATGTAATGCGCCAGGTTGCCCGAAATATAAAAGGACATCTTAATGGCAATGAGATGATTGTCAGCGTGGCCAAGGGAATCGAAAATGATACGTTTATGACGATGTCGCAAGTGCTCAGCGAAGTACTTGAAGGCACGATTGTGGATGATCATATTGGCGTGATTTCGGGACCGAGTCATGCCGAAGAAGTCAGCAAGTTTAAGCCCACTACTGTGGTGGCAAGCGCAAATTCCAAGCGTACCACACAGATTATTCAGGAGACGTTTTTGACGCCTATGTTTCGCGTTTATCTTAATTATGACATTATTGGTGTTGAAATTGGCGGGGCCGTAAAAAATATTATGGCCATTGCAGCTGGTATTGTGGATGGCGCAGAGCTTGGTGATAACGCTAAAGCAGCATTGATGACACGCGGTCTTCACGAAATGAAACGCCTTGGAATGAAGCTTGGCGCTTCGCAGGATACCTTTTCGGGTTTGGCCGGTATGGGTGATTTGATTGTTACATGTACCAGCGAGCACAGCAGAAACCGTTTTGTGGGCTATAATATCGGCAAAGGTAAAAACCTGGATG
This sequence comes from Bacteroidota bacterium, assembly GCA_051746985.1. GTDB lineage: Bacteria > Bacteroidota > Rhodothermia > Balneolales > Balneolaceae > Fodinibius. Next base: position 109,195 of record JBNJFP010000005.1, read on the forward strand.
ACATTGTCTCTCACATGAAGATGGTTGCCGAGGGGGTGAAAACTACGCGCTCGGTCTATGATTGGAGCAATAAGCTGGGAGTCGAAATGCCTATAACTGCTGCTGTGTATCATGTATTGTTTGAGGATGAGGATCCAAAGGATATGCTCTATGATTTAATGACGCGAAATCCCAAAGAGGAAATTGTTATTTAATCTGGATTGGGCAAGGTTAGGATGACAGGGAAGTAAGGATGTACAGCTCATTGAAGATGATATTTGCTTACTGATTCATCTGTACTTAATATTTTCTTATTACCTTCGTTTGTAGTTAAAAGACTGAGTACTATGTATTCTCAAAATCACAGTGCGGCTTCGCTTTCCGAGATGGATTACCTCGATGTTAAGAATTTAGCGCAGACGGGCGAAGGTTTATACTTGGAGTTTAAGCGCACGATTCCATCCGCATACAAAATAGCGCGTGAAATTGCCGCTTTTGCCAATACGAAAGGGGGAACTCTGCTCATTGGCGTGGATGACGACAAGTCGCTCGTGGGCGTTGTAGGATACCAGGAAGAGGAGTTTTTGCTGGATAAGGCTGCCGTGGAATTATGTAGCCCTCCGGTGAACATTATAATTGAGATTGTTCATTTTGGCGATCGCGACTTGCTGGTGATTAAAGTGCCGGAGGCTCCCGACAAACCTATATTTGTAAAGGGGGATGAGGAGCACATTGTGTTTATGCGTGAGAAGGATCAGAATAAGGTTGCCAGCAAAGAACTTATTGAGGTTATTAAGAAACGTAACTCGGATGAAGGCGTCACCTTTGAATACGGCCGGGATGAACAAAAACTGTTTCGATATCTGAATGAATACGGTCAGATAACCGTTAAAAAATTTGCACAACTTGTCGATATCCCGATTAAGAAAGCATCTGCTACGTTAGTGAATTTGGTGGCAGCCGAAATTTTAAGTTTGACGCGCAAAGACAATACCGATTATTTTACCTATGCTCAAAATAATGAACATTAACCTACAAGTGGTACAATAATGCCTGCAGAGCCCGAAGATAATTTAGATAGTGTGATTGCCGATCTTATTGATGATGAGGAAGAAGATCAGCAGCAAGGGCAAGTGGCTTCACCGTTAGAGGAAATGCAAGCTGCCACAGATGTCGATTTTACTGGCCCTCCTGTATCTCTAACAGAACGTGCAGCTGATCAAGTGCGTAGTATTCGGGAAAAGGAGAATCTTGATGACGACCTTTTCCTTCGTGTAGCGGTTGAAGGTGGCGGTTGTTCGGGACTTAGCTACAAGCTTGGATTTGACCACCAATCTGATGAAGACGAGGTGATTGTCTCAAATGGTATTAAAATTATCGTTGACTCCAAGCATCTAATGTACTTGAAAGGTATTTCCGTTGATTACCCGGATGGATTAGATGCCCGCGGATTTACGTTTGATAATCCCAATGCCAGTGAAACTTGCGGCTGCGGTAGTTCATTTGCCACCTAACTAATTATTAAATTTCTCGTGTCATCCTGAACTTGTTTCAGGATCTACTTTCCATCTCTTCCATATCCTTTCATAATTTTCAACACTTCACCTACTGGTAGCTCTTCAATGGTGTGTCCGTCTCTGCCTGTCATTGTTTCGGCATGGAAAAGCGAGTTGATAATGGCTTCTTCGGTAGCCTCATTGACGGCCATGAAAAGAGGAGACATTACGCTATTGCGAAGTACATTTTGTGTTTTAAGATCTTTTTCGGAGCTGTACGGAATACGAACGGATTCGGCCGTAGAAAAGGCCACTACGTAATCGCCACTACCGTTAGAAGCTATGCCTCCCGTTTTTCCCAATCCTAACATAGCCCGTTTGGCCAGGCGTTCTAAGTTTCGAGCATCCAACGGCGCGTCGGTGGCTACCACAATCATGCAGGATCCGTCGGGCGTTTCGTTAAGTTCGTCGCTGAGAAAATATTTTCCCAACTCTTTGCCCACGGGTACCCCCGCAATTTGAAGAACACCGCCGAAGTTGGTTTGTGTCAACACGCCCACCGAATATCCGCCCAAATCTCTGGTAAGTTTACGAGAGGCGGTGCCAATTCCGCCCTTGAATCCAAAAGCGATCGTACCCGTACCTGCACCAACATTGCCCTGCTCAACTTCCCCTGACTTTGTATTGTCAATGGCTGCAAGGACATCTTTTTTGGATACATGACGCCCCCGGATGTCATTAAGGTAGCCGTCATTAGTTTCGCCCACCACCGGATTTACCGACCGAACGTTGTCGTTTTCATCAAAGCTGAAAGTGTGATCGATGAGAGCATCAGAGGCGGTAGGGACACTCAGTGTGTTGGTGAGGATAATGGGCGTTTCCAGATTTCCGAGCTCTTTAATTTGGGTTGATCCTGCCAGTTTGCCGAAGCCGTTGCCCACATACACCGCCGCCGGAACTTTCTGCTGAAAGATGTTGCCGCCGTGCGGGAGAATGGCCGTAACTCCGGTGCGAATCTGGTCGCCTTCGATTAACGTTTGATGACCGACTTTGACTCCTTCTACATCCGTAATAGCATTGTGTTGGCCGGTTTGAAGCACGCCGATTTCGATACCATGATCTCTTATATTTTGATCTTGAGCTAAAAGCGTTGCAGGAGTAGTAATCAGAAATAATAGCAGCAGGTTTAGAAATTTCATGAGCGTAAAAGCTATTTTACAGGATTAATCCTATTTTTAGTCCCTTTCCTCATTTTCACTAAAGCGATCGGTGATAAGTCGCACACCACGCTTGAAGGTAAAGTAGTGCCACATCCATTCCACGAAAACGCGAAAGCGATTGCGAAAACCAATTAAAAAGAAAATGTGAACCACTGACCACAAAATCCAAGCAAAAAAGCCACTGAATTTGAAGCCGCGGATGTCGGCTACGGCTTTGGCGCGTCCAATGGTGGCCATGGTTCCCTTATCAACAAACCTGAATGACGTGCGCTCTTTGCCGTTAATTTCATTTTGAATGAGATTGCCCAGGAATGTTCCCTGTTGGATGGCAACCGGTGCTAAGGCAGGCAGGGGATTTCCCGATTCATCTTCTTTGTGGGCGGCATCTCCAATTACAAAAATACTGTCGTTGCCGGGAATAGAAAGGTCCTCTTCAACAAAAACACGTCCGGTGCGATCTTGTTTGGTTTCAAGGGATGACAGGAGTGGTGAGGCAGCCACGCCGGCTGCCCAGATGATATTGGGTGTTTCGATAGCGCCTTCCGAAAAGGAAACTTTTCTCTTACTAATATCAGTGACGGGCGTATTTGTTAGCACTCGAACGCCCATTTCTTCAAGCGTTTCCCGTGCTCGTTCAGAAAGCGAATCGGGATAGCCATTGAGGATCTTTGGGGCCGCTTCGACGAGAAAAATGCGCGTTTCATTTTTGCTAAAGGTGTTATAGTCGCGCATCATGTTACGCTTGGCAATTTCGCCAATGGCGCCGGCCATCTCAACACCCGTTGGCCCGCCGCCAATAATGACAAACGTAAGATAGGGTTCCCGCAACTTGGGATCGTCGAGCTGTTCAGCCTCCTCAAGAGAGAGCAGAATGCGCTCACGAATTTGCAGTGCATCACCGATCGATTTGAGTCCGGGAGCGTGCTTCTTCCAATCATCATTACCAAAATAATTGTACTGTGCCCCCGGAGCCAGCACCAAGTAATCAAAATTAACTTGCCGACCGTTTTCCAACAAAACGTACTGCTCTTGCTTGTTGACGCCGGTAACATTTCCGAGCAGTACTTTTAGCCCTTTCCGTTCGCCCAAGATGGCCCGAATGGGTACCGCAATATCACCCGGTGAAAGAGCCGCCGTAGCCACTTGGTAAAGCAGGGGCTGAAAAAGGTGATGGTTGTTTTTGTCAATAATGGTAATATCAACGTCAGCATTTTTTAGTCTCTTAGCGACTGAAATACCACCAAATCCACCGCCAACAATGACAACTTGTTTGCGTTTTGACATCCCAAAATTAAAGTTGGTTGTAAAGGAAATTAATCATCAGTATTTACCCAGTATGTAACTGAGGCAGTAATTGTACTTGCGGTAAAAGCGGGAATAATCTTCCAATCAGCACTGCCCATTTCTATAAAGACATAATTGATGAGAAGGAAAAGTATAAGGCAGATAAAAAAACTAATAATTGCTAACGACAATCGATTTGATGTAGATATTGCAAAATCCATAGCTTTTAATTCATTTTAGCCTTTGTATCCATCAGCAAATCCTCAATCTCTTCCTTTGTGATATTATAGTGCTCGTTGCAATAGTGGCAGACGAGTTCCTGACCTTCGTCACTAATTTCTTTGAGGTCCTCAACGCCAAGCATGGCCAAGGCACTTTTGAATCGCTTGCGCGAACATCGACAGAAAAAGTCCACTGGCTGACGGTCGAGTTCCTTTACCCCCATGGGATTCATTGCCTTTTCCATGATATCATCAATATACAGACCACTGGCCAGCATCTGGCTAATGGAACCAAACTGAAGCATCTTCTGCTGAAGCTGATCGATAACACCTTCGGGGGCATCGGGCATACGTTGGATTAACAGTCCACCGGCTTCAGTTATATTGCCATCTTCATCAATGCCAACATCCAGTAATATAGCTGAAGGTATCTGCTCGGATTGCACCATATAGTAAGCGATGTCATCCGTAATGTTGCCATTAATCAATTCAATACTGCTGTGACGAGGTTCGGCCTCGTTATATAATGTCTTACTGATATTCATTACGCCAATACCCAGCCCTTCGCCAATATTTGTGTCACCGGCGGAATATTCGAGTTCGGCTTGGGGATTTTGAACATAGCCCCGTACTTCACCCACGCGGTTGGCTTCCGCAACAAGCAGACCAATGGGGCCTTGTCCCTCAATTCGCATTTTGAGGCGTTCTTCCCCTTTAAGTTCGGAGGCCATCAGCAAGGTGCCTGTTAATGCCCGACCCAGCAATACCGTATTGAGCAGCGAGAGTCCATGTTTCTCGCGAGCCGTTTTGACTACATCTGTCGTTTTAACTACTGAGATTTTTAGAGAACCATCTTTGGCAATGCCTTTGATAAGGCGATCTTTCGTAATAAAATCTTCTTTTGAAATCATAACCGTCTAAATTTTCACCTGTTTATCGAGGTATAACAAAAAAGGCGGCCCAATCATTTGAGCCGCCTTAATATACGATTTTAACTATTGTTTCTACAGGTTGGCGTGTTTGTAGAGGTCACCAATATGACCTGTAAAGTTACTTTGCGAAGTGTAAATATTATGGATTTTGCCAACATTGCTCATCCGCTGTTCTGCAAGAATATTGGATGCCGTAAACGTTGGTGTATCATTTTCATCCGAGTAGTTTAAGATATCGAGAATAGTGTCATAAATTTTCTCGGCCTGGCCTTTGGCGCGCTCCTCATTATAGCCTTCAAGCTCACTGGCCACGTTAATGAGCCCGCCGGCATTAATTACATAGTCGGGGGCATAAAGAATGCCTTTGTCAAGCAGCATTTGACCATGTTTGTCTTCTTCGTCGAGCACATTGTTTGCTGCACCGGCAACGATATCACAATTGAAGTGGTCCATGGTATCGTCATTGATGACACCACCCAAAGCGCAGGGACTAAAGATATCCACATCCAAACCGTAAATGTCATCGGGATCGACGACTTCGGCGTTAACCTTTTCGGCCAGGGCATTTACTTTATCCTCATAAATGTCACAGATAAACAGATCAGCTCCTTCTTTATGGAGAAATTCCGCCAGATGCGAACTTACGTGTCCCGCTCCCTGAATGGAGATACGTTTGCCTTCGAGCGAATCAGATCCGTAGGCCTTTTTTGCACATGCTTTCATCCCCTGATATACGCCGTAGGCCGTAACCGGAGAAGGGTCGCCGCTGCCACCAATAGATTTTGGTAAACCGGTTACATACTTGGTTTCCATACGGATCCATTCCATGGCTTGCACGTCGGTTCCAACATCCTCGGCCGTAATATAGCGACCTCCCAAACTGTCAACATAGCGACCGAAAGCGCGGAACAGGGCCTCGTTTTTTTCTTTTCGGGGATCACCGATAATTACTGCTTTTCCGCCCCCGAGGTTGAGCCCCGAAATAGCGGCCTTGTACGTCATCCCCCGAGAAAGACGAAGCACATCGCGGATTGCTTCTTGCTCATTATTATAGGGCCACATCCGCACGCCACCTAAAGCAGGACCGAGCGTTGTATTATGAACTGCAATGATTGCTTTTAGGCCCATTGTTGGCTCAGAGCAAACCACCACTTGTTCGTGCTCATAATCTTGCAGCTTACTGAATAGCGGAAAATCCTCACCGATATCGGTAGCTGTGTTGTTTTCCAAAATTTTAGATTCCATGGTTATATGATTTAAATCATTAAAACTATCGTTCAAAATTAGTGTATCTCATAACCCTGATAGCAAAAAATTAAGATCAGATTCGTTGAACTAAATGTATTTCTTTGCATTCCAAATTATGAATAGTCGTATTCAAACAAAGTATTAAAAGGTACAAAAATTGGGGCAAATTTAGTAGTCCGCCAAGGAGAGAAAAGAGTCACGCAAGATGGAATTAAATCTTGCGGTGAATATAGGTTAAATAATGAATTTTACCGTGGATATTGTATTTTAATTAATAATCTATTGGAAATCCTTTACGCTATTAAAGAAGCAAAGGAGTGTGGCTATTTGGTTTGATCGCCAGTATGCTATTTATGACAAAAAAGAAAAAAACAGATAATTATGTCTTTTCGCTGGGTTTTTGCTACGCCAGACAACGAAGAAGCTGTATCCGATTTGCAAGAGCAGCTGGGGGTTCCCCAAAAAATAGCCCGCCTGCTTGCGCTGCGTGGAATTGATACCTATGATAAAGCCGAAGCATTTTTTCGTTCTGACCTGAGTCAGATTCATGATCCCTTTTTAATGAAGGATATGGATAAGGCCACAGCTCGCCTTGCCGGGGCCATCCGCAATCGTGAGCGAATTCTTATCTATGGCGACTATGATGTGGATGGGACCACTTCGACGGCTATCTTATATATCTTTTTGAAGGAGTTTGGCGTGGATGTGGATTTCTATATCCCGCATCGATTTAAGGAAGGCTACGGTATCAACCAGGAAGGCATTCAATATGCCATTGATACCGAAGCGGATCTTATCGTTTCGGTGGATTGCGGGATTACTGCGATCGAGGAAACCAAGCAGGCAAAGGAGCATGGCATTGATGTGATCATTTGTGACCACCATAATGTTGGGGATAGCATCCCCGATGCCGTAGCCGTGCTTGATCCCAAGCGTAACGACTGTGAGTATCCTTTTGATGGTCTTTCAGGAGCGGGCGTTGGATTTAAGCTTATTCAGGGTACGATAAAAAAACTGGGTTTAAGTGATTCGCTGGCCTACAAATTATTGGACTTGGTGGCTATCTCCATTGCCTCTGATATTGTGCCTATTGAGGATGAAAACCGCATCCTGATGCGGGAGGGGCTCAAACGTATCAACAGTGAACCCCGGGTGGGAGTTAAGGCTCTGGCAGAGTTGATAAACCTGAATATCGGTTCGGTTACTACGTCTAATATTGTTTTTTCCATTGGTCCGCGCATTAATGCCGCCGGACGTATGGGTGATGCCACCAAGGCGGTGCAGTTACTTATTTCTGATACACCGGCCGAAGCTAAAGCCCGTGCCCATGAGCTTGAAAGCATCAACGTGGCCCGACGTGATAAAGATTCACAAACGATGGAAGAGGCCATGGCCATGGTCGATAAAGATTATAATCTGGATAAAGTGTCGTCGATGGTGCTGCATCAACCCGATTGGCATTTGGGCGTGATAGGAATTGTGGCCTCCCGGCTGGTGGATACCTATGGACGTCCTGCTGTTATGCTTAGTACGGTGGATGGTAAAATAAAAGGCTCGGCGCGCAGTATTGATGGATTTAATATTTACGATGCCTTTAAAGAATGCGAGGATCTGCTCGAACAATTCGGCGGACATGAATATGCCGCGGGACTAACCATTACCAAAGAAAACCTCGATGAATTTCGCCAGCGCATTAATGAGATTGCTGCCGAGCGGCTATCAGAAGAGGATTTTAAGCCCGAGCTTAAGATTGATTGCCAGCTGGATTTAGATGATATCGATATGCGATTTTGGAAGTTGTTAAGCCAGTTTGAGCCCTTTGGGCCGGCTAATTTGCGTCCCATTTTCGTTAGCAAAGATGTGGAAGTGGTGGGGGTACCAACCATTGTAGGCAAGGGACATCTAAAAATGAAAGTTAAGCAAAATGGGTCGGGTGCTTTTGACGTAATTGGATTTAATATGCACGAGTATCTGCCTGTTGTCCGTAACAGCGATGAACAGCACCAGTTAAATATCGCTTATTCGTTGGAAGAAAATGAGTGGAACGGACGGCGGACGTTACAAATACGGTTGCGTGACGTGGACCTCGAAGAGAAATAACCTAAAAAAATTGGGGATTTCTTCTTTTTATAAAGTTGAAAAGCTTTTATATTTGGCAACTCTTAATCGAGTTGGGACTGTAGCTCAGTAGGTAGAGCACGCGACTGAAAATCGCGGTGTCGGCGGTTCGATTCCGCCCGGTCCCACGCAA
>JBNJFP010000006.1:0-85677 GCA_051746985.1 Bacteroidota bacterium
TATAGTCCACTGGTTAAAATTGGTAACTCAAACTCCATCGGCCTTGAATTTATAATCATAGGCTGCGGTATGGGAATGATGAATTGTGCCCCCCATTCCGATACATACTGTAGTTGCTTGATGATCTCGTCTTTCAAATTCCACGGCAGAATAAAGATGTAATCAGGTTTGGTATCCTTAATTTTGTCTGGAGATAAAATGGGAATCAGTGACCCCGGTAAATAGTGACCCTGCTTGTGGGGACTTCGATCTACGGTATAGTCAATAAAATCGGTACCAATTCCGCAGTAATTCAACAGCGTATTGCCTTTCCCCGGCGCCCCGTACCCAACAATCGAATTCCCTTGATTTTTCAGATTAATAAGCAGCCGCAAAATATCCCGTTTCGTCTGACGCACGTAATCACCAAAGTACTTGTAGAAATCAGTGTTCAGATATCCTTTTCGTTTTTCCTGGCGCAACAACTGGCGTACATTTTCCGATACCTTGTATTTAGAATTAGAAGCTCGCGTCACAAAAATCCGAATGGACCCACCATGCGTATCCAGTTCCTGAACATCAAAAATGGTAAAACCATGTTTTTTAAACAGAGATCGTACGCTGTGCAGTGAATAATAGAAGAAGTGTTCGTGATAAATCGTATCAAACTGATTGTTTTCGATAAGCTGCATCAGATGAGGAAACTCAAAGGTCATAATACCCTGCTCATCCAGCATAATGTCCAATCCCTGAATAAAATCATTGATGCGGGGAACGTGAGCCAATACGTTATTACCAAGAATGAGATCGGCCGACTTATATTTCTTTTTAAGTTTGTTGGCCGTGTCAGTACCAAAAAACATTATCTCGGTGGGAATCCCTTTTTCCAAAGCCGCCCGCGCAACGGTATCAGAAGGCTCTACCCCGAGCAACGGTACTTTTTTCTGATTGAAATACTGCAACAAATATCCGTCGTTGCTGGCAATTTCTACCACGAAACTTTCTCTGTTGATCTCGTACTCATTCATCATAAAATCAACATACTGTTCGGCGTGACGCAGCCAAGAATCGGAATATGAAGAGAAGTAGCTATAGTCTTCATAAATTTTTTCCGGACTCACGCATTTTCCCACTTGCACTAAAAAGCATTCATCACAAACATAGGTATGCAGCGGGTAACTCATTTGTCCATCGTTAACCTGATCGGGTTTGATAATTTCATTACACAGCGGCGATGTCCCCAAATCTGCAAAGGTGTGCTCCAATTTATTTCCGCAATTAAGACATGTTAGCTCTTCCATAATAATTGTCACTCTTGGTTGTCGATATCATCTTTAAAATTTTCCTGAGGTAACTATTTACCAAACAAATTTTTAGCAATTCTGTACCCTACCTATTACAATAGGCGTGCCAATTTCCCAAAGGCCATCAGCTCCTATCCCAAATTATCACAGAACCAATTTTGGGATCGAGGCCACCCAAATCTCTATAAATCGCACACAATGCATTGAGTAATTTTTCAATAGTATTAGAAAATATTACCCAGCGCCATCCATCAAATTATACCCAATACAACTCTTCATTCACTTGCTTGGTACCCAGCAAAAACTTGAGCTGTTTTAATCTTGTATAAGGGTTGGCATTAAATACCTCGGGATGCAGGTCAATTTTTTTGAATAGCTGATACAGCTCCTCGGCCCCATCCTTGGTAGTATATTCACAGGAAAAGCCGGGCAGTTGGCTATTTATTTTATCGAATGAGACGCGGTAGCTTCGGTTATCGCCGCCGCTGTCCCCAAAGGTGGTTTTACAACCCGGGAAAGCCTGACCCACTATTTCGGCAATCTCTCTGACCCTAAAATTCTCCTCGGTATCACCAACGTTAAACACCTCGTTATGCACCACTGCTCGCGGCGCTTCCAGTGTACAGGCAATCGCTTTGCTGATATCTCTAATATGTACCAGCGGACGCCATGGCATACCGTCACTGATCATCTCAATAACTCCTGTGGTCCATGCTAATCCCGCCAGGTTATTCAGAACAATATCAAATCGCATACGCGGTGAAGCACCATAGGCCGTCGCATTACGCAAAAATGTAGGCGAAAAATCATCATCTGCCAGCTTTGCTACATCCCGTTCTACTCTCGTTTTGCACTCAGCATAGGCTGTTTGAGGGTTTACTTCGGATTCCTCCGTTTTATAATCATCATTGCCCTCTCCATAGACGCTACATGATGAGGTATATACAAATCGTTGAATACCAGCCTGCTTACAAAGCTTTGCCAGTCGCACGCTACCCTCGTGATTAATTTTGTAGGTAATCTTGGGATTTAGTTGTCCCAAAGGGTCATTAGACAATTCCGCAAGATGTGCTACCGCATCAAAACCTTCAAGGTCTTCCAGGGTGATATCTCGAAGATCTTTATGAATATATGATGGATAAACCGTACTTCCATTATTGAATAGCCAACCAGCTCTGTAATACCCGGTATCTAACCCCGTTACCTGATGTCCTCTCTTTAATAAATAAGGCCCCAACACCGACCCGATATATCCATCTGTACCCGTTACTAAAATTTTCATAGTCTTAATGATTTTGTTTAAAACCTTTTAATCCAACTACCTTCTTTCTCACTTAACGAATTCAATAAGCGTGCCAACCAGTGCAGGCTTTTGCTCATCTATTCTATAAGTCATTATGCCCGGTTCCCCTTTCAATAGATATAAAATTTTACCCAGTCCACACTGTAAATATTACCCTATGGATAGCAAGACGTTATCTTGCTAAGCCAATCAAATTGTCTTTATTGAATATTCCACCATTCCATAACACTCTGGTACAAATATTGTTTGTTAAATACTGAATAATACACTTGGCTTTTCGGTGTTGGTTAAATTGGTTTCGATCAGCGTTATCACGGCAATACGTTTCTTCTTAACTACTATTGGATAGCCGATTAATTAATCGTGATGCTCCCTAAAAAGGGGAGCATCAATCACAAAAAATAAACTGACAACTTAATAAAACGAGGGAGTACGAATGATTACGATCAAATATACACTATCAATACTATTAACAGCGGCCCTGATGCTAATGCTCAGTAGCTGCGAAAAAACTACAAATGTAGATCTGAAAGAGAGTTTCCGATATGTACAAAGTGCCACACCTATTGAAACAGCTCGAAATACTTCGATGGATGTACAGCAAGACAACAGTCAGGATAGTTTCTTTTTGGTTACTTTGGCTGATGGATCTGTCCGTGAAGGATGGTGCGTGGAATGGGATGACGAATACATCAAAGGCGAACAGCTGGGAGTTAATCTATATTCTACGAAGGGACATTCGCAATGGGCTTCGCTCAATCACTTCATGAATATTAAAGATCAACTTAAGGCTAACGACCCAAATCTTACGTTTAGAGAAATACAAGTGATTATTTGGTCACTTATTGAAAATCCTGCTTTTGATGTCGATAAGATAGCAGAATACGAGAATATTCCCACCGCATTATATAATGATGGGCAAGTCAAATTTGACGTCGATAAAGTTAAAAATGTAGTCAACCTGATTCATAACGAAGTCAGTAATATGAAAGCCAAGACTACCCTTTACGAACAAGGTTTCACCCTTATTGAAAACGACGGACAAACAATTATGATCGAAGATGAAACGGCTTTTGCTGTTAAAACACGTTCCGATAATGGTCAGTCTTCTGTGGATACCGATTACTCAACCTGTTTTGATGAGGAGATCATTCCTGGTGTAACATTTAATAACTGGGGCTGGACTAACGGACCTATTTCCGAAAACAGCGGTGAGCAAACCTATGATATTTATGCCGCTGCCGGTCAATGTGATTTAACCAAGGGCACATTGGTTGGGACCTTAACTGTAAACTATCAGAACGGAACGTTTACAGCTACATATACCATGACAGAAACCTCTGCTTTGACTAATTCCTTATATACGTTGTTGGAAACCCACCTGTATGTTGGCACCGATCCATATCCAACAGGATCTAATGACAACTATACGGTAGCGCCCGGGCAGTATAGCGATCAACAAAATCATGACGATATCACCGAATATACCTATGAAATTGATGGGCTTTCCGGGGATGTTTACTTCATTGCGCATTCCGTGGTAAATGGCTTTAATGTAGCCGATTAATCCAAATTCAGCTCACAAAAATAAAAGGGAGCCCCACATTTACGTCGGACTCCCTTTTTCCTTCCGGAGTGATCGGCAACCTACCAAATCCCTAAAGAGTATCTTCCAACACCTCCAGGATACGGTGTGTTGCCTTACCATCCCACATAGGTGGGATTGAGCCTTTTTTATAGCGTCCCGCTTTTATGGAGCAAATTGTTCGCTTGATTTCATCCAAATCAAATGGCACAAGGGTGTTGGTACCAATTTGTATGGTTGACGGCCGCTCAGTATTGGGACGAAGCGTCAAACACGGTACCCTTCGAAAAGTTGATTCCTCCTGAATTCCTCCACTATCTGTAAGAATAAACTTGCAGCTGGCAATTAGCTTTTGAAATGAAAAATAGTCCATCGGCTCGGTAAGTATCACATTCCTATTGCTGGATATGCGATAGTACAACTCAAAATTTTTTAAATTATTTACCGTCCGCGGATGAATGGGAAACACAAGTTTTTCGGTCTGAGTGATGTTTTCAATCAGTCTAACCAGCTTAAGCAATTCCTCTTTATGATCTACCGTGGCAGGACGATGCATCGTCATCAACACAAACCGCCCCTTTTCCAAGCCCAGCTTATTAAGGATAGGAGACTCATTGATCTTATCCTCAAAAGCGACCATCGTATCGATCATCGTATTGCCAACAAAATGAAGCTGATCCTCCGTCTTTCCATTGCCACAAAGATTCCTCATGCCGCTTTCTTCGGTAATAAATAGATAATCAGATATTTCATCGGTCAAGATACGATTAACCTCCTCGGGCATCGTACGGTCGCCGCTACGCAGGCCACTCTCGACATGTGCCAGCGGAATATTCATTTTATTGGCCGTCAGGGAGGCTGCAAAGGTTGAGTTTACATCCCCCGTAACCAAAATCATATCAGGTTGGAACTCCTGTACTATCGGTTCAAGACGCTTCATCACCTCCGCCATCTGGTTATTTGGGGATGAAGGCGGAATTTCCAAAAAGTAATCCGGCGTCAGATCAAACTGCTCAAAAAAGACATCCGCCATCTTATCATCATAATGCTGACCGGTATGCACGATTTCTATATCAAACACACCGGAAAAATCCTGCTCGGCAACCCTCTTGAATTGCGTAACCTTTATAAAATTGGGTCGCGTGCCAACGACTATTAATAACTTCTTCATACTGAAATAATTGACTTATTTATGCTCCCAGCCTATGCTTTCCAAACCTGTGAACTGGTGCGAGGCTGTGTATGCTTCATCGCATTTCGTGTATCAATAATTACATCGTTCCAATCAGCCAGCTCCTGGTAATTGATATCTGAATGATTCGTCGATATAATCACTGCGTCAAAACCCGAAATTGTTTCTTTGTTCCAAGCCACCGTTTTTAGCCCGGCCCACTCTTTATGCTCCCTGGTTTCCCAAATTTCCGGGATGTAATGATCGTAATAATGAACATTGGCGCCGTACTCTTTCAGGTGATCCATCAGTTTAAAAGTAGGCGACTCTCTCAGGTCATCAACATCGGGCTTATAGGCCAAACCTATAATCAAGATATCGGTGCCATTAATTGCTTTGTGATGTGCGTTAAGTGCCTTAATTGTCCGCTCAATAACATAGCGAGGCATACTGGTATTGATTTCCCCCGCCAGTTCAATAAAACGAGTATTCTGCTCGTACTCACGCGCTTTCCACGTCAAATAAAACGGATCGATGGGAATACAATGTCCCCCCAAACCGGGACCGGGCGTAAATTTCATAAAGCCAAAGGGTTTCGTTTCGGCTGCATCCAGCACTTCGTGGATATCGATTCCCATTTCCTGGAACACAACTTTGAGCTCATTAACCAAGGCAATATTCACTGATCGAAAAATATTCTCGGTAAGCTTTACGGCCTCGGCAGTTTTGTTATTGGATACAGGAACCGTTTCAACAATAACTGAGTCGTACAGCTCTCTTGCCACGGTTAACGCTTCGGGACCATCGGCACCCACTACTTTGGGAATTTTGGATGTATTAAAATTTGGATTCCCCGGGTCTTCACGCTCTGGGCTATATGCCACAAAAAAGTCCTTGGCTGATGTTAATCCCGAGCCCTTTTCTAAAATTGGAATCACCAACTCATCGGTAGTGCCCGGATAAGACGTTGATTCTAAAACTACTAACTGTCCTTTTTGCAAATGTTGAGCTACTGTTTGTGTTGTTTGCTCCACGTATTGCATATCCGGCTCACGGTAAGTATTCAAAGGCGTAGGTACACACAAAATAATGGCGTCCATATCCCTTAGTCCGGCAAAATCCATAGTGGCAGAACATTTTTTTGATTTGGCCAAACGCTCCATCATGCTATAGCCCAGATGCTTAATATAGGGTTGGCCATTTTCAATATTCTTAATTTTATCCGGATCAACATCAAAACCCATTACCGGGAATCCCTGCTCGTGGAATGTCCACAACAACGGCAGGCCCACATAGCCCAGACCTATAATGCCGATGTTAGCAGTTCTATTTTGAATACGCTCGATAAATGAATCTTTAAGAACATTTATGCGCGGCTGTTTAATATAATCTCCATTACTGGATATAGTTGGAAAGCTTGGAATAATCTTCATCTTTATTATTTACTATAAGGTTAATTTTCTCTTGATCTTCGCGTACCATCTCCTCGATAAGTTCCTCAAAGGTATATTTTGGTGACCATCCTAACTTCTGTTGCGCTTTTGTCGCATCTCCTATAAGCAGATCCACCTCGGTGGGACGAAAATATCGGGGATCAATTTCTACAATTATATCTCCCGTTTCGGCATTGATGCCCCTTTCGTCAATTCCTTCTCCAATCCATTCAATGGGTACGCCAGCATGGCGAAAAGCCAACTCACATAGCTCACGTACGCTATGCGTTACGCCCGTCGCTAATACCAAATCTTCGGGATCTTCCTGCTGAAGCATCAGGTACATGCCTTCGATATAATCCTTGGCATGTCCCCAGTCACGCTTAGCCTCAAGGTTTCCGAGATAGGTTTTCTCTTGCAATCCCGCTGCAATGCGAACAGCCGCCCGGGTAATTTTTCGCGTTACAAATGTTTCTCCCCGCACCGGCGACTCATGATTAAACAAAATGCCATTTACCGCATACATCCCATACGCCTCGCGATAGTTTACCGTAATCCAGTAGGCATATAATTTCGCAACACCATACGGCGACCGCGGATAAAACGGCGTGGATTCACACTGTGGAACTTCCTGAACTTTACCAAAAAGTTCGCTGGTTGAAGCTTGGTAAAACTTGGTTTTATCCGTCAATCCCAATATTCGGATGGCTTCCAGAATCCGCAGAACCCCCAGCGCATCACTATTAGCTGTATATTCAGGTGCTTCAAACGATACCTGTACATGGCTTTGAGCTCCCAGGTTATAAATTTCGTCCGGCTGGGTATCCTGGATGATGCGAATCAAATTAGTAGAGTCCGTTAGATCGCCATAATGCAAATGAAAAGGCAACTCATCAGCATGCGGGTCCTGATAAATATGATCAATACGTCCGGTATTAAAAGAACTCGACCGCCGCTTAATGCCATGAACCTCATATCCTTTTTGGAGTAAAAATTCTGCCAAATACGATCCATCCTGACCCGTAACTCCTGTAATCAATGCAACTTTTCTTTTCCCGCTCAAATTATCCTCTCTGTTTAATTAAAATAATTACCTAAAGTTTTACTTCTTTCAACTGGTCTATATTTTCTACAAACCATTGACAGGTTTCAGTTAAGCCCGTCTCCAGATCAATACTGTACTTCCATCCTGCATCATTGAGCTTATTGACATCCAGCAGCTTTCTGGGTGTACCGTCGGGCTTATCAGAATCCCAAATAATCTTTCCCTTGTGACCGGTAATCTTCTGGATTATCTCAGCCAATTCCCTGATTGTTAAATCCTTTCCGGTTCCCACATTATAGACATCCCCTTCTATCTCATGTTCAATCGCAAAAACAATGGCCTCGGCTAAATCCTCTACATGCAAAAATTCTCTTTTGGGATTTCCGCTCCCCCACAGCGTTACCGGAACATGACCATTTTCTTTGGCTTCATGGAACTTGCGGATCATCGCCGGCACTACATGCGAAGTTTCAAGATCAAAATTATCTCGCGGGCCGTATAAATTTGTGGGCATCAGCGAAACATAATTACGGCCATACTGCTTATTTAAGGCCTCACAAAGTTTAATACCCGCTATTTTTGCTATCGCATACCATTGATTGGTAGGCTCTAATGATCCAGTTAGCAAATATTCCTCTTTAAGTGGCTGTGGTGCGTGTTTTGGATAGATACATGAACTACCCAGAAAAATGAGTTGCGCTACATCATTATTATGAGCGGCATGTATTACGTTATTTTGAATAGCTAAATTATCATACAGAAATGGATACGGGTGCTGATCATTTGCCAAAATCCCGCCTACCCGGGCTGCCGCTAAAACGATAATATCCGGCTGTTGCTTACTGATAAAATCCCCCACGGCCGACTGATTACGCAGATCCAACTCTGTGCTCGTCCGCGTAATAATATTCTCATACCCCTTTCTTTTAAACAGCCTGTGTACAGCAGAACCTACCATCCCCCGATGACCCGCTATATATATTTTCTTTTTCATTTCTACGATTTAAAGTGACATCCATGTTATCAATCAGCTTAAATACAACAACTGTACCATTTTGGATGGATGCCCATCGGACCTATCAAAAGGAATATCAATAGTAGAAAAACTCGATATAGAATTTAGCTACGAGTAATTATTATATAGCGGCGATGACAATGAGCAATAATGTTACATCGCATGAAGCATCCCATAGTATAATTAATCGTATTATCCAGATCGATATTTTTGCGCTCATTTCGTATTTTCTTTTGTTTGATCACTGAAACAAAATTTCGGCATCTCTGAATATGAAAAAGGTTGCTTTTAAAACCCTCGGTTGTAAGCTCAATTATTCCGAAACGATGGCTATCCAGCGCGATTTTGAGCAAGAGGGATATGACATTACAAATTTTGACACCAAAGCCGATATCTACGTTGTAAATACCTGTTCGGTAACCCAGAGTGCCAATAGCACTTGCCGCCGACAGGTACGACGTGCTCTTCGCAGAAATCCCGAGGCTTTTGTTGCTGTAATCGGATGTTATGCGCAACTCGAACCCGAAGAAATTGCTAAAATTGACGGTGTGGATGCCGTACTGGGAGCCAAAAATAAATTCAAGCTGCTCGAACTCTTTGACGATTTTGAGAAACGATCGGAACCTATTGTTTATAATTCTGATGTTAATGAAGCCGTAGATTTCCATAATGCTTT
Organism: Bacteroidota bacterium; assembly: GCA_051746985.1. Taxonomy (GTDB): domain Bacteria; phylum Bacteroidota; class Rhodothermia; order Balneolales; family Balneolaceae; genus Fodinibius. The sequence goes on from JBNJFP010000006.1 coordinate 9,512, forward strand.
TTCTGCAGATGACCGCACCCGCGCTTTTCTTAAAGTACAGGATGGCTGCAGTTACAAATGCTCTTTTTGTACGATCCCCATGGCACGGGGCGAAAGCCGAAGCCCTGCTATTTCAACTGTTGTCGAAAACGCCAAACTTTTGGTAGAAGAAGGGTTTAAAGAAGTGGTTGTCACGGGTGTCAATGCCGGAGATTTTGGTCGTGGCACAGACGAAAATTTCTTTATGCTCTTGCAACAGCTGGATACCGTTGACGGACTGGAACGCATTCGCTTTTCATCGGTAGAGCCAAACCTAATGCACGAAGAGATTATCCATTTTACCGCTGAATCTGAGAAAATTCAGCCGCACTTTCACATGCCCTTACAAAGTGGCAGCGATAAGATGTTGGGACTCATGCGGCGGCGTTATAAATCTGATCTATATCAGCAACGAGTTGAACTGATCAAAAAATTAATGCCCGATGCTGCTATTGGTGTGGATGTCATAACCGGTCACCCGGGTGAGACGAATGAGCTTTTTGAGGAATCCTTTAACTTTATCGAAAGCCTGCCGGTCTCTTACCTGCACGTGTTCACCTATTCCGAGCGCCCAAATACCCACGCCCTGAATATCGAACCCCAAATTCAAGACAGCGTTCGCAAAGAACGTACACATAAACTAAGACGTCTTTCTAAGAAAAAGCGTTTTGAATTTGATACTTCTTTCAGCGGTGAAGTTCGTCCGGTGTTGTTTGAAGGTACCAATAACAATGGCGCAATACTTGGATGGACGGATAACTATGTTCGCGTTGGCATTCCCTATAATCCCCAGTACGAAAATAGAATTTTGCCAGTAAGCTTAGGCACCCGATCCAAGGACGGCTACCTGATTGGAGAATTAACGCCCGAGGCAAAACAAGAACAGGAAGTTATTGCAGAACTTGTAGGATAACTCTTTTATGGCTGATTTAGACCGCGATCCACAAGAAATAATAAAGGATGTCATCAACTTTATTGAGAAGGAACGTCAATTGTATGGGGACTTTTCTATGGATGATAAAAATAGTCCTGCTAAAGAAGTTAGCACAAATGACGTTACGACATCTGTATCAACATCCACAGAACAAAACACTGTAAGCGAGCCCGCTGTTAAAACGACAACAACAAGTGGGAATGATCAATCGAATGAAGAGTTTTCTTCACAGGAAGGATTGTTTAATAAGGATGAATCCAATGATGTTTATTATCATATCGACAAATGTAATTCACTTGAAGAACTGGAAGCCCTCTGTCGAAAAGCCGATGTTTTACATACCGATTTAGAGGGAACACAGTTGGTATTTGGGGTGGGAAATCCCCATGCCGATTTAATGATTATCGGAGAAGCGCCCGGGGCCGAAGAAGATAAACAAGGCAAACCATTCGTGGGTAAAGCCGGACAGCTGTTGAATAAGATTTTAGATGCCATCAATTTTAAGCGGGAAGACGTTTATATCGCGAATATACTCAAACATCGGCCCCCAAATAACCGTAACCCCAAGCCAGAGGAGCGCGAACGCAGTCTCCCTTTTCTATTGCGCCAAATTGATTTAGTTGACCCAAAGCTCATTTTAGCCGTTGGCAAAGTAGCGGCACAAACGCTCTTGGACAAGAATCTTTCTCTCACAAAAATGCGGGGACAATTCTATGATTTTCGCGGCAAATACGAACTTCTTGCGACCTATCATCCGGCCGCCCTACTACACCATGCCAAGTGGAAACGTCCAACCTGGGAAGATGTTCAACTATTGCGTAAAAGATATGATGAGCTCGGTGGAAAGCCCTAATTCTAATCTCTTTTTTCTTCGGTAAAAGTGACGGTTTTCTTATACTTGTGATTGCATGAACATCAGCAAATAGTGTGTGTTCATGGGGATCAATTCAAACGAATTTTGCTCTAATTTCAGGTCAGCTCTCGGATGGCATCAAACAAAGGATCGAATTTTAAAAACAATGATTCTGGCACCTTAGATCAGGAGGGGCGTGTGCCCCCGCAAGCGGTAGAAGTGGAAGAAGCTGTGCTCGGGTCTATGTTAATTGAGCATGAAGCAGCGACCATTGCTCTGCAGATGCTTTCGCCAAATGACTTCTACAAACCGGCCCATCAACACATTTTTGAGGTACTCCATGATCTCTATGAACGTGATAATCCTCTGGATCTGCTAACTGTTGAAAATGAATTACGCGATAAGGGATTACTGGATACGTGTGGCGGTCCGGGTTACCTTTCTGAGCTTACTCGTTCGGTAAGTTCAGCGGCAAATATCGATTATCATGCCCAAATTATTGCCGAAAAAGCTACCAAGCGAAATTTAATTCTTGGTTGCACTGATATTATAAAACAGGCCTACGACAGCTCATCGGATACGATCGACGTACTTGATTATGCCGAGCAACGTATTTTTGATCTGGCCAATTCGAAGCAACGATCACAAGCACAGGCCATTGGTGAAGTGCTTAAGGACACCCTTTCGTATCTTGAGGATATTCGTGGAAAATCAGCCGGTATAACCGGCGTGCCAACAGGTACCGATGTAGATGATATGACGGCAGGTTGGCAAAATGGGGATCTTATCATTATTGCGGCACGTCCCTCGATGGGTAAAACGGCTTATGTTCTAACGACCGCCCGAAATGCCGCCCTCCATCAAGATGAAAAATTGCGTACCAAAGTTGCAATATTTAGCCTGGAGATGTCCAATCAGTCGCTGGTTCAACGATTGCTTACCATGGAGGGACGCATTAATGCCCAAAGTGCCCGCTCGGGGCAGTTAAAAGATGAGGATTTCAAGCGCCTTATTGATGCCGCGGGACGACTTTTTACAGCTAATATTTTTGTGGATGATACGCCGGGACTCAGCATTATGGAACTTCGTACCAAAGCGCGGCGACTTAAAAGCGAGCATGACATTGGGCTTATCATTGTCGATTATCTACAACTTATGACGGCCAGTGGCGATCATGGTACACGTGAGCAAGAAATTGCTTCTATTTCACGAGGACTTAAAGCATTGGCCAAGGAACTGGATGTACCGGTTGTTGCGCTATCACAGCTGAGCCGAGCAGTTGAACAACGCGGTGGCGACAAACGACCACAGCTTAGCGACCTTCGGGAATCGGGATCTATTGAACAGGATGCCGACGTCGTTAGTTTTATTTATCGACCAGAATATTACGGCATCAAAACAACACCTGATGGGCAATCGACAACGGGGTTGGCAGAAATTATTATCGGCAAACAGCGTAACGGTCCCACTGGTAGTGTGCCGCTATACTTTGTTGAGGATTACGCCCGGTTCGAGAATCTCACCAGTGCTGATACCGGTCCTTATGGTGAACCTAACAATAACTCTTCAAACAACAATGGTCAGTCGAATAATGGAGGTCCGCCACCGACAGGGCATAACCCCGGCGGTGACGAAGAAGCTCCATTTTAGATAGCAGTCAGGTCTCTCTCTAATCAACTACCCACATGCTATCAATAGGGTACTGCTCAACATCTCTCTTTTTTTGAATAACGCTAAAGTGCTCTCAAATCTTGAAACACTTCTTATCAAAGTACAACAACTGTGCCACCCAGCGCTGAAAGGTTATAGCTAATCATTTTCAAATGATTGACGAGTAATAATTTTATAGAAAGCGACTGATTGGGCAATTATTGCACAATGTGTTCTTTATCATTGACAGCATTTTGAGAATCATCGTCCATCTTTTGTGTATCTGATTTTACTCTTTGTTTCCAAAAAGACTGTAATGCGTTTTTTATCTGGAAATAGATATATAAAGGCGCGTAAAGAAGCGTTTTAACAAATTTCTCCTGGATATCCATCACTTTCAGTCCACCGTAGAGTTGTCCCATCCCAATTGCAGCTAAACTAAACCAAATACCGATATAATGAGGGGAAGTTATCCCGAAAATCCAAGTCCCAAAACTAATTGCAACCATCAACATACTAAACACCAGTAACTGAATCATCGTAGGATACATAGTGAAAATGATGGGTATTCGATTTAGTTTATTAAAAAGGGAAACCCCCTTGAAAAAACGAGCGATATTTTTTGCCATTTTATGGTGTCCCATTTCAGTCGATCGAGGCTCTATAGGAGCATCAACAAAAATGACGGCCTCCGGTGCAAATTCGATCTCAATTCCATCCCGCTGCATCATAAATCCAAGTTCTACCTCATCTAACTGCTGAAAATTTTGCCAAGCATATTTTCGAAGTATTGTCGTTTCAAAACAGCTTCCGTTTGATTTCAGGGCAGCCGAAAATCCCATTGCATTATTTCCTAAACGCAATACATAGTGGTGGACTAAAAACTCAATTCGCGCAATTTCTAAATCCCAGTGCTCCTCTTTAGGAAGTGCCTTATACCCTCCTTGAACTATCCTATGCCCTTTTTCAAGATAATAATTCATTACTTCAAGATAATTTCCGGCAACTAAATTATCAGCGTTAAAAGTGATAACAGCATCATATTGTTGTTCATAATCTGAGTGGAGTATCTGATCAAAAACCCATGGCAAATCTATCCCCCCATCCTGACTTTGACTTGCATCTGTAACCAGGACCGTGGCTCCCAGCTTTTCGGCGGTCTGAGTCGACTCATTTAGAACATTATCTGTCACAACAAATAGATCATACAAGTTTTTGGGATATACCATACCTGATAGACTATATAATGATCGGGCAATGCTTTGATCTGATTTTGCTTGCAGAACGATGGCAAACTTCCTTTTTTTAGTTGCCTGAAAATGATGGGCTTCTTTTCTATATAATGCACAAATGCCAAGCAGCGTCCAATAGATCAATAATAGCCCGACAGCAACAGCTAATATTAAATGAAGTCCCTCTATAAAACCCATGAAACACCTACCTGTATTAATGCTTAATAAAAAATGACTTCGTAACGCATCTTCTAAATTTTCGACCGCTAAAGCGTGAATTAATACAACCTTTTTTTGTATATTTGATTAGCATAATCCCCCCTCTTGAATAATTTGGAAATTATCTTCCTCCTTTTAGATACCATAGCAGGCCGTTTATCCTATCCTAAGTTATTAAGCAACAAGTGCGCCAAAAAGCAAAAGCAATGGGGATAAGTTTTATAACTCGGAATCAAAAGCCTGACGGTAAAAAGTGTACTTTTTTACCGTGGATCTAAAGCTCGGTTTTTGCAACAATATTACACAAGTGAATTTTTTCTTTCGGAAAATTATTCACAAACAAACTTTTCGGCCTTAGAAGAAGAAATACTATTCTTATTCCTTTGATCGTAATTCTGAAAAGATATTATCAATAAAAAGGAGATTGGCACATTTGTTGTGTTTAAGAAGTAGTAACTATCCTTTGTTAAAACGGATAAAAGATCCTTTTCAGTTAAATATTTAGCCATGATTGCATCACACTCTATAATTGACACCCACAATGCATTATTAAGTGATATAGAAAAATCTTCTAAAAGTTTATTAATGCAAGATATTTTCTATAAAGTATTGCGGTTAGCCAATATTGATACCAACGTATTTATTGTTGGAGAAATTGGATCTGGTAAAAAGAGATTTGCTGAAATTATTCATGCCAACAGCCGACGGGCTCAAAAGCCCTTTCACACTTTTTACTGTGTTGATATAAATGAATCGGAATATAAAAACGCTTTTTGGGGTCATCTTACTTTTGATGAAAACCGACTGATCTTAAAATATGAGGCGTTAGATAAGGCTCATGGCGGAGTTCTTTATCTGGATCAATTTTCTGAGCTCTCCCCATCTATGATGCTTAATATTACTGAGTCGTTCCAAAAAGGGGTTAAACAGGTATTTAGGTTTGAGACCGCATCTATACCGCGGTTAATTCTGTCTGTAAACCTGGAATCATATCACAATCTTTTGCACACCCCTGTTTGGAAAAAGCTGCTTAATAAATTAGATCCTGTAGTAATAATGCTACCTCCGTTAAGGGAACGTAAAGAAGATATTCCTCTGCTGATTGATCATTTTCTTAAAGAGCTCAAAGAAAAATCGACTGACTATAAAAATGTTAATATATCGGCTCAGGCACTCTGTGAATGTTTTAACTACAGCTGGCCTGGCAATATTCGGCAGTTAAAGAATGCCATTTTGCAGGGGGCTATATTGTCCCTGGGCCAAACTATTGAAACCAAACACTTACCATTTACCATGAACTGGAATTTGCCTTATAAAGTCGATCGCAAATAAATAAGGGGTTTTAGAACCTATCTAAAAAAGCATAGTCTAATCAACACCTGTATTAGAGGAACAGTAGAAAGTAACAACATTCCGGTGCAACATACCTCCCTACCTGGAAAATGAGTCGAAAACGTTATTGCGATGAAGATTTTTCTTGATCCTGTTTTTGATACTTATCAAGCTTATTGTGGAGTGTTTTTCGGGTAAACCCTAAAATTTTAGCAGCTTCCGTCTTATTATTGTCAACCGAAAATAAGGTCTGGTCAATCACCTTTCGTTCTATTTCCTCGAGGCTGGTCCCAATGGGAATCTGAATAATTTTATTATGTGGACTGCCTGTACAAACTGGATAAATATTTTCCCCTCGGTGAATACGCGTAGGTATCACGCTGGGATCAACCTTATCTCCTTCGGAAAGAACAATTCCTCGTTCCACTACATTTTTCAACTCTCGAACATTGCCCGGCCAATCGTATGATAAAAACATATCCATACACTCATCAGGAAACTCAATCCCATCAATTCCATAATTTTCAACAAAATAGTTTTTGTAATACTCTACCAAGAGTGGAATATCTTCTTTCCGATGACGCAATGGAGGAACATAAAGTTCAATAACATTGAGGCGGTAAAATAAATCTTCTCGAAAGCTTCCTGATTGTACTTGGTCAAATAAAATTTTATTGGTTGCTGATATTAAACTCACATCCACTTCGATTTCTTCTTTACCTCCCACTCGTCGAAATGAACCCAGTTCAACAGCACGCAACAACTTCACTTGTATAGACTTGGGCATTTCACCCACTTCATCCAAAAACAAGGTGCTATTATTAGCAAGTTCAAAGCAGCCCTCTTTTTTTGCATGAGCACCAGTAAAGGCTCCTTTTTCGTGTCCAAACAGTTCGCTTTCTACTAATTCGGAAGGTATCGCGCCACAGTTAATTGCTATAAGATCACGCTCCCTTCTATTGCTATGATAATGCACTAACTGTGCCAGTACCTCTTTTCCTGTACCGTTTTCACCGGTTATCAGAAGTGTGGCTTTTGTTTTTGCTACCATCTTAACTTTTGATAGCAATTCCTGCATTATAGGATTTTGTGTAATGAAAACTGGTTTCTTAAGCTCCTTTTTTGTTCTACTCGATGTGTTTGTTGAAACGTAATTATTGTCTTGCATCCTATGTCTCCCTCTTATTTTTTAGCCCTTCGCCGTTACCATTTGTTCATCGTAACAGGCAGCAGCTTTTTTAGTGTTTCAAGTCTCATCTGCTTTTTTGAGCATGCCATACTCAAAATAACCACCAATAACCCACCAACTTTAATTCTATTCTGTCAATGGAATTATCGTTTCGTGACTAAAAAACTATTACATTTTTTTACGAATCCCAGTTAATTTTTCCTAATCATTGTGTGGGATATTCCTTGATTTTATTGAACTTAGAGGAATTTTAGGTTATAGGATATCTAAAACCCTGTTGTGTATTAGTTAATAAGAGATAAATTCTAAGTGCCACAGGTATCAGTTGGTTCGTTCTTTTAGAATCTGCAAAGCCCGGCGGGCGGATTGTTGCTCTGCCCCCTTTTTGCTTTTACCCGTTCCCCGGGCAATGGGTTCATTATCAACATAGACTTCAACCCCAAATGTTTTATCGTGCCCAGGTCCTTCTTCGGAAATAACGGTATAGGTGGGTATTTCCATTTTATTTGCCTGTGCAAATTCCAATAATAAACTTTTATAATTATCCAGGGTCTTTACGATTTCATCAAAATTGATGTAATCTTCAATAACACGACGAACAAATTTAGAGGTAGGCTTGTAGCCGAGGTCCAAATAAAGAGCACCTACTAATGATTCAAATAAATCTGAAAGTACACTTTTAGACTGTTCAATGCCTTGTCCCTGTACTCGTTCTCCCAGCAACATAAGCTTATTAAGATCCAGATTTTGAGCATACATTGCCAGCGTATCGCCCTTAACAAGTTTTGCCCTCAGTTTAGTAAGAAACCCCTCATTTTTATCAGGAAAAAGGTCAAAAATAATTTCTGTTACGATAAGATCCAGTACAGCGTCGCCTAAAAATTCAAGACGCTCGTAAGAATCAATAGAGGTGAAATTATCATCAACAAGTGTAGATCGGTGACTCAATGCACGAATATACATAAAGGGATTATCTATAGAAGTGCCAACAATCCTTTCAAGTTTATCTACACGTTTTTTTTGCTCGGGCGGCAATTCTTCATCAGTCTGAAAATATGCCCTGAGCTTATCAAACATCTACTGCTCTTCGTACTTTTTAAAGACCAAAGTTGTATTGTGCCCGCCAAATCCAAATGCATTGTTCAGCGCGTATTTGACGTCCCGAACTTCCGCTTCATTAAAGGTATAGTTGAGATCACATTCCGGATCTGGTGTTTCAAAATTGATAGTTGGTGGAACCATACCGTGATATGTAGTTAATACAGTAGCCAACGCTTCCATAGCTCCTGCAGCCCCCAGGGCGTGGCCGGTCATCGATTTTGTTGAATTGTGATTGATCTTGTACGCGTGATCGCCAAAGACCTTTTTAATCGAATTGGTTTCAGCTATATCACCCAGTGGTGTTGAGGTACCGTGCATATTAATGTGATCAATATCCTCGGTTTGTATTCCGGCAGAATCAAGTGCACGATTCAGTGCCAAAATCACCCCTTCTCCATCAGGATCGGGAGCCGTTATATGATGAGCATCTGCAGAAAAACCATAACCAACGATTTCTCCATAAATCTGAGCTCCCCGCTCTTTAGCATGCTCGTACTCTTCCAAGAAAAGTATTGCCGAGCCTTCACCCAAGACAAAACCGTCTCGATTTTTATCAAATGGTCGAGAGGCTGATTGGGGGTCGTCGTTTCGAGTTGACATCGCTCTCATAGAGTTAAAACCGGCTACCCCAATACGAGATACAGGGGCTTCGGATCCCCCGGAAACAGCCATATCACACTGCCCTTGCTTAATAGAATCGTATGCCAGTGCAATATTATGAGAACCGGTAGCACAGGCCGAAACGGCACAAAAATTGGGACCTTTAAATCCATACTTGATGGAAATTTGTCCCGCTACCATATCTGGGATAAGTTTTGGAATAAAAAATGGCGATACTCCCCGTGGCCCATGTTCATGAAATGAAATGGACTGTTCATAGAAAGTAATCATCCCTCCTATACCAGTTCCTACAATAACGGCAACATCATCTTTGTTGATGTCGTCAAGATTTAAACCGGTATCTTCGATCGCTTCATCAGCGGCAATTAGGGCATACTGGCACACTTTGTCCAGTCGCCGTGCCTCTTTGCGATCGAAATAATCCAACTCATCGTACTCAGGTATCTGAGCAGCAAATTTTGTAGGAAAGTCGGAAGTATCAAAATGCTCAATTTCTTGAGCACCACTTTTGCCAGAAACTAATCCATTCCAGAAATCTGGTGCCGTCTTACCTACTGGGGTAAGGGCACCAATTCCGGTAATAACAACTCTACGGTTAGACATGCTAAAAGTATTAGCGGATGAGAATGTTAGCTTACTTTCTCCTGGAGATACTCAACAGCATTACCTACTGTTGCAATATTTTCGGCATCTTCATCAGGAATGCTGATATCAAATTCCTTTTCGAACTCCATGATGAGTTCTACAGTATCCAATGAATCAGCACCTAAGTCGTTGGTGAAATTTGCTTCGGCGGTTACTTCTGATTCATCAACACCTAATTTGTCAACGATAATTGATTTTACTTTTGATTCAACGTCTTGTGACATAACAGTTATTTAACTTATGTTGGAGTTTAATTTTTATTAAACAATCTGCCCACTTGCGTAGAGCATGGGCTGAAAATACAATTTAAATTTATAAAATACACTTTCAGCCAAAGTGTATCTCAGTACATCAGTACACGAATAAAAAGTTCTACTACATAGCCATTCCGCCATCTACCCGCACCGTTGTTCCGGTAATGTAAGAACTCAGATCAGAAGCTAAAAATGATACCGCATCGGCAACTTCTTGAGCTTCGCCAGCCCGGGCCATCGGGGTTTCCTCTTTGATAGCCTCCAGAATTTTTTCGTCGAGTTCTCCGGTCATTTCTGTGGTGATATATCCCGGTGCTACTACATTCGCACGGATATTGCGGGATGCAAATTCTTTGGCGTATGATTTGGTAAATCCTATAATACCAGCCTTCGATGCCGCATAATTACTCTGTCCAGCATTACCTGACAGACCTACAACAGAGCTTATGTTAATAATAGATCCGCCACGGCTGCGCATCATTGGCTTGGCAGCGGCCTTACAGTAATTAAAAATACTCTTTAGGTTGGTATCAATAACCTGATCCCATTGTTCCTCACTCATTCGAAGGATTAAGTTATCGCGGGTGATACCCGCATTGTTTACAAGAATGTCTAATTTATCCCATTCTTCAACAAGTTCAGAGACAACTTCCCCTGCCCTGTCAAAGTTTACCGCATCAGCCTGTATGGCCTTGGCCCTGTTTCCTTTTGACTCAATTTCTTCCTTAACTTCATTGGCTGCATCTACCGAACTGGCAAAGGTAATGGCTACATCAGCACCATACTCTGCCAACGTCAAAGCTATCGCTTTTCCAATTCCACGGCTTCCGCCGGTAACTAATGCTGTTTTTCCTTCTAATGATAAACTCATTGCAAATAATTTTTATTGATATCCATTAATTTCTACATCGCTCAACGTACGTTTTACAAGCCCCTGCAATACCTTGCCGGGACCTACTTCAACGAAACTGTCTGCCCCTTCGCTGTGCATATTCTCCAGCGTTTGTGTCCATCGAACGGGATTTAACAACTGGTTTAAAACGTTTGATCGAATTTCTTCTGGGGCGGTCGTCGGTTCTGCTGTATAGTTGCTATAAATGGGACATTCAGGCGCCTTAATATTCAACGATTCCAAACTTTCTTTTAACCCATCGTAAGCTGGTTGCATCAACGAAGAATGAAAAGCGCCACTTACGGGCAGCTTTTTAGCCAACCGGCATCCTTCTTCTTTCAGTAACTCCACAGCCTTATCAATAGCTTGCTCATCACCCGAAATTACTACTTGCCCGGGACAATTATAATTGGCAGCGATAACCTCTTTGCCAACTTCAGTTGAAGCCTGCTTGCAGATGCGTTCGACAACTTCGTCATCCATCCCAATAACAGCAGCCATAGTACCGGGGTTACTTTCTCCGGCCTGTTGCATAAGCTCACCACGGCGACGAACAATGTTAAGGGCATCCTCAAAAGCGACTGCCCCACAAGCTACCAGCGCAGAAAATTCACCCAAACTGTGGCCAGCTACCATATCAGGTTCAGCATCAAGCGTGCTAAAAAGTGCAACCGAATGCAGAAAAATAGCAGGTTGCGTAAACTCGGTTTGCTTAAGTTTTTCTTCGGGACCTTCAAACATAATCTGCTTTAGATCAAAGCCCAACACATCGTTGGCCTTATGAATCAGATCGGCAAATGTTTCATTTTCCTGATAGTGGGACTGTCCCATTCCTACAGATTGTGAACCCTGTCCGGGAAATAGATACGCAGTACTCATAACTTATTTCCACCCCCATTTAAGATAGATTGATCCCCATGTATATCCGCCACCAAAGGCAGCCAAAATCAAATTATCACCGTGTTCCAATTCGTCTTTCCAATCGTAAAGGCACAATGGGATGGTAGCAGCTGTGGTATTGCCATATTTATCGATATTGACCATAACCTTTTCATTATCCAATCCCATGCGATTGGCGGTGGCATCGATAATACGCAAATTTGCCTGATGCGGAACCAGCCATGCCACATCATCCGCTGAAAGATCATTCTTTTCCATAATTTCAGCCGATACGTCTGCCATTCCAACCGTAGCCTTTTTAAATACCGTGCGTCCATCCTGCTGGGCAAAATGAAGACGTTCAGCCACAGTTTGCTCACTGGCGGGATTCAAACTACCACCCGCGGGCTGATACAATGATAAGTTTGTATCTCCTTCGGAGCGATGGATATAATCGATAATCCCCGTTTCATCTTCGGTTGGCTCAAGCAATACTGCTCCGGCACCGTCTCCAAACAAAATACAAGTAGAGCGGTCGGTGTAATCAATGATAGAGCTCATTTTATCAGCGCCGATAACCAGCACCTTATCAGCTCGACCTGATTCTATGAAATTCGCTCCTGTTGTCAAGGCGTACAAAAATCCAGAACAAGCTGCCGACAGATCAAAGGCATAGGCACTGCTGGCTCCAATTTCATTTTGTATCAAACACGCCGTGGCGGGAAAAAGGTAATCCGGGGTAACCGTGGCACAAATAACTACATCAATATCTTCGCCCGAAATACCGCGCTGTTCTAATACCTCTTTAGCCGCTTCGGATCCCATAAAAGCGGTCGCCTTGTCGTCATCCTTAAGAATTCGGCGTTCTTTAATTCCTGTCCTTGTTCGTATCCATTCATCATTAGTCTCTACCATTTCCTCAAGGTCAGCATTCGTAAGCCGACTCTCAGGCAGGTAGTGTCCTACTGCTGTGATTGCTGCTCGTTTTGTTTCCGCCATTTATGGGGTTATTTATTTAAGAGATGCTACAATTTTTTCGTTGATATTGTGATCCACACATTTTGCGGCACTCAATATCATATTTTTAATCGCCAACGGCGAACTGCTTCCATGTCCTACCATGGTAAGCCCATCTACACCTAAGAAAGGAACGCCACCAATTTGATCGGGATCAAACTCTGCCAGAGACGTTTTCAACACTTTGCTTACCATTTTTGCTTCTTTGGCACCAAGCCCTAAATCCTCTATTCCCTTTTTTACAAAAAACTCGAGTGCCCTGGGTATTGATTCGCCAAATTTAAGAACAATATTTCCGATTAAGCCATCGCAAAGAAATACATCGGCTTTACCGAAAAAGATATCTCCACCTTCAATATTTCCAGCAAAGTTTGGCAGAGTCTGCAATTCTTTATATACCTTTTTAAGCTCGTCCGTCCCCTTCTCTTCCTCTTCTCCGACATTAAGGAGTCCCACCTGGGGATCTTTAACAGCCATGATTTCCTTGGCAAAAACGCGTCCCATTTCAGCAAATTCGAGATACATTGAGGGACGAACCTCCAAATTTGCACCGGCATCCATTACCAGCCGTGGACCTTTTACCGTAGGATAAATTGCTGCAATCGTTGGACGACTAACCCCCTCCAGCTTTCCCAACAAAAATGTTGAAGCCGCCAAAAGGGCGCCCGTATTGCCTGCACTTACAAAAGCATTACATTTGCCTGCCCTGTGCATTCCTACACCAACGACGATAGAAGACTTTTGCTTCGCTTTAACCGCCTGGGCAGGAGACTCATCCATACCAATAATTTCAGGCGCATGCTGCACCAGGATGCGTTCCTGTTCGTAATCATGTTTCGCAAGCTCATCATTAATTATATCCTCGGGTCCAATGAGGGCAACCGTTAAATCGGCGATTTCTTCAATCGCTTGTATAGCACCTTCAACTGGACTTTTGGGATAATGATCGCCCCCCGCGGCATCTACAGCAATGATCATGAATAAGAGGTTAGGATAAAATTACTTGTTCACGTCGATGATTTGTCGACCGCGATAGTGGCCGCACTCTTTACAAACGTGATGGTAGCGATGAAATGCACCGCAGTTATCACATTCAGCAAGTGTTGGCTCTCCAATTTTATCATGTGAGCGGCGTTTTCCCTGTCGGGATTTAGAATGTTGTCGTTTTGGATGTGCCATTAGTTATTAATGATATTTCTGTTAATTCTTTAGCTTTTTCAGTTTTTCCCACCGCGGATCAACGACCTCGGCGTCTGTATCTTCTTTAGTATTTCCGAACGATTTTGTTTCGAATTCTTTTGGTCTTCCTTTTTCATCAAGAAACTTGGGGTGCACCTTTTTTACCGGGATGTTTAACAAAATCGTATCCCGAACTTCATCTTCAACGCTCAACGTGTTGCTTGAAAAATTAAAGCGGCGTACAGCCCCATTTTCGTCTTCTGTTTCTTCCTGCACGTCAACCTTAAAAACTACCTCGTAATCAGATTCAATGGGCTGGATGAATGGTTCAAGCGAACGATCGCATACCAGTTCTACATCCGAATCCACATTAAAATTAACCCTGATAAAATGAAGCGTACGATAAAACTGAAGATCGACGAAACCACCCTGAAACTCATAGGGCGATAAATCTAAATCTTCATCCGTCAACTCTACCGTTCGCCGGCTTTCGCCTTCGGGTATTTCTACTATGTTAAATTCAAGTTTTGACATAATCGCAAGAGTTTCCAAAAATATGAATATTTGGATTTACCTGCAATCAATTAAACAACCCAAATAACCGCTGCTCAATAAGTTCAATAATACGACCCAAGTCTTCTTTATTGTTTACAAAATCCAGGTCATCGGTGTCAATAATCAGCTTCTCATGCGGATAGCGCTGGATCCAGTCCTCATATAGATTATTCAAGCGTTCGAGGTATTCAATGCGAATGGTATTTTCGTATTCCCTGCCTCGCTGCTGAATTTGTTGAACAAGCGTGGGAACTTGCGCACGAATATAAATGAGCAAGCTGGGCGCCTGAAGGTAGTTTGTCATCTCACGAAATAGTGCCTCGTAGTTTTCAAAATCACGATCGCTCATCAATCCCATGTTGTGCAGATTTTTCGCAAAGATTTCCACATCCTCATAAATAGTGCGATCTTGTACAAAACGACCTTCGCGTTCCAGCATCTGCTTTTGATGACGAAAGCGACTCGACAAGAAATAGATCTGCAGGTTAAAACTCCAGCGACGCATATCGTCGTAAAAGTCAGACAAATATGGATTATCATCGACAGATTCGTAAAAGGCCTCCCATCCAAAATGCTTGGCAAGTAACCCTGTGAGCGATGATTTTCCCGCTCCAATATTACCGGCAATGGCAATAAATTTCAGATTATCCTCTTCCGGCTCCGACAGATGTTCATTAATATTTTCACTCATTCCCTATTCCTTTCCCAATAATTGATACATTTCTTTTTTATAATCTTCCACGCCGGGCTGATTGAAAGGATTGACCCCGAGACAATAGCAATATATAGCCGTCACCAATTCATAAAAGTATATAAATTCTCCAATATGCTGTGCATTGAGTTTTTCCAAAGCCACCTCTATACACGGCACTTTTCCATTTGTATGTGCCTGCAGCGTACCTTCAAAAGCTTTGGTGTTAATTTCATGAAACGATTTACCAGCTAAATAATTAAGACCGTCATGGTTTTCGGGAAGCTTTTCTATTGTAATATGATCACGAGATGTCCCCAAAGTAATAAATGTTTCCATTATATTGCGCGGTCCCTGCTGAATAAACTGACCTATACTATGCAAATCGGTGGAGTAGGATGCCAGCACGGGAAACATCCCCTTACCTTCCTTGCCCTCGCTTTCCCCAAAAAGTTGCTGCAGCCAACCGCCCAACGCTTTTAACTGAGGCTCAAAAGAAGTAATGACATCGACAGCCTTTCCTTTCTCAAACAAAGCGTATTTGGCAGCCGCGTAAGCAATTGCCTGGTCTGGCTGATCTTCCAGCTCTTCGAACTTAGACACCCCGCCATAAAACAGTGTTTTAATATCGACGCCGGATATCGAAATAGGAAACAATCCCACGGGTGTAAGCACAGAAAACCGTCCCCCTACATTATCAGGGATTACAAACTTTTGATATCCATGCTGATCAATAAGTTCATTAAGTGCCCCTCCCTTCTCGCTTGTAGTGCAGATAATCCGATCGTCTGCATCTTCGGGAAATTGCTTTGACATCCACTTGCGGAGCACCCGAAACGAAAGGGCCGTTTCGAGCGTAGTGCCAGATTTTGAAATCACATTTAAAAATACGCTTTTCGGCTCACCATCCTCATTTGGCTTTTCAAGGTGAGCAACAAGTTCGTCAAGATAGCGACCACTCATATGGTGCCCGGCAAATATAATTTCTGGTCCGTTACTCCCAAAAAAGGGACCCAATGCCTCGATCACGGCCCGGGCTCCCAGATAGGATCCCCCTATGCCACAGACGATAAAAACATCGGCCTCCTCGCGTATTTCAGTACCAAGGCTGTCGATTTGTTCGAGAATAGCGTCATTGGGATCAGCGAGCATATCACGCCAGCCCAACCACTCAAATCCCTTTCCACTTCGCTGACGCACCTTCGCCAAAGACTGCTCTGCCTCTTGGCGCGCCTGTGCAAATTCATCATCGGTTAAAAATTTCGTAGCCCGATTTGTATCTATCTTAATCATTAATTACTGCTATTTAAGCTTTATTTAACACTGATTGTACCAGTACGTTCATCAAAAAAATTTGAGGGAGTATAAAACCTGAATAATTACTAAAATTCAAATTATTATTTCAGTTTAACCTGCTTTTAATAATTCAATTCTAATAATGATTGACAAGGACGAAATGTCATCTTTTTTAAGTCTGCTATAACCTGAAGAAAACGACCTTTTATCAAAATTGAATGTGGAGAAGCTCGTCACATAAAGCTATATTGGATATCAATTATTTCAAGCCGTATTATCCCCTTATTTGATTGTCAACGATTATACCAAACTCACTAAGCCTTTTACAGGTAGATGATTGATACCGAACTAAAACAAGCCACAAAATTCAAACAGAAGGACAAAAAAACGCTCAAACAGATAACCAGCCCTGTTTCTGAGAGTCTTTCAGAATTTCGCACCTTTTACAAAGAAGCGCTTCGTACGGATGTATTTCTGCTCGATAAAATCGTTCAGTATCTGCTGCGCCAGAAAGGCAAAGAAATTCGTCCCACTTTGGTATTTATGTCTGCCAAGCTTTTTGGGGATGTTAACAAACGAAGCTATGTAGCAGCTACAATGATTGAATTGCTGCATACGGCCACTCTTATTCATGATGATGTGGTGGATGATGCCGAAATTCGCCGGGGATTTTTGAGCATCAACAAGGTTTGGAAAAATAAGGCCAGTGTGTTATTAGGTGACTTTTTGCTCTCCAAGGGACTGCTTACCGCCCTTGATTATGAAGAGTTTAAATTGTTAAAAGTACTATCCGATGCTGTAAAAAAGATGAGCGAGGGCGAACTCCGGCAGTTCAAAGCCGCCCGATTGTTTAATATGGATGAGGAGTACTATTTCAAGGTGATATCAGAAAAAACGGCCAGCCTCATTGCCGCCTGCTGTGAGTGCGGCGCTATATCCACCTCTGATGATCCCGAAATCCATCAAAAAATGCACGACATCGGAATGGGAGTGGGAATAGCTTTTCAAATACGCGATGACCTTTTTGACTATGGTGTTGATGATATCGGCAAGCCTAAACGCAATGATATTCAAGAGCGTAAAGTGACCCTTCCTTTTATTAAAGCTCTGGATAATGCTTCTTTTATGGAAAAGATCCGCATTCGGCACTTAATGCGTAAACGCAAGAAAAGTAAGCGCGATATTGATGACATTGTCAATTTTGTACACGAAAAAGGCGGCATGCGCTACGCCCGCTCTATCATGAACGATTACGCTGATGAAGCTTTGGATATGCTTTCAACCTTGCCCGAATCAAAAGAAAGAAAATCGTTCGAAGATCTTATTAAATTTATCATTGAGCGGAAAAAATAATCCTCCGACATTTGATGGATAGTCCCACACTCCAACAACCCCTTCTTTTTATTTCAGATGCACATCTTGGTGGATTCTCAGAAACCGAAAATGCGCGCATTGAATCCGAACTCATTCAGCTCATCAATTACTGTCAGCGTAATGGTATTCAGCTGGCCGTTTTAGGTGACCTATTCGACTACTGGATGGAATACCCAAATTTTGTGCCCGAGCTCGGCAAGCGATTATTAAACAGGTTTGAGCAATATAACAATGAAATGGGACCCACCCTTTTTATTACAGGCAACCATGATAACTGGACCCGAAATCACCTTAAAAAAAGAGGGTTCTACGTAGTACATAACTATTTCCGGTTCCAAATAAACGGACAATCGGTACTTACCCTGCATGGCGATGGACTGCCTGATCAATCCTATCAATTAAAACGGCCACCACTGCACCGGCTGCTGCGAAATAAACACTTTGTAAAGCTGTTCCAGAAAATTTTTGCCCCCAAGGTTGGCATCGGCATTATGAAATACTTTTCGCGACTGACCAGAAAAATAGATTGGGATCCCAATAAAAAAATGAAGCTTAACAATTGGGCCAAAAAGCACCTTACCCAATCTGATATTTCTCTTATTTTATGTGGTCATGATCACATCCCCCGCGAGGAACATTTCCCTTTCGGAACCTTTATAAATTTGGGTACCTTCTACCAGGATCGAACCATGGCACTTTATAATAACAACGCTATTTCTCTCGTTTGTTGGGAGGCCAACACGCAAACGTTAAAACAAGCAGCAGTTAATGAGTAACTCCAATTACGACAATGATATGGATCGGTATTTTAACGATCCCAATTATCGCCGAAAAAAAGCCAATGAACGTAACGGCAACGGAAACGGTCAAACATTTACATTTTCCAAAATATGGCGATGGATCGGTATTGCTGCTGGCATCATCATTTTATTAATCACCGGCTTCACCATTTTTCTGGTCCAGGGCCTGCCATCCATACAAGAGCTTGAAAATCCCAAAACGGCCGTAGCCTCGGAATTAAAAAGTCGCGATGGTGTCGTGCTCGACCGCTATTATACCGAAAACCGCACGTATGTTCCCATCGAGCAGATATCGCCCTATGTTGTTGATGCCCTTGTTGCTACCGAAGACCACCGTTTTTATACGCATTGGGGAATTGATATGGTCCGCACCCTGGCCATCCCCTGGCATCTGATTAACGGTCGTGTTCAGGGAGGCTCCACCATTACCCAGCAGCTGGCCCGTAACCTTTATAAAAAAATCGGCCGTGACTTTTCCATCATTCGCAAGTTCCGTGAAATGATAACGGCCGTCCAGATCGAGCACAATTATACCAAACGTGAAATCATTGAGATGTATCTAAATACGGTTGAATTCCCTAACAGTGCCTATGGGATTGAATCAGCCGCGCGTACACATTATGACAAACCTGCCAGCGACCTAACTATTTCTGAAGCTGCTACTCTTGTTGGTTCATTGCAAATGGTTTATATCTATAATCCTCGCGTAAATCCCGATAACGCCCGAAATCGACGTAATACGGTTCTTTTCCTGCTGAACCAACGAGGATTTATCAGCAATGCCGTGTACGACAATCTTAAAGAAGAACCTATTGTGCTCGATTATCGTCCCCCATCCAAAGCGGGACAAGAAAATCGATATTTTGGGTACTATGTTCGTAAACAAGTTGACGACTGGCTTTCCGAAAATGGGTACAATTTAAATACGGATGGGTTAACCATTTATACCACTATTGATTCGCGACTACAGCGCCATGCCGAGCAGGCTCTTCGTACCAAACTCGATTCTTTGCAAACATTGTACGAAAAAGAGTGGACCTCCAACGATGGGGAATATATGGATGAGTTCTGGGAAAAATACCCAAGCTTTTTACAAGCGTTCATCAGAAGAACCGATCGGTATAAAAATGCGTTTTCAAAATTAGATACCGACCAGGAATCCGTAGTCTTTGATACGCTGATGGCCGATTCTGCTTTTGTTGATTCGGTAAAAAGAGCCGAAACCCGTCTCGAAGCTGGTTTTGTAGGTATAGACCCCAATAACGGCAGCGTATTGGCGTGGGTGGGTGGATCAAATTACGGCAACGTTCAATTTGACCACGTATATCAATCGCGGCGACAAGCGGGTTCTACATTTAAGCCTTTTGTCTATACGGTCGCTATCGATAACGGCTATAAACCGTATCACAAATTTTCAAAATTCCCCAGCGTATTTTACGATCGCTCAGGTAATGCATGGAAACCCAAAGATCCACAGGTACCCGACGGACCGGAAATGGTGCCCCTAAGACAGGCCTTGGCACGTAGTTTGAATAACGTTACCATACGCCTTTTACCAGAGTTGGCAGGAGCCCCGGGCACAAATAAACTCGAAGAGCTCGAACCGGCAGCCCGTAAAATAAAGCAGATGGCTTCTAACCTGGGCGTTGATATGTCGCTGACCCCGGCCTACCCTTCTATTTCCCTTGGTACGGCCGAAGTTTCCCTGCTCGAAATGGTGAGCGCCTACACGACGTTTGCAAATCAAGGCGTCCATATTGAACCCATTACCGTTACCCGCATCGAGGACAAAGAAGGTAACGTGATTAAAGAATACCACCCTGAATACCAGGAAGAGGTGATCAGTCCCGAAACAGCCTATATGATGATTGATATGATGCGTGGAGTCATACGCGGCGGCGATGGGTATCACGGGACGGGCGTTCGTCTCCGAAATGTATATAATGTCCGTCAGGATGTAGCCGGGAAAACAGGTACCACACAAAATAGTGCCGACAACTGGTTTATGGCGATGATGCCTCATATGACCATGGGAGCCTGGGTTGGTGGAGAAAACAGGATGATCCGCTTCCCCGAAGATACCTATATTGGTCAGGGAGCCCGATCTGCCTTACCCATTGTTGGCGAATTCATTAACGCCGCCTCTTCTGATCCCGAGGCTCCCTGGAGCTATGAAGCCTTTGAATCTCCACCTGGATTTGTAATGCCGCAAGATCCTGACAGTGCCGAAGAAAACGATACCGGTACCGGACGTATTAACTGGTAGTGCAATATAATGACCAAGCTGGATTTCGACAGCAAAACAAGGCTATCTCAGCTTTTTTCTGATGCCGACATCTCCCGCCTTAGTTACACGGCATCAACAGCTGAACATCAGGGTAAGCTTACGGACCTTCAGTTGGCACTGCTTTTGGAAAAAGAGCTGCCCTACCTGTTCGTGCCTAAAAAGCATGGCGGATTAGAAAAAGATTTGATTGACGCCTTACCGTTACTCGAAGAGCTTTCTTACCTCGATGGAAGTCTGGGCTGGCGCCTTACTCTGATAGCTGGCGCGGGCCTGTTTTGCGCTTTTATGGATCCCAAATTTGCTGAACCCTTTTTCTCAAATAACAAGGCTATTATCACTGGTTCTGGCTTTCCCGGAGGTCAGGCAATACCACGTCAATCCTCCTACACCGTAAGTGGAAAATGGAAATACGCCACAGGCATTGAGCATGCCACCCTTATTACCGCCACCTGTTTTATACAAAACAGCAAAAAGGAAAATCAATCTAAAGGTGGAAAAACAACTAAGGCGTTCGCCTTTTATCCTGATGAGATTACTATTCATAAGACGTGGAACAGCTTCGGGCTAAAAGCTACTGGCAGCCATACTTTTGAAGCAAACAGCGTTCGCATCCCAAAAAAACGAACGTTTACTATTGCACCTGAAGAATCTCAGTTCAATGCTTCAATTTACCACTACCCCTTTGATGCCTTTGCTCATGCCACGCTTGCAGTTTCCTTATTTGGAATGGTCAATCGTTTTCTTGATGAAGCTAAATATATTGTACAAGCAAAGAATAAAGGGATTTCAAATAATGAACCTTCTGACAGCACTGAAAAAGAATTTGAGCAATGCTTTCAAAAATTTCGAGAAACCAGATCAAACCTCTATACCATAGTTGATTCTTCGTGGAATAGCTTGGTTAAGAATGGGGTTCTGCAACAACCAGTCATCACTGAGGTCTGCCAACAGTCGCGCCGTTCAGCCCGGCAAGCCATCAAAAGTGTACAAGCAATTTATCCCCTTTTAGGGATGGCTGTTATTCCTCCAGATACGGTCATTAACCGATGCTGGCGCGACATCCACACTGCCAGTCAGCACATGTTTCTCCGGCCACAACCTGCATCCTCATCAAAATAAAAAAAGGCGACCTTCGGTAGGAAGATCGCCTTAAAGAAATTATCAAACTGGAACGATGCTACTGTGTACTTACTCCAAGATCAG
The DNA here is from genome assembly GCA_051746985.1 of Bacteroidota bacterium. Classification (GTDB taxonomy): domain Bacteria; phylum Bacteroidota; class Rhodothermia; order Balneolales; family Balneolaceae; genus Fodinibius. Next base: position 31,733 of record JBNJFP010000006.1, read on the forward strand.
CGGTTAGCTTGATGCGATTTTCTGCACGCTTAAGTGCTTTTTTAGCTCGTTCCTTATCAATGCTTTTATCACCCGATTCAAGACGCTCCAAAGCTCGTCGTTTAGCTTCTTTGGCACGCTCAATATCAATTTCCTCAACCGGTTCGGCGGCTTCGGCAAGCAGCGTCAATTTATTATCCACTACCTCTACAAATCCGCCGGTAACAGCAAAGTGTTCTTCTCCACCTGCCGCTTTTCTGACGAGAATTTCGCCAATTTCAAGCGAGGAGATGATATTTGCGTGAAGCGTCTTAACTTCGAAACTCCCCATCTCTCCGGGGACGCGCACTCCGGTCACCTCATCATCAAAAATGGAACCTTCCGGAGTAAGTATCTGTGCGTTAAAGCTATTCATTATTTAATCCTCTTATTCTGCTGCTTCAGCTTCTTCTTCAGCTAACAGCTCTTCGCCTTTTTCTTCAGCTTCTTCTATGGTTCCAACCATATAGAATGCCTTCTCGGGCAGATGATCAAGTTCGCCGTCAAGAATCTTCTTAAATCCTTTAACCGTATCATCGATGTTAACATATTTACCAGGCTGGCCGGTAAACTGTTCTGCTACGAAGAAAGGTTGACTCAGAAATCGCTGGATACGTCGGGCACGAGCAACAACCGTTTTGTCCTCATCCGAAAGTTCGTCCATACCCAAAATAGCGATAATATCCTGCAGATCTTTGTACTTTTGCAGTACCTGAATTACTCGCTGAGCAGTATCATAGTGATCTTTACCTACGATATGCGGATCAAGAATTCGTGAAGAAGAATCAAGTGGATCCACAGCAGGATAAATACCAATCTGTGTAAGTGCACGACTCAAGGTGGTCGTAGCATCCAAGTGGGCAAATGTCGTTGCTGGAGCAGGATCCGTCAAGTCATCAGCAGGTACGTAAACCGCCTGTACTGATGTAATAGAACCATTTTTGGTAGAAGTAATACGCTCCTGCAAATCACCCATTTCGGTAGCCAGTGTCGGCTGATAGCCTACCGCTGAAGGCATTCGTCCAAGCAGAGCAGATACCTCAGAACCGGCCTGGGTAAATCGGAAAATATTGTCAATAAAGAGCAGAATATCGCGCGAAACTTCTTCGCGGAAATACTCGGCCAACGTCAAACCAGAAAGTGCTACCCGAGCACGTGCCCCGGGAGGTTCGTTCATCTGACCAAAAGCAAAAGAGGCCTTGGATTTTTTTAATGCATCTTTATCTACTTTACTGAGATCCCATTTTCCTTCCTCAAAAGCTTCCTTAAACTCTTTGCCATAATTGATAATGTCGGCCTCAAGCATCTCGCGAATCAAATCATTCCCCTCACGAGTACGCTCACCAACACCCGCAAATACCGAAAGACCTCCGTGGCCTTTAGCAATATTGTTAATCAATTCCTGAATAAGAACCGTTTTACCTACCCCGGCACCTCCAAAAAGTCCCGTTTTACCACCTTTCGCATATGGGCAAAGCAAGTCAATAACCTTAATTCCAGTTTCGAGCATCTCGGTAGATGTGGCCAAATCTTTAAAGTCTGGCGCTGACCGATGAATAGGATATTTACGATCTCCTTTGGGCGGCTCAATTCCGTCGATAGGTTCTCCAACCACGTTAAATACACGACCGCGGACGTCCTCACCTACCGGCATAGAAATCGGAGCATCAGTATCGACCACTTCCATCTCGCGAACTAACCCATCGGTAGAGTCCATCGCAATAGTACGCACGCGATTTTCGCCAAGGTGTTGAGCAACCTCCAAATAGAGTTTAGAATTGTCTTCTCTTTCGATATAAAGTGCATTTAGTACGGGCGGAATTTCGCCTTGATCAAAATCAACATCCACGACCGGACCAATCACTTGTGCAACGGTTCCTTTGTTCATTATTTATTGAATTCTAATGAGTTAAATTTGATAATTTCTTTTGGTAGAAAATGATTTTCTTCCACCACCTAAGAAGCGGCGAAAGTTAGGATTTTTTGCGAGCAAATGAAAGTCAAAATGCGTTCTTTGTTTTGATGTTCTCCACCGATATTCATCAATGCTAATATTTAACAAGACAACTCTATTAGCGCTCTACCCATTAGCGTACAAAAATGGCATCTGTATTTTTCCTAACGATAACGTTCACCAACAATTAGAATACAAGCTAAGCTATTAAAAGTTGTAACCAATGACGCTTACAGGAACATATCAACAAAAAAGTTAGTTGATTTAGAACATTACGAAAAAAACCTTATTTATCGCTTTAAATTTTTTGCACACGGATTCCACCTCACATTTAATGAAAATCATTATGAACCTACTATCATTATTTAAAACCTGTCGTTCTTATCTCTGGGCTGTGATTGTATTTCTCATGTTCTTTATGGTTGGCCAATCAACGTTATCCGCCCAAGATCTTGACGTCCCCTATGTTCCAACGCCCGAAGATGTAGTTGAACGGATGCTGGATGTAACCGATGTAAAATCGAGCGACTATGTGGTAGATTTAGGCTCTGGCGACGGACGCATCGTAATCGCAGCTGCAAAACGTGGAGCCAGCGGCCACGGTATCGATCTCGACCCCAAACGCATTGCAGAAGCACGCGAAAATGCACAGGAAGAAGGGGTTGACAATCGCATTATGTTTATGGAGGAAGATATCTTCGATACCGATTTTAGTGAAGCCTCGGTCATCACTATGTACCTACTGCCCTCCGTCAATAAAAAACTGCGTCCCAAATTGTTAGAAGATCTTCAGCCAGGCACACAGATTGTATCACATAGCTTTAATATGGGAAGCTGGAAAGCGGATAAAGAAATTGTAGTACGCAACAACGGCTCCAGCCACGATGTGTATTATTGGATTGTTCCTGCCAAGGTCGAAGGCTCGTGGACCTGGAATCATGATGGCGCCGACTTTACCCTGTCAATCAACCAGCGGTTTCAGGAAATATCAACAAAAATAACAGACGGCACCGACGCTCACTACGATATTACTCAAGCCGAACTGGAAGGAAAACGAATTAACATTCGCGCTGCAAAAGATGGGCAACAGTATATTTTTAGCGGGCGCGTTGAGGGAGATACCATACATGGCATGATGCAGCACCATGATGGTGACGACAAACGCTTTTTTCAGTGGGAAGCAACCCGAAACTAATGCAAACCCGTTTCCTCAACACATCTGAAGATGCCATTTAACGCTTCGCCATGAACCGAGCCAACTCCGGGAGTCCCCTTAAAGTCTTTACAAGCTTTAGTGCCATCGCCGTTGTTGTCGGCATTGTTGTTGGTATCGGGATTTTTAGGCTGCCCTCTATCGTAGCTCAAAACGCGGCTACCGAGTGGGAATATATTAGCTTTTGGCTTGCCGGTGGGATAATCTCAATACTCGGGGCCCTCTGCTACGCTGAAATTGCCACCAAAAAGCCCGATGCAGGCGGTGAGTATTACTTTCTTACCGAAGCCTACGGTCCTACCATTGGCTTTCTATTTTCATGGGGACGAATGACCGTTATCCAAACCGGATCTATTGCCTTGGCCGCATTCATATTGGGCGATTATGCCACCACCATTTATGACTTTGGCACCTACAGCTCTTCCATCTACGCAGCCATAACCGTCGTGGGGTTAACCGGCCTCAATATTTGGGGAACCAATCCCGCAAAAAATGCCCAAAATGCGATGACCACCCTCATTATCGCCATTTTGCTACTCTGTGGCTTAGCGGGATTCCTTACCGGAGGCGAAATCACAAGTCAGTCGCAAAACGGATCTACAGTAGAAAGCTCAGCGGGCGCTGCCATGATTTTTGTACTTCTCACCTACGGGGGATGGAACGAAGGGGTTTACCTTTCTGCAGAACTCAAAAACGTGCGCAAAAATATGTCTCGGGTCCTACTTATTGGACTAACCGTCATCACCATATTATACATTCTTATAAACAGCGCCTACCTGCAAGTACTGGGTCTCGAGCAGCTCCGCTCCTCTGATACCATTGGCGTAGATTTGACAAATGGAATTTTTGGCTCAGAAGGAGCTTTTGTGATGGCCATTATTGTGATTATTTCTGCCCTTTCAACCGCTAACGCCACCATCATAACAGGTGCCCGTACCAACTACGCACTGGGACGTGATTTTAGTGCTTTACAGTGGATCGGCAAGTGGAATCCCAATTTAAACAGTCCCATTAATGCCTTGGTTGTTCAGGGAGGCATCAGCTTGGGACTTGTTTTCCTGGGTGCCTTCACTCAAGAGGCCGTATCAACCATGGTTGACTATACAGCCCCCGTATTTTGGTTTTTTATTCTACTCACTACTATCACCCTGTTCCTTTTTCGGGATGAAGAACATGCCGTAGAAAATTCTTTCACCGTTCCGCTTTATCCGCTTACCCCAATCGTATTTATTGCCTGTTGCCTGTACCTGTTGTACTCCAGTGTTATGTTTACCGGATGGGGAGCCCTGGTTGGAATCGCGATTTTAGCCATTGGACTGCCCGTCTATTATTGGACCCGGCACAACTCACACTGATATTCAAAAAACACAGAATTCCTACATTCACAATTAGCAACTCCCCTGCTAATCCCGTATTTTTGGCACCTTGCTTTACCATTTTTTACAGAAAAATTAATACAATAAGTGAGCAGACGCTTTGTTACACTTTGCAAGTGTATTTGGCTGCATTTTAGATCTATTGTCACCGGAAATTTAATCTTAAAAACAATATCGCATTGGAAACTGAAGCAACCGCTCGTTCTATCAGCGTAGAAATACTAATTGACTTCGATGAAAACGGAGTTCTTGACTATTCCCGGGCCGACGAACTGGAAAGCCGCGACCGCGCTGAAGTACGCGAGTATGTACAAAATATATTAAGGCGCCGCTCCTATTTGGATTTTCTTATCGACCATTTTTCAAATGTAAAGATTGACGAAATGAAGCCGGCTCTTAAGAATATTTTGCGGCTGGGCATTTATGACATGATCTTTATGGACAGCACCCCAGACTATGCCGCCATCAACGAGTCGGTAGAAATTGCAAAATATAGTCTTGGATCCCGCACCGGTGATCTTACCAATGCTATTCTTCGTAACCTCCAGCGCGATATCGACAATCTCCCCAAACCCAATTTTGAAGATCGTACCAAGTTAGTAGCAACAACCTTTTCTCACCCCGAATGGCTGGTACAGCGCTGGACCGATCGCTTTGGCGAACGCGAGGCCTTTAAGTTGATGCAGGCCAACAACAAACGACCCAATTACTATATCCGGGCCAACAACCTGCGTACCAAAACAGAGAACTTTAAGCTTCGGATGACCAAAAACGATATCACTTTTGAAGAAAGTGACTGGCTTCCGGGCTACTTTAAAGTGGATAGCGTGGCGCCATTTATTTCAAAAGGCTGGCTTGACAAAGGCTTTTGCCAGGTGCAGGATATTGCTGCGGGATTTGCTCCTTATCTGTTGGATCCAAAATCAGGTGAATCTATTTACGATCTTTGCGCAGCCCCGGGTACAAAAAGTATTTTGATGTCAGACTTGATGGCTGGCGAAGGCGATATTTTAGCGGTAGATATTTCATCCGAACGCCTTGATAAACTGGCTCAAAGCGCCCTCTCCTATCACGCCGAAAATATTCGCGTGCGCCGGGCCGATGTAACCGAAGTGGAGCTCGACGAAGTGGATGGCGTACTGCTTGATGCCCCTTGCACGGGAACGGGCGTGCTTAGCAAGCGAGCCGACCTGCGCTGGCGACGCGATGAAGAAGGCCTCAAAAATGCGATTGAGCTGCAAGCTAAGCTCTTAGATTCTGCTGCCAAAATGGTAAAAGTGGGTGGACGTCTGGTTTACAGTACCTGCTCACTCGAGGAAGAAGAAAATATGGAACAGGTTATGAGTTTCCTCGACCGCCACGAAAATTTCGAGATGCAAACCGTGGAAGGGTACGTCCCCGATGAAGTAATGGTCCACGGCGGACTGGCCTACCAGACCTTCCCCCACAAACACGGTTGCGACGGACACTTTGGCGTGCTGCTGAAGCGTACAAAATAACCAGTTGTTATACAGATCCTGAAACAAGTTCAGGATGACATTTTTAAGCTTAATTCTGCTTCCATAGCTCCTCACCAAAGCTTTCGCCGGAGAGCCCTGCTACGGAAGCTTTTTCATTTAGTCGCTGGATGTAACAGGTTTAATAATCTCGATAGGCATTGAATATTCCGAATCATTTTCCCAGACCAATTCTCCATCATACCAAAGCTGTAAACTATACTCAAACTTTTAATCAGTTGTAACCGGCTTGGTAACCTCAAAAAGTTTAGGATTTTCAACATCATAAACCAGTTCATCATTATACCACAATTTATCTACGGCCCTTCCTTCATCGTTTAACGGCTCCATTTTTAAAGTATCAGTCGTTGAGTTTGGAAATTCCAAGAGGGTTTTTGTATAACCGCTATCAACAAAATTACTTAAAACTAGACTAACAAAGTATGTTTCTTCACTATTATGAATTTTTATCCCGGTATCAAACCTCTGTTTCTCCTCTTCTTTGACATGGTATAGATCTAAGTTTTGCTCCGTTAAGGAATGGGGATGATCGGGATTAAGGCGATCTTTGCCCTCGGAATCCACGATTGAAAATTCAATATCAGCATTGGGTGGAGCACAACAAGTTGGCCCTGTCTTTGAGGAACAAGACAATAAAATTAGTATCAAGACTTGCAAAAATACGGCATTAAAGAAACGCATAACAATTTGGTAAGCTAAATTATGGTTTAATTCCAACTACTTGTTTGTTATTCTGATCATAATTATCTGATCCTGGCGTAAAATCATCAAAAGAATACAATCCGTTATAATCGCCCTCCCATCCCCAATTCATATGGAAAAACAGATAGCCAGAACCCGAAGAACAATCATATACCTCACGATATCCGTCTGCAACCCAGGCATGACCTACATTACCTCCATCATCGCCTCTTAAAATCACGGGACGACTTGCATCTATTTCAGACATAACATCATTCCAATCATAGTCCTGCACGTCTACAGAACTGGAATAACCAAAAAAGTTTTCAAAGGCATTTGGGACATCACTTGTATATGCCGTTGAACCATTACAATCCCAGTCCATAAAACCATGATTTCCTGCATCATGCATTAACGTAGCAACTTCATTTGTACCTGGCGGTTGTTCATTCGCGGTTATACCATCATCAGGCATAATACTGTAATCGACATAACTGGGATATTCATGATATCTTACTACTTGTGCAATAGCTGTAGCCACACACCCTGTTACTGGTTTCCCATTTACGGGATCGGAACAATTATAATCATCAAGCTTGTTATTATACCCTTCATCCTGTCCCCATTTTGTTTGTAACAAGGGTCCTTTTTCGATTATATCATCTTCACATCCACCTCCTGGTGGATCGACTGGTTCTTTAGTTTTCGTAGATTCTGAGGTAAGTGACATCCATCCCGGATGCTTATTATTGTGGTCTTTACCCTTTGTTGTATGTAACCGTAAGCTATCAATTGCTTGTGTAACATCTTCAAACCATCCCTCTAACCCACCCGGTACGGCAACATCAAAGCTACGCGGCATTTTATTATGTTCTGAAAAAGCTAATATCGGTTGAATTCTTTGATCAGCTGGAATAACAGCAAATCCTTTTTCCTCATAATTTATTAAATAAGCAACCGTATCTCCGACTGCATTCGTTTTTACCAATACATGCTCAACTTCTTTTTGGCCACTTCCTTTCCTGCGAATATGATCATTTCTTTTACTAAAGTGATCATTGGCAAAATCTTTCGCAACAAAAACAGCTAATTCTTCATTGACTCCGTACCCTTCACTGGAAGGAACTTCTACGGACCCTTCTACCTTTGATTCATCTTCTAGGCCATTAGAATTACTCACGGAGGTTTTCTGACAGGCCTGAAAAAAATAAAAACAGAACTATTGATTGAATTAACAGAAAACTTGATGAATTGATTTTCATAATCTCTTGATGATTTATTTACTAATTAACTCATTTTAATAATACCATTAAACAAATTAAAATCAAGGAATAAACCCTTTAATAATCATTTGTTAACATAAAATTAACCCTTATTTAGTTAAAAACAGGCCGGTAAATAATCTCTAAAGCCACTCTACATCTTCTTTCGTTTTTCGTATCTTTCCCGCTTTACTGAACAACTGGAATATTCACAAAACGAGCTTTTAGAATTTTGGACAACTCGACGCCCACGAAAGACATCCCCAAACATTTTAATCCCGGTAACATTGAAGACAAATGGTACAGCTTCTGGGAGGATAACGGCTTTTTTCACTCCGAACCTGACGATCGAGAATCCTATACCGTAGTTATCCCTCCTCCTAATGTCACGGGCGTATTACATATGGGACACATGCTCAACAATACCATCCAGGATGTATTGGTGCGTCGGGCCCGGATGCAAGGTAAAAATGCCTGCTGGGTGCCCGGAACGGATCATGCCTCCATTGCTACCGAGGCTAAAGTTGTTCAAAAACTTCGTAAAGAAGGCATCACTAAAGCCGACCTAAGTCGTGAAGAATTTTTAGAACACGCCTGGGAGTGGACCGACGAGCATGGTGGAATTATCCTACAGCAACTGCGCAAGCTCGGAGCTTCCTGCGATTGGGAACGCACGCGCTTTACGCTCGAAGATGATCTGTACGAAGCCGTCGTCGATTGCTTTATCGAACTCTATGAACGCGGCTATATCTACCGCGGAAAGCGCATGATTAACTGGGATCCCGAAGCCCAAACCGCGCTTTCGGATGAAGAGGTTATTCACCGCGAGGAGACCTCCAAACTCTATCACGTTCGCTATAAAATTAAAGACAGCGACGAATGGGTTACCATTGCTACAACGCGTCCTGAAACCATTTTAGCAGATACGGCTGTTTGCGTACACCCCGATGACGAACGCTATCAAGATCTTATTGGCAAAACAGCAATTATTCCTGTTGTAGAGCGTGAAGTGCCCATTATTGTCGATGACTACGTGGACATGGAATATGGAACCGGCTGTCTAAAAATTACGCCAGCCCATGATGAAAATGACTATGAAATTGGTCAAAAGCATGATCTCGAAATTATTGACATGCTTAATCCAGATGGGACGTTAAGCGAAGCGGCTGAGCATTACATCGGTGAAGATCGTTTTGATGCTCGCGAGCTGATCATCAAAGATTTGGAGAAAAGGAATCAGTTGATCGAAATTGAAGAAATGCAGAACAAGATTGGCTATTCTGAACGGACCGACGCGATCATCGAACCGCGTTTGTCGCTGCAGTGGTTCTGTAAGATGGATGAGCTGGCCAAGCCGGCCCATGAAAATGTGATGAATGATAATATCCAGTTCCATCCGGAAAAATTTAAAAATTCTTATAACCACTGGATGGAAAATATCCGCGATTGGTGTATCTCACGACAGCTTTGGTGGGGACAGCGCATTCCAGCCTGGTATTACGGCAATGGTAAGGATGACTACGTCGTAGCCAAAACGGAAGAAGAAGCCATTGAAAAAGCACAGAAAAAATCAGGGAATGCTGATTTAACAGCCGATGATATCCACCAGGATGAAGACGTGCTGGATACCTGGTTTTCGTCGTGGCTGTGGCCGATTACCGTTTTTGACCCGGAGTATATTCGCACGGGAGAAGCCAATAAAGATTTGGAATATTACTACCCGACGCAGGACTTGGTTACCGCTCCCGAAATTATGTTTTTCTGGGTCGCGAGGATGATTATGTCCGGCTATGAATTTATGGACGAAAAGCCGTTCAGTAATGTCTATTATACTGGGATTGTTCGCGACAGCCAGCGCCGTAAAATGTCAAAGTCGCTGGGGAATTCTCCTGATCCACTAAAGCTTATGGAGCAGTATGGCACCGATGGTGTGCGCGTGGGAATGCTGTTCTCCTCTCCTGCCGGCAACGATCTGCTTTTTGAGGAGCAGCTCTGTGAACAGGGACGCAATTTTGCCAACAAGATCTGGAATGCGTTCCGATTCCTGTCAATGAATCGAACGGAAGAAACACAACTTACAGATTCCCTTGAAATTGATGAGGAGAACCTCGTTGACCGCTGGATGCTCTCTCGTCTGCACGAGACCATCGACGCCATTAATAAAGATATGGAGAACTTCCGTATCAACGAGGCGCTGCACAAAATTTACTCGTTAATCTGGGATGATTTCTGCGACTGGTACATCGAGCTAATCAAAGCTGATGAGCCGGGTGCAAGCATTCCCGAAGATCGCCTCTCACGCGGATTCAATTTCTTTGAGCAGCTAATGAAACTGCTTCATCCGTTTATGCCGTTTATCACCGAAGAAATATGGCAGCTTATCCGCAATCGTGATACCGACGAAGCGATGATTGTCGCTTCGTGGCCAGAATTTGATGAAGCATCTGTTTCTGAAGATGATCGAGTACTATTCGAATCCATTCAGAAGATGATTTCATCGATTAGAAATATTCGGGCTGAATTTAAATTGAGTCCTAATGATAAGATCGATCTGCTGATTAAAGCCAAAAATGAAGAAATAGCTGAGGCATTAAGCGACAACGAATGGATTTTCCGCAAGCTGCAATCTATTGAAAATTTTGAAGTGGCGGCTAACTTAGAAAAGCCCGAAACATCAGCTTCTGCCGTAATCCAGGGTACCGAACTGTTTGTTCCCCTTGAAGGACTCATCGACCTGGATAAAGAACGCGAACGCATCCAAAAAGAGATTGATCGCCTCGAAGGATTTTTGAAATCCATAGAAGGCAAGTTGAATAACGATGGTTTCGTTAATAATGCACCGGAAGAGGTTGTTCAGAAAGAACGCGATAAGAAAGACGACACGGAAACGAACCTCGAAAAACTACGCGAAATTTTAAGCGAATTGAATCAATAGAACACGGATTACACTGTTTTTGCTGATTTTAACTGATAAAAATCTGTGATTATCAGCCTTATCCGCTTTATCAGTGTTCTATAAATTTAGATTTATTTATGCCGAAGGAACCGGATTTTATTCATGATTTAAATAAGCAGCAAAAACGTGCCGTCCGCCACGGCCAAGGTCCCCTGTTAATTGTTGCCGGGGCCGGTAGCGGCAAAACGCGTGTGCTTACCTATCGCATCGCCTACCTGATCCACCAAAACATGGCGGCACCCAACGAAATACTGGCGCTCACTTTTACTAACAAAGCTGCCAAAGAAATGCAGGAGCGGATTGGTCAGCTTATTGGTGATGAGGCCAGGCGCCTGTGGATGGGAACGTTTCACTCTGTTTTCTCCAAAATTCTGCGTTTTGAAGCCGAAAAAATTGGTTTTAATTCTGATTACTCTATTTACGACACCGAGGATTCCAAAAATGCGATTAAGCAGATTCTGCGGGAAAACAATTATGATCCCAAGGAAATTAAGCCACGCATTTTGCAGCGGCGTATCAGCGATGCGAAAAATGAGCTTATCAATCCTGATCACTATAACCAGAAGTTTGTCCACAGTACGCTCGACGATATCACGGCCCGCATCTACAAAATTTACGTTGAGCGGCTGAAGCATAACAACGCCATGGATTTTGATGACCTGCTCATCAAGCCGATTGAGCTGTTCAACAACCATCCCGATGTGCTCGAAAAGTACCAGGATCGCTTTAAGTACATCATGATCGATGAGTACCAGGATACGAATCATGCACAGTACACGGTAACGAATATGCTGGCCGACAAATACGAGAATTTGTGCGTTGTTGGCGATGACGCGCAGTCGATCTACTCGTTTCGTGGGGCCGATATCCAAAATATTTTGGATTTTAAAAGTGATTATGAGGACGCCGTCGAAATTCCATTGGAGCAGAATTACCGCTCAACCAAAGCGATCCTAAAAGCTGCCGATTCCATCATCAAAAGAAATACCAAGCAGCTCGATAAAACGCTGTGGACCGACAATGATATGGGCGACACCATCACCGTGCTCGACAATTATGATGAGCGCGACGAGGCCAACCGGGTGGCAAATTATATCCAGGATTTGAAGATGCGCAAGGGCTATGATTACAACGATTTTGCCATCCTCTATCGCACCAATTACCAGAGTCGCGTGTTTGAGGAAACCTTTCGGAGAAAGGGAGTGACCTACCAGCTGGTGGGCGGATTGTCGTTCTATCAGCGCAAGGAAATTAAGGACGTCTTGGCCTATCTGACACTGCTCGTCAATCCCGATGACGACACGAATTTGATGCGCATTATCAACGAGCCCTCGCGTGGAATCGGACAAAAGTCACTTTCCGACTTGATGGCCCGTGCCCGACAAACGGGACAATCGCTCTGGCGCATCCTTGAAAATGTCGAAGAGGCCGATGTATATAAACCGGCTGAAAACAGTGTCAAGGATTTCGTCCGCATGATTAATGGGTTGAAAGACGAACTTTCGAGTGGTGTAAAACTGTCTCAAGTTACCAAGCAGCTGCTGGATGAGTCGGGCTATATGAAGGCGCTGGTGGAAGAAAACTCTCCCAAATCGATGACGCGTCGGGAGAATATTCTGGAACTTCAAAATGCGATCTCTTACTTCGAGAAAAATAACAGCAACCCTACCCTTTCCTCTTTTCTTCAAGAAATCAGTCTAATTACCGACACCGACAAATACGATGAGGAGAAGCCGGCCGTTACCATGATGACGGTGCATGCGGCAAAGGGACTCGAATTTCCCGTAGTATTTATTGTGGGATTGGAGGAGGAACTGTTCCCCGTTGGCAGCCGAAATAACGAAGATGTTAATATTGAAGAAGAACGCCGCCTATTTTATGTAGCCATCACACGGGCCGAGCAGCAGTTGTTTTTTAGTCACTGCCGAAGCCGCTATAAGTATGGTGAGGAGCAGCGCAAAACGCGATCCCGCTTTTTGGATGAGGTTAGTGCCGATGTGGTACGAACCGAGACCGGAGCTTCCATCAATCAGAATAAAAACCGTTTTTCGGATGGTAATGCCAGCAATGGGTCGAACAACAGCGGCACGCAAGTAGAATATGACTGGAAAAAACCGCTGTATAATAAGAATAATAAATCCTCGCACACACAAATACATTACGATAATCCCGATGATGACCCATTTCAGGTTGGGGCAAAAGTAGTGCACAATGTGTTTGGCCAGGGTAAGATTATCAGCCGTAGCGGCAAAGCGGAACGGACAAAAGTAGTGGTCTTTTTTAAAGAACGAGGACGAAAAACCCTGATGCTTCGTGCAGCAAAAATGCAGGTTATTGGATAGACTACTACCTACAGCACTGATTACAGGTACAGCAGATGACAAATAGCAACGGCATACATATTCGATTGGCCATGGGGCTGGCTATAGGCGTATTTTTGGTGCTTATCAGCTCAATACCCGGATATTCCCAACCCGTACTTAGCGCCCAGAATACGGCACTGGGGGGAGGCGGTACGGCCTATTTATCAGGATATGAAGCTATTTTTTGGAATCCCGCCAACACGGCTATTAATGATCGACAGGGCAACGTCCATATTGGATTAGCGCAAACGGGATTGCGCTACGAGCCGGTACTTTCTTCGGATGTTATTAGGGAGCAATTTTTCAACTTTACTGACAGCTATTTCCCCTATAAACCTTGGGCTGTGGATATCACCTCTGCCCAGCGACAAACAATTCTCACCGAGAACTATCCCCGTAGCCGACTGACTTCGCAGCACCAAACAAGAACCGATATTCTGTTAGGCGGTGTATCTTGGCACCGGGGTGAGGATTCATTCTCCCTTGCTGCCAGGGCACGATACGCCTCGCATACAACCGTGGGGCGTGGCTGGTATTCCAGTGATTTTGTAAATCACAACGATCAGGAGACCCGGGATTTTACGCTCAACCAGCATATAAACCAAAATCTCGAAATAGCCTTCAGCTACGGCCGTGAATTTACGTTTATTGAGGGATTATTTGCGCGCCTTAGCAAGCTCTATGTTGGTATTACGCCAAAATTTATCATTGCAGGTCCCCATTTTAGTGCCACTTACAATGGGCAGCAAGTCCGCACTGATAATAACTCCGGGCAGTTTATCGACGAATTTTCGTACCATTCTTCAGGATCCTACTCACAGATGACGCGCAGTTATATAGCTTCTGGGGATCCACAAGCTGCGATTACCAACAACCTGGATCGGAAAATTGATTTTTCTCCTTCAGGGTACGGTGGTGCCTTCGATTTTGGATTAACGTACCTGATTCCCCTTGGCAGTGACCTAAATATTCTTGAAAACAATCGCGAAGAATCGGTTGTTGGAAAATCATTACGTATTGCAGTATCTATCAACGACCTTGGAATGATCCATTATAACGATCATCCATTACAATTTTCAACCTCTGCCGACACTACTGAAATTGGCAATGAACCGGTCAAGGAATCAATGTTTAATGGTTCTGGCGGGCAATATTTAACTTATTTTGATGAAGCCGAGGAACTCTCCAACCCTTTTGAATCATCCGAGAATAGCAACAGCGACAATCTTTCAACCCTTACCCCAACGTCTTTAAATGCCGGTATGCTTCTCGACCTTGAGCGTATAAAAGTTATGGGCGATTTAACTCTGGGGCTGAATAATAACGCCATCACAAACACTAAACTGGCTATGCACCTGGGACTGGAATTGCGGCCTATCCAAAAAATACCCCTGCGCGCAGGAACGCGACTGGCCGCAGGATTACCTCCCCATGTGAGCTTTGGTACTGGCATAGAAACACGATATTGGGACTTCAATGTAGGTACTCAGCTTATCTTTCGTTCCCAGAGTTTTACTACCGAAATGGCGGGTGGCGCTGTTGCCGGTTTCCAGCTCCATTTATAGTTCGAATGGTACATTTCTGCCAACCTGTCAACATACTTACTTAATACCAATTCAAGTTGTTATTTTGCCAGTAAATATGACTAATTGGTAGTGTGTAAAGAGTTGGCTCTTTATTTGCATCAAATAGTATTCAAGAAATAAAAAAACTTTGATTTAAAATTTTGACTACATGAAGAACATCTTCGATAACATAGCCAACTTGGAAGATATTCAAGATCAGTTTGACGATTTTGAACAGGCTATTCCACTTATGTCGGAAGAAGAGGAAAAGCAGTTGACGCAGTCAGAAGTTCCTGACGAGCTGCCGATACTTCCCCTTAAAAATACGGTTTTGTTCCCCGGCGTTGTCGTGCCGATTACGGTAGGTCGTGACCGATCGCTGAAGCTTGTAAAAGAGGCTTACGAGTCGGATAAAATTATTGGGGTTGTCAGCCAAAAAAGTGAAGACGAGGAAGATCCCGATCAAGGAGATTTATATGATGTGGGCACCGTGGCCCAAATTCTTAAGCTGATAAAAATGCCCGATGGCAGCAAAAGTATCGTCATCCAGGGAAAAACAACCTTTAAAGTAGAAGAGTACCTGCAGAAAGATCCTTATTTTACAGCCAACGTTCTGCCCTATCGCCAGGAGATGGATATTGAGGGCGTAGAACTGGATGCTTCTATCCGATCAGTGAAAGAAACGGCTACCAAAATTGTAAACCTTTCTCCCAATATTCCTTCGGAGGCCTCGGTTGCTATCAACAATATCAACAGTCCCAACTTTCTGCTGAATTTCATCTCATCGAATCTCAACGTTTCCACATCTGACAAACAGGACGTGCTGGAAATCCGTAAGTTTTCGGAGCGAATGGAGCGCGTGATGGAGTTCCTTAACAAAGAATTGCAGGTGCTCAACTTAAGTGAGGAAATTCGTACCAAGGTAAAGTCTGATATTGACGAACAGCAGCGCGACTTTTATTTGCGTCAACAGATGAAAGCAATTCAGGAGGCACTGGGTGAAGATGGCGAACACCAGGAAATTGCCTCGCTTCGCAAACGCGCCAAGGAGAAAAATCTTCCCGAAGAGGCGCAGGAGACGGTTGAAAAAGAACTGACGCGTTTGGAACGCACTCCAAACTCATCGCCCAATTATGGCGTCATCCATAATTACATTGAGTGGATTTTAGATCTGCCCTGGGATAAATATTCGGATGACAATCTGGATCTGGAACATGCACAAGAGGTTCTGGATGAAGACCACTATGGGCTGGACAAGGTTAAGAAACGCATCATCGAATACTTGGCCGTGCTTAAGCTTAAAAAGGATATGAAAGCGCCAATTCTTTGTTTCTACGGCCCACCCGGCGTTGGTAAAACCTCGCTCGGCAAGTCTATTGCCCGCGCTTTAAATCGTAAGTTCGAACGCTTTAGCCTTGGTGGTATTCATGATGAGGCCGAAATTCGCGGTCACCGCAGAACCTACATTGGGGCCCTGCCGGGACGAATAATTCGTGCAATGAAAAAGGCTGAAACCAGCAATCCGGTGGTTATGCTTGATGAAATTGACAAGGTTGGCTCGGATTATCGCGGCGACCCCACTTCTGCCCTGCTTGAGGTGCTCGATCCCGAACAAAACGACAGCTTTGCTGATAACTACCTTGAGCTGGAATATGATCTGTCCAACGTGCTCTTTATTGCAACCGCAAACTCGCTCGATACCATCCCAGCGCCGCTTCGCGACCGTATGGAGATCATCAATATCAGTGGCTATACGCTGGAGGAAAAAACGCAGATTGCAAAAAAACACTTGATGCCAAAACAGATCGAAGAAAATGGACTCAATGAAGATCAGATTACAATAAAGGATGAGGCCATTGAAAAAATAATCGATCAATATACGCGTGAATCGGGCGTACGTTCGCTGGAACGAGAAATTGGCTCGGTATGTCGCGGTGTGGCCGCAAAAATCGCCAAAGGCGAAGAAGGTCCGCACACCGTAGAAGCTACCAATTTGGAGGAATTTTTAGGCAAGCGAAAATATTTTTCTGAAGTCGCTGAACGTACCAAAGTGCCCGGCGTAGCAACAGGATTAGCATGGACGCCCTATGGCGGTGATATCCTCTTTATTGAGGCCAGCGTATCCAAGGGAAGTGGAAAGCTGCACATTACGGGGCAACTGGGCGACGTAATGAAAGAGTCGGCCATGTTGGCAATGTCGTACCTTAAAGCACACTCCGATGAGCTTAATATCCCCGAAGAGGCTTTTAAATATTGGGACCTCCATATTCACGTGCCAAAAGGGGCCGTGCCCAAAGACGGTCCATCGGCTGGCGTATCTATCTTTTCAGCCATAGCTTCTATCTTTACCCAGCGTAAAGTAAAAGGAACACTTGCAATGACCGGTGAAATTACGCTGCGCGGACTGGTGCTGCCGGTGGGCGGCATTAAAGAAAAAGTACTGGCCGCCAAACGAGCTGGTATCGAAAAGGTTCTGCTGCCGAAAAAGAATGAAAAAGACGTGGCAGAAATTGAAGAAGAGGTGCTTGGTAATCTTAAAGTCCAGTACCTGGAACGTATGGATCCCCTGTTGGATATTGTACTTGACGATGAACCGGTTCGAGACCCCGCCGAACGCTTTAAGGTCAGTGAAGCTCATAAAAAAAAGAAAAACGGGGAAGCAGCCGACGCTAAAGACTCCACGGAAGAAACCATTGTAATGGAGTAATACATTTGCTTTAATTAAAATAAAAGTCGTCTCGATTTATCGGGGCGACTTTTATATTTTTATTGGGATTCTAATCGGAAACAAACCCTCACTAATTTGCCCAAAAAAGGACGTGTTGTAGAATCTACGGGTAGCTGGTATAAAGTAGCCTATGACGAAGATCACGGCATGCAGACCATCGACTGTCGGCTGCCGGGACGTTTTCGTCTTAAGGACCATGCCCTCACAAACCCCATTGCCGTAGGCGATTATGTGGAGTTCGAAATCAACGATGATGGATCGGGCAGTATTGAAAACATTGACGATCGCCAAAACTATTTGATCCGTCAATCCACCCATCATCAAAAAGAGAGCCAAATTTTAGCCGCCAATATTGATCGGGCATACGCGGTTCAATCGGTGCACCATCCCAAAATAAAACAGGGATTTTTTGATCGATTTCTTGTCACCTGCGAAGCCTACCAGATACCGGCCTCGATCATCATCAACAAAATGGATCTGGCCACCGATAGTGCAAAAGCATACGTGGATTCTATTACAAAGCTTTATGAATCGCTTGGATACCCTGTTTTACATACCAGTATAAAAGATGAATCATCTTTAGAACGTCTTAAAAAGGATTTAAAGGGGAATACGTCGGTATTTGTGGGTCCGTCTGGGGTCGGTAAAACCAGCCTGCTCAACCATATCGATCCCAACATCAATCGTAAAGTTGGAGAGATATCTTCTTTCAATGAAAAAGGGAAACACACCACCACTTTTGCCAAGCTCTTGCCCCTGCAAATTGGAGGGTACCTCGTAGATACGCCTGGCATTCGTGAATTTGGGCTGGTAAATATCGACCCTTGGGAACTGTCGCTGTTCTTCCCCGAAATGCTGGACCCACGCCGGCAATGTAAATTCAATAATTGCACCCATGCCCACGAACCGGGTTGCGGGGTTATTGAAGCCTTTCAAGAGGATAATATTGATCCTGACCGCTACGATTCTTATTTAAACATATTGGAATCGCTTCAAGAGACACAATAATAATTAGAGAGTTATCCTTAAATTCTGTAGTATTGCAGTGTTTACGGATGGCTAACAGACAAATCGCAATAAAGATATCAGGGATATGAAATTTAGATACCATTTACTCACTTTTGCACTGCTTTTCGGGCTATTAACTGTTGATGTGACACCAGCTCAGGCACAAGTTGGCGATGTGGGAGATATTCTGCAATCAGGTCGGGAAGATGCTAATACCTTAGCTCGTGCCTACCTTGAGCCTTTTGGATCCGGTTTTGGCGCCTCCCTTAATACGGGGTGGACCAACACAGCCAGCCCCCACAGTAAACTCGGTTTTGACATTACGCTGAGTTCGGGATTGGCAATTGTGCCCGATGAAGCCAAATCATTTAATGTAAATGAGCTTGGACTCCAAAAACTCGAACTCGATGAAAATGATCCGGTTTCCCCTACCATCAATGGAACTGACGGACAAGGGGCTTTGCTTGCATACTATGAAGAGATCAATGGCAATGAAGAAAAAATCCTGGACTTCAATATGCCAGAGGGTACCGGTTTTGGATATGTGCCCGCTCCTATGATAAAAGCAGGAGTTGGACTCATTAAAGATACCGAATTGATGGTCCGTTTCATGCCAGAAACAGAAATTGGCGACTTTGGCTCGTTTAATCTCTTTGGGGTGGGTGCCAAACACGGCATCAACCAGTGGCTGCCCGGTGGAAAAATGCTGCCTGTTAACCTATCGGTAATGGTAGGGTACACTGGTATGGAAGTAGGATCAGACTTGGATCTCAGAGCCGAAGATGTCATTAATGAACCCAACCGAACGGAAAATCCATATGACGATTCCCAATGGGATGGTCAGGCCATTGCCCTCAATACCAATGCCTACACCATTAACGCCTTGGTGGGCAAAAAGCTACCCATTCTTTCTGTTTATGCCGGCTTGGGTTACGAAGCCTCTACCTTTGAGATGACAACTCCGGGCTCTTATCCTACCGTTGTGCCCAATGAAGATTTTGATCAGAATAATCCCAATCAAGAAGATCCGCTGATTGTGGATGCTGTAGATGAGCCCTTAAATGTTTCTATTGATGGGGACAACAACTTTCGTGCTTTGGCTGGATTCAGAGCTCGGTTTACGATTTTCCATGTTTCTGGCTCTTACACCCTCTCCAACTATTCAAGCTTCAACCTTGGAGTAGGCATCAGCTTTAGATAAAACCCGTGCCAAGAATTATTAATTTAAAAGGGAGTTCTAAAACAAGGACTCCCTTTTTTATTTTCTTGCTAAAAACCGTCTGAAAATTGGAGCCTGCAGAAGTATTATATATTCTCGACCTGATTGGTGTTGCTGTTTTCGCTATATCCGGGGCTCTTACAGCCGGACGTAAAAGCCTTGATCTATTGGGCGTCGTCATTATTGCTGTTGTTACGGCCGTGGGCGGTGGAACTACGCGCGATCTTCTTCTCGATCGTCACCCCATATTCTGGATTGCCGACCCCACTTATTTGCTGATAATCATCATCTCCGCTCTTGTCACCATTGGCTATACCCAATATCAGGACCCCCCCGAAAAAGCCCTCTTAATTGCCGATGCATTAGGATTGGCCGTATTCACGATTTTGGGTGCCCAAATCACCCAGGAAGTGGTCTCAAACAGTATCATCATTGTTATCATGGCCGCCATCACCGGAACCGTGGGAGGATTAATCCGAGATGTGTTAAGCAATGAAATACCACTTATTCTCCGCCGTGATATTTACGCTACCGCTGCATTGAGTGGAGCAACAGCCTATCTTTTGTTACAGCTAACCAACCTATCCTCAACAACGAATATTGTTTTAGGAATGCTGGTTGTAGTAGCACTGCGTTTAGCTGCCATACAGTGGAATTGGCATCTGCCAAAATTTAAATTGCATGATTAGTTGTGGTTTTATCATTTAGTAATAATATTTCTCTTGACCTAAAACAAACGGGAAGTTGATGATGAAAACACAATTATTTTCTTTTTTCTGTCTGCTATGTCTAATCACTGCTACGGCTACAGCACAAGATATCAAAGTAACCCAGCTCGACTTCGCGACGGCTATTGAAGATCGTCAGCCAGTAGAAGCTGATACTGCCTTTTCGGCTGATGTGGAAAAAGTATTTTGCTTCACCAAAGTAGAAGGTGTCACCGATACCACACAAATCACCCACGTATGGCACTACAAAGGCGAAGAGGTGGCACGCATTGATCTGGACGTTACGAGCGATCCATGGCGAACCTGGAGCTCAAAATCAATTCTGGAAAAATGGACCGGGCCCTGGCGGGTGATGGTCTTGGATCCCGAGGAAAATGTGCTCGCCTCAGAAACCTTTGTGATTACCGAAGAAGATTAATGGGCTTTTAGCCAATTATCGGCCAATCCCATATCCACTTTGAGGGGACACGCTAACTCAAAGGCCGATTCCATTAGTTCTTTCAATTGTTCGGGCACCTCAACCTGCTCGGCTTCGGGGATTTCGAAAATGAGCTCATCATGAACCTGCAGCAACATGCGGGTTTTGAGCTCGTGCTCCTCCAGGTAGTGCTGAATATCGATCATCGCCTGCTTGATTATATCGGCGGCCGTACCCTGTATGGGCATATTTATAGCCGTACGTTCAGCAAAAGCACGGCGGTTCCAGTTGCTGGCATTGATATCCGAAATATAGCGGCGGCGCCCCATCAGCGTTTTTACGTATCCGTTCTCTTTGGCAAATGCTTTCGTCTCGTTGATATATTCCAAAATACCAGGAAAGCGCTCAAAATACTGGTCGATCATTTCCTTTCCCTCATCATTACTGATGCCCAACCTGCTGGCCAGCCCATACGCACTTACGCCATAGGGAATTCCAAAATTAACCTCTTTGGCCTTCCGGCGGTGATCAGAAGTGACATCATCCAGCGAGTCCAGATCAAAAACTTCTTTGGCCGTCCGCGAGTGAATATCCTCATCGTTGTTAAAGGCCTCAATCATATTTTCATCGCCCGACATGGAGGCAATTACACGAAGCTCAACCTGGGAATAATCTGCTGATAACAACTGAAATCCTTCATCAGCCACAAAAGCTTTACGAATTTCGCGTCCCCGTTCAGTGCGAATGGGAATATTCTGCAGGTTGGGATTAGACGAAGAAAGACGCCCCGTTGCTGCAATATGCTGATTAAAATCAGTGTGAATGCGTCCCGTTTCGTCATTAATCAACTTGGGCAGCGCATCTACATAGGTAGATTTAAGCTTACTTAAGGCGCGATACTCCAGGATTAAATCCGGCATTTCATAATCGTTGGCCAGCTTTTTAAGCACAGATTCTGCCGTAGAATACTGACCCGTTTTCGTCTTTTTGCCAGCCGGCAATCCCATCTTGTCAAACATCACTTCGCCAAGCTGTTTGGGCGAATTGATATTAAATTCCGTACCTGCTTTTTCGTAAATGGTTTGTTCCAAATCCAGCAGATCATCACGCAAATCACTCGAAAGTTCGTCCAACATCTCCTTGTCCAGCAGAATGCCGTTCATTTCCATCTTCGCCAGCACTTCCATCAGCGGAAATTCAAGTGTTTCGGCAATATCAGTGAGTTCATCATCTTTTAGTTTTTCACTGAGAACCTCATACAAACGCAGCGTGATATCCGCATCTTCGCAGGCATAAACTCGTACTTCTTCAGGATCAAATTCATCCATCGACTTCTGTTTGCGTCCACTACCAATTAAGTCGGTAATAGGGATAGGCTGATAATCAAGATATGTTTCAGCCAACGTATCCATCTTCAGCTTCTGATCGGCATCAATGAGGTAAGCGGCAATCATCGTATCAAACGCTTTACCCTGTAGCTGCAATCCCGCTCGGCACAACATCATGTAATCGAACTTAAAATTGTGCGCTATCTTTACCGTATTGGGATCCGTAAATAGCGGCCGCAACACTTCCAGTGCCTCTTGTTTATCAACACCTTTTTCTCCATTTATTGGGATATAGTAGGCCACCCCGGGCGTTGCAGAAAGGGAAATTCCCACCAGCGAATTCTTCATGGGATCAACGCCGTCGGTTTCGGTATCAAAGCAAAATTTGTTTTTCTTGCCGATGGTATTGGCCACCTCCTCAAGAGCTTCCCGCGTATCCACCAGCTCATAAGTGACAATATCTTCATCAAAACGTTCTAATGGGGATTCGGCCTCCACACCATCATCCGCCATAAACAGATCGCCCTGGTTGCTATTGGTGTCATCGGATTTTTTATCAATAGAACGTGTAATCTTCTCACCTAAATATTTTTCAGTCAGGGTCCGGAACTCCATTCGCTTAAAAAAAGCACCCAGTTCTTCGTTGTCAGCACCTTCCCAGTCAAGGTCTTCCCAATCATCCGTTTCGGGCACGTCGGTCTTTATCTTTACCATCTTCTTGGCATGCAGCGCCTCCTCGGAATACTCCTGCAAACCCTCACGATGTCGCTTGGAACTCATATTGGGTGCATCTTCAATGGCAGCCTCCAGCGATCCGTATTTGTTGATAAGCTTGGGAGCGCCTTTTTTTCCGATCCCTTTTACGCCGGGAATGTTATCTGATTTATCCCCCAAAATGGCCAGCACATCCACCACTTTTTCGGGATAAACCCCAAAGTAATCTTTGACTCCCTCCCGATCGATAAGGTTGAATCCACCGTTTTGGTTATCCGGTTTATACATGGTGATATGGTCGTGCACGAGCTGCATAAAGTCCTTGTCCGGCGTCACCAAGAACACATCTACATCTTCGGCATTCGCCTGATCTGCTATGGTGCCGATAATATCATCGGCCTCGTAGCCATCCTGCTCAATATTTTTGATGCCGTAGCCTTCGATCATTTCTTTGATAAGGGGAATGCCAATGGTCAGCTCTTCGGGCTGCGGCGGACGGTTGGCTTTGTAATCCTCATCCATTTCGTGCCTGAACGTTGGCTCCTTTGTATCCCACGCAACGGCAATATGTGATGGCTTGTGCTCCTCAAGCAACTTCTCCAACGTATTCGCAAACCCAAGAATAGGTCCCGTAGGAATACCCTCTGAGTTTTTTAAATTACTGCTGATAAATGCAAAATGAGATCGGTACGCCAAGGCCATACCATCAAGTAAAAAAAGGAGACTTTTAGACATGCGAAATTTTATACTTCGAAAGTTAAAATTCTTATAAAATGCTTCTTACATTATTCGGTAAAAGGTAAAACTTTTTAGCGTGGTTTTCGAATAACTACTGCATGTAAATAATCGATAATATTTTTTCATGGGCCTAAAAAACGAAGCACAATCTGCATTCCAAAATACGAAATCTTTTTACCGCGAGTACGTTTCGGGAATGACTCGGGAACGGATGGGAAAAGAATTTTATAAAGATACCGATCGCCTGAAACAGCTCTACGCCGAAGCTGTAGGAGATGATATTGAAAAGTCGGGTGACAAAACCATCCCCGGACACCTAAAAATCATGAAGTTATTTTCTGCTCTTACGCAGCGGCTCAATCCCACCCGTCGGCTGGTTTTTGGATTGTCGATTGTCTCATTTGTAGCACACTACCTGTTTGGCTTTCTACAATTTACGGGCCTTGTTTTCTTTTATGATTTCCTACTCCCCTTTGCCTTTCTGTCTATGGCCGTGCTTTTGCTTGTTGAGTTATTAGAAAAATCCGACGTTAAACGTGAAATTGATCTTGCCCGTGAAATTCAGTTAAGCCTGTTACCCAATACCGAACATTACCGCGACAGACTCGAAATCGCATCCTTTGCCAACACCGCCAAAGAAGTAGGCGGTGATTATGTTGATGTGATCGAAACTGAGGGTGGCACCCACATCATTATTGCCGACGTATCGGGTAAAGGACTTTCGGCGGCCCTTTATATGGTACGAATGCAGGCGCTGGTCCACCTGATTATTGAAAAGAGTAATCCCTCTCCCAAGGAACTTTTCCTTGAGCTGAATAACTATGTGAAATCAGATATTGAAGATAAAACCTTTGTGACAGCCTGTGCAGCCTATTTTCCGAAAGAAGAAGACCAGTTTTTATTTGCCCGTGCGGGACACAACGCCCCGATTTTATTCAACAAAGAACGCGATGCCACTTTTGATCTTCGTTCTGATGGCTATGCCCTGGGCATGACAACCTCCAACAATTTAGAACAGCATCTGCAGGAAAAGACATTTCAATTCAAAGCCGGTGACAGCATCCTCTTTTATACCGATGGGCTTACCGAATCTCGTAACGATCGGGGCGAAGAGTATGGTGCCGAACGGCTGGATGGAATCCTCAGCATTTATGGCTCACTTCATGCAAAATCAATCATAAGCAAAGTGCAATCATCCCTGGAAAATTTTATTGGCAGCGAAGCACCTGTTGATGATATCACCTTTACCTGTGTTCATCACCTTGGAAAAAAATAAAAAAGCGGACCTCAAAAAAGAGATCCGCTTTTTATAATGTTCGAAAAATTGCCTGAATTTTATTTAATAAGTTTGAGTGCTTCCTCAACCAACCTATCGGCCGTCAGACCAAAGTTTTCAAATATTTCCTGATATGGTGCCGAAGCTCCAAAGCGATCAACGCCAAGAGCAACGCCTTCACTTCCTACCCATTCACTCCACCCAAATGTAGCAGCGGCCTCAATTGATACCCGAGCAGTAACCTCTTTGGGCAGCACTTTTTGTTGGTAGGATTCAGTTTGTTTCCTGAAAAGCTCCCACGATGGCATGCTTACCACACGGGCGTCAATATCTTGGGCTGCAAGCTTCTTCTTTGCTTCCATTGCGCGATACACCTCTGAACCACTACCCATCAAAATAACATCCGGCTGATCTTGTTCAGAATCGGCCAAAATGTAGGCGCCCTTGGTAGTATTCTGTGCGTTGTTATATCCGTTTCGTTCAAAAGTAGGTACATTCTGACGCGTGAGTGCAAGCAGCGACGGACCGTTGTCATGATCCAGCGCGGCCTTCCAGCACCAGGCCACTTCGTTAGCATCAGCGGGACGCAACACCAAAGTGTTCGGCATAGCCCGCAGCGAAGCCAAGTGCTCAATAGGCTGATGTGTAGGTCCATCTTCTCCTAACCCAATACTATCATGGGTAAATACAAATATCGACGGAATATGTGATAAAGCTGCAATACGTATTGCCGGACGACAATAATCAGAGAAAATCAAAAAGGTACCGCCATACGGAATTACCCCACCGTGCAGAGCCATTCCATTTAACGCTGCCCCCATGGCGTGCTCACGAACTCCGAAATGAATATTTCGTCCACTGTAGTCCGATGCAGAAAATATACCACCGTCATCAATCCATGTTTTGTTACTTCCAGTCAGGTCAGCCGACCCGCCGATCATATGCGGCACATTTTCTGTAAGATTTTGCAATACTTTTCCGGATGATTTTCGCGTAGCCATACCCTTTTTATCCGCTTCAAAAGAAGGTAAAACATCCTCAAAATTAGCTGGAAGCTCTCTCGATATTGCTTTTTTAAATGCACTTGCTTTCTGGGGATGAGCTGATTCGTAGTTATTAAATAAATCTTGCCACTTCTGATAATGGCTGGCCCCTTCTTCAATCGCTGTTCGGAAATGCGTTAACACCTCATCGGGAATATGGAATTTTGCCTCGGAATCCCAATTCAAATTTTTCTTTGTTTTTCGCACCTCTTCTTCGCCCAGAGGCGCGCCGTGTGAGGCTGCACTGTCTTGCTTATTGGGACTTCCAAATCCGATATGCGTTCGACAAAGTATTAATGAGGGACGCTCAGTTTCAGCCTGGGCTTCTTTGATAGCTTCTTCAATCTCCTCTCTATTGTGCCCGTCAACTTTAATCGTATGCCATTCGGCAGCATCAAAACGCTGCTCCACATCTTCAGTAAATGCTAAATCGGTGCTCCCGTCGATTGAGATCTCATTATCATCATACAGATAAATGATTTTTCCAAGTTTAAGGTGTCCGGCCAACGAAGCTGCTTCTTGGGAAATGCCCTCCATTAAATCCCCATCACTAACGATTCCATAGGTATAGTGGTCGGTAATGGATGCATCCTGTTCGTTAAACTTTGCTGCAAGATGATTCTCAGCCATCGCCATACCCACTCCCGTTGCAAATCCCTGTCCCAATGGACCAGTCGTAGTTTCTACGCCAGGTGTTAAACCATATTCGGGGTGTCCGGGGGTAAGACTATCCCACTGACGAAAATTTTTGAGTTCCTCAAGTGAAAGGTCATAGCCAGTTAAATGCAACAAGCTGTAAAGTAACATAGAACCGTGACCGGCTGATAAGATAAATCGATCGCGATTATACCAGTCGGGATTGGCGGGGTCATGCTTCAGAAATTTCGTCCACAGCACGTATGCGGCATCGGCCATACCCATAGGCATGCCGGGATGCCCAGATTCGGCAGCTTGCACCGCATCAATAGAAAGGGTTCGGATTGTATTTACGCACAGCTCATCGAGAGAGGTATTGGTTGAGCTCATTTTATGTTGGATAACTTATTAAGTTTTGAAGGCGAAAATTAGATGCTGAAAATAGTCAATGCGCAACTTACTTAAAAGAGCGAGTTGGGTAAAATAAAAAAGGCCTCCCAAAATGGAGGCCTTTCAATAGTACTTTCAAAATAGATGCTATCCAGTAAACCCCTCACACTCGAGTTCGTATTCCATCTGGTGTTCGGAAGGAGATTTGAAATCACCATAAGCGGCATTTTCAAATGCACTACATGCATCTTCTTTTTGACCCAAGCCTTGGTAAGCCGTTCCTAATTCAAAATAGATTTTGGCCTTATCACTTCTTCCGCCAGACTCATATCCAAGTGCTTCGTTAGAATGATCGATAGCCTCTTGCCAGTCTTGTGCTTTATTGAAGGCTTCTGCCAAACGATAGTGCGCATCGGCTGAACTGGAATCGTATTCGAGCGCTCTGTTCAACAATTCTATGGCGCGGTCCACATTATCGTCTTCCGTTGCATTGGCTCCTCGGTACACTAGCTCATCACTAGCAGCATCTTGGGCACGTGATACAATATCGCTATCATTGTTCTCCTGTGCGACTTCAATAGCTTCATCAAACATAGCGATTACCTCATTTAAATCGACATCATCCTGCTTTTTGAGCACAATACCTTTCTGGTAATATGCCTTGGCATAGTTAGGATCGCGTTCAATCACTTTGTCAAGCGTTGCAATGGCATCATCAAAACTTTGTTGCTTAAACTGCAGGATGGATTTGCTGTACATCAGCTGGTTAACAACACCGTTAGCCTGATCAGCAACCTCGCTGTTATCGTACTCGTCAGCTACATCCTTTGCATTCTGGAACGCATTGATGGTAGCATCAAGATTACCCATGGTTTGATCTTCTTTAAACGTGCGATACTCATCCATGGCCATCTGGCGATAGACTTCTGGCAGCCGTTGCTGGGCTCGCTCTACGATGTCTTGCCCTTCTTCGCCTATTTCATTACCAATTTCAATAGCGGCCTTGAATTGCTCAATTGCTTGTTCATATTCGCCGGATTGAACCAGCTCACGAGCACTATTATACGTTTGAACAGCCTCTTTGCGATCCTGAGCTTCTACAGTATTACCTAAGCCCATCATAAAAAGGCCAAGTAAAAGTATTGATATACTTGATTTAAACAACTTCATCATTCGTTCGGGTTTGGTTAAATTTGGAATACGCAAAATGTAGTAAATTTGAAAATTTATCTAAAAATAAAACTCAAACTTACGCCATTTATTGCTTTTATAATTTAAAACGTGATTTGCAGCCTGCATTGCCCTATTATGTAATCAGCATTCTGTCAATTTGTTTCAATAAATAGGATTTTTTTTGAAAAGTTAATCCTAAAAGTTGGGACTAAGTGTATGCTTCTGATAAAATTCACAAATAACTTCTACCGCCTCCTCTTTATCATCTGTTAGGTGAAACAGATCAACATCCGTATCTGATATCGTTCCATTTGATAGCATCGTATCGGTAATCCAGTCTATCAAACCACTCCAATAATCAGTGCCGACGAGTATAATGGGAAATGGATTGATCTTTTTTGTTTGTATCAATGTTAGTGCCTCGAAAAATTCATCCAGTGTACCAAAACCTCCGGGAAAAACAATAAAACCCTGTGCATATTTTACAAACATCACTTTACGGGCAAAAAAGTAATGAAAGTTGATTATATAATCGTGATCAACGAAGCTATTTACCCCTTGCTCGTGGGGTAAGGTAATACCAAGGCCAACTGATTTTCCGCCCCCCTCCTGGGCACCACGATTTGCGGCTTCCATAATTCCGGGTCCACCCCCTGTTATAATTCCAAACCCCTTTTCGGTGACCATTTTGGCTGTATCACGTGCCATATCATAATAGGGCTGACCATCATTTACCCGGGCCGACCCAAAAATAGATACGCAGGGTCCAATTTTGAACAGCTTGTCGTATCCTTCAACAAATTCACCCATAATTTTGAAAATGCTCCATACATCACTCTCGTGAGTGTCACCAAAATTATCGGGTATCGTTAGTTTATTATTCTGATTATTACCACTCATAACAATTATTTAGAAATTAGATCAATTGACAATGTTACCCCCGGGGTGCTCGTCTGGGCCATAACCGCCGGTTTTACACTCGGACGCATGCTCAAATCCTCAGAAACATCAAATGAGCGCATGTGGGCAAACACATAGGCATCAATAATATTTAGTCCATAAGCCAATACAATACCAACATAAACCAAGTCACGATTATTCCTGAACTGATTTCGAAGATCCCGAACCTCCTCTAAATTAGCACTTTCAGGGATGTAATCCGGCGTCGCCCCAAACCGCATATCATCCGGACTTTCAGGGTTTAAATTGTAATATGCTGCCCGATAATCATGATATTTCTTTGTTAAATGCACACTATAATATCCAAGACCAACTAAAGCCCCATACACAATAGGAATCTTCCAGGCCTGCTTGTTGACAATCTGTCCCCAGCCCGGTACAATCATCGATTTATACAATACGCTTGACGGCTTTGGGAATTCCCGAGATTGAGCGTTCTGGGTACTGTCCAAAAAATTGTAATTAGATTTCTGAGCGCCATAATGCCCATACATTGGGTCGGGATATGTGGCATTCAATTGCTGAGACGCACCTTTTGAGGGGATACTCAAAAAAATGAACGTGCTAAGAAATAGAATCGAAAAGTTCGAGCAGGCGATCCAGTTCCTCATCCGAATAATATTCGATACGTATTTCCCCACCATTCTTTTTGGATTTAATATTCACTTTTGTGCTTAACGTGCTGCGCAATCGATTCGATATTTCCTTCAAAAAAGCGCTTTGCTTTTCTTGTTTCTTCGATTCGGATTTATCATCCTTCTTATTCAACGACCGAATAACTTTTTCCGTCTTGCGAACAGAATATCCTTTGTCAATAATATCGTTATAAATCTTCTCCTGAATCTCCTCATTTTCAACAGAAATAAGCGCACGAGCATGCCCCATTGAGATCTTTTGGTCGCGCAGCCCCGCCTGTATAAAAGCCGGCAACGTTAACAGCCGCAGCATGTTAGTTATGGTGGATCTGTTTTTACCCACTCGCTCAGCCACCTCGGCCTGGGTATAACCAGCCTCTTCAATAAGGCGTTGGTAGCCAAGGGCAACTTCAATAGGATTGAGATCTTCACGCTGAATATTCTCAATAAGGGCATAAGATATAATATCCTCATCGTTCACTTCCCGAATATAGGCGGGTATCTCATCCAATCCCGCCAGCTTGGAAGCCCGCAATCTTCGTTCACCACTAATGAGTTCAAATCTTTTTTCCCCAATGTATCGCACTGTAATGGGCTGAATCAATCCATGCTTGTCAATAGAGTCAGAGAGTTCATGCAACCGATCTTCATTAAACTCCTTTCGTGGTTGATGGGGATTGGGACGAATATTCTCAACCGGTACATGCAGTACAATATTAACCCTTTTCTTGGGCTCTACATAGGGCGAATCGTCCCCAGAAGATCCGCCATCCTTTTTTTTCTCTGATTGTTCTCCTTCCTCATTATATTCGGGAAAGAAAGCTCCTAAACCGCGACCTAAAACTTTTTTAGATGCCATAACTCATCACCTGTTAACTACTCGCAAAAACCGGACTGTCCTTAAAAAGCTTTTTATTTCGATGGATAATTTCACGCGCCAAAGCCAAATAATTTTTGGCTCCTGTACTGGTTGATTCATATAAAAGAGCCGGTTTCCCAAAACTGGGTGCTTCAGCAAGACGTATATTTCGTTTGATAATGGTTTCAAATACCCGGTCGTCAAAATACTTGCGTACCTCTTCTGCTACCTGATCCGAAAGGCGTGTCCG
The DNA here is from genome assembly GCA_051746985.1 of Bacteroidota bacterium. GTDB lineage: Bacteria > Bacteroidota > Rhodothermia > Balneolales > Balneolaceae > Fodinibius. The sequence goes on from JBNJFP010000006.1 coordinate 62,741, forward strand.
GGTATCATACATCGTTAATAAGACTCCTTCTATCTCTAAATCGGTATTCAGATGCTGTCGCACAATCTTGATCGTGTTTAACAGCTGCCCCAACCCTTCAAGGGCAAAATATTCGCACTGCACGGGAATTAATACCGAATCAGAAGCTGTAAGGGCATTAATTGTTAATAAGCCCAATGAAGGCGGACAATCAATAATGATAAAATCATACTGTTCTTTGAGGCCCACCATCGCTTTTTCCAGGATACGCTCTCGCTCGTTCCGATCGATCATCTCAATTTCGGCACCAACAAGGTTTATGTGCGATGGAATCAGTTCCAGAAAGGGAAGCTCCGTCTCACGAATGGCATCTGTAGCATCCACCCCGCCAACCATCACTTCATAGACCGAGTGTGACACTGTTTTTGCCTCAATGCCCAATCCGCTGGTAGTGTTGCTCTGCGGATCTATATCAATAATTAATGTTGAATGCTCAATAGCAGCAAGGCTGGCAGCAAGGTTAATAGCCGTTGTTGTTTTGCCAACCCCACCCTTCTGGTTAGCTATAGAAATTATCTTACCCATGTAACCGATTTATAACAACAATTTTTAATGTAATGATTTAAAAATATAACGGGATGACCTATGGTAAACAAAATTAGTTATTAACAAGTTGTTCACCAACATATCAACATATATAGTAGTTTGTATCCCAATACATTATAACATCTTAGTTAAAGAAATATTTTAGATGTTCCACAAAATGTTTCACGGAATAGTAAGACAACTGTACCAAATAAAAAAGCCGAATATCTTTTTAAAAGATATTCGGCTTTACGACTATTGAAAAACAAGCTTATAGTACGTTCTCAATGGGAGTATAGTTCATATCAAAGGCTTCAGCCACTTCTTTATAGACAATGTCACCGTTAACGACATTTAGTCCCTTAAGCAGCTCTGCATCGTCACTTAAGGCCTGTTGCCAGCCTTTATTGGCAATATCTACAGCATATGGCAAAGTAACGTTCGTCAACCCAAGCGTAGAAGTACGAGGAACCGCGCCGGGCATATTAGCCACGCAGTAATGAACAATATCGTCCACTTCATAAATTGGATTATCATGTGTAGTGGGTTTGGACGTTTCGAAACATCCTCCCTGATCTATTGCCACATCAACCAGCACAGACCCTTTCTGCATTTCTGATAGCATATCCCGGGTAATTAAACTCGGTGCTTTGGCCCCTGGAATCAAAACCGCACCAATGATCATATCAACGTGGGGTAGCAACTTTCGAATATTTGCTTCCGAAGAAAACATGGTATCAACATTGCGAGGCATCACATCATCCAAGTAGCGTAAACGCGGCATACTAATATCCATAATCGTTGTATTGGCGCCCATACCCGCCGCAATCTTAGCAGCATTAACGCCCACAATACCACCGCCAATAACCAACACGTTTGCAGGTTTCACCCCGGGGATGCCACCTAAAAGAATACCGAGTCCGCCTTCAGGCTTTTCGAGGTACTTAGCTCCCTCTTGTGATGCCATTCGTCCAGCAACTTCACTCATGGGAATCAACAGCGGTAGCGAACCATCTTCTTTTTCAACAGTTTCGTAGGCTATGGCAACAGCTTTCGACTGCTGGACGGCTTCGGTAAGCTCGCGACTGGCCGCAAAGTGGAAATAGGTAAAAATAATTTGGCCTTCCCTCATCCGGTCATATTCTACCTCGATGGGCTCTTTTACCTTCATTATCATTTCTGACTTTGCCCAAAGTTCATCAACATCTTCAATGATGGTAGCACCGGCATCCACATACTTCTCATCAGGGAAGCCACTGCCTTTACCGGCTCCTTTTTCAATCAAAACATCATGGCCGTTGCGTTTCATTTTTGTTACCCCGCCCGGCAATAATGCCACGCGATTTTCGTGCGTTTTAATCTCTTTAGGTACACCTATAATCATGAATACAAAATTTTTGTTAATAGTATGCTGCGGAATGAAATCCGTGCCAAAGGTAGGTAATTTTTATGAAAAATTTTAGCACAAATCGGCCAAAATATTTCCCTTTACCTGTTATCGCAAAGCTCAAAATATTTGTCCAATCCCTGCTCGGTAATGGTAACATGTCCATATAAAAAGGGACCGCCAATAGTCTCTATGTTGATATAATGTAACTCCTCCAAGTATTCGAGCACATGTTTGATCTCTGTTCGGTCGAATTTTATGTCATGATTAATTTTCTGCACAGGAATATGCCGAGCGGTTTTATTTTCTGAAAGGCGACCTATCTCTTTTAACACAAGCTGAAATTTTTTACTAAATTCGCTTCCAATAATCATCGGCTGACCTGCTATATCGATGTTGATATGCTTTTTTACGGATATGCAATACAATAATTTCATCTAACCAAACCGTTACCACAGTGTTACTAAATTGTTATTTATTAATTACTCAAAATGGAAGGAGAGTATCTTCTTTTTAAAAGAATGATATTTCCCCTATTCTTTGACATCATCAAAAAGTCAATAGCCACGTTATGATATCGAAAGAAATCCTTAAGAAAGTTCGAAAGATTGAAATTCGCACCAAAGGAAAGGTAAACAGCCTTTTTGGAGGTGAATATCAATCAGCATTCAAAGGTCGGGGCATGGAGTTTTCGGAGGTTCGCGAATATAATTATGGGGATGATATCCGGCAGATTGACTGGAATGTCACAGCCCGAACTGGTGACCCATTTATCAAACAGTTCGAGGAAGAACGCGAACAAACCCTCATGCTTTGTGTGGATATTTCTCCCAGCGGCATATTTGGCAGCCGCGGACAAAGTAAGATGGAGCTTTCGATTGAAATTTGTGCGGTTTTGGCTTTCAGTGCGATTAAAAACGGTGACAAAGTGGGACTTGTGCTCTTTACCGATGAAATTGAAAAAGTCATTCCTCCCAAAAAAGGTCGAATGCACGTACTTCGGTTAATTCGCGAGCTATTGACCACCGAACCCAAGGGCCAGGGTACCGACATTAGCGAAGCCCTTTCATACGTCAACCGTCTGTTAAACCGTCGGGCCATAGTCATTTTGGCTAGCGATTTTCAGGATGATAATTACGATCGCCAGCTAAAGATTACCAATCGAAAACACGACATGGTAAACATTTTCATTAATGATAAACTTGAGGATGAGCTTCCCGATCTTGGACTTATTCCCTTAAGAGATGCTGAAACCGGGCAGGAAGTTCTTGTGGATACCTCCAGCGAAAAGGTGCGCGCTGATTATCAGAAACAACGAGCGGTTGCCAAAAGTAAACTGCGGGATCGCTTTCTAAGGATGAAAATTGATATGATCGAGCTGGAAACCAACAAATCGTATATACGCCCACTTATGACCTTCTTCCGCCGGCGTATGCATCGCTATTAATTGTTAAGCTCGGTAAATACAGGCGTTTTTTCTTCGTCGCGTGCATCCGATTCAATTTTTTCCTCCAGCTTCTTGTCAAGCTCATCCCTCGTTTCCCTGAAGATATCCATCAGGCTGTCGGGCACCGATTCTGAGGAAGGCAACTCAATAGATCGTGAGTTTACCGGCTGATCATTTTTGTACAACGAATAATGCAGGTGCGGGCCTGTTGCCCGTCCAGTACTGCCTACATAGCCAATAACCTCTCCCTGTTCAACCTTAGCCCCACGCTGAATGCCGCGCGCAAATCCGCGGAGATGCAAATAAGCAGTTCGGTAGGTAGAATTATGGGTAATTTTGACAATATTTCCATTAGCGCCTCGATAACGAGCCTCCGTTACCCTTCCATCCCCTACCGCAAGCACCGGAGTACCCGGGGGTGCGGCATAATCAACCCCATGGTGGGGCATATTTTTCTTTAGGGTTGGATGGTATCGGCTTTGCGAAAAATTGGAGCTTACCCGCTGACTATATTCAAAGGGTGCTTTTAACAATGCTCGTTGAACACTTTCACCCGTATCGGTAAAATAACCATCCACATCCTCATGGGTAAATTTATATGCTTTAAACGTTTCACCGCGATGAGTAAACTCTGCCGCTTTAATTTCATCAACCCCATAAAATTCATCCCCAATAAATCGCTCATCATAAAGCACCTTAAAAGAATCACCGGAACGCAATCCAAAAAAGTTAATCTGCCAGGCAAAAATAGTAGCCATCCTGTTAGCCAACAGCTGGCTCCCCCCTTGTTCGCTAATCGTTTGATATAATGAGTTATCAATCGTGCCCGCAGCGGCATCCAACTTTCGCGTCATCGGGCGCGCTGCCTCATAGAGCTGCAGCGAATCCTGCTGCCAATCCATGACCACAAATTCAACGGGATTTTTCTGAAACACAATTTGGGAAAGCTCCCGGGTGCTGTCGGCCGAAAAATACGTTCGATATTTTTGGCCTGGCTTTACGGATCTAAAATCAATCAGATCGGAGACCTCCTGGGTGATGCCATAAATTTCCTGGGCACTAAAATCGAATTTATCGAGTATAACATACAGGCTTTCGTTGCGTTCTATCCTGTGATCTTCAACCTCTAAACTATCAATAGCAATACCAAAACGATCGTAGGTAGGTTTAAGAACGGTATCAATTTTTTCGACCGTAACCTCCTGTATTTCCGATTTCGCATTCTTGATCTCAACTTCTGAAGTACATCCCACATAAAAAATGGTGAACAGCACTCCTAAAAGAATACCCTTTTGCATAGCACCGATTGAATTAGAAATAGTTCTTATAAAGATACCATTTTCAGAACATCAATGCACAGTAAATATTGCCGGACTTTCAAAATATTTACAATTTTTCTGAATGCTATGATTTTTTCTATTTTTGGTGACGGTTATTTGGCTACCGACAAAAAGACAACTGTAAATCTCTATCACTAAATACTTGAATAGCTCAGTGGCAAAAAAACATTTTGTGACCACATTTTTCATTGGCCTTCTTTTGGGGATGGGAACGCTGCCCCAGAATGGGCAAAGTCAAACGCTCAACGAATTTGTTGCTGTTGATTCTCTTCAAGTGGGTGATACCTTTGATTTTGCAATTACCCTCGATCGAGATCGAGAATATGACGATATCAGTTACCCCGACAGCAGCCACTTTGGTCCTGCATTCGAGATTCGATCGAAAGAACAATTTAAACTTTCGGAATACAAAGATAGCGTCCACTACGAGCTGCAGTTTTTTGGCACCGCCGACACACTGATCCCAAAATTACCGGTTCATATTGCTCTAAACCAGGATACCACCAGCCTCTATACCAAACCGGTCCCCATCGCTTTTAGCAGCACCATTAGCGAAGAGGAGGATTCGTTTCGTCCCCTTAAACCTATTTTTGAATTTGCCCGCACCTGGTGGCCTTACCTGCTGGTCCTGCTCCTTTTGGCCGCCGCAGGATATTATGGCTACCGCCACTATCAGCGCTGGCTTGAAGAGCAAAAGGAACCGGAAGAGCGCCCGGAGTTTACTCCATCGCCCTTTGTGAATCCGCTTAAGGAATACAAGAAATCAATAAAACAACTCGAGAATGCGCAGCTGAAAACACAAGAGGATTACAAAGAATTTTATAGCGATTTAGGCGATGCCATCCGGCAATATTACGAATCGCTGTACAATCTCCCGGCACTGGAATCGACAAGTCGCGAGCTGTTGATTATGCTTAAAAATGGGGCTATAGATGAAGATTTAATTTCCGATACCCGTGCCGTACTGCAAGAGGCCGACATGGTGAAATTCGCCAAATTTAATCCTACCCAAAAACAGGCTGATCGTGCCCTGCAAAAAGCAAATAACTTTCTCAAAAGGGCGCGTAAGGTTGACGGTCCCCGTATCGACCACATGCGCAGGAAACATCAGGCAAAAATGGAAGCCCAACGAAAAGAATTTTATGAAGAACATCCTAAAAGTGAAGGGGAAAAAATATGAGTTGGGCTAATCCGGAATGGCTGTGGCTGCTACTTTTGCTGATTCCCATCATCGGCTATCAGCTGTGGAAATTTTACCACAAAAAAACCCCCAGCTTGCTGTTTTCCAACACCTCGGGATTGAAAAATTTATCGGGCAACTGGCGCTCCTATGGCGTTTGGGTTGCCCCGCTGCTGCAGATTTTAGCTTTTTCGTTAATTGTCATTGCCTTGGCTCGTCCCCAATATAAAAACACAACCGTAGAGCGTAATGCCGAGGGAATCGACATTGTGTTGACCCTCGATATTTCCACCTCTATGAAGGCTGAGGATCTCAAACCAAATCGACTGGAAGCCGCTAAAAATGTAGCTGAGGATTTTATCAGTAAACGAATGTCAGACCGAATTGGACTGGTACTCTTTGCTCGTCAAAGTTTTACCATGGTACCGCCTACCCTCGATTATGATATGCTAAAAAATCTACTGGCCGACGTGGAGATGGGCGTAGTCGAAGACGGTACGGCCATTGGCATGGGCATGGCTACGGCCGTAAACAGGCTTAAAGATAGCAATGCCGAAAGCAAGGTTATTATTCTGCTAACAGATGGACAAAATAACGCTGGTGAAATTGATCCCGTTACTGCGGCAGATCTGGCCCTTTCTCACGATGTTAAAGTATATACCATTGGAGCAGGTACCCGGGGTACAGCACCATACCCAGTAAGAGATCCGGTTTTTGGGGATCGCTACCAAAATATCGAAGTCAATATTGATGAGGACATGCTTACTCAAATTGCCGAAATGACCGGTGGGGCTTATTTCCGGGCAACGGATACCGAACGACTCCAGGAGATTTATAACGAAATTGACGAACTGGAAAAAACAGAGATTGAAGAAGTGGTTTATACGGATGTAGAAGACCTCTATGCCCGCTTTCTGCTACCCGGCATTTTGCTGCTTATGTTAAGCCTCATTTCTGAACAGTTTATCTTTCGAAAAGCAACGGAATAATTCTGCATTCCATGCCAAAACCTACCTGAGCCTAATCAATCTATAATTCCCGAAGAACCTAATTTATCGTTATTTTGTTAGCCATTTTTCAAGCGGTAAATTTTTTTCAACGTACACCTTTTCATGGCTTTACAGTCTGCACTAAAAACATTTTCAGCTCAAATTCCCTGGGGCGAATTACAATCCCACGTCAAAAAGCATAACACCATACAGCTAAACCATTTTGTGGGATCCACCCCCTCTTTTTTGATTGCTAAGCTGGCCGAAAAGTACGACAAGATTGTTGTTATCCACGGTGATACCGAATCAGCCCAATTTGTACAGGGCGACCTTGAAGCCCTCGGCGTAGATCAGGCCAGCTTTTTTCCCGCTACAGGGCACAAACCCTACGACGATCAGCAGATTACCGACAGCTCTGTCATCGTTCAGCGCTCGGAGGTTCTCGAGCAAATCAACACCAATAAAAAGGCCGTGATGGTAACCTCGGGTCCGGCCATCTTTGAAAAAATTGTAGCCCCCAAAGTTTTTACCGATGCCTCGCTGACCATCTCCAAGGGCGACTCAGTTGATATGGACAGCCTAAAAGAAGAGCTGGTAGATCAGGAATACGAGCCTGTAAAATTTGTCAATCAGCCCGGAGAATTTGCCCACCGCGGGGGTATTCTGGATGTCTTCCCGTATTCGGGCGAATATCCCATCCGGCTGGAATTTTTTGGAGATGAAGTGGACTCAATCCGTGAATTTGATCCCGACTCACAGCGTTCGATTTCTTTTTTGGATGTCGCCCGTTTTGTCCCCGACGCCTCCAGCCTTAGCAAAGGGCAAAAGCTCAATGTCCTCTCCTATTTTGATGAGGATGCGATCTTCGTTCTCATCAACCGTCCGCTCATCGAATCGGATATCGAAAACCGTTTTGAATCAGCCGAGGAAAAATTTCAATCCCTTGGTAGTGTAGAAGATACTGCTACCCCTGATGAGCTGTATGTATCCCCCCAAAACTTACGAACATCTTTTTCTAACCATCGACTAATTCACCTGGGTGGGTTTTCGGAAGGTCAAAGTGCAGACTGGCGTTTTCGACTGGATGCCAGTCCTCAGCCCGATTTTAACGGCAGCATCAAATTATTGCGCGAAGATATTCATTCGCTGAGCCGGCAGAGTTTTGATACTTATATTCTTTGTGATAACGAGGGCCAGCGCGATCGTTTTGAGGAATTACTTGGCGACCCAACCAAAGAACTGCGCTATCACCTTTCTGTTGAAACAATCCACGAGGGATTTATCCTCAACAAAAAAGGACTGGCCGTTTACACCGACCACCAGATCTTCAACCGCTATCACCGTCCCAAAGTCCGCCGAAAGCGGCATACCAGCAATATTTCCATAAAAGAATTGCGCGACCTCAATATCGGTGATTATGTGGTGCATGTCGATTACGGAATCGGGAAGTTTGCGGGCTTCAAAAAAATTCAGGTCCGGGGCGTGGAGCAAGAATCGGTGGTGCTTCGCTACAAAGAAAGTTCGGTACTCTACGTTAACATCACCAGTCTGCACAAAATCCAAAAATATTCCGGCAAAGAAGGTACCCAGCCACGTATCGATAAACTTGGGTCGGGTCGTTGGGCCCGCAAAAAGGCGCAGACCAAAAAGAAGGTTAAAGATATAGCCCGCGACCTGATCAAACTTTATGCAAAGCGAAAATCACAAGAAGCCTTTGACTTTTCGCCCGATACCTCGTGGCAGACCGAAATGGAAGCACGCTTCGAGTTTGAAGAAACACCTGATCAGCGCGATACTATTGAGGCTGTAAAAGATGATATGGAATCTGACACTCCGATGGACCGACTGGTCTGCGGCGATGTTGGATTCGGAAAAACCGAAGTAGCCGTTCGGGCTGCCTTCAAAGCGGTGATGGATCACAAGCAGGTTGCCGTACTGGTTCCAACGACCATCCTGGCCGACCAACACTACAAAACGTTCGCCGAACGAATGAAGGATTTTCCTGTAACCGTAGATGTGCTTTCGCGATTCCGCACCCGCAAAGAACAGCGAGAAACCCTCAAAAAGCTAAAAGAGGGCAAAGTGGATATTGTCGTCGGCACCCATCGACTTACGTCAAAAGATGTAGAATTTGATGACCTGGGGCTATTGGTAGTGGATGAAGAACAGCGCTTCGGCGTTAAAGCGAAGGAAAAACTTAAAGAATATCGCGCTACTATTGATGTCCTTACGCTAACCGCTACCCCCATCCCCCGAACGCTGCAATTTTCGCTGATGGGAGCCCGTGATCTAAGCATCATCAACACCCCTCCGCCCAACCGTCAGCCGGTAGAAACAGAAATTCACAGCTTTGACAAAGAACTTATTCAGGATGCCATTACCCAGGAGATTTCGCGCGGGGGACAGGTATTCTTCATCCACAATCGGGTTAAAAATATCGAAGCCATCGCCAATATGGTGCGAGAACTGCTGCCAAATGTGCGCGTGCGTTTTGCTCACGGACAGATGAGCTCAAAAAAGCTGGAAAAAATTATTGAGGATTTTTATGACCATAAATTCGATGTGCTGGTCTCCACCAATATCGTTGAAAACGGTATCGATATCTCCAACGCCAATACCATGATCATCAATCGCGCCGATATGTTTGGGTTGGCTGAGCTGCACCAGCTGAGGGGACGTGTGGGGCGATCGCACCGGAAAGCGTTTTGCTACCTGATTACCAAGGATATTAAATCGCTCACCGATGACGCCCGCAAACGGCTGCTGGCGCTCGAGGAGTTTTCAGATTTAGGATCCGGATTTAACATTGCCATGCGCGACCTTGACATCCGTGGCGCCGGTGATATTCTGGGCGCCGAACAAAGCGGCTTTATTAATGATCTCGGTTTTGATCTGTATCAAAAAATATTGAACGACGCCGTTAAGGAGCTCAAAGAAGAGGAATTTAGCGACGTCTTTAGCGATGTGGAAACCGAGATTGAACTCCCTGAAACGCAGGTAGAGTTTGACCTCCCTGCCCTATTAGAAAATGACTATGTCTCGGATAGCGTTGAACGACTAAACCTCTATCGAAAGCTATCGGGCGCCCAAAAACTGGAGGCCATTAAGGAGTGGAAAGAGGAGGTTCAGGATCGCTTTGGCCCCATTCCCGATTCCACCCAAAACCTAATTACAGCCTCTGTTATCAAGCTTTATGCATCACGGCTGTTTATGACCAAAGTACGCATTCGCTCGAATCGCATGTGGCTGGAGTGTCCAAAACATGACTCTGGTCTCGGAGAAGAGTTTTATGGCGACCGGTTCCAGCACTTGTTGAAAATGCTGCAAAAAAAGGCCGAGGGACGATTTGAAGTCATCCAAAAAAACGACCGCGTACGATTTGTTATTAAAGAAATTCCCGACCTCGAAGCGGCCGCAGAATTTGTAAAAGAACTGGCCCCCGTATCCCCAAAAAAGCAAGAGGTTAGCTTTGCTTGATCGGTACGTAGAACTTTTAAAATCAGGAGAAATAGTCGCATTCCCAACCGAAACGGTGTATGGGCTCGGCGCTGACGCCACCAATCCCGATGCCATAAAAAAAGTTTTTGCCACAAAGGGACGTCCGTCGGATAATCCGCTTATCGTCCATATTGCAAACCAAAAGCAGGTAGAACGTTTCGCTGCTGAAATTTCGGATGATGCCCGCAGGCTGATGGACGCCTTTTGGCCGGGGCCGCTCACGCTCATCTTTAAGAAAAAGTCCGATGTGCTCGACCTTATTACCGCCGGACTTGACACCGTAGCGCTTCGCTGGCCCAGGCATCCCATCGCTCAACAGCTTATTGATCAGTCCGGGCCGCTGGTGGCTCCAAGTGCCAACTCATCGGGCAAGCCCAGCCCCACGAAGGCCGAACACGTTACCGAAGATTTTGGGGAGGACTTCCCCGTTGTAGATGCTGGTTCTACTGACATCGGATTGGAATCGACCGTGCTGGATGTTTCTTCGGAACCCTACACCATTTATCGACCCGGCGCTATTAGTGCTGATGATATATCAAAGGTGATCAACAAAAGTGTTGAGCAAAAAAATGCCACTTCAAAGAAAACAGCGGCCAAAAGTCCGGGCACAAAATATTCCCACTACACCCCCCAAGCCGAAGTCATGTGGCTTGATTTCCACGGTACTTCCTTCTGGGATGAAACGCTGTACCTGCTTCACTCTACCACGCCTCCCCATAAAAGCCATCGAATCATCCATTATGATGGCAATTTTACACAGATGGCGCATGAACTTTATGATCGATTTCGTCAGGCAGATCACCAAGGATTAAAGCATATAGTAATAGAACCGTTTTCGGATGAGCAGCTTCACCAGCCGCTGGTGCAAGCACTGCAAAACCGTATTTCAAAAGCTATAGGTTAGCAAAACCCTGTTCTTGTTTAAAACAGTTTCTCATTGAAATCGATTTCTATTTCTTTATTTGAGAGGTATCCTCGGAGTTCGCATCCCAGGTATTGTTTTTCGGGTTCACATCAGGGAACTCCTTCTCAGGATCAATAACAACTTTCTCGATGGCTGAAGTGGATTCGTACTGCACAATCCAATCATCGCCGCGATGCCAGGTATGAACCGGCAGTTCAACAACTTCAGTTGTCCCATTCTGCTGGGTAATCTCCATCTTAACCGGCATCACCAACTTGCCATTATTTTTTATACGGATAAAAGACCCCTTCGACGGATCCTCATCGTTATACGCTACCGCATCTACCTCCTGATCCATCGTCCATGTCTTTTCGAACCACCCCCGCCAGAACCAGTCCAGTTCGCGTCCTGTTACATCTTCAATGGTATTAAAGAAATCCTCAGGTGTGGGATGCTTGTACGACCAGCGATCAACATAAGCGTTCATCGCTTCGTCAAAGAGCTCTTCCCCAATAATTGATTCGCGCAATATCTTTAATCCAAGCGCCGGTTTATTGTAGGATACATTGCCAAAATTACCATCCTGAATTTGATCGGGAGCCGTCATAATCGGCTCGCTGTTATCACTTCTCAGCCACCCGTTCAAAACCCGTCCATTTCGCGCCTTATGATACTCGCCATCATTAAAATTTCTCGTACTCAACTCATTGATAAAAGTTGTTAATCCCTCATCCATCCAGGCATGTTCGCGCTCGTTGGATCCAACAATCATGGGGAACCATTCGTGGCCCAGCTCGTGATCGGTAACGCCCCACAGCCGATCTCCTTTGGCCCGCCAGCTGCAAAAAACAATACCCGGGTATTCCATACCCCCAACCGTGCCCGCCACATTGATGGCATTGGCATATGGATATGGTGAAAGATATTCGGAATAAAATTCAACGGAGCCCTTCACATATTCGGTCGAGCGTCCCCACGCCGAATTGCCCGCAACTTCTTTGGGATACACCGACATCGCCAGCGACTGATCGCCATCCGGCAGATTAATGCGTGCAGCATCCCAGACAAAGGCTTTAGAGGCTGCCCAGGCTACATCGCGCGTATTTTCCATTTTATATTCCCATGTCAGCCTGTCTTTTTTTGTGGGACGTGATTCCTCGCTGCCCACTTCATTTTTTCGGATGATATAGACGCGCTTGTCACTATTTCTGGCTTCTTTCATCCGATCTTGCTGCTCGCTGGTAAGTACTTCCCCGGGGTTTTGAAGCTCACCCGAAGCCACCACTATATGATCAGCTGGTGCCGTTATCGAATAATTAAAAGTGCCGTACTCCATATAAAACTCACCAGCCCCAAGATATGGCATCACATTCCATCCTTTAACATCATCATATACCGCCATTCGCGGATACCACTGGGCCACCTGGTATATCACTCCCTTTCTGGTGTCTTGTCTTCCCAGCCGATCCGAACCATATTCAGGGATGACAAACTCATAATCGATATCTATTTGCAGGGCTCCGCCCTCCGCTTTCAGCGCCTCCTCGAGATTCAATTTCAAATTGGTATCAACCGTATGGCTTTTGGGCTCATAGGTTTCTCCATTGTGTGTTATACTGATTTTGTCGATTTCAATACCGCCTTCAAATGTCTCATTACCAAAACGCCCTCCTCCCAACGGCGTAAGCTTTGACCCCCAGGAATCCTCCTCAAACAGATCCTGATCCAGCTGCAGCCAAACAAAGTTGAGATCTTCGGGACTGTTATTGGTGTAGTCTATGGTGATGCTTGTCTCAACTTTGTGGTCATCGGGATATAAGTGCGCATCGATGGTGTAATCCGCCGAATTTTGCCAATAAGCTTCGCCCGGCTCTCCGCTGGCGCTGCGATACATCGTGCTGTTTCCCGTTTCATAGGGGAGAAAAGCTTCCTGAACGGTAGATGGCGACTGCTCCTGGGCCTGCAGCGGAGTCGCCATCAACAAAGATGATAGAAAGATAAACAGTATTTGTTTTTTCATGGGTATGAGAGTTGTTAGGGAGTTATTTTTTTGCAATCTGTAGCCCTACTTACTTCAATATCTGGAACGTTTGATCAGGCGCCATACTTAAAACCGACTCGGTCATCAGGTTAATAAGCGCTTCAATATCTTTAAAGGAAGCCGTTTCAACCGGAGAATGCATGTAACGCAGGGGCAAAGAAATCAACGCACTGGGAATACCTGATTTCTGATAAAAAATGCTATCCGTGTCGGTGCCAGTTCGCACACTGGTAGCCTCGTGCTGCAGTTCGATCTCATTGTTCTCAGCCACCTCTTCAATAAACTCTACAATCCTGGGATGGTTGGCCCCGCCATGTTGAATGGATGGCCCTTGGGCAAGTTTTACCAACCCATGCTCTTTATGATCGATGCCGGGCGTGTCAGTGGCGTGGGTTACGTCTGTAACCAGTGCTGCATCGGGATCTATGCGATAACTCATCATACGCGCGCCATATCCTCCCACTTCTTCCTGCACCGAATTCAGTGCAACAACGTTAACGTTTAGTTTATCGCGCTGCTCTTTCAGCCGCTTGAGAACCTGGGCAATCATAAATCCGCCAATGCGATTGTCCAAAGCCCGACCTGAGATAATCTCATCCGACAAATAATCGTAGTCGTCGGCATAGGTAATGGGGTCGCCAACTTGCACCAGCTTTAGTGCTTCCTCGCGGCTGGAAACTCCAATATCTACATAAATATCTTTCCACTTGGGTTGCTCGCCTCCCCCGTTTTTTTTGTCCTGCAGATGGATGGCAGTATTGCCGGTCACCCCTGATACAATCCCATTTCGAGCGTGAATATTAACTCTCTTTGCGCGGGCAATGGTGGAATCACTGCCACCCAATTTATTGACATAGATATAACCGTCATCGGTGATGTGTTGCACGATCATCCCGATTTCATCACAGTGGGCTTCGAGCATCACCGTTGCCACATCAAAACTGGTATTGAGTTTGGCACAGGCCGACCCGTAAGCGTCCGCCTGTACTTCATCCGCAAAATCATCTACATATTCGGTCCATACCTGCTGCCCAGCTGATTCAAAGCCCGTAGGACTTGGGGTAACTAATAATTCTTCTAAAAACTCTTTTTCTGATTCGTTAAACATATCCTTATATACTTTTAAATTTCTTTTCTGATTATCGAATATAAGAATTCACAACTCTACCACTAAACCCATTTTGGAATATCAATGAGATATTATTGCCGAAGATGATTATTTTGGATTTATCTTTTTTCAGCTGAAATTATTACCAATCTTTCTATTTATGATTCGACCGGAATACAAGAAGACGCTATTTCCTCATTGGACGACCCTGTCTATTCGCTTTCGGGATTTGGATCCCCTTAACCACGTAAATAATGCTATCTTTAGCACTTATTACGAAGAGGCTCGCATTGATTTTATTCAGCAAGTGCAAACCCTGGCGGATCAACTTAAAAATGGATACAGCTTTGTGTTGGCCAATATTGAAATCGAATTTATTCGTCCCGTTGAATACCCTACTGATATTGTCATTGGATCGGGCATTAAAAAGCTGGGCAATTCCAGTATCACCAGCTTTCAGTCTATTTATAGCGGTGCTGACAAACAGCTTGCTTCGGTGGCAAAAGCCCATGGCGTGTGGTTCGATCTGTCCAAACAGCGACCAACCCGCATCCCCGAGATAGAAAACAGCGAACAATTCATGCTCCCCGATTCCCTTTTTGAATGATAAGGGAAGTCGTTACTTTTGTAGCCTTAATTTAACAGGCTTAGCACCATGGATAAAAGTACGCAGTACAAAATATTTAACGATCCTATTCACGGCTTTATCACGGTTCCCAAGGGACTGGTTTTAGATCTTGTTGATCATCCCTACGTGCAGCGGTTACGGCGTATCAAACAAATGGGATTGGGCTATTTAGTTTTTCCGGCGGCCGAGCATTCTCGATTTTCACATGCACTGGGCGCCATGGAGTTAGCTCAACGTACGCTCAACAATCTCCGCGAAAAAGATACGACCATTAGTCCCGCTGAATATGAAGCCACGCTTATTGCAGTATTGCTGCACGATGTTGGTCACGGTCCCCTGTCGCACACCCTGGAGTTCGACCTTATTGAGGATTTCCATCACGAAAAAATGACGCTTGCAGTGATGCGTCACCTTAACCGGGAAACAGACGGAAAGCTTGATCTGGCTATTAAAATATTTACGGATCAGTATCCCAAAAAACCGTTTTTGAATCAGCTTATTTCTTCGCAGCTCGATATCGACCGACTCGATTACCTGAAGCGCGACAGTGTCTTTACCAATGTCTATGAGGGCTCGGTGGGCATCGAACGCATCCTCAAAACAATGCGGGTGCTTAAGGGAAATATTGTGATCGAAAAGAAAGGCATTTACGCGATCGAAAACTATATTTTGGCGCGCCGTTTGATGTATATGCAGGTGTATCTGCATAAAACAGTGCTAAGCGCCGATAAACTCGTCCGACATATTTTTAATCGGGTCAGTGAATTGATTAATGACGGCAAAAAATTGTACCACGCTTCTCCGGCACTGCAGTATTTTTTGGAGAACAATTTTAGTGCAAAAAAGGGGATCAAAAGCGAGGTTATGCAGAAATATCTTCAGCTTGACGATAACGATGTCTTTCAAAGCATCAAGTACTGGCAGCATTCCTCTGATCCCATTCTTGCGAACCTCTGCAAGCGATTTCAATCCCGAAAACTGTTTCGGACTACCTTTCTGGCCCGAAAACCCTCGAAAAAGATTCGTAAAAAAGTACTCACGAAAACACAGCAGGTGCTTAAGCAACGGGGATTACCCTATGATGAGGAATCAGCGAGCTATTATTACTCATTTGACAAAAGTTATAGTGAGGCTTATCAGTATGAAAAAGAAGGCATCTGGATTTTAGAGGACAAGGAAAACGCGGTGGAGTTTTCGAAGGCGGCTGATACCAAAAATATTATTGCCCTTACCGAGCCGGTCGTGAAACCGTATGTTGTTCATCTAAAAGATATTGATTTGTGATTTTAGCTACAGTGGATGCATTCCGCAACAGAGCTACGGAACGAGTGTAACTAAGTGTGCTTAGTGCCTAAGTGGTAACGCGCTCGTAAACTATAAAGGAAAGCTCATCCCTATCATCTCTTTTAATCTCTTTCCAGGTCGTTCCAATTTCATCACGGTACTCGGGAAAATAGGTATCCCCTTCGTACTCTTCGTGGATTTCCGTCACATATAGTTTGTCGCAACGGTTAAGAAATTGCTCATATATTTTGCCACCACCAATCAGAAAAACAAGCTCTTCATCCTTAACATGCTCCAATGCATCACCAAAAGAAGAAAACGTTGGCACGTGATCGTAAGTACGAGACCGACTTAGAACGATATTCTCACGTCCGGGCAGTGGCTTTTTTCCCAGCTCCTCAAAAACTACTCGTCCCATGATAAGCGGCTTCCCCATGGTGATACGCTTGAAATACTTGAGGTCTTCGGAATAGTGCCACGGCAAATCCCCATCCTTGCCAATAACCAAGTTGGGATCGTGGGCTACGATGGCCGCCAAGGTCATACGGCCACCTCGAATTTAATGGAGTCGTGTGGATTGTAATTTTTAAGCTCAAAGTCCTCAAATTCGAGCTCATCCACCGGTTTGTCGGCAATATCAAGCTTGGGCAGCGGACGTGGTTCTCGGGTTAGCTGTTCTTTCAATCCATCCACATGATTCTCATAGATATGGGCGTCAACAATAGTGTGTGCAAATTTACCATATTCGAGCCCCACTTCGTTGGCAATGGCCATCGTAAGCGCCGAGTAACAGGCCAGGTTAAACGGGATTCCCAGTGCGATATCCCCGGAACGCTGCGTTAAATGGCAGTTCAACTTACCATCCGAAACGTTAAAAATATACATCACGTGACAAGGCGGCAGCGCCATCTGATCGAGCAGCCCCGGGTGCCAGGCACTCACCACAATTCTTCGGCTATTGGGATTTTCTTTGAGCATTTTTATGGCTCGCTGCACCTGATCAAATTCCTTCTTGATCAATACGGTTTTACAGATGTGCGAAGCATCTCCCTCGAAATGAATTTCCTCTTCCTCGTGATAGGGAAACCGCCGCCACATTACTGGATAAATAGGTCCAACATGACCATCCTCATCAGCCCAGTCATCCCAAATGTGACAATCATTTTCATCCCGTAGCCACCGAATATGATCTTCGCCACGCAGGTACCAGAGCAGCTCCAGAATCACCGATCGAAAATATACTTTCTTGGTCGTAAGCAGGGGAAAACCCTCTGATAAATCAACCTTATAAAACTCTGAAAAATTTGAAATCGTATCAGTACCGGTACGATTTTCTTTTTTTACACCATTTTCTAATACGCTTCTGACAAGATCTAAATATGCTTTCATAAACCCATTTTTTAAATGTTATAATATCACTCCTTGTAAAAGTAGTAGCGCAACCGAAAAGTAGATAATGATACCCGTCACGTCAACTAAAGTAGCCACAAAAGGTGCCGACGTTACCGCCGGATCCAATCCAAATTTTGACATCACAAACGGCAACATCGAGCCACTCAAGTTTCCAAATACAACAACCCCGATCAGGCTGGTACCTACCGTTAACGCCTGTAGAATTAACCCGTAAGATAACGGGTCACCACGCATAACCATCCAGGTGGCAATGACAATAGAACCCAGCACGCCCAAAAACGATCCCAATAATACACCGGAGAGCAATTCGCGTTTTAGTACCATCCTCCAGTCGCTAAGCTTAATATCATCGGTTGAGATAGCGCGAATAATCAATGTAGCAGCCTGTGACCCAGAGTTACCACCACTCGAAATAATCATAGGGATAAAAAAGGATAGCATCGCTGCCGCAGCCAGCGCTTCTTCATAATTGGCCATGGTTGTTACCGTGAGCATCTGTCCCATAAAAAGCATAACAAGCCACCCTACGCGCTTTTTAACCATATGAAAAATAGATGTCTCTGAATAGTAATCATCCAGCGCGCTCATACCGGCCATCAGCTGCATATCCTCGGTGGTTTCCTCCTCGGCCACATCAATAACATCATCAACCGTAACAATTCCCACAAGGATCCCATCGGAATCGACCACCGGCATCGCTACGCGATCGTACTTACTGAGCATCTTCACCGCATCCTCCTGATCGTCAAAAGCACTCAGTGCCTCGAAGCTTTCATCCATCAGCGTATCAATTTTAGCTTCGGGATCGGCCAAAATAAGCTGATTCAACCGCAGATCATCGATCAACTTTTCATTTTGATCCACCACATAAATCACATTAACGGTCTCAACGCTGTGACCAAATTTACGAATGTGTTCCATCGCCCGCTGAATGGTCCAGTCCTTTTTGACCTTCACATAGCGTGGGGTCATCAGACGCCCTACGCTTTCTTCGGGATATCCGAGTAGCTTTTGCGACTGCTTGCGATCTTCCATGTTCAGCGAGTTCATCACCCGCTGGGTAAGATGTCCGGGCAGCTCTTCCATCAGCGAAACGCGTTCATCCGGCTCAAGGTTCGACATCACCTCGCTTAGCTGCTGGGCGGTAAACATATTCAACAGCTCCACGCCTTTGCCCGAACTCAGGTAAGTAAATACATCGGCTGCTTTCTGTTTTTTGAGCAGCCGAAAAATAACGATCGCAATCTCGGCATCCAGCTCCTCGAGAAGCTCTGCTACATCAACGGCAGGAACATCGTTCAAAATGTCCTTTAGAGCCACCCAATCTTTCTCTTTAATCAGCTCCTCGAATTCCGGTTTTAACAGATGAACTATCATAAACTAACAGCTTTTGCTTTTGATAACGACCATCGTGGCCGACCTCGTATCGCCCTAAAATCCTTAAAAAAATGGTAGGCTGCAATATCCGGTTTTACTCTCCGTGAGATTTCGTTCGGAATGTAAGAATAGGGATTAGAATTTCACAAAATTGGCTTTAATTATTTTTCATTGTTAAATATGATTAGTTTTTAGGATTCAACATAATAATGGAAGACGTATCAATGAGTTACGACGCACTAATTATTGGATCAGGTCCCAATGGCTTGGCTGCCGGAATCCGGTTGGCCCAAAAAGGATTATCGGTGAAAATATTTGAAAAAGCCGATACTATTGGCGGAGGCACACGCACGCTGGAACTGACCCAGCCGGGCTTTTATCATGACATCTGTTCGGCTATCCATCCCATGGCCAAAGCCTCCCCCTTTTTGAACAGCCTGCCACTCGAAGAATACGGGCTCGAATGGATTCATCCCGAAGTGCCCGTTGCCCATCCGCTGGATAATAAACCTGTAACCGCCCTGTTTCGCTCCCTCGATAAAACGGTCGATCACCTCGGCGAAGATGGCAGAACCTACCGCAGGTGGATTACCCCTTTTATTGATAATTGGGATGAACTGGTCAGCGATATCTTAGCGCCCTTTTCGCCTATTCCCAGCAATCCCATTTTGATGGCGCGGTTTGGTATTAAAGCACTTCGATCGGCCAATGGATTTGCCAAACGATATAAAACCGAAAGAGCACGCGCCCTTTTTGCCGGCATTGCGGCCCACGGCATTATGCCGTTCGATAAAATAGCTACCGCCGCCATTGGATTGGTGCTCGGCACCGCTGCCCACACGGTCGGCTGGCCCTACCCCAAAGGTGGATCGCATGCCATCACCAAAGCCATGGCAACATATTTTGAGTCCCTCGGCGGTGAAATAGAAACGGGCGTTGAAATTACAACTGTTGATGAATTACCCCAATCACAAACCATTCTCTTTAACAATACCCCTCAGCAAATTCTGAATATTGCCGGCAAGCACCTCCCTCAATCGTATGCCAATAAATTGCAAAAATATGAATACGGTCAGGGCGTCTTTAAGCTCGACTTTGCCCTAAGCGAACCCATCCCGTGGAAAGAGGAGCTCTGCCGAAAAGCGGGTACCGTTCACTTGGGTGGTACGCTTGAAGAGATTGCGGCATCAGAAAAACAGTCGGCCAGCGGCCAACATCCTAACAAACCATATGTGCTGGTAGCGCAACAAAGTTTGTGGGATGACAGTCGAGCACCAGAAGGTCAGCACACCGGCTGGGCGTATTGCCACGTACCTAATGGGGCAACTAAAGATATGACAGAACCAATAATCCGCCAGATTGAGCGCTTTGCTCCCGGATTCCGGGATTGTATTATCGACAAGCATGTCATGCATTCGCGAGATATGCAGGCCTATAATCCCAATTACATTGGCGGGGATATTAACGGCGGACGTGCGGATATCACGCAACTGTTTACACGTCCGGCGGGATTGTTTGACCCGTACCATATCCCTAAAACCAATATGTATATCGCCTCGTCCTCAACCCCACCCGGCGGCGGCGTGCACGGCATGTGTGGGTATCATGCGGCGGAATCGGTACTAAGTAAATTGTAACAGTAAAGGTGGAGTCCACTTTTAAGATGAACTCCATCTAATCCATTAACCTTCGGGCGAACGTGCGCTACTGATAATATCTCTGTGAATCTTCCACTCATCGCCATTACGTTTCCATACAGTAAGATAGTTACCATAGTCTATCGAAGTGCCATCACCAGTAAATAGTTCGTAATTCCCGACTTCATAAGCAAACTCTCCAGATGCTTCTATCTCTTGTGTTTCCAAACTAAGTTTGGATACCCCTTGCTTCATCATTTGATCATTTGCCATTTCGATGGCTTTACGTCCCTCTAAAGGCTCCTGACCAGGAAACTTCATAAGGGCATCTTCCATGAAAATTGAGGCCATTCCGGCTGCATCCTGACTATTAAAAGTCTTTGTCATTTTCCTGATGTTATCTCGAATAGCTTCTTTAGTGTCATTTCCTGAATTATTCATAGCTTTATTTTTTAGTTATGATTTGTTTTCTAAACCCAATTTTTACTGTTATCTAAATGAATGATATTAAAGAACATAATTGTCTTAATAATTCATGCATTATGCAAGGTGACAATCAAACCAAGAGAGGTCTGTATGAGTCAGCCAATTTTATATATTGATAAATCCGACATCCGCGAAGGAAAACTTGATGAGCTTAAAGAAAACATTGTCAAGCTGATAGTTTTTATAAAGAAGAATATTCCGCAAATCATCTCGTATCGTTTTTCTTTGGTCAAAGGGATGATTTAAACCCACAGGGCTTTCTTTAAAAAAGCATCCCAATTAATTAGGTTTCCTTAGAATTCTACATATTCCTCTCTAACCTCTCCTCTCCGCAATTTATTTGCCCACTGGTGCGCCAGTCGCGTGGTTTTGGGTAGCTTATATTTGGTAAGTGACTGCATTACAATGTGATAAGCATCCTCAAGCGAACAATTATATCCCGGTGATACATAAATGGGATTTACATTTGTGCGGCTTCGCAACGCCATCCCGATTTTCTTATCTCCATCCATTAGATCTGCCGTTTCCCCCTTCCGGATTCCCAGCTCACCATGGGTACCTGTCAAAATATTTTTAGCACAACCTATGGTGGGATGATCGACCTCAATTCCAAAATGCGTAGCAATCCCCATCCGACGGGGATGTGCGATACCGTGTCCGTCAAGAATTAGCACATCAGGTTTATTCCGGATCTGTTGCCACGCTTTTAGCAAAACCGGAAGCTCTCGAAACGCCAATAATCCGGGGATATAGGGAAATGAGGTTTTATCCGAGGCCAGCGAACGAGCCACGGGTTGTAAATCCGGTAATTCAAGGACAATAATCGCTGCATGCAGCAGATCTGATCCCATGTCAAAAGAAATATCCGCACCTGCTACATATTGAGGAATTTCCGGCAATGGCTCCAATTTTATTTGCTGACGTAGTTCTTGCTGCAGCTCTTTTGCCTCAGTCGGTTCGATGGTTTTGTAGTGTTCTAAATGATTCATGATTCATAAAAATATACCAAGAATAGAAGGAGCCCACCTCAGAGGTGGGCTCCTTCTATTCTATTCCCAATATTTGTCAGGAATTTCTTTAATAGTTTGATCCGAAAATTCCCTAAAATCTTCCACAGAAGAAAAATAGGTATCAATCAAGGAATCATCTACCAATGTACCATTACGATATCTAGCTAAATCCCGATAACTGGAATACGGCCAGTCAATTAGTTGATCAACTAACCCCGATCGAATTGGGTTTTGATGGATATAGGAGATTAGAGTAAGTAAATAACCTCTATTATCAATCAACTTTGCCTTGGTATGTCGCTGGAAAAGGCTCCCATTTCTGTCAAAAGCTTTATTAATAGCCTTAGTATAAGCACTTAATTGGATACCAATTTGTTTTCTTAACTCATTAACTTCTTTTGTGTCAACACTAATTAAAAAGTGAAAATGGGTAGGCATCAAACAGTATGCGTAAACAGATAAATACTCCTCAAACCGAATTTTAAACTTCCGTAAGAAATACCTATAGTTTTCTTCATTCTTAAACAGTAACTCTCTGTTATTAGACCGATTATAAAGATGATAAAATTGGCCGGTTTTGAATTGCATGATTTTTTTCTTTTTAAGTAAGACCCGAGAACAACCAAATCCTTACAAAACAAACT
>JBNJFP010000006.1:85777-96324 GCA_051746985.1 Bacteroidota bacterium
AACCAATGAACAACGAAGAATTCCGCAAACACGCCCATCAGCTCGTCGACTGGATAGCCGACTATTTTGAAGAGGTCGAAACCTATCCCGTAAAACCAGACGTACAACCTGGTGATATTCTAACCCAACTTCCCGATGAAGCCCCTTTGGAAGGCGAATCCTTTGAAGCACAGTTTGAAGACTTTCAGAATAAGATCATGCCGGGAATGACCCACTGGCAGAGTCCCAATTTTATGGGCTATTTTCCCGCCAATACCAGCTACCCCTCGGTACTGGCCGAAATGCTAACGGCCACTCTTGGCGCCCAGTGCATGAGCTGGCTGACTTCTCCCGCTGCCACCGAACTCGAAGAGCAGGTAATGGAGTGGCTGCGCAAAGCCATCGGGCTGCCCAATACTTTTACTGGCGTCATCCAGAGCACGGCCTCCACTTCTACCCTCTGCGCTTTGTTGATGGCCCGCGAACAAAGTACCGATTTTGAAATCAATGAATCGGGATTTCCCGGCGACGAAACCTATACCGTGTATTGCTCATCAGAGACCCATTCATCCATCGAAAAGGATGTAAAAATCGCCGGATTTGGCCGCCAGAATTTACGTAAGATTCCCGTGGATGATGAGTTTGCCATGGATCCCAGGGCGTTGGAACAAGCTATTCGTAGAGATCTCGAAAACGGCTGCAAGCCCACTGCCGTGGTCGCAACAATTGGCACCACTGGCTCTACAGCTATCGATCCACTTAAGGAAATTGGAGAAATTTGTACCAGGTATGACATTTTTCTGCATGTGGATGCCGCCTATGCCGGCACGGCGTTACTGTTGCCAGACATGCGGTGGATGAACGAAGGGATTGAGCATGCAGATTCGTTCGTTTTTAATCCCCACAAGTGGATGTTTACCAACTTTGACTGCTCAGCTTTTTACGTGCAGGATGAGGCGCTGCTGGTGCGTACGTTCGAAATTATGCCGGAATACCTTAAAACACCCGAAGATCAGCGGGTAAAAAACTACCGCGATTGGGGCATCCCACTGGGACGTCGTTTTCGGGCACTAAAACTGTGGTTTGTATTGCGCAGTTTTGGGATCGAAGGACTGCAGGAAAAAATTCGTCAGCATATTCAATTCGGACAGGACTTAAAGAAACAGATCAAAGACCACAAACATTTTGAGCTGCTTGCTCCCGTCCCGCTAAATACCATCTGCTTTCGGTTTCACCCAGATTATATTGACGATGAAAAAAAGCTGAATGAACTTAATGAGAAGCTGCTCAATCAACTTCAGGAAAGTGGAAAACTGTTTATAACTCATACCAAACTGAACGGCAAATATACCCTTCGTATCGTGTTGGGAAATACGAATTTAGAACAACGACATGTGGATAAAGCATGGAAGCTTATTAAAGAATTTTCTGGCGACTTAATTTCCTAATATCAGTTCTTTAAGAAATATATTGTTACGGTCCGCCTTTTGGCTTGATCCAAAAGGCTCGTAAAAAATCAAGGCTGAGAATTATGAACGCGCTTCGTCTATCAGACGGAATAATTTCAATGGTCCTTCTCTAATATTGCTAACTATTATGTTTACCACCGGTATGAAATTATTCTATTCGTCTTCAGACTCCGCTCATAATTCAAAGGCCGTTCTTTTTACCCTCAAATACGATATTTAATGAACAGAACAATATCTTTCATATGTCTGATCTTTTAGATCCTGAAATAAATTCAGGATGACACAAAAGCTTAAAAATTTTTTTACAGCCCTTTAACTTTTTGAGTTCCTTCTATATTACCACTTTAATTTTAAGCGTGGAGACTTTAAGTAGCAGTTATTCTTTATCTCGAAACTTAAATTTGTTTCTCGACAATTCGCTGTAAATATTACATCAAAATTTCAGCATCTAATCTTAAAAATTATTCAACTATGAAATTATCTGACATTAAAGCACTGGTTACGGGCGGGAGCTCAGGCATTGGCAAAGCAACGGCAAAAATGATTATTGAGGCGGGCGGCGAAGCAGTTATCGCGGCCCGAGGAAAAGAAAAGCTGGAATCCGCAGCCGAAGAAATCGGAGCTATTCCCGTGCAATGTGATGTGCGCGAAGAAGATCAGGTGATCAATATGGTGGAAACAACCAAAGACGAACTTGGCGGCTTTAATGTGCTGGTTAATAATGCCGGCTATGGACAGTTTTCAAAGCTTACGGATCTATCCGAAAAAGCCATAAAAAGCGTACTGCAGGTCAATACGGTGGGTGCGATGATGGTGGGACGCGAATCGGCAAAACACTTTATCGAGCAGGATTATGGCAATATTATCAACGTTTCTTCATCGGCCGGGAAGCGCGGTTTTGAAGGCGGCACGGCCTATTGTGCCAGCAAGTTCGCCCTCAGCGGCATGACCGAATGCTGGCGATCGGAATTGCGTCCCCATAATATTCGCGTGATGCAAATTAATCCGAGCGAGGTTCAGACAGAATTCTTTGACAAAGCGGGTCGCGGCGAACGCGAGTTCAATCCTACTAAACTTGTAGCCGACGATATTGCCCAAACGATCTGTGATATGCTTTCGCTGCACGATCGCGGATTCATCACGGAAACCAGCGTCTGGGCCACCAATCCGCAATAACCTATATTAACGGGGATGTAGTGAGCATCCCTTATATTTTTTTGCTATGGATACCTTCAAGCATCGCGGGACTTTAGCTTTCGTGCTACTATGTGCGGTATGGCTCAGCTTTTACCTCCTTCAACCGCCAGAACCCAAACCGGAATCAAGTCCACAGACTGAATTTTCAGCTGAGCGTGCCTTTAATCATGTGAAGGCCATTTCTCAAACGCCGCGTCCGCTGGGTACTGCTGCTAATGACAGTGCCCGAAACTATATTTTGGATGAACTCCGCGACTTGGGATTATCCCCCGAAATTCAGTCCGGCATAGGTATCGGCTCCAGCTTTGACAGCGGACTGGTGGGCAACACCAACAATATAATCGCCAAAATGGAAGGTGAAAATTCTCAGCGAACTATACTGCTGATGGCCCATTATGATTCCAAGCCCAATACCTACGGCGCCGGCGATGATGCCTCGGGGGTGGCAACGATTTTGGAATCCATTCGAGCACTAAAATCCCAAAAACAGCCTCTGCAACATAATGTGTGGATCCTAATTACCGATGGAGAAGAACGCGGACTATTGGGCGCCGAACTTTTTGCAGATGATTTTGAAGAGCTTCAGCAGATCGATCTGGTGCTCAACTTTGAATCGCGTGGCTCCAGCGGTCCTTCGATGATGTTCGAAACCAGCGCAAATAATGCACACCTCATTCCCCATTTAGCCCGCGCCGTATCTTATCCCGTTGCCAATTCGCTGATGTACACCGTTTACACCCTGCTCCCCAATGATACCGATCTCTCTGTCACCAAACGGGCTGGACTTGACGGACTCAATTTCGCCTTCACCGAAGATTTCCTGCATTACCACACCATGCTGGATACGCCCGAAAACCTTTCGTTGGCCTCCATGCAACATCACGGCTCAAACCTGCTGGGCAGCGCCAGGCATTTCGGCAACACTGATTTTGATCAACAAAGCGATACTGAATTCGTTTATTTCAACAACCTTACCGGAGGATTGCTGTATTACCCCTCGGGGTGGTCATTGCCCCTCGCAGTGGTGACCGGCCTGCTGTTTGTGACTTTTCTGATCTACCTCTTCCGAACCCAAAAAATTACCCTCGGGCGCTATCTGCTCAGCATTTTTCTATGTCTGCTCGTGGTTGGTATCGGCAGCTTCATCACTTATATCGGCTGGCAAGGCATCAAAGCACTTCATCCCCAATATCAATGGATTATTCAGGGGGAAGTCTATAATCACACATGGTATTTCTGGGCATTCTCCCTGTTGGCCGCCGCACTTTTTACGGGGATCTACAGCTGGCTTCAAACGAAATTAACCACCCACCAACTCATTAGCGGACCGTTTACCATTTGGATACTGCTCTCCCTCCTCACAGCCTGGTACCTGCCCACGGCCGCCTATATTTTCACCTGGCCGGCATTGATGGCACTCGTCGGGTGGATTGTTCTGGGAGACGAGCTCACAACGTACTCGTGGAAAAACACCTCTATTATGGCCGTCGCATTCTTCTGGGGATTGTTCATCATTTCGCCTTACATTCGGTTGGTTCAAGTGATGTTGACCACCGAACTATTATTTGTAAGCATAACTGTAATCGGATTACTCATCGGATTAGTCTGGTCGCTAATCTGGCAAATTATCAGCAGTCACAAATACCGATGGAGCGCTGGGCTTTTAGGTCTTTCGCTAATTTTCTTTATTGGGGCTTCATTCAATGCCGACTTCAATGAACGCCAAAAAAAGCAAAACAGCATCAATTTCGTGCAGGATCTGGATTCCGGAGCTGCCTATTGGGTCAGCCGCGACCCCGCCTCCGATTCCTGGACTCGGCAATTTTTGAGTGATGATTTCCAAGAGGGAAATCCCCCCGATATTTCATTGCCCTTTGGAGGTGATGTGCTGTATAAAACAGCCGAATCAGCAGAGATATCTCAACCTAGTTTTGAAATTGTGGCCGACAGCAGTTCCGATTCACAACGCCATATCACTGTGGAGATGAATGCGAGACAGGGAATTGCCATGCAAATGCACTGGGGGCAATCTTCGGCCCTTTCCGAAATTGGTATTGAGGGAAAGTCTATTTTTGAGGACGATAAGATGGGGAGATATCTATACTACTTTCATGATTTCTCGGAGCCGATGGAGTTCAGTCTCCGCTTCGAAGAGTCAGCAGATCCACCAACACTGAATTTTACCTTTGTGGATACCAGCCTGCCTACCGGCTTGCTGGATAATTTCGAACCGCGCCCCAAGCATATGACCCCTGCACCCTACTCGGTATTCAGCTCCGATGCCACGATTTGGCAAACGGAAATTGATCTCAGCAAACTATTGTCAGAATTGTAGGCACATTCTAAAGATGAACTCCATCTGCAAGGCAGACTACATCTCGTCCATTTCCACTCTCATTCCGTTGCTCTGCTGCGGAACGATTCAGTTGAAACGAACCTCATCCGATCATCCATCCGACTGCAAGACAAACATTCGGATGGAGTCAAGTCTGTAAAAGATCAATTCCACAAGTGAGCGATTTCATCTGATCCAACTGGTGGTTTAAGTTCTTACTAATAGACAAAGTTTAATTTTTATTACTCACAATTTCCCCAAAGGATATATGATGTGTCATTCATTTTTTGTGACCAAAAAACGAATGAAAAAAGTCCCGGGGGAATCGTAGATTTTGTACTTTGCCAAATCCAAAATTCAGTTATAGCTCTCAAACGTTAGTAAAAAAAGAATAGGCTTTCCCGCGATTCGCCCCGGACCCCCGATACCTAATCGCCCCTAATACAAAGAGGAAGTTCACTTCTAAGGTGGACTTCATCCATATAAGCATTAGAGATAGTAATACTTTGAAATCTATCACTCCTGCTCGGGATAGCACTCCTCACATGGACACATATCGCGCAGCGTTCCCCATTGGTACATGCCGTTGTTGTGGCCGTCGTTCCAGAAAATCTTAATCGCGTGATTGCCGATCTGCTTAATATTCTCAATCTCGAAATGCTGAGGCGGATCTACAAAAAACAGCGACCGATCAAAGGTGTTCATATTTCCATGTCCCCCGCGACACATTACGCAGGGACAATTTTTCCGCAATCCAAACAGCGAATACTCCGAATGGTGTCCGTCAGACCACTCAATTTCCAAAATCTGATCACTGTTGGAGACTTCAATTCCGGTAGGTATAATATCGCTTTGCATAATCTTCTTTTATTATATTACGTTCAAAGGTAAGGGCTTCGCATCATGGATTCCAACCATATCAACAAAAATAACAGCCATTAATATGTTTCTGGTAATTGGGTTATTAAGTCTGGCATTTGTACTGTCTTGCTGGATGGGATATCGCCGAATCTTACGGCTACAGCACTTAAATCAACAGCGGGTTATCAATGGATTTATCGGTGCCATGCTTATCCTTACAATCCTTTCAATTGGACAATGGATGGAGCTTATTTCGCAGGATATTGCCGCCCATTTCACCATGTTTTTGTACTGCCTTGTGGCGGGATTCTTCGTGGGATTCGCCCTGAAAATGGTATCCTTAAAACAACGGATAAGTGAAATTGAATACGTTTATCGCTCTTTTTGGACCGATGCCGCACCCAATATTATTGCTATTCTGATCATCGTTTTCGGCCTCTACCGCACGGGCATCCTACACTTTGGTCCCTATACAGGGATCGGTATTACGTCGGGGCTCTCCCTGTTGGGCTTCGGATTTTGGGGACTCACAGTCAAAGTCGTTCCCGAATTTCGAGAAAAGGGTATCCTGATTCTGGACCAATGCGTCTCCTGGAAAAAGGTGGTAGCGTATCGCTGGGATTCCGAGAATGTGCTGTTAATTGAATATTATACGCTGGATGACAAACTCACGGATTTCACCACCTTCATCCCCCCTGAAGACGAGTTAGCTATAGAACGCCTGCTGGCAAAAAAACTCAAGGAGTATCATCAGGATCGAAAGGAAATGATGGACGAGATTGATGCCGACGGTTAACCGGTAAGCCTTTCGTGTTGCACCATAATACACTCATTTTCGATATAGGTAAACCCAGATTCTTCGGCTAAGGATTTTGCTTCATCCGAAGAGACATTAAGCTGCGTCCATATTACCGGCTTTTGGCCCGTTTTTTCCGACCAGGCAATCACTTCGCGTACCATATCGGCGGTATATTTCGAATCCCTGAAAATATCCACCAAATCAATGGTTATATTGCTTGGCAGATCATCAATACGGGGAATACACTTAACGCCCAGAACTTCCTCATAATTGGGATTTATAGGAAAAATTCGGACGCCATTTTCTTTCAAATAGTTTGCAATATGGTAGCTCGTCCGAAATTTATTAGCCGAGCAGCCAATAATCGCCACCGTCCGTAAATTATTGATAATTTCTTTCATCGGTTGTCCACCTTAAGTCGTTGAAATTGACGAAGCATATATAATAACAATTCTTAATATACGATTCTGAAAGATTGATCATAATCGTATATTTTTAGCTTCATTTTTTAAAGAGTAATTTTCACGGATGGGAACAAAGGCTAAACGATTTTTTATCAAGAATAAAAGATACGCCCCGGTCATATTTTTTGTTGGGGGATTTATCTGGGACAGTCTTACGCTTGGACGTATCGACGGCTGGTACAGTAACACCATTTTATTTGTGTATCTCATCTCCCTTACGGCCTGCCTGTATATCCATAATTTAGCTGATGACGGACGATGGCAAGGCACCTTTCTGGAACCTTATCAGCAATATGCCCCCCTGGCCATACAATTCTTTTTAGGAGGATTGTCCAGCGCATACGTCATCTTCTTTTTCCAGAGCGTGACCTTCACCCGAACGATGGTTTTTTTCGTCATCTTGGTCGTGATACTACTTTCAAACGAGCTGCTTCGCAATCGCATATCCAATAAATACCTGCAGTTTAGTGCCTATTTCTTTGTCTCCTTCACCTTTTTCACCTTCTTTACGCCCGTTTTATTTGGGGTGATGAATACCCTGCTATTTATTATATCAGGGCTGGCAAGCCTCGGCTTTTCGCTGCTTTTTATCAGTTACATCTATGGCAAAAGTCCTTCTACCCGGAATGACATCTCCTGGTTCAAGATGGGAGGCATCATCATTACAATGTATGTCATCATCAATATTTTCTATTATTTCAATCTCATTCCTCCCGTTCCCCTTTCACTTCAAAATGGAATTGTTGCCTATAATGTGGAAAAGCAGGATGATACATTCCAGGTTTCTTACGAACAGGCAAACCTGTTTACCTTTTGGGAAACCTATGATCACACCTTTAGTTATGCACCTGAGGATACGGTATATATTTACACCTCCATTTTTGCTCCTACTGATTTACGAAAATCAGTACAACATCAATGGCAACAGTTTTCACCCACAAACAAACAGTGGCATACCACCGATGAAATAAATTATGATGTTATTGGAGGGCGCAGAGGGGGTTTCAGGGGATCTACATACAAAACAAACGTCGCCGAAGGAAAGTGGAGAGTCAACGTAATTACCGAAGAAGGACTTGTACTCGGCCGTATTGATTTTACAATTCTCAACGACAGTACCTTCGACAAATCCCACCTTACCACCAAACAATTTCAATAAATTTAGCGGTCTTTATTCTCCACAAAAAACCTTATATTTGAGCCATTAACGACAATTGGAAACAAACCAAAAAGTATTTTGTCAAAAGTTAAAGACGGTGACACCGTAAAAGTGCACTACACAGGAACATTAACTGAAGATGGAACTGAATTTGACAGTTCCGAAGGCCGAGAGCCTCTTGAATTTACACTGGGAGAAGGACAACTTATCCCTGGCTTTGAAAAAGCGGTCATTGGCTTGGAAGAAGGCGACGAAACTACCGTAGATATCGAATCCGGTGACGCCTATGGTCAGCGACGCGAAGACCTGGAGCTTGAAGTAGCAAAGTCTGACCTGCCCGACAATATCGACCCACAGGTTGGCATGCAGCTTCAGATGCAACAGCAAGAAAACGGACAAGCTATTCCCGTCCAAATTACTGCTGTCGAAGATGAATTTGTTAAGCTCGATGCTAACCATCCGTTGGCTGGCAAAGACCTAACATTCGATATTGAGCTTGTTGAAATTGTTGAATAATTACTTCAACGCTCATTACTGATTTTAAGCCTGGATCTGAACTACTCAGATTCAGGCTTTTTTATTTTTTACGGATAATAGTAACCCCATCACGTACCGGAAGCATTACCTGCTCTACGGCCTCATCATCCCGAACTATCTTGCTCATCTTATCAATGGCTTCGGCCTTCTCTGTTTGGGGATCCAACACCTCTCCGCCCCACAATACATTATCGATCACCATAATACCGCCCTGCTGCACGCGCGGCAAAATCATTTCATAATACTTCGGATAGTTGATCTTATCGGCATCCAAAAAAACAAAATCGAAGGTGCCCGGAATTTTGGGAATGGTCTCCAAAGCCTTTCCCATAAGCAGCGTAATTTTTGAACCGGACTCACTTTTACTAAAGAACGTCCGCGCAATATTCTCATAGCGTTTGTTATATTCACAGGTAAACAACTCACCATCTTCGGGCAGTGCTTCGGCCATCGTCAGCGCCGAATAACCGGTAAACGTACCTACTTCAAGCACACGCCTGGCACCCGATATTTTAATCAGCATCGCCAGCAGACGCCCCACCAACTGACCGCTTAACATGTCGATATGCTGCAAATCCTCATCCGAAGCGGTAATAAGTTCTTTCACCACCTCAGAATCGTCCGTGGTATAACGCTCGGCATAAGACTCCAACACCTTTCGATCCATAAGATAATCGCAATTTATTACTGGAAACTCTTGTTAAGCCTAAAGATATTCAGGTCAGTTACACTCAACAAATAATTTAGCTGTGGATTTTATCCCCGCCAAAGAGTCCCCCATTTTTATCAGGATATTCCGGACTTACACCAAGCTCCTTTTTAAATGGAGATTCAAAAAGGTATGGCTTAAGCAGGAATATTCTCCCTGCTCTCACTGCAAAACGGTGTATTTCTTGAACCATCACTCCTGGTGGGATGGACTGATTCCGTTGATGCTCAACGAGTATCGCTTTCAGCAGCAAGCCCGGGCCATCATGGAAGACAAGCAGATGAAAACCTATTCACTTTTTAAAAGAATCGGAGCCTTCTCCATCAACCGGGATGACCCGCGCAGTGCTATCAGCTCTCTGCGTTACGCCGTAAAATCATTCGAACGCGATAACGCCAGCCTTTTTATCTATCCCGAGGGAATGATCACACCTGCCGGATCCAATATGAATTTTGAGGGTGGACTTGCCTGGCTTCATGATAAGTTGGGCGACGTTGATTTTGTCCCCATCGGCATTTATATGCACACCATTCGTTATGATAAACCGGAGCTGCACCTGCATGTAGGCCGTCCGGTTCGGCTGGATGATGCTTTGCCCAGAGAAGAAAAAACAGCTCAATTCGAAACCGGCTTGGATAACATGCTTGTTGAACTACGAAAAACAGCCGGCTTTGACGACAGCGAATTTGAACGGTTTTTATGATTTTTACCAAACCCTTGGAGTTTTCCCACCATACAAATGAAGTCCGCCTCGCAGTTGGACTTTATTTTTGCAAAACCCAGAGGGCTTGTAGCTGTATCACCTCCCATCCGAATGCTTATGTTACAGTCGGATGGATATATTTATTAGCAAACTATGGTATTGGAGTGCAAACTCTTCAACCCACAGCATCTACGTGCCGAAGCGGAGCTACGGTACGAAATAGGAACATTCTATTCATCGGGTAAATAAAATAACCAATTTACATCCCTCCCCGCCTCCGGCGGCACTCCCTTCAAAGGGAGATCTTATCTGTTAATCTCACGGATTAAAATATC
>JBNJFP010000006.1:96424-110402 GCA_051746985.1 Bacteroidota bacterium
ATCGGGTAAATAAAATAACCAATTTACATCCCTCCCCGCCTCCGGCGGCACTCCCTTCAAAGGGAGATCTTATCTGTTAATCTCACGGATTAAAATATCGGCCTTGGATTCTGAACGAAGTAAAAGCGGGTGAAAAGGATAATTCTGTACTGGTTCAAATTTTAGAATTTGCTTTCAAACGTTATGGACCATCAGAATTATCCAACCCGCCGAACGTAGTGCCTTCAGAATCCAAAGTCTTGACTTTTTCGTCCCTTTTGTGTCAAGACAAAAGGGACACCAAAATAAATTGATTCAACCATAACACCTTAAAAAAATAACACAAGCGGACGCTTGCGCTATTAAAGGGTTTTGTTCGGGAGTATAACTCTCTCACAATTTTTTTGGAAAATAATCACCACGTCCACCGGTAAAGTTGCTGCGACCGCTGTACCCAGTGCGGGCCTTCTGTTTTATACCAAATCCGCATATTAACAAACGGCCAAAACAATCGAGCATAAACTCGGGACGGTTTTATATATTCGGTGATTCCCGTTGCCCGTTCTACCTGTTTGCCGTTAGACCAACTTAAAAAGCCATCACTTTTATAACGCTGATAAAACGGTCCATTATCGAGCAGTTTTGACTGCTGAATTTGAATTTCCGTATCGGCAGATCGGAATCCTAATTTATGGGCTGTATTCAGTCCAAAGAGCGTCAACCCCTTGTCGGCAAGAGAGATATCATCAAACTGTTGCCGTACAGAAAAATCCCCATTATCAAAAAGCCACGCCCGGTGTTGCTGCTCATTCTTTCGATTCATCACGTAATACACCAGCGTTGCCGAATCAAAATGAAAGCGTCCCCAGTACCAATCGTCAAACTCATTGCGCATGGGCTCCTGGCCGGTATTGTGATCGTGATACCCAAATCCATCAAACTGAATCTTTCGCTCCTCCCCGTTGATTTCTAACGTCAAATCAGCTTCGATTTCTGCCCGCGGCTGCACCAAATTCCAGGTGTGTCCTTTTTGGGATTGGGATCCAGTCAGCTTAAGCTCCTGCCTGACACTCTGAAATATAATATCCCCCTCCAACCTATCCCCATTGGGCAACTGTTCGCTCAGCATTAGTTGATATTGCAGCTTCCCGTCACTTAACACTCCCTCCATAGTATGATCTCCTACCCCCACCAGCGGCTTTTCTTCATCAAAGTGACAATCTTTGGGATCAAATTCGGTGAAGCTGTAGTAGGTGGGCCGGCCGTGCTCGTAAATTGAGATACTTATCGCCGGGTAGTCGGCGGGAGAAGGGTTTTCATCCGCCAGCTGCGCACCATTATATCTTGTTGAAAAAGGATTGCCCTCGTATAAAATGACGACAAAACTAAATCGATCATCCGAGGAAATACCATCGAAGTACCACCATTCATAGCCGCCGCTTCGCTGCGATGGACTACGGACATCTTTTCTAACATCGGATATGATATTCATAATGGGCCAATTAAATAGTTTGAACGATGAGCCGCAACCTTGAGTTGCTGTTTGAACTTTTCACTTACTCCGCTACCTTTTAGTGATGACTATTTTACTCTACATAGCACTGGGATATCTGCTGGTGACCGGTGGCATTTTGTATCTGAATAAAAAGGATTTTTCGCCCCTGCCGCCCACGCCCCGCAACTATTTTGACGAGCAGGCCCCGCCGGTGAGCATCTGCATTCCAGCCCGCAATGAAGCAAACTCTATTGAACGGTGTGTACGTTCCGCTGTGGACCAACAATATCCCAATCACCGGGTTTTGGTACTTGATGACGGCTCCACCGATGGCACTTCTGAACTTCTGGATGCACTCGAAGAACGTCACCCCAATATATTGACAGTCATCAGCGGAAAACCGAAACCGGATGACTGGTTGGGCAAATCATGGGCCTGTCAACAGCTTTCGGAATACGCTGAGGGAGAAATTCTCATTTTTATCGACGCCGACACCTGGCTGGAACCGGAAGCCGCTGCCAAAACCGTGCGCACGATGGGCAGCGATGTGGTCGATTTTATCAGCCTGTGGCCCATGCAGAAATTTGGATCGTTCTGGGAAAAGGCGGTGATTCCACTCGTCTATTTTGCGCTGCTTACGCTGCTGCCCACGCGATATGTTTGGAAGGCTCCCAAATGGGTCCCCTCATTTTTAAGAGGTAATGTGAGTCCCTTATTTGCCGCAGCCAACGGACAGTTTATGGCTTTTAAACGAAAGGCGTACGAGGCTATTGGCGGACATCAATCTGTAAAGCAGCAGGTGGTCGAAGATGTAGCCCTGGCAAAAAATATCAAATGGGGCGGCTTTCGCATGAAGATGTACCACGGTAAAGGCGCCATAAGCTGCCGCATGTACGAATCAGGGCGTGAGCTCTGGGAGGGGTTTCGTAAGAATTTTTTTGCCGGCTTCGGGCATCGCCCCGCTTTTTTTATCGGGATGGGGCTGCTGCACCTCATCACTTTTGTGATCCCCATCCTAAGTCTGCCCTTTTTTGTTATATGGGGATCTTCAAAACTGATGCTGTTGGCCTTGACTGCCATTCTGTTGATGTATGCACAGCGTTTCACCGTTGATCGCTGGTTCAGTTGGAAACATCGTTACGGACTTTTACATCCCCTGGGAGTAGGTTGGTTTCAACTGCTTGGGGTGCAAACACTCTTGGATTACTTCAATGAGGAATCAGCACAGTGGAAAAACCGGGAGCTTTGATGGTCTGGCCGTGGCTGATACAGGCCATAAGTTGCTGTTTATTTTTACCTCCAAAGTATCCATATTGCAGATAGATGAAGAAAGCGATTGACAAATATCTGCGCTATTTAAAGATTGAGCGAAATGCCTCAGAGCATACCATATCTTCGTATCAAAATGACTTAAGCCAGTTCCTCAATTTTTGCAGCAAACAATTTCATGTTGATAAGAATGAACTGGATGTTACCGGTATCGAACGACTGACTATCCGTTTGTGGCTGGGAGAGCTCTCAGAACGCGGTCTGGCCAAAAGTACCATTGCAAGAAAAGTAGCTTCCGTTCGTTCTTTTTTTAAGTACTGTTTTAAACGTGGTATTGTTGAACAAAATCCGGCTCATTTACTGGTGGTTCCCAAGACCGATCAGTTGCTGCCAAAAACTGCCACTGCCGAAGATCTCAACAGAATGATGGAGATGGCCAAAGGCGACTCTGCTGAATCGGCACAAAACAGGGCTATTTTAGAGCTGCTTTATGGCACGGGTATTCGTTTGAGCGAACTGGTTAACCTGAACGAAGAGGATATCAATTTTAAACTCAATCAAATTAAGGTGTTGGGCAAGGGCGCCAAGCAACGTATTGTGCCATTTGGGCAGCAAGCGGCAAAAGCGCTGCAAAACCATCTTGATACCAAGCCGCAACTTTATGGAAAACGAACCAACGCCGATGCCCGAAAGGCTGTCTTTATTGCGGCCAGTGGACAGCGGTTGTACCCACGGGCCGTGCAGCGCATTGTGAAAGACTACCTGCAGCGGGCCAGCGAGGTCACGCAGAAAAGTCCCCACGTATTGCGACACAGTTTTGCTACGCACCTCCTTGATCAAGGTGCTGACATCAGAGTAATTAAAGAGTTGTTGGGCCACGCTAATTTGGCCGCTACACAAGTTTATACGCATACTTCAGTTGAACGACTGAAAAACGTTTACGAAACAGCTCATCCACGAGCTAAAAATTAAAGTTAATTTAGGAGGTTATATTTATGAAAACCACGTTCACTGCAAGACATTTCGACGCGAGCACAGAACTTCACGATTACGCCGAAGATGCGGTGCAGAAATTAGACCAGTTTTATGACCGAATTTTAACGTGCGATATTATTTTACAACCGGTACCTGATGATGAAAACCCACAGCAGGCTGAGCTCAATGTAAAAGTGCCTCAAAAACTAATTAACGCAAAAGAGCAGGCTTCTTCTTACGAGCAAGCCATCAACATGGTAATCGAAAACGTAATACGTCAGCTCAAAAAGTATAAACACAAAACCTTACACAAACGGTAATACTTATGCCTTTCGGTGATCACGAATCTATACCTAAAAAAGAAAAAATTGCGGTTTCTTATCTGGTTGAGCGCCTTCAAGAACGCGTTCAGATAGATTTGAAAACATTTATCGCCGAAAGTGAATCCGATCAGCGCTATGTCACCGAGGTGGATCTGCACCGCCCCGGGCTGGCGCTGGCCGGTTTTGTAAAGCTGTTCACCCATCAGCGGATTCAAATTATCGGGAACACCGAATCCAATTACCTCGAAGACCTATCGAAAGACGAACAAATCAATGCTTTTAAAAATCTTGCACAATTCAACATTCCCGTTCTATTTTTGACCGACAGCAACACCCTGCCTGATTACCTGCTTCAAATTGCCGAAGATGCTAACATTCCCGTTTATGGCAGTTCCCTGGAGACCACTCGATTTATGCACCTTACCCGGGATTTCCTGGAAGATCAATTTGCGATGCAAACGATGGTGCACGGCTCGATGGTAGATGTATATGGCATCGGCATTTTAATTGCCGGGAAATCCGGAATCGGAAAAAGTGAAGTGGCCCTCGATCTGGTAGAGCGCGGCCATCGTCTGGTAGCCGACGACGTGGTGATCCTCACCAAAAAGAACAATGTGCTGATGACTTCTGCCACTGAAATGAACAAACATTTTATGGAGATCAGGGGACTCGGCATCATCGATATCATGTCGATGTTTGGCGTGCGGGCCATCCGCTACCAAAAGCGCCTCGAAGTAGTGCTGGAGCTCTCGCTTTGGGACGAATCCAAAAACATTGAACGCACCGGCCTAAACAGGGATACCACTTCGGTGCTGGGCATCGATATCCCGTTGATAAATTTGCCCATTACACCCGGAAAAAACATCACCGTTATTGCTGAGGTTATCGCCATGAATTACCTGCTGCGACACTACGGCTACGATGCCGCCGAAGCATTTCAGGATAAGGTTAAATCCCACATAGCCAATAAAACCGAATCCAATGCCATGCCCCGTCGCGCTATTGAGTATTTTGAGGGTGATATCGAGTAATTCAATTTTTATATTTTATTATCTATCAGTACTTTAAGACCGTTTTGTAACAAACAGATTTTATTT
The DNA here is from genome assembly GCA_051746985.1 of Bacteroidota bacterium. Lineage (GTDB taxonomy): Bacteria > Bacteroidota > Rhodothermia > Balneolales > Balneolaceae > Fodinibius. The sequence goes on from JBNJFP010000006.1 coordinate 101,563, forward strand.
ACTCTTGTATTTACAGATCAGTATGAAATAATTTTCTATGGCTTTAAACAATTATTACTACTACGACGAGCAAAGCTGTGACTTTGTGCCCGTCGAGTACAACAGTTTAGAACGTATTGTCTATACGGCCTGTATCTGGATTTTATGCGGAGTCGTACTTTCAGGGATGGGTATTTCTATTCTCGCCTTTTCTGTAGGAACGCCATCCGAAATTGCCCTGAAAGCAGAAAACAAAGAGCTTATCAGTCAGCTCGAGCAGACGAAAACAAAAATCCAGGATTTAGATAAAGAAGTGGACCAGCTGGCCGAAGCTGATAACGAAATGTACCGATCGGTGCTGGGGATGGAAGAAATACCCTACGATGAGCGTGAAGCTGGAGCCGGTGGTGCTGATGTGTATTCTGAATTTGACGTACATAGCCAGGAAACAGCAGAGATCTTAAAGTGGACTTCTGAAAACCTGGAAAGCCTGGAACGCAGCATCAACATCCAGCAAATGAGCTTCAACGAAATAAAAGAATATTATAATAGCAACCAACAAAAGATGAAGCACATCCCGGCTATTAAACCTACCGAAGGGGTCATTTTAAGTGGTTTTGGGATGCGTTATCACCCCGTATTACAGTATGAGCGTCAACACGACGGACTTGATTTCCGTGCGAATGTAGGGAGCGAAATTTTTGCAACCGGCGATGGTGTCGTAAAACATGCCGGACTCAAGGGTACCTACGGAAGACTGTTGATTATTGATCACGAATATGGATACGAGAGCTATTACGCTCACCTCTCCTCTTTTGCCAAAGATATTGAACCGGGTACTAAAGTAAAGCGCGGCGACTTAGTTGGCTATTCCGGCCAGTCGGGAATGGTTGAGGGGCCACACCTGCATTACGAGGTCCGTCGGGAAGACAACCCCATAGATCCGCTCAACTTCCTTTTTGCCGACACCACACCCGAGGAATACATGATGTATAAGGATATCGTGGAGAATAACCATCGATCCATGGACTAACATCATGACTACTTTTATATTTTGATACAGAGGCTGCTTTTAAGGCAGCCTCTTTTTTGTGAGCTTAATTTTTTTCAACCTATTTCTATCAGCTATGACCATTAACACGATGAATGTTAGCATATTCCAAAACACCGTCAATATTTGCCTGCTTTTACTCTTCGGCATCTTCTCTTCAGTCAATGCGCAAGATACAAACCAGCACGATATTATTGCTGAATATGAACAGGAGGCGCAAGCTATTATTGATGCTGCTATGAGTAATGATGAGGCCTTTCAAAAGCTCACCCATTTTGTAGATGACTACGGCCCCCGATTCAGTGGCAGCGAAACGCTTGAACATTCTATCGACTGGATTTTAGATGAGATGCGCCAACAACCTTTTGATGAGGTAAGAACCCAGAAAGTGATGGTCCCCAAATGGGTACGCGGCGAAGAATCGGCCACATTGCTTGCACCCTACAAAAAAGACTTGCCCATGCTTGGCCTCGGCAGCAGCGTCGGTACCCCCAAAGAAGGTATCGAAGCAGAAGTATTAGTCGTGGAAAATTTTGATGAGCTAAAAGCCAATGCCGATAACGCTGAGGGAAAAATTGTTGTTTACAACGCTCCATTCACCACCTACGGCGAAACGGTTCAATACAGGATGCGCGGAGCCATTGAAGCCGCCAAAGCGGGAGCCGTTGCCAGCCTCATTCGTTCGGTAACCCCCTACTCCATGCAAACACCACACACGGGCACTTCATCTTATGATGAGGACGTGGAAAAAATCCCCCATGCCGCTATCACGGTAGAAGATGCCAAGCTACTTCACCGCCTGCAAAAAAGAGGCAAAACACCCAGGATAAACCTGTCGATGGAGGCCGAAAACCATGACGATGTACCCTCTCGAAATATTATTGCTGAGATCAAAGGCTCCGAGAAACCGGAAGAAATCGTAGTTCTGGGCGGACATATTGACTCCTGGGATGTTGGTCAGGGCGCCATGGATGATGCCGGAGGCTCTTTCGCTGCCTGGGAAGCCGTTATGGTAATGAAAGAACTTGACCTGCAGCCCAAACGAACCGTTCGTGTGGTTTTGTGGACCAGCGAAGAAACGGGAATCCAAGGCGGGAACGCCTACCGTGATTCCGTCAAAGAAAACGGCACGCTTGAACATCACGTGCTGGCTATAGAATCCGACGCCGGCGTTTTCGAACCTCGTGGCTTTGGCTTTGGTGGATCTGATGAAGCCTACGAAATGCTTAAACCTGTCAGTAAACTTCTTGAACCCATAGGATCCGATACCTTACAAAAAGGTGGTGGCGGCGCCGATATTGGTCCCATTATGCGCGAAGGTGTACCCGGCATGGGCCTTATCGTCGATCCCTCCCGCTACTTCTGGTATCATCACACGGCGGCCGATACGATTGATAAACTGGACGACAAAGAATATCGAAAAAGTATCGCAACTATGGCTGTAATGGCTTATGTGGTAGCCGATATGGAGCAATCCCTGCCCAAATAAAGCAAATGTATAAAGAAAAGGGATTCCCCTACCTCTTTTAAGAAAGGTTATTAATAATATTGAATCGATAGAGAGATAGTAAAGTAAGTAACTCCATCCGACTCATGTTCAGTGGGTCATAATTTTAAATCTTACGGGAGCAAATAATATGGCGCGTCAAAATATAAAAAGCGCTCCAGCAAGTATTGCTAAGCTGCCGGATGAGCAACTGGTTCAACGCATTGTCCGTGGCAACTTCGTCGAAGATTATGGTATTATATACGACAGGTACAGCAAAAAAGTATTCAACAAATGCATGCTATTCGCCAAATATGAGAATGCAGCCGAAGATTTAATGCACAATATCTTCCTAAAAGCTTTTACAAGCCTGTCAACCTTTAAAAATCGTTCTGAATTTTCGGCTTGGTTTCTTTCGCTGACTTATAATACCTCTATTGATTACGTTTACAAACAGCATTCAAATAGAAAAATAAATTACCCGGAAGTTGATACTTATGAAAAAAGACGAATTAAGGTTCTCCACTGCGATGCAGAAGAGAAGTTGCTCGGCCTCGATGACGAAGAATTAAAGCAGGTCTTACACAAGCTGTATCCCGAAGATCGGGTGATTTTATTAATGACTTATCAAGATAAATCATCAATTAGAGAAATTGCCCAACAACTTAATGTAAGTAAAAATAACGCAGAAAAACGGCTTATTCGCGCACGAGAACGTGCTGTGGGCATCTATCCAAATTTTCTTACCAACCAAAAGCACAATAAGACTTATACGCGAATAAACAATTTTCTTCAATTAGCTGAATGCCGTACCCCATCTCCCGGGATAAAGGATAAACTTATGTCCAGTGCCAAGACAATCAACCTCATGCTTTACGCCATGGATCTTTTCATCAATAAACCTTTTGTGCTAATTGGTACGCTCGCGAATACCAACATTCATAAAAAGTAACCTACTATCATAACACGAAAAGTATAAAATTATATACGTCACGAGGTAATTATCATGGAACCTCTTCAAAATTCCTTTTCATCTTTTTGGGATACCCTCATTGGAATCCTGCCCAGTATTGTCGGCGCCATTTTACTAATCGCCATCGGCTGGGGAATAGCGAAGTTGGTAAGCATTGGCATACGCAAGCTGCTTGAGTCACTCCACTTTGACAAGCTGGGCACAAAAATCCTGAACTACACCTCGCTAAAAATCGACCAAGACCAGGTAAAGCCGAGCCAGTGGGTCGGCACGTTCGCTTTTTGGATTATCCTTCTTGTCTTTTTTATGTCTGCCTCAGACACCCTTGGCTGGAATGTGGTATCTGCCTCTATCAGTAGTTTAGTAAACTATATTCCACAGCTGTTCAGCGCCCTGCTGGTTTTCGCTATCGGAATGTACTTAGCTTTCTTTGTTAGAAGCTTTGTTAGCACCACCCTCGAATCCTTAGGAATGTCGGCCAGCGAAATTCTCAGTGAAATTATCTTTTACATTCTGCTTATTATCATCGGTACTACTGCCCTGGAACAAGCCGGCATTGATACGGCGATTATTACCACCAACATTAGCATTATCCTGGGAGGTATTCTGCTTGCCTTTGCCATCGGCTTTGGTTATTCCTCCCGTGAATTATTAGCCAATGCTCTCTCCTCGTTCTATGTGAAAGATACCTTTTCGGTGGGACAAACAATTAAAATCGATGGCATGGTAGGCAAAATAAGCCATATCAGTCATATTAAAACAATCATTAGAACGGATCGCGGGGAATTTATCATTCCAACAAAACGTCTTTTAACCGAAAACGTTGAGCGGGTTGACATCAAGAAAGCGATAAAAGAAACTACAGAGAAAAAAGGCATGGTAAAAACCGAGAAAAAATAGTTTCATCCTCAGAGGTCATTATGTTGTTATGCCCAAACGAATGGTGTGGGGGGATTAAGATGTGAGACGTGAGATGTGAGACGGGAGATGAGAAACGTTACTCTTTTTGGTCTTTGTAGTAGCGCTGAATAAGCTTTTTCGGGGCACGAACCGTTTTTTTAAGCCAATCGAATTGCAAGTGTTGTTTTTCGGATTCGGTTAATTGCCAATCATCTCGATTTTTCCTCAATCGCGTACTTAACTCATACAAACAAAGCGCAGCACTTACCGAAATATTAAAACTCTCGCTAAATCCCACCATCGGAATGCGGGCATACCCGTCGGCCTGTTCCAGCGCGTCATCCGAAAGCCCCGTTAGTTCGGCACCAAAAACCAGCGCCGTCTTTTGATCGATCGGTACCTCATCAATGGTAACGTCATCTTCGTGCGGTGTGGTGGCAATAATTTGATATCCCTGGTTTCGCAAAGAATTAAAACAAGCGGTCGTATTATTTGTTTCGGGTTGATTATAGGTCTGCAAGTCAATCCATTTATCGGCCCCGATGGTAACACCCTTGTTGGGATCAAATTGATTCTTGTTCTCAATAATATGCACGTCCTGAATCCCAAAACAATCGCAGCTGCGCAGCACGGCACTGGCGTTGTGCGGCTGATAGATATCTTCGAGTACCACCGTTAGATAACGCGTTCGTTTATCCAGCACCTGGTTAATTCTCTGCCAACGCTCTTCGGTCGCAAATTTACGCAGATACGTTACCAAGGCCGATTCTAAGGCTTTATTCATAAAAAAATTACTGCCGTATGTATTTAATGTTCAGAAATGTTATAATGATTTAAGCAAATCTTTTTTTTATCAAAAAATCGGAGGTCATATGCTTGTGCGGGATATCTTAAAAAACAAGGGCACCAAAGTCTATTCTGTTGCTCCTAATGAAACTGTTTATCAGGCCATAAGCAAGATGGATAAACTCAATATCGGGGCGCTGGTTGTGCTCGAAGATCAACAATTAAAAGGGATTATCAGCGAGCGCGATTACCGGAGTAAAGTTATTTTAAAGGGACGTTCTTCAAAAACAACAGACGTTCATGAGATCATGACGGCAGATGTGTACTGCGTAACACCGGCCGAATCGGTTGAAGCATGTATGTCAATTATGACAGATAAAAAAATACGTCACCTACCGGTAATGGACGGTGATGTTGTGACAGGTGTGATATCAATCGGCGATTTGGTTAAATCTATTATTTCAAAACAAAAGTTCGAGATCAAAAATATGCGTCAATATATTCGGGGAGAAAGCAGCTACCCGGGATAACAATCAATTATCAATAAGAAAACCCTTGCAAGAATACGCTTCCTGCAAGGGTTTTATACTTTTTGCGACCGTCGTTAGTCATCACATCGGATGATAAAGCCTTTTTTACGAACGGTATCAATATATTCGTTTTCGGAATGGTTGCGAATCTTCTTGCGCAAATAGCTGATATACACATTGATATAATTTGTCTGGGTATCAAAATGGATATCCCACACATTCTCGGCAATCTCTTCTTGGGTAACAATGCTGTTTTTTCGCTTAAGCAAATAGACCAGCAGATTATACTCGTTATTCGTTAAATCAACCTTGGTTTCTCCCACCCAGAATTCACGCTCAAGCATATCCACTTTTAGCTCACCGCATTGAAGCGTCCTGTTTCCATTCACTTCGCCCGTACGACGGCTAATGGCCTCAATACGAGCAATCAGCTCTTCGGTATTAAACGGCTTGGTCAAATAATCATCCACCCCGGCACGCAGGCACTTAATTTTCACATCGGTTTCCTGCTCGGCCGAAAGCACTAAAATTGGTGTAGTAATTTCTTTGTCCCGAACATCCTTGGCCAGATCAAAGCCATCCCCATCGGGCAGCCCCAAATCAAGGATAATAATATCGTATGAATTTTCAACGGCGTGTTCCCCACCGCTTTCTGCCGTTTCAGCGATATCAACATCATATTTATTTTTTTCTAAAACGGCTTTTACTAAAGTACGTACAGATGGATCGTCTTCGATGACAAGTACATTCATGATAGTAAATATGTCAATTCCCTATTTAAAACCTATATCGATGCATTCGATAGATTATAACCAACAGATCATAAACATGCTAAGTTTATATCTCAAATTCTATAATTATTTATAGGATAACGATTTTAACCATTTTATGGCTTCATCAAGATAAGTGCCAGTAAGTTTATGTCCCTCTTCCACTTCTTTAAACCGGACCTTTGCCCCCCACCGCGCTAACTGCTCGCAGCTTTTTTTCTGGGGATCACTTTTTACACTGGCGTCATGTTTCCCGTGCAGAGCCAACACTTTTAACTGCTGGTAATTTGGGGGATGATCAGCAAAAACCTCCGTTTTAATTCGTCCGCCAACAACAATTAACTCATCAAGGTACTCCGGCCGCGAGAGGGCAAAATAGCCCCCTAAATACCCACCCATTGAATAGCCAAAAACAGCCACCCGCGACGCTGACACCTGTTGTAAGACCTTCTGAATAACATCCTCCAAAAAGACTGAAGCCTTTTCGAGCGATTTTACAAACTGATCCTGCTCCCCATCATACAGGTACCACGAGCGTCCCCACTGCTCTACTTTCTTCTGGCGGCTGCGATCGTAAATGGGATATGGCGCCTGAATAAACAGATGGTAGGCTTCCAGCTCGAGCATCGGCTGTACCAGCTTTTCAAACAACGCAATATTCTGATTAAATCCATGCAGATACACGATCAACGGTTTTTGGGGTGATGACTTCCCCGTTTCGATCAGTCGGCAGGGTACATCAATATTGAATGATGCCTTTTTCGTTAATACAATCTCTTTCATATACGTGTGTTTAAAAGGGAGTAAATAATTTTAGAGCACATAAATCTATAAACAAAAAGTTAGAAATTTTAATTATCCCCTAATACATCTGAACACCACGCACCTACCAAGTTTTTGGCAAAGACGTACCAACTCCGTAATAAGACCAAGGAAACACGGAGAAGGTACGGAGGAGGTACGGAGAAGGTAAGGACTTGGTACAGCGCTGGTATGAACCGATAGCATACATTCAACCTGATAAATGTGGCTTGCAGTTTTTATGGTCAAATGCCAATTATCCCAAACGGTTTAGCATTCTATGAAAGGGGAAATTTTTTTACATAAAATTGATTGCATTATAACTCCATGATAAATAGTATTTGACGACCTATCTACATGCGTCACAATTAACTACAGACTTAGTACCTCAACTATCATGGCTGATTTACGAACAGACTGGACCAAAGAAGAAATTGTTAATATCTATCACACGCCCTTGATGGAGCTGATCTACCGGGCGGCTACCATGCATCGTGAACACCAGGAAACCGGCGAAGTGCAAGTATGTACGTTATTGTCGATCAAAACCGGGGGATGTCCCGAAGATTGCGCCTACTGTCCCCAGTCGGCCCACCACGACACTGATGTAGAAGCCGAGGATATGCTGGAGCCCGAAGAAATTTTATCGGCCGCCGAGCGAGCCAAAGAAGCCGGCAGCACCCGCTTTTGTATGGGCGCCGCCTGGCGTTGTGGTCGCGAAACCAAAGATTTTGATCAGGTGCTGGATATGGTGAGCGAGGTTACCGACATGGGCATGGAAGTGTGCTGCACGTTGGGGATGCTGACTGACGAGCAGGCCGCAAAACTCAAAGAGGCAGGATTGTACGCCTACAATCACAACCTCGACAGCAGTGAAGATTTTTATAACCGCATCATATCCACCCGCAAATACCAGGAACGACTCGATACCATCGAACGCGTACGCGACAATAATATCAGCGTGTGCAGTGGGGGTATTATTGGGATGGGTGAAAACGACGACGACCGCATTGAGCTGATTCATAACCTGGCTACCATGCCCCAGCATCCCGAGTCGGTGCCCGTAAATGCCCTGATTGCCGTCGAAGGCACCCCGCTCGAAGATCAGCCCAAAGTGCCCTGGTACGACATGGCGCGAATGATTGCCACCGCCCGCATTACCATGCCCGATTCGATGGTACGTCTATCGGCCGGACGCGTGGATATGAGCATGGAAGAACAGGCGCTCTGTTTTATGGCCGGGGCCAACTCCATTTTTACCGGTGACAAATTGCTGACCACCGACAACAACGACCTCAATGAAGACATGGAAATGTTTGATATTTTGGGATTGACGCCCCGCGAGGCTTTTAAAGATGCAAAAGAAGAGCATGTGCCTGAAAAGATTGAAGCGGCAGAGTGATTTTTGTGAGGAGTGAGACGGGAGTCGGAGTCTAATCAAGGGGATCGCCGCCCCATTGTTACCAGAGATGAAAAAATGCTCCTTATAAGGCCATTGATATTAGCATTACTATGACCGTGACACTGGCATTATAAGGCCAATGATACTCCCTTTACTATGTCA
>JBNJFP010000007.1:0-24520 GCA_051746985.1 Bacteroidota bacterium
TTATGCCCGTTGTTAGTAAATGACCAAAATAAATAACTAGCCTTATATTGCAACTAAATAACCTACTCAAAACTTTTTAGAGTTTGTGTATTGTGTATCAGTATGAATGCAGGACTAGTAAATTTTGTTCAGTGGATTACAGCTTAACATAGTTTAGAATTTTATCTGAACGAATAAACCGAAAAGAATGCTGTGTTTGCGGAGCTAGTAATACTAATAACTGAAACCCATGTAATAACAAGTTTAACTATGAAAACACTCATAACTTTTTTAATCACATTTTTAGGCTTTGCTGGCATGGCTGTAGCGCAATCCGAAGACAATCCACTTTTTATTGTATTAACGAGCGATGACGCCGAAACTCAAATGATGGCAATGGTACTGGCCACTCAATCATTAGATAAGAATGTATCGGTTCGCGTACTTCTTTGCAGTGATGCTGGAGATCTGGCTCTTAAAGATTCTGAGGCTCCCTCTTTTGCCCCATCTGATCGCTCCCCCAAACAGCTCTTGATGGGTTTAATAGATAACGGCGTTCAAGTTGAGGTGTGTGGGATTTATCTACCAAATCGTGACTATACCGAAGAAGACTTGGTTGAAGGAGTCGAAACGGCTGCACCTCCTGAAGTAGCCGAATTTATGAAACAAGATGGCGTACGTTATTTCACGTTTTAGGTGATTAATAAATAAATTCGTCTTCCTTCATACTATTAATATTGGCAGATTATAATAGATTTAATTTTTATTAGACTTTATAATCCAAAATTTCCATGTGAACAACTGTTACGGGCTTTAACACTTTTTATCGTCATACCTTTAACTATCAGATACAAAATATACATGCACAGGCAAACTATTCTGTTGAATATTTTGGATCTTTGCAAGTTACTATTCAGCAAATAAATATTTCAGCCAATGCTAATCTTTCAGAATTTACAGAGCATAATAATCTATATTCTTTGGGTGCCTTAGAAAATCTGAAAGGAGAAATTTTATTGATGAACGGCGAAAAATACTCCGTAAAAGCTAACAGTCATGGAGTTAAATTCGTCGATCCCTTTGAACAGAAGGCAAATTTGGTAAACTTGATTGGCATGTTATTGACTGGCCGGATAATGATAATAAACATACCCACCAGAAACATCGGACTTCTGGACCGAATGGAATCTTTGAAAGTAAAACAGTAAAGATTCTTGGATTCTGGTCAGATTCACCTCATGGAGTTTTCACTCACCACTCCACAAACTTACACATGCATTTTGTGATAAATAATCAAATGGTCTTTGTAAGCGGCCTTTCTAATTATATTCTTAACCAATTTGGTCCTATGAAATTATAAATACTTTTACATTCCAGTCTTAGACCGGAATGTAGTAGTTGCCAATTTTAAAATGACGTTGTGTATGAAGTAACAAAGACTCCTATCTCAGGAATGGCTATTAAAGTATCATCCGCAATGATACAACTGGAGCCATCAGTTTTGAAAAGACAGTTATCAAATTTTCTGCAACAAAATGCTCATCAATTAGCTATTGCATTTCTTAGCGGTCAGCGGGAAGTAGCAATTTACTTGCTGGTAGTCGATTTTCAATACGGCCGGCAATCTCGTCAAATCAAATGTCACAGTAACTCCACCATGTCTCGGAAGGAGAGCTGGCCTAACCTTTATGGGTACTATAGATAGGTTCTATTTGAATGCAATCACTAATCAATTTATAATTACTTGTTAATACAAGTAATTATAAATAAAATCTAAGCATAAAACTTATGGAAGACCAACAATCTGTGACAATGCCGAGACTGAATGAAAAAGCACCTGAATTTGAGGCGAAAACAACTCAAGGTGTCAAATCACTTGAAGACTACGAGGGTAAATGGCTGGTACTTTTTTCTCATCCGGCAGATTTCACTCCCGTTTGCACAACCGAATTTATTGGATTTGCCGAAAATGCGGATAAATTCAAAGAGCTAAACACCGAGCTATTAGGACTATCGATTGACAGTACCCACTCACACTTGGCATGGGTACGAAATATCAAGGAAAAGTTTGGGGTAGAAATCCCATTTCCAATTATCGAAGATCTCTCGATGAAAGTTGCCAATGCATACGGAATGATTCAGCCCGGTGCCAGTGATACCTCTGCAGTTCGTACAACATTCATTATAGACGATAAAGGGATTCTCAGAGCGATGCTTTATTATCCTATGACCAACGGTCGTTCCGTTAAGGAAGTACTGCGACTCGTTAAGTCCTTGCAAACTTCTGATGAGCACAACATTGCCACTCCGGAAGGATGGGAACCCGGCGATAAAGTGATTGTATCTCCACCTGCAACTGCAGAAGAGGCAGAAAAACGCATGGATGAGGGGTATGAGTGCGTTGACTGGTATTTTTGTAGAAAAGACCTCGACTAACTGTACTTAAATTTCCAATCATATAATTAAAAGATAGGGATCACATCCCTATCTTTTTTTATACATCATTTATAACACAGTCATTAAACAACTTGTGCGGCCTCTTCATACACAGCACCGTCTTTCATACTATATACTTTATCGGCAGTAAAGTACCGGCTGTTTTGATGGGTGATATGCAGCACCGTTTTATTTTCGATCAGAGCCTCAAGTGTTTGCATAATTCCATCAGCCATCTCCCGGTCCAGACTGGAAAAAGGTTCATCCAAAATCCAAATAGGTGCATCTTTGAGAAGTGCTCTTGCCAGTGATACTCTCTGTCGCTCCCCACCACTCAGCCTTAATCCCAGTTCTCCTACTTGGGTACTTAATCCATCAGGCAGTGTCTTCAAAACTTCACTGAATCCAACACGATTGAGTGCTTCAACCAGTTCAGCATCTGTTGCATCCGGGCTGGCAATTTTTAAATTATTTCTCAGGGATGTATTGAATAAACGAGTATGCTGGCCTACTACAGTTATATATTTACGAACATCAGTTCCCGCAAACTCACTGATGTTTTGATTTCCAATCCTGATTACACCCTCCCACGGTTCGAACCATTTAACCAGCAGATGTGCCAGGGTACTTTTACCGCACCCGGAAGCACCTTCTAAAAGCAGATTCTCTCCGTCTTGAATCTTTAAATTCACTCCTTTGAGGACCGGAGTATCACCATAACCAAAGTGCACATTTTGAAATGTGACTGAAAACTGCTTTGGAGCAAAATCAACTCCTCTATTTTGCTCAACATCTGTCTCAGACTCAGAGGTTATCTCACGTAGTCTGCCTGCTGCCTCTTTTGATTCATAAAAGTGTTGAAGTGCACTGCCCATTGGCTCTAGCGCTTCAAAAACTGAAAATATACCCAATATGATAGCAGTCATAACGAGACCGTTGATTGTACCATTCAATAACAGCGGTAATAGCAATACAAAAGAAACCGGCAAGCTGATATGACTTAAAAACGTGAACAGGCCGGACTCCAAACCAAAAGCACTTGCTCTTGTCTGCTGGATATCTGCCAGTTCATCGATTATTTTTTCTCCGTTATTGATCCATTGTTGATGGTGGCCTGAGAGTAGTTGATCTGTTGCCCCACGAATGTGATCATTCATGAACTGACTTAATCTGGCGTTTCCAACAGACAGATCTTCAGCAGACTTTTTCGCTTTGAGTCTAACAAAAACTGGCATCAGAAATGCATTCAGAATCATTAGAGCGAGAACTGTTAAACCCAAAAATGGAGAATACCAACTCGTCAGTACTGTTGTGAGAACAATAAAGAATAGTGCTGTGGCTACAGGACTGACTGTTTTCAGGTAAAATTCCTGCAGCTGATCTACATCATCAGAAAAACGACTCAGCAAATCAGCAGAGCGGTACTCAATGGCTTTTTCTGGAAGGAGCGGTTCAATTTTTTCGTAAAAATGAACCCTTAAATTTTTGAGTATTCGAAAGGTAAGATCGTGTGAGAAGAGCCGTTCTACGTATCTGAATGCGGCTCTTGATATACCGAAGAACCTGACTGCCACCAGTACAAGAATTAAATCCAAAATAGGTGGTTGAAGAGCCGCCCAACTGATTAAGTACCCAGATGCTGCCAGCAGTCCCACACCTGTGATAACCGTAAAAACTCCCAGCATGAGGGATAACAACACTCTTCTTTTTAAACTAAGAAGCTCTCGAAATACTTCACTCAGTTCTTTCATCTCAGATCACCCCTTTGCATCAATATTATCTTTGAAATTTGGGAACAGTTCATTTGGTGTACCGCTCTCTGATATAATTCCATCGCTCAGGATAGAAAGTCGATCGGAAGCAAGGATGGTTATGGGCTGATGACTCGAAATAAATACAACACGATCTTCAGACAATTTTTTGATAGAGTGAAGTAGCAGTTCTTCGAGCTCTTCATTCAAAAAGTTGCCGGGCTCGTCCAGCAGATAGATGGAGGATTTCTTCAGAAATATTCGTGCCAGTGCCAAACGCTGACGTTCACCGCCACTCAAATTTAGTCCATCTTCGCCCAAAACCGTATCATACCCGTCTGGAAGAGTTGAAATGAACGGGTGAGCCAGAGCAAGCTCCGCAGCTTTAATAACTTCTTGTTCTGTCGCCTCATGATTTCCCAAACGGATATTATCTGCAACAGTACCTGAAAAAAAATGTGGGAACTGTGGCAGATATGAAATCTGATCCCTCCATTTAGTCGAATCCAGTTTATTGAGTGAAATTCCGTTCACAACAATTTCTCTGTCATCCGGGTGAAGAAGTTTTCCGAGTATATTCAAAATCGTTGATTTACCCTCACCGCTGGGGCCTGTCAGCGTATGAACTTCTCCCGGTCTCAATTCAAGATTCACCCCCTTCAGTATCTCACTTTTTGAGTCTGGATAGCTAAATCTCAATTCATTCAAATGAATCATAAAGGGAGGGCTCGGAACTTCACCGTTATTGGCATCAAGTTTTGAGGAGTGTTCTGTGTTTTCATCAAGAATTTCAAACAACCGGGCTCCTGCTTCTGCCCCTTCCATACCGGCATGATGGGCGCTGCCAAATGAACGGAACGGAAGGTAAAACTCCGGGGCAAGCAGCAGTACAAACAAACCCATTTGAAACCCGATCATCCCCTCAATGAGTCGAACACCAATTTCCACAGCTACAACGGCCGTGCTTACCGATGCCGCCAGTTCGAGAACCATTCCAGATAGAAAAGCCACTTTCAGAACTCTCATGGTTGTTGTGCGGAACACTCTGCTGACGTTGTTAATACTGCGGCTGGCACTCTTTTCCCTCCCAAAAAGCTTGAGTGTATCCATTCCCTGGATAGTGTCCAAAAAGTGAGCGTTCATGCGCCGGAATGAACTCCACTGCTCTCGAATTTTATCACCCGCCTTGGTGCCAATCAGATACATGAAGATCGGTATAAGGGGGCCTGTGATCATTAATACCAGGCCGGAGGGCCAGTCCAGCCACATAACCACTCCGAAAATAATCACTGGAATGGTGGCCATCCGGATGGCAGCAGGCACATAGAGACTGAAAAAATCATCCAGTTTTTCAATCCCGTTCAATTGAATACCAATTAACTCACCCGTCATCTCTTTTTTAAGCCTGACTGGGCCAATCTCATGTATTTTGTGCAGAAATCGTTTTCGATATCCTGCTTTCTGGGCAATAGCTAACTTCAAACCCAGCCATTTACTTGACCAAGCCAGAACTGCTCTTACCACAACCGCTGCCACAAGAAGTAGAATAAAGGGATAATACGCTTCTGAATCCCACTCTTTTAAAAATGCAGCATCGATCAACAAGCTGAGACTGTACATTTGAACAAGAATCGTCGCACCCGTCAATATTGCAGTAAATATAAGAGCCGCAATGAACCAGCTCCTGTTTCTAGCATCACGAAACAGACGTTTTTGGGCCTGTTCAACTTTATGTGGATGTACAGAGCGCATCAAAATAGTTTAATGTGTCGGAATTGAATCGCGCGTAACCCGCTTTCTGAATACATAGTAGCTGTAAATTTGGTAACCAAGAATTAATGGCAGAAACAGAAGAGCCACTACACTCATAACGATAAGGGTCTGGTCACTTGAAGAGGCATTGTAGATTGTCAGAGACCAATCCGGATTTAGCGTGGATGGCATCAGCAATGGAAAAAGGCCTTCGAAGGCTACAACTGTTCCGAACAAAATAGTAGCACCGGTAGCAGCAAATGACCAGCCGGTTCGGCCCATTTTCAGCAAAAAGTAACCTGAAACAAATGCCAAAATAGTAAGAGTGGGCAGTGTTCCGGGGATAAGACCAAGTCCCTCAAATAGAACAGTATATCTGTAGCCAAGAAGTGCAAAAACAAGTAACAGTATTCCTGCCGGAATCCACATCTGCCGCGCTAGCTTAGCCGCACGTTCCATAAGCGGGCCATCGGTTCTGAGCGTCAAAAATACGGCACCATGTAGTGTAAAGACCGTAGTGGAAGCCAAGCCACCAAGAATAGCATAGGGAGACAACAGACCCAACAAGCCGCCCGTAAAGTTCATATCTTCACCGATCGGAAGCCCCATTACAATATTTGTGAGGGCAACTCCCCAAATAAATGCAGGTATCAGGCTACCCCAGAAAATGAAGTAGTCTGCACTTCGCTTCCAGAAAATCTTATTCACTTTTGCCCGAAATTCGAACCCAACTGCCCTGAAAATTAATGCTAAAAGAATAAGCAGCAATGGCAGATAAAATCCGCTGAAGAGGGTTGCATACCAGTGTGGAAATGCAGCAAACATAGCACCTCCAGCAGTAATCAACCAGACTTCATTTGCATCCCAAAATGGCCCTATCGTATTGATACAAACCCTGCGGTCTATGTCGTCCCGGCTGATAAACGGCATCAGTATCCCAACTCCAAAATCAAATCCTTCCAGAAAAAAATAACCAATAAAAAGTACCGCGATAAGAATAAACCAGATAAGTTGAAAATCCATAGCTTTGTATATTTATATCCTGTAATTAATAAGCAAAAGCGTCTGCTTTATCGGAAACCTCTTCGGAGCCATTTCCAGATCCATCACTCTTTTTGGGTATGCCCGGCTTCGCATATTTTATAACCAGAAAGACTGCAATTGCTGCCAAAAAGCCATAAACCAACGTAAATGCTGACATGCTGATCCATATTGAGCTGCCCGCTACTGATGGAGATACACCATCAGAAGTGAGCAAAAGCCCATAAACGACCCATGGCTGACGTCCCATTTCCGTTACCAGCCATCCTGCTGAATTTGCTATATATGGCAGGAAAAGAGCACCCATCATAGCTTTATGAAACCATGTTGTAGTTGCGAGCTTTCCCTTCCACCATAGAAACAGACCTGTAAAAGCTGCCAATATGAAAAGCATCCCCAAGCCAACCATTACCCGAAAACTCCAGTACACTGTTTTAACCGGGGGGATATAGTTACCTTCACCATATTTATCTTCCATTTCTGCCTGAAGTTCATTGAGCCCCTTCACTTCTGATGTTGAATTATTGTGAGCCAGTACGCTAAGCATATAGGGTAACCGTATTTCTCTCATCGATGTCCTGTTTTCTTGGTCAATAAGTGCAAAGAGCGAAAAACTGGCAGGTTGCTCGGTTTCCCACAATCCCTCCATTGCAGCCATCTTCATTGGCTGACTCTTTACAGTATCCTGAGCCTGGCTATGTCCTGTTGTTGCAGTTAACAGTGAAGCTACAGCCGTGAATACAAGAGCAATTTGAGCTGATTTTTTAAACGTCTGAACCTGGTTGCCGCGATACATCATCCAGGCACTGATTCCCAGCACAAAAAGCCCCCCTGTTACAAATCCTGCAATAATGGTGTGAGGCATTTGGACAAGTAGACGTTCATTCAGCAGAATGGCTACAAAATCATATAACTCAGCTCTGCCTTCTACAATTTCATATCCTACAGGAACCTGCATCCAGGAATTTGCCATCAAAATCCAGATAGCGGAAAGGTTCGAAGCAATTGCCACTAACCATATAGATAAGAGGTGAACTCCTTTGCTGAGCCGATTCCAGCCAAATAGCCAGAGACCCAAAAATGTGGATTCCATAAAAAATGCCATGAGTGCTTCAATGGCCAATGGTATTCCAAAAATGTCTCCAACAAATCTGGAATATTCGCTCCAGTTCATCCCAAACTGAAATTCTTGGACAATGCCCGTAACAATTCCCAGTGTAAAGACAATGATGAATAGTTTTCCAAAATATTTAGTTAGGTGCTTGTACCTTTCATCACCGGTTCGATACCAAAATGTTTGAATAATTGCTACAAGGACGGATAGTCCTAAAGTGAGTGGCACAAAAACGAAGTGATATATTGTGGTAATACCAAACTGCCAGCGGGCTAAATCTAATGCTTCCATTCCTTACTACTTAATAATTCCGGTTTTTATTACGAAAGTCCAAACGAGCTATTTTACATCTGAATTATCACGAGGTTTTAGCTTGTAACTACATGACAATACAAAATTGTTATGAAACTCTTGTGAAGAAACTACGACCACATTTATTTTTTTAAATACTTCCAGTACTAAACAAACTGTTTCTCATATCAAGCTATATAGCTGAAACCCATTGTGTTTAAAAAAAGCTCCCCCAAATAAGACTTTTACATTTGTGAATCAAAAAACCTTAAGTTTGATTATTATATATAACTGGTTTTAGTATCACTGCTATGAACTCTTCATGATATTAGCAAGAATTACTATTATATCTGATATAGCGACGACTAAACTACTCAAACATTTAGGATTTTTTATCGTGCATCGGTACAATCGCTGGACTTGTATATTTTGTTCAGTAGATTACAGCTTAACATAAATGACAAATAGGTGATTATTATGAAAAAGAATATGGGAACAATTGATCGAATGCTTAGAACTCTCTTGGCACTCTTGGTTGGAGTTCTGTATTACCAGGATATTATTTCTGGCACCGTTGCTATTGTACTGGGCATTTTGGCTATTGTATTTTTACTGACCAGCATGATAAGCACCTGTCCCCTTTATATGCCGTTTGGATTATCGACGCGAAAGGAAAACTGACGTTGTAAACGTCACATTCTATTTCAAAAGGTGGTCATTACTGGTCACCTTTTTTTATTTGTCCAACTCTTATTCAAACAGCAAAGGATCCAATAAGACTTGGCCTGGAACCTTTGACTAAATCAAATTTACCTATTACACAAAAATCCCTTACCATACTTTTTTGTAAACAAAAAGAAAGTAAAAGGGATTGTGCAACAAAATGAGCAACAAATATCACTTTCTCCGCTTAGGATAACCATCATTTATCTTATTGTTGCCAGCCTGTGGATTGCTATTACCGATCGACTTCTTGAGTCTCTGGTAACTGATAACTACGCCCTCACCATCCTTCAAACGTACAAGGGCTGGTTGTATGTTTTACTTACGAGCCTGGGCTTATTTTGGCTGATTAAAAAATATGACCGGCAACTTCAAACAAAGGAGCTGAAACTTGAAAATGTACTCAGAGAGGTACAATCTGAAAAAGAACTTAAAGACGTTTTATTTGAACGGATACCCATTCTTATTACCATTTATGATCCAGAACTGGATCAATTTGAAGTTAACAAAGAGTTCGAAAAGGTGCTAGGCTGGTCGAATAAACAAATTGAAGAGGAAAATATTGACCTTCCCAAAGCATGCTATCCCGGTAAAGAAACTCGTGAAGAAGTGGTGGAATTTATGAACTCCCCTGGTGTAGGGTGGAAAGAAATTCCCACAACTGCTAAATCTGGTGAACAAATACCGATCTCCTGGACCAACGTCCGCCTGACGGACGATACCTCGGTGGGAATTGGCATTGATATGACTGATATTAAAGCATCTCAGGCAAAAATCAGAGAATCAAGACAGTTATTGAAAAAGGTTTTCGAGAGCCTGGAATCAAGCCTTATCGTAGTTGATACTCAAAGTCGCACCATTGTTGACTGCAATAGTGCTTCGGAAAAAATCTTTGGTTTTGGTCAAGACGAACTAATTGGCAGTTCTACACGAAAACTTCATGTCGATGAGAAAAGTTACCTGAAATTTGATGAGATGAGCGCTGAAGCTCTAGAGAAAGAAGGGGTTTTCCAAACCGAGTACCGAATGCAAAAGAAAGATGGCACTATTTTTTATTCTGATCATACGGTTACGCTTGTCCATGACGACGATGGAGATGTTAACAAGGCCGTGAGTGTCGTCCGGGATATTACTGACCGAAAAGAATACGAATATAAGCTCAAAAAAAGGCAAGAGCGACTGCAACGATCGCAGAAAATTGGCCAAATTGGTGATTGGGAATTTGATCCCAAATCGGAAGAAATTTACTGGTCACCGATGATGTATGAAATTTTTGAACGCAAACCCGATCTTGGACCGCCCCCTTTCGAGAAGTTGCAAAATAATTACTACGACGAGCAGAGCGAAAAACATAATACAGCCATTCAAAAAGCAGTTGACGAGGGCAAATCACAAGATATTGACCTTCCCCTGCAAACAGACCAAGGAAACAAAAAGTATATAAGGGTGATTCTGACCCCTGTTAAGGATGAATCTGGCAAGGTCGTAAAACTTCGTGGAATCGTCCAAGATATAACCGAGCGGAAGGAAGCAGAATTGGCTCTAAATGAAAGTAAAGAACGCATACAAAATATCGCCGATAATGTGCCGGGCGTAGTATTTCGCTTTATTTTAGAAAAAGATGGCTCAAATAGACTGGAGTTCGTCAGTAAGGGAGCGAAAGAAATTTGGGGAGTTTCACCAACCGAAGCGCAAGAGAATAATCACTTGATATGGGAAAACATCCATCAATCAGATATTGATAACGTTCAAAAATCAATAAAGAAGTCTGCTGAAACGCTCACCGAATGGAATAAGGAATGGCGATATTTTAAACCAGACGGATCATTACACTGGCAAAACGGTATTGGAATTCCAAGCAAAAGAGAAGATGGAAGTATTGTATGGGATTCGATTATCCTTGATATCACAGACCGAAAGAAACTTGAACAAGAGTTGTCAAAAGAAAAGCAGCGGTTTGAGCTTGTTGCCCAAACTACCAGTGATGTTATCTGGGATCTTGATTTCAAAAAACAACAATTGTGGTGGAGCAAGGGCTTTGAGAAAACGTTCGGCCATAAAAGAAAAACTCCTGAAGAAAATTACCGAGCCTGGAAAGAGGTTATCCATCCCGATGATCGTGAAAAGGTAGCACAAAGCTCGGCAAAAGCGTTAGAGTCTGATGCTAAAAAATGGACGGAACAGTATCGATTAATTAAGGCTGACGGATCGATTGCTTATTTGGTGGATCGGGCTATCATCATTCGCAATAAAGAAGGCGATCCCATCCGCATGGTGGGCACGATGGATGATATTACCGAACGCGTAAAAGCAGAGAAGAAGCTGCGCGAATCGGAAGAAAAATACCGGCACCTTTTTGAAAATAACCCTGAACCCATGTGGATTTATGATCCGGCAACGCTTGCATTCGTGGAGGTCAACCAAGCAGCCATAAACCATTACGGCTACTCCGAAGAGGAATTTTTAGACATGAGCTTACTCGATATTCGTCCGGAATCTGATGCCGAGGCACTGATAGAAAATGTCAAAGATAATGTGGGATCCCCTTCTTATTCGGAAGACTGGGTTCACCTAAAGAAAGATGGCTCTAAGATCGATGTTGAGCTTTCGGCTGCTGATGTAAGTTATAAAGAGCAAAAAACATATCGACTGGTTCTCATAAACGATATCACCGAGCAAAAACAGATGCAGGAAAAAATTATTCAGTCGGTTATTGAAGGTGAAGACCGAGAACGAAAACGCATTGCTCACGAGTTGCATGATGGGCTGGGTCAATACCTGGTGGCGGCCAGCATGAATCTACAGTCAGTCAAATCAGATATCAAAAAGCTCACCGAAAAACGTCAAAACCAGTTCGAAACAGGGCTTTCGCTATTGAAAAATGCCCTTTCAGAAACCAGAAGTATTGCTCACAATCTGATGCCTAAGGCCATTTCAGATTATGGGCTCCTTGCTGCACTGCAAAACCTGATCAAAGACTTTGGCAAAAGTACGGATATTACATTTCATCTTGATCACAATTTTGATGGACTAAACCTTAAAGATCAGGCAAAAATCAATATATATCGCATTTTTCAAGAAATTATTTCAAACGCCGTTCGCCATGCGAACTGTTCAGCAGTTTGGATTGAGTTGCAACTCAAAAAAGATTCGCTTACCATCAAAGTAACAGATGACGGAAGGGGCACTACACTTGATGAAGTCCACCAGGATAATGGTTTGGGGCTCCGCAGTATTAAAACCAGGGTTAGCAATTTAAAGGGAACGTTAAGTATTGATTCAACACCTGGTGAGGGGATGAAAACGACCATTACGGTTCCTGATATCCAAAATCTAAAAACCAACAATTCTGACAATGGCTGATATTAATATTCTATTGGTAGATGACCATGATATTGTACGCGATGGCATCCAGATGCTGTTAGAGGATGAGGTAGGATTTACGATTTCGGCCGAAGCAGAAAATGGCGCCAAAGCTATTGAGGCCTGTCAAAAACATGATATCGACCTCATCATCATGGATATAAATATGCCGGAAATGAACGGCATTGAGGCCACTGAAAAAATTATGGAGTCATTTGATGACATCAAGGTTTTAGCACTTACCATGATGGATGAAGACCAACACATCCGACAGATGATCGAAGCCGGGGCTTCAGGGTATATCCTCAAAAGCTCAGACAAGATTGAACTCGTTGAAGCGATCACCTCCATTTTAAACGGGCAACATTATTTTAGCGATGATGCTACTCATAGTGTAATGATGGATCTGGTTCAAGGAACCACGACCGAACAATCTTCCGATCCGGCTAACCTTACCAAACGGGAAAAGGAAGTGCTCGGACTTATCGTCAAAGAAAATACCAACCAGGAAATTGCAGATCAGCTCTACATCAGCACGCGTACCGTTGATGCCCACCGCAGAAACCTCCTCCAAAAAACGGGTGCCAAAAATACCGCAGGTCTTGTGACCTATGCGATTAAACACAACTTGGTTGACCTTGATTAAGTATGGCTATTTCGAAAAAAATCGCGATGGGTTTCGGCATTTTTTTGTTGGGCATCATCTTTTATGCCGGCTATGTGTTCGTACAGTCAACAGAAACATGGGAAGCCACCTTTTCTGAAACCAACGAACAACATGTGGTTCCTAATAAAACAGGCAAAGACTACGTTTCCGTATTATTTTTAGGCCTCGACGAAAACGATCTGAAAGAAGGGCGCTCCGACTTTATAATGTTCACGCTAATCAACCTTAAGTCGGGAGAAATTACCGCCATTTCTATCCCCCGAGATAGTAAAATAGAATTAAACGACGACCATCCTGACAAGCTAAATCACGCTTACACCTACAGCCCTGAAACGGCCATGATATCAGTAGAGAAAATTTTAGATTTTCCCGTTGACTACTATTTTGCACTCAACTTAGATTCCTTCAAAAAATTTATTGATACCATTGGGGGAATCGAAATAGCTGCCGAAAAAAATATGGACCACAAGAGTATCTCTATCGAAAAAGGCAAACAGCAAATGGACGGGGAAACAGCATTAAAATATGTGCGTTTTCGTACAGATAACGAAGGCGATTTTGGCAGAATGCGCCGCCAGCAGCAAGTCTTAGATGCCATTATAGACCAAATTATTAATATAGAAACAGCGGCCAATATTAATGATTTCTTTGAGTTAGCCGAGCAAAACATTCGCCATAACATCCCCCTTGACAGCCTTTTATCGAATGCACCTGGACTGTCGAATATATCGCCCAGCAAATTTAACCGTAAAAGACTTCGGGGCGATATCGTCGAGATAGACAGCCTATGGTATGTCGAGCTTGACTCTACCCAACTTCTCAATATTCGAGACGATCTACGAACAGAATATACCTCTACCCAGTAGGTCAGTCACTGCTACCTGATTCTCTCAATAGGTATTTTCACCTATTAAAAATTTAGGCCTTTTGCGTCATACTAATCGCCCCTAAAAAAAGATACATTAATCCATATCATCTAAAACGACGGTATGGAATTACTTTTACTGGGGGACAACTCAACTATTACCAATACTATATACTCGATGTTACATTCAGTGGATAACTGGACTGTAACATTCGGGGTAGAGCTCACTTTCCTATCCCCCAAAGCTGTTGAGCAGCTTCCCAACTTTGATCTTGTTATAGCCAATTTGGAGGATTTCGAAATCTCTTCCATCCCCCTCATTACTGAGATTATCAATTATTTTCCTGACACTCCGCTACTTGTCATCCATTCATATTCTGATAACAGCTTCATAAAACCAATGCTCAATGCAGGCGCTACTGGCTATATAAAAAGTGACATTTCGGAACATCAGCTTTTAACAGCTGCGGAAAAAGTGGCCCGTGGTCAACAAGTAGTTATAGCAGATTCTACCTATTAGAAATGTACGCCTTTACTGTGATCTGAAATTTAGGCGTTTCACGTGTTTTAGAATTCACAAAATTTGTTGATGATATCAGCAGTTAGTTATCAACCAAAAGAATTATGGCAGACTCAAAAGATTCTACGTCAAAATTTACATCTACCCTGTTAGACAGCCTTCTTGCCCATGTGGCTATTGTAGATCAGCAAGGAACGATTATTGAGACCAATAAAAGCTGGAAACAGTTTAACCACGACTCCATTTTACTGCGGCGTGCCCCGGTAGGGGAAAACTATTTCGAAGTGCTGCAGCACGCCATCGAAATGGGGGATGATTACGCCCTTAAAATACTTCTGGGACTTAAACGCATATTAAATCAAGACAAGTCATCCTTTTCAATAACCTATTCGCTGAAAACCAACACCAATGCATTCTGGTTTAAACTTACCATTCGTCCATGCACTGATGAGCCATCCCAATTTATCATGATCAATGAGGATGTGACCGCCTCGATGCAAGCCAAATATGAAAAACAGGAAAATGAAGACCGCTTTAAGGTAAAGTTTGAGCAAAGCCTTGATGGCGTTTTTATTACGGATACCAATGGCAATATCGTGGATGCCAATCAAACAGCGAGTAACATTTTGGGATGGTCGCGCAATGAGCTTACAAACCTCTCGCTCGAAGCCGTCGCTAACGTAAATCAATCCACCTATGCTTCAGCGCTTGAAGAACGTTCCCAAACCGGTACTTATGCCCTGGAAATGGATTTTATTGATAAACAAGGTAACGTCATCCCCACCGAAGTATCATCACGTACCTATCGCAATCCCAAGGGAAAACTTAGAGCAATTGTCACCTTTCATGATATAAGTCGTCGCAAAAAAATTGAGTCTGACTTATCCAAGACCAAGCAATTTACCGAATCGGCACTGAATAGTATTCCGGGCGTATTTGTCGTTTTGGATCGAGAAGGACATTTTATCCGTTGGAATGAAAATATGGTTA
Source organism: Bacteroidota bacterium (assembly GCA_051746985.1). Classification (GTDB taxonomy): domain Bacteria; phylum Bacteroidota; class Rhodothermia; order Balneolales; family Balneolaceae; genus Fodinibius. Next base: position 15,493 of record JBNJFP010000007.1, read on the forward strand.
CCAAGCTGGAATACAGCGCTGAAGAATTAGAACAAAAACGGGTTATCAATATTGTTATTGATGACTACAAAGAACAAACTAAAAAAGAATTCCAGCAATGCATCGAAGAAGGTGAGATATCGACTGAAACAAAAATACACAGCAAAAACGGTCAAATAAAAGATTACTCAATATTTGCCAAGCGGTTTGTCGAAGATGGCAGTGTCTATATCGTAGCTACCGCCATAGACATCACCAAACGCAAACAAATAGAACAGGAAAATCGACGCCATCAGACCATGATGGAACAACTTTTCGATAACTCACCGGTTGGCATTACCATTATCGATAACGAAAATATCATTCAGCAAGTAAATAGCAGCTTCGAAAATATCTTTGGGTATAACCGTCAAGAAGCAAAAGGCCAAAACATCGACTCGTTGATTGCACCCAATGATCGTAAAAATGAGGCTAAAGCTATTTCGCTGGCAACTCAAAAAGGAGAAAGCCTGCAAACCGAAACCATCAGAATAAATAAAGACGGAGAGGAAATTCCCGTTCTTATCGGTAGCGTTCCGGTAAGACTGGAAAACGAAATTATTGCTATCTATGGGATGTATGTAGATATATCGACCCAGCATAATTATCGCCAAAAACTGGAAGCTGCCTTGCGGGAAAAAGAAGCGCTGCTTTCGGAGCTGCACCACCGCGTAAAAAATAACCTTGCACTTATCAGCAGTCTGGTTGAGCTTCAAGTTTTTGATGCCGAAAACCCTCTACTGCGCAAGGAGCTACAGAATATCAAGAACCGAATTATGACCATCGCTTCTATTCATGAAGTGCTGTATCAGAATGGCAGCCTGACAAATATTCCATTTCACAATTTTATTAATGAGCTTGTCGTCTCAAGCCTGATTCAAAAATCAGTCAACGAACACAACATCGAGATTGAGACCGATTCCGACGAGGTGAACCTTAGTATTAATCAATCGATACCTACGGGGCTGCTTATTAATGAATTAATAAGCCTCATTTTTTCTTTTACGGATAGCGACCAAAGCAGCACCCTCAATATTCGGCTTCGGGAATATCAGAAAAAAATACACCTGATTATAGAAGGACAAAATATTATAGCATGTCCCGAAGAGGTAAAAAGTCAGCAATCGCTGCATAACATTCTCATCCAAACCTTGGTAATACAGCTCAATGGCACCCTTATATGGCCCAATACCAATTCTGACTACCAAAAATTTGAGTTCTTTTTTACCAAAGAACAAAGCACAAGTCCTGCAAGTAACTTTTTACAAACATCAAATAAGGTATGATGCCTTTTTAACAGGATTCTAAAGACACCGGAGCAAAATCACCTTACAAAAGATTTTAGGGGCAGATTCGACAAGAATCTGCCCTTTTATTATTTTAGTCGCGAATTAAAACTGCTAACAACTTTTGACATCTAAATTACGCTGCAATTTGATAATCTGTAATTTCTCTTACATAATAGAATTGCTTTAGCAAGATTATTCATCAACACATTTTGCAGCATAGACTCATTTTTTAATCAACACTTCGATTATGAAAAAACTTTTTTTTACCGTTGGATTTTTATGCCTTATAGTTTCAGCATCTTTCAGCCAATCTGACGACCCTTTTGCCCGCTTCCCCTCCATTAGTCCCGACGGTTCTACTGTTGCCTTCTCCTATCAGGGCGACATCTGGACGGTACCTACCGAAGGTGGACGTGCCTGGCGGCTAACCCTCCACGAGGCATACGAAGCGTATCCCAAATGGAGTCCGGAAGGTAATCAAATTGCCTTTACCAGCGACCGTCATGGCAACGATGATATTTTTGTAATGAATGAGGATGGCGGCCAAATCCAACAACTTACTCATCATTCAACAAATGACCAGCTTACCGGATGGACACCCGGAAATAGTGTTTTATTTACTACCAACAGACTGTTCAACCAGGTTGAGTGGGAACCAGAAATCCATACCATTGGCGCCGAAGGGGGAACACCGGAACGATTTTTCAACTCTTTTGGGATGATGGCCGAGATGAGTCCCGACGGACGCTTTGTGGTTTTTGTGCAGGGATATAACGGTGAGTTCCGCAAGCGCTATCGGGGATCAGCCAACAAAAACCTGTGGCTTTATGATGTAGAGAATGAGAGCTATCGTCAGCTTACCGAATTTGAGGGGAACGATATGTATCCCACATTCACCGACAGCCGAACCGTGTATTTTCTGAGTGAACGTAATGGTGCTCATAATATCCATAAAGTAACCTTAAACGACGAAGGCAAGCCAAACTCAACGCCTGTTTCAGTTACCGATTACCAAGAAGATGGCATCCGCTATTTTGATATTGATGACGAAGAACAACGCATTGTCTATGAGCGAAAAACCGGGCTTTTTACCCTTGATCCTATGGAGGATGAAAGTCAAAAGCTGGAGTTTGACGTAACCGGAGATGAGCGATTTTATAATATTGAGCAAAAGACCTTTACCGATGATGCCCAAGAATTTGCCATATCGCCCAGTGGTGATTGGCTGGCGTTTGTCATCGAAGGTGAAATTTTCATCAAACATAACGATCCTAAGAAACGCCGGTCAGTAAAAGTTACCGACCACCCGTATCGGGATCGGGATATTACCTTTTTTAATGATTCTACCCTTGTATTTGCCAGCGATCGGAATGGACAATATGATCTTTTCTCGATCCGCCCTTCCCAAAAAGACGTCAACAATCTCTTTGAAAGCCTTCAGTTCGAAACCAAACAACTCACCGATACAGAAGAAAACGAACGCAATCCGGTAGTTTCTCCCGACGGAGAAAAAGTGGCATACAACCGCGGTCGCGGTCAGTTAGTAGTGTCTGATATCAGCGGACGAGATGAGCTCGGAGAAGAAACAATCTTGCAAGATAACGGATGGGCTACGGCCAGTGACGTGGCCTGGAGCCCAGATAACGAGTGGGTGGCCTATTCTATGCCCGACCTCGATTTCAATCACGAAATCTACATCCATCCCGTTGACAATTCGGAAGAGCCAGAGAATATAAGCAAGCACCCACGCCCCGACCGGTCTCCGGTTTGGAGTCCCGACGGCAGCAAACTTGCCTTTGTTTCAAACCGCAACAATGGCGACGATGATGTCTGGTTTGCCTGGCTCAATAAGCGCGATTGGCAACGCACCCAGCTTAACTGGGATAAGAGCGAAGCCCCCGAAGTTGTTTCTCCCGAAGATACCGTGGGCGTAAATGTTGACATCGATTTCGACGGCTTATATAAGCGGCTCCATCAAGTAACATCGATGCCTGGTGATGAATCGAATATTGCTATATCGGAAGATGGAAAAACATTCTATTTCGCAGCAGATGATACTGATGAAGATCTCTATCAGGTTAATTGGGATGGCAGCGAAATCAAGCCACTAACCGAGCAGGGAATTAATCCGAATGATGTACGCTTAAATACCGATTTAAACAACCTCTATTTTATGCATAGCGGAAGTAAAATCGCTCGGTTTAACCTTGATAAAAGCAATTTGGAACAACTCCCTTACCGGGCTCAAATGCAGGTAAATCATCAAGAGCAGCGAGAGCAAATTTTTGAAGAAGCCTGGAGAGAACTTGACGAAAATTTTTATGATCCCGATTTCCATGGGCAAGACTGGGAAGAGCTTAAAAAGCATTACAAACCCTGGGCTATGCAGGCCTCAACTGATCGCGATTTTGAGGATGTAGTAAATATGATGTTGGGCGAACTTAACGCCAGTCATATGGGTTTTTACGGGTCTGATCGGGCCGAAACACAGGACACCCACACTGGACTTACCGGTGCAGAGATCGAACCTGCCTCTGATGGCGTTCGAGTGGTTAGGGTAGTACCAAATTCACCGGCGTCACGAGAAGTAAGTGAACTTCATCCCGGGGATCTTATCACAGCAGTCGATGGTCAAGAGGTTTCTGCTGTTGATAACTATTACAGCCTACTATCCGACAAGGTCGATACACCAACCCTGCTTCAGGTTGAAAATAGCGAGGGAGAATCTCGGGAGGTTGTCATTGAGCCAACCCGTGACCTTGGTAATGAGCTTTACACCGAATGGGTTGAAAAACGGAAAGAGTTGACCGAAGAATATTCCGACGGGCGATTGGGATACATCCACATAGAAGGGATGAACTGGCCCAGCTTTGAACGCTTCGAACGTGAATTGGTAGCAGCCGGAGAAGGAAAGGATGGCATTGTTATCGATGTACGCTATAATGGCGGCGGCTGGACCACTGACTACTTATTAACGGTGCTCAAGTATCGTCAGCATGCCTATACCATTCCTCGCGGTGCAGCTTCAGACTTATCAGAAAATAAAACTGACTTCCGTGAAAACTACCCTTATGGCGAACGACTGCCTTTTTCAAGCTGGACCGAGGCATCCATCACGCTTGCCAACCAAAACAGCTATTCGAATGCCGAAATTTTCTCTCATGCTTACAAACAGTTAGATCTCGGGACTTTAGTTGGAGAACCTACTTTTGGAGCTGTTATTTCAACCGGCGGTGCAGGCCTCATGGGCGGATCCTATGTGCGACTGCCGTTTCGAGGATGGTTTGTGAAAGATACGGATCAAAATATGGATCGCGAACCCGCGGTGCCTGATGTCGAAATTGTAAACCCACCAGATTACCGAGCTGGGGAAGATGAACAGCTTAAAAAGGCTGTAGATGAATTACTGAATCAGCTGGAGGAAGAATAAAGCATTAATTTTCCTATCATACCAAGCACCGATCATTTCTGGTCGGTGCTTTTTTTATGCACTATTGCAAAAGCGCCGTGCTGTAATTTGCAATGATGCAATACTTCTTAGGTCCGATATTTCAAAACTCTTTATTGAACTACAAACTGCCATCTGGGCACCCTAAATGGCTTCAATTTCTTGCTGAAATAATCGTTTTTGGCACATCTATTGCAGCTATACATATGCACACAACAAATTAGTGCATCACGCAAATAGTAGTTGTGCAGATGCCCGATAAAAATATGAGAGGTTAACATTATGAAAGCACTTGTTTATCACGGTCCCGGAAATCGCGCCTATGAAGAAAAACCGAAACCAGAAATTCAGGAGACCACAGACGCAGTCGTAAAAATTTCAAAAACTACTATTTGTGGTACCGATCTCCACATTATGAAGGGAGATGTTCCTGCTGTTAAAGATGGAACTACGCTTGGTCACGAAGGAGTAGGTATTATTGAAGAAGTTGGTGAAGGAGTATCCAATTTTAAAAAGGGTGATCATGTTTTAATTAGCTGTATTACTGCCTGCGGTAAATGTGACAACTGCAAAAAGCAGATGTACTCCCACTGCGAAGATGGTGGCTGGATTCTTGGTCACCTCATTGATGGCACCCAGGCCGAATACGTACGCATTCCTCATGCCGATACAAGTCTGTATCACATCCCCGAAGATGCTGATGAAGAAGCGTTAGTTATGCTTAGCGATATTTTACCAACCGGCTTCGAAGTTGGTGTACTTAATGGAAAAGTAAAACCCGGAGACGTTGTTGCTATCGTTGGAGCCGGTCCTATCGGCTTAGCTGCATTACTGACGGCCCAATTTTATTCCCCGGCCGAAATCATTATGGTTGATCTTGATGACAATCGCCTCAAAGTATCCAAAGAATTCGGGGCTACTGACACCGTCAAAAGTGGCGATGGAAACCCTATCAAAAAAATAATGGAACTAACCAATGACAAAGGAGTGGATGTTGCGATTGAAGCCGTTGGGATTCCAGCCACTTTTGATATCTGCCAGGATATCATTAAAGCCGGTGGCCAGGTGGCTGTGGTAGGAGTTCACGGTACCAGCGTAGATTTAAAACTGGAAGAGCTGTGGATCAAAAACATCACTATGACTACAGGTCTGGTAGATACTTATACCATTCCCATGCTGATGAAAACCGTAGGTTCTGGTAAGCTGGAACCCGAACAACTCATCACTCATCATTTTAAACTCGATGATATCATGGATGCCTATGATACCTTTGGCAACGCCGCCGAAGAAAAAGCTCTAAAAATCATCCTTGAAAATAAATAGCTAACCTTCAACCAATTTTTATAAAAGCCCGTACTTTTGTGCGGGCTTTTCTTATTTGCCGAGATACGTTTTGATATAACAATCAAAACTTTTTAGCCACCCTTTCCCTAATTCCCACAAATGATGACTTTGAACAAACAACCCTCTCCCCTAAGTTTGGGCTTGTTCTTAAACCCATCGAGGAGAAAGTTTCGATTTTTGCTAACTACATGAACAGCTTTAACAACGTGGCTCCCGTTATGCAAAGAGACGGCACCGTTGAAAACTTTTCCCCAAAACAGGCCAACCAATGGGAAGTAGGCATAAAATCAAGTTTGTTTGATGATCATCTTACTGTCCCAATCAGTTATTATGACATTAATGTAACAGACGTAGTACGCTCCGATCCCGACCGACCACAATTTCAAATTCAGGATGGTGAGGAGTTCAGCCGTGGCATAGAACTTAACCTGAATGCCTCTCCGGTTAATGGATTGAACATCACGGCAGGTTATAGCCGTAACGACAGCGAAATTACCCGCACCAGTACTCCGGGATTTCAAGACCGCCGTCCCAAAGAAGCTGGTCCCTTAGACTTGAAAAATGGCTGGATCAGTTATCGCTTTACAAGTCGCTCACTTAAAGGATTTGGCGAAAATTATCGCTTTTTTTGCGAGCCTGATATGTGCCAGCCTGCCGGTTACCGGTTGTATCATTTGGTGGGATCGCAAGAAACGTAAATGGGCACGCAAGGAACGGTTGAGAAAACGTAGTAAAAAAGCTGCTCCATCACGAAAACGCGTTCCGTATATAAAATAAAATTACCAGTCCACCCGATGGTTTACATGGAATTATGCAGTGCTAAGCTTTCGCGATCAGCACATCTTAACCTGTCATCTATCTTTTCCAACACAGTCGGGAATCATCCCGGCCTACATTTTCATTGCTGTCAAATCCAGCTGATACAACTCAGTTGGAATTTATGTTCCCAAATCTTCCAAAAGAAATAGCTGCATCTATAAATTTAGTCTTGGCTAAATATTTATTAAGTCTTATATTATTTTTAGTTAAGGCTAAATAATATATTCACATTGTGAAACTTCTTGCCCAATTATTTCTTTTCTTCTTTCTCATCCCAATATCAGGACTTGCCCAATCTAATGGAGGTACAATCCAAGGCACGGTTAGCAGCAGTGGACAGTCTGTGGCCGGAGCAAATGTAGCTGTAGATGACATTCAAAAAGGGGCGCCAACCGATGAAGATGGGACATTTATCATTGAAGACATTGCATCCGGCACTTACGAGCTAACTGTTTCTGCGGTGGGATTTTGGACTCATACTCAGGAAGTATCAGTACAAAAAGATGAGCTGATAAATTTAGAAATCAGCTTAAAACCCAAAACACAACAGCTTGATCAAGTTGTAGTGACCGGAACAATGCGCGAAACGTTTGTCAAAGAAAGTCCGGTTAAGGTACAGGTTGTAAGCAATGAACACCTCACAAAGACCGGAGCTAACAACTTTATGGAATCGGTCAATTTTTTGAACGGGCTTTACCAAGAAGTCAGCTGCGGAGTTTGCGAAACCAACAGCGTGCGCATCAACGGAATGGACGGGCCCTACACCGCTGTGCTTATTGACGGCATGCCGATAATGGGAGCTTTGGCTTCGGTCTATGGACTCAATGGAATCAACACCAGCAGCATTCGAAATATCGAAATTATCAAAGGACCAAATTCCACGTTATATGGCTCCGAGGCGATGGGCGGGGTGATTAACATTATCACGAAAGACCCAGCGTCAGCACCACGATTGGCTTTTGATGGATCGTTCTCTACCCATGAAGAAGCAAACGCATCACTCACCCACTCTTCTGAATGGGATAATACCGAAACGCTGATCGGCCTGGACGGCACCTATTTTGATAGATTTTTGGATCACAATGAGGATGGATTTGCGGATGTAACCAAACGCAAGAAGTTGTCACTGTTTAACAAGTGGAGTTTTGATCGCTCACAGGCGCGACAATTCGATCTGGCCTTTAAGCTCTACTTGGAAGACCGGCTGGGAGGTACCGAAGACTACAGCAAGAATCTACGTGGCAGCGATCAGGTTTACGGAGAATCAATTACCACAAACAGATTTGAGATGTTGGGAACGTATGACTTGCCCATTTCATCGGAGGATATTCGGACGGAATTTTCATACAGCTACCATCAACAAGACAGCTATTACGGAGATTACCATTACACCGCCGATCAACAGATTTATTTCACAAATTTGATTTGGGATAAAAGCTTTACTCCTTGGCAACAATTACTGGTGGGAGCCACTTCACGGGTAGATGCGCTGAATCAAACCTTTGATGAGATTCAACTTGAAGAAGGCTCCCGCGACGTGCGGTTCATTCCGGGAATTTTCAGTCAATACGAGCATAATTTCAGCGAAAATATCAAAGCTTTGGCAGGTATGCGGATTGATCATTACGACGATCACGGATTTATTTTTTCGCCCCGTGCCAACACTAAATTCGATTTCTCTGACCACACTACGCTTCGTCTCAATGGTGGAACAGGGTTTCGAATTGTCAATCTTTTCACGGAAGAGCACGAAGCGCTTACCGGGTCACGCCGCGTCGTCATCGAAGAAGAACTGAATCCCGAGCGATCGGTCAACGGAACCATAAATTTAAACCAGATTGTAGATATCGGAATAAGTGTACTGAACATAGACCTTGACCTTTTTTACTCGCATTTTAGTAACCAAATCATCCCCGATTATTCACAAGCCAACGAAATTCGGTATCAAAACCTTGAGGGGTTTTCAGTTTCCCGCGGCATATCGCTAAGCGCGGCACACAACTTCCCCGGGCCGCTCCAATATTCCGTGGGATTTACCTACCAGGATGTCTTTGAATCAAATAACGGCAATCGCTCGGCCATCCATTTTGCGCCGGAATGGTCCGGCGTT
>JBNJFP010000007.1:24620-29291 GCA_051746985.1 Bacteroidota bacterium
CCGCTCCAATATTCCGTGGGATTTACCTACCAGGATGTCTTTGAATCAAATAACGGCAATCGCTCGGCCATCCATTTTGCGCCGGAATGGTCCGGCGTTTTTACGGCCGATTATACCATCCCCAAAACAGAGATTTCCATAAATTATTCTGGTCGAGTTGTTGGAAATATGAAACTGCCCGAATACCCAGGGTATATTAATGAATCCCCAGTGTTCTCAGAACATAATCTCAAGCTAAGCCGTACTTTTGGGCAATCAGTAACCGCCTATATTACTGCCCAAAACCTCGGTAATTACACTCAGGCGAATCCCATTATTGCACCTGACCGCCCATTCAGTGATGATTTTGCCACTGATCACGTCTATGGTCCAATGCAGGGTCGTCGATTTTTGGTGGGATTACAACTGCAATTAAAATAGAGAACTATTACAGCTCGGCTATAAAAATATTCTTTGCCACATCGTTGCCGATGACCTGCTTTTTGCCCTCAACAAGTAGTGTAATGGGACCGTCAAAGGGAGCCTTTTCCTGTATTTCTATTTTTATGCCAGGCAGCAATCCGATCTTTTCGAGATAACGAAGTACCTCTGGGTCCTGATCTTTTACGCGGCTCACCATATACTCCTTTTCAGCATCGCCTTCAATCAATGGTTCGGCATTCATTTCGGGCATCAATCCCTCTTTGGTGGGGATAGGATCGCCGTGGGGATCGTGGGTGGGGTCGTCGAGCAGTTGCGCAATTTTGTCTTCAAAACGCTCCGATATATGGTGCTCCAGTTTTTCGGCTTCGTCATGAACCTCATCCCAGGAATAGCCCATCACCTCCAACAGATACAACTCCAGCAGCCGGTGATGACGAATAATTTCAAGTGCAATTTTTTTTCCCGAATCGGTCAGCCGGGCTCCCTTATACGATTGATAATCGACCAATCCCATTTTATCGAGCCGTTTGATCATATTCGTCGCCGAAGCTGACGAGACCTCGAGGGATTCTGCTATTTTTGTTGTAGAAGCCCCTTTTTTTTCATTTTGAAGGGTATAAATAGCTTTTAAATAATCTTCAACGGCCTGACTTAATACCATACTGTTAACTTTTTTGGCAGGTTTTAAACAACAGCAAATATATTAATTCGATGATATGATTGCAGTTTATTTATCCTGCTAATTTACCGACACCCCATGTTGGCCTAAATACTCTTTAAAGTCTAACTCATCAAATAAATCGCTACCTACATACGCCAATAGCTTGTCAAAAACTTTAGCTTCAATAAATCCGGGCTGTGTGCCAAGCGTTTCTCCATCAGAATCGATAAAAATCATTGTTGGGGTACCGCTAACCCGGAACTTTCGACTAAGCATTTGCTGGGTAAATTCCTCATCATTGAAAACCAATTTTTTATCTGATTCAATGTCAACGCGCACCGGATGAAAATACTTCGTAAGACTATCCTGAACCGACTGCTGTGGAAATACTTGCTTGTTCATTTTTTTACAATAACCGCACCACTCGGCCTCAGCATAAATAAAAACCTTTTTTCCTGTTTCTGATGCCTGATCTTGTGCCTCCTCCAATGACATCCACTCAATGGATTGGGCCGCAGCATTAGATCCAACCAATAAAAACCCTATTAACGTTAATAAAGCAATCCGTTTAATCATCAATTTTCCTTTTCTTATTCTGTTTTATTTAGTTTGATAACCATCATGGTCATATCATCGTGCTGTTTTGCATTGCCTATAAAAGAGCGGACATCCTGTGCCAGCAAGTCCATTATTTCTTTGGCAGATCGTCCAGCGTGTTGCTTGATCATCCTGTTCAACCGCTTGCTCCCATAAAACTTTTTGGACTCACTTAACGCCTCAACAATGCCATCGGTGTAAAGGATTAACACGTCGCTATTTTGTAACGGCAGCTCCACTTCTTCAAGCTGTTCATCAAATGAATCTTTCGACAGTCCAATGCCGATGCCTTTTGGTTTTAGTTCTTCGAATTTTCCATTATCACTTGCTACCCGCAGCACCGGATTATGACCAGCCCGGGCAAAAAGAAACGTGTTTTTTTGCAGATCGATAATACCATAAACTAATGAAATAAATGTTCCCCGCTGAGCATTATCATAAAACAAACGGTTCACCTTTTTTAATATTTCGGCCGGAGAATCAATTTCACGACAAAGGCTGTGGAGTATCCCTTTGATGAATGTCATATAAAATGCAGCCTGAATGCCTTTGCCACTCACATCGCCAATAGTTACGGCAATCCGGTGATCATCAAGTCGAATAAAATCATAATAATCGCCACCGGTTTCGTAGGCCGGCTTACAAATTGCGGCTAAGTCGAGATTTGCAAAATGAGGGGTTTGTACCGGCAAGAACGATTGCTGGACGTCACGCGCAATCCGAAGCTCCTGCTTGATACGCTGTTCCTGGGCCAGCTCTTCGACATATTCCGGCACATAAGTTGATAGAGAATGCTCTTTTTTTCCTTTGACAATGAACAATATGGCTGCAATCGTATTGATTAGCAGAAATATTCCCAGCAATATAAATGATGACAAATCAGGAGAATTATTGATAATCCACCCGCTGGAGGTTTCAAGCATCAACACAAAAAGAAAGTGGGTGAAAAATACCGTCAGGATATCCCATTTGAGAAAAATAGCTGTAAAAGCAATCCCAATAATTGCCAGAAATAAGATTTCTGCAAGCGGTGGACCAAAATCCTGCATCGTTGGAACGATGAGTATGATGCCCACAACAATAGTGAGTACTGCAAGCCATTTCCGTTTACTTGCTCCATAAATTTGAGTGGCTGCAACCCCAAATATGGTCAGCGCAAATACCAGGCTAAACCAAAAACTATTTAAAAATACATAGATAGGCGACCAGGCTGCTTCATAGAACAAGAGCGTACGCTCGATTTCAAATGATAGTTCCGGAATAACCGAGAGTGTCGCCGTCCAAATCCCACACAAAATAAACGCCAGTACGGTCGAGCGAAGAATCATTTCTCCGATAGGCTTATTAAAAAGCATCCCCTGCCGAAGATAATCGTAGCTATAAAGTTTATCGGGCCAGTATTGCCGCGTGATGGAATCCCCAACGGCAAAAAGAGCAAAAATTCCAACAGATGTAAAGGCGCCGGAAAATCCCATCTGAAGCGCCAGCCCGAGCAGGTCCGTAGATTCCACGTTCGCCCCCATAATGGGATTGGCCTGCCATTCTTCCAAAAAGATAGCCACCGGCACAATTATCCCGGTCAAAATACCGGCGACCAATGCCGATTGAGTATCGATAGCACGCGATCGTATCCGAAAGTAAAACAGGATAATCACGGCAAGTCCGAATATTAGAACTATAGCAATCCTGCTAATAACAAGGGGCCCCGGGAAATCTTGCTCATTATTTGTTGAGTTATAGGTTGCATCAAGGTTTAACAAGGCTCCGCTGGAAAGCAACCGAGCATTAATTTGCAGATCCTGATCCATGATGGGCGCCTCGGCATCGAAGGTTACATCTGCGACCGCCTGAGAATGAACCGTTTCAATTTGGATTTCGGAGACTTCAAATTGCGACGGATTCCATCCGCCATGTTGCAAATGGTAATTGGCCAACCGCTCTATATCCGATCGTGTAAAAGTATGTGAACGTTCTGGATCAGATATCTCCAGTGAATCCGCCGTCGTACCCGAATTATAATCCTCATTAAAATCGAATTGCATCACTTTGTCCCAGGAAGAATCCGGCAGACTTTTCCAGAGATCCAGGTTAGCATCCGCCTTGAAAGCGTGTATAAGCGCCCGACGTTGCACAGGCCGATCAGGCAACACATTTTGAGGATTTACAAACTCTATAAGCCGCCCCTGTTCATCGAGATGTAAAACCAGCTCCTCAGTTTCAACATTTTGAGACTCCCCACTTGTGCTCGTGAACACGACGCCCCAGTAGTATGGGTGCAATCCTGATGGCATGGAATCAGACGCTGCCTGAATAAACGATTGCCGACCATTTTTTTGCTGCAAACTGTCGAGTAGCTCTGTATTACTCTCTAAACTGATAATCAGGTCTTGCTGATCATTGGCCGAATATCCCAAATCTTTAATAATATTGTCGGCCTTAGCAGCGACCGAATCCCGCTCCATTGTTGTTTGGATAAGGCTGCGTGGCTCCTGCGATGGATAACTAAAAAAGAATCCGAATACGCATAGCAATCCCACAGCAACAAAAATAAAATCCCTAACCCCAAATGCAGTATTTTTATGGATAATCGACATTGAACCTTAACTGTGAGATATTTCTTTTATGTTCACGCACGAATATGCCAAATTGTTACGTAAATTTCTGCTTTCAACTTCAGCTGATTAATATATGTGTCTCATCGTCTTTTCGTACCGGCAGCATGATTCCTATCCGTTGATTTTTGCCGCCAACCGAGATGAAAGTTATGAACGACCTACTCGTTCGGCTCGCTTTTGGTATGAACAGCCCACCATCTTAGCAGGAAAAGATCTACAAGCCGGCGGCACGTGGATGGGCATCAACAAAAGCGGGGAGTTTTCGGCCATCACTAATTATCGCGATCCCAGCATTCAAAAAGAAAATCCGCCCAGCCGCGGTAAATTAGTGCTGGATTACCTAAAAAATAACTCCGATCCATCAACCTATCTCAA
>JBNJFP010000007.1:29391-31901 GCA_051746985.1 Bacteroidota bacterium
TTATCGCGATCCCAGCATTCAAAAAGAAAATCCGCCCAGCCGCGGTAAATTAGTGCTGGATTACCTAAAAAATAACTCCGATCCATCAACCTATCTCAACGATTTACAATCTCGTGCGCACCAGTTCATGGGATTTAATTTATTAGTGGGCTCACTGGATGAGCTCGGCTATTACTCAAACCAATCTGACAAAATTCTGTTCTTGGATAAAGGAATATATGGACTCAGCAATCACCTCTTGGAAACTCCTTGGCCGAAAGTTCGTCGTGCCAAATACAAGTTGGAGGACGTAATGCGCAATCAAGAAATTTCGACCGATCCTCTTTTTGATTTGCTGGCTGATGACCAAGAAGCACCAGAAGAAAAACTTCCCGATACCGGCATCCCAAAAGACATGGAAAAGAAAGTATCTCCTATCTTCATCAAAAGTGATGGCTACGGCACCCGCTGCTCTACGGTATTACTAATTGATCAAAATGGACAAGTGACGTTTGCTGAGCGCCGATTTAAACCTGGAACTATGGACGTGGAAGAGGAAAATCACTACGAGTTTTCTATACGGACTTAACAACTGTAATATGGCACAAGCGGACGCTTGCGCCATTATCAATCATACTTGATAATTAAAACCTGTACAACACAAGCATCCCATCATAGCGCGAGCATCCGCTCGTGCTAAACATTCTATTCAAATCAATCCAGCGAGGTACTCACAGCCTCTTTACCCTCGGGCGTATATTCTTCGGGATCGGGTATTTTTCCAAACTGAAAAATTATGGCCACGATAATGGCTACTCCCGTTGGATAAATAATCCAGGCGGAAACACCAAACACCATGATTGCTACCAAGCTGGCAATACTAATTGCTCCGACAATCATGGCATAAGGAAGCTGCGTGTTGACGTGCTCCACGTGATCGCACTGGGTGGCAATGGAGCTCAAAATGGTTGTATCCGAAATCGGAGAACAGTGGTCGCCCCACACAGATCCGGCTAACACCGAACTTACACTGGCGTAAATAATTTCAGCCGTTATCGCATACTCAAGTCCCGTATTATTTCCGATATCCCAGGCCAGCGGCACCACCAGCGGCATCAAAATTCCCATCGTACCCCAACTGGAACCTGTGGCAAAAGCCGTTAACGCCGAAAGAATAAACACAATGGCCGGCAGCCAATAGGGATTTAATGTTTCCCCAAATACACTCATCAGGTAATCAGCCGTACCCAGCTCTACCGTGAGCGCGCTGAGTGCCCAAGCCAATACCAAAATAAGTAGCCCGTCGAACATGGTATGCATCCCCTCCATCATACCTTCGAGCATGTCCTCAATTTCAAGCAGCTTTCTGGAAATGGTCATAATAATTGCCACGGCGATAGAAACAAGTGCCCCCCAAAGTAGCGCTTTGTACGAATCAGCCGTTTCAATAATAGCCTGTACGGAATCGCCGCTCCCCGTAATAAATAATCCACCAATGGTTCCGAAAATAAGCGTTAAAATGGGGATCGCCGCATTCGACCAGTGGGATACTTTCTGGGTCTCTTCATCATCCTCAATCTTATCTTTCCACAAGTTGTAGGTATCTAACTTCGGATCGTGCTTGGCTTTATACAGGTTAATGCGAGATTTGAGCATCGTCGAGAAATCGCGTCCCGACCACGCAATAAGAATCACAAAAAGGATGGTAAAAAAGGCGTAAAAGTTATAGGGCAGCGAACTCAGGAAAACCGCGTACGCCGATTCATTAAAGTTTGGCATCTTCTCTTCGGCATCAGCGATAAAGCCCACCATGGCGCCAATCCATGTACTAACGAGCGCAACCGTGGCGATGGGGGCTGCGGTTGCATCCACCAAATAAGCCAACTTAGCGCGAGAAATGCGCAACTTATCGGTGAGCGGACGCATGGTATTGCCAACCACCATAGTGTTGGCGTAATCATCGAAAAAGACCACAAATCCCATCAAAGCGGTCATTAGTTGCCCACGGACTTTCGTCCGTACAAATTTAGTAATGCGATCGATAACGCCGCGCGTACCGCCGTTGTCAGTAATAATTCCGACCATTCCACCAATAAGAATAGTGAAAATGATGATACTCATGTGGCTTTCATCGGCTGTGGCGGGTACGATATACCCATCGAGAGCTGTGAAAAAACTGGTGAAGACTCCTCCAAAGGAAAGGTCACCTGCTAAAAAAGCACCACACCAAATTCCCAGAAACAATGCAAAAAGTACCTGCCGAAAAATAAGCGCAATGCCAATGGCTACAAGTGGAGGAAGAATACTCCACCAGCTCCCGGCCTCTATACCCATTTTTGTGGATTCTTCTGCAGCCTGAGCTGCATCAGGGGAAGCGTAACCAAAATTGATCAACAGAAAAACTGAAACAAGTCCGGCAAATACAAATAGAGCTTTACGCTTCATGTGTAGATTGTTAGTTAACTTTTTAGTGATCTATGCCAACGCACTTTTGATCAATGAAAATACAATCTCTGCAATAATTTGCCAGA
>JBNJFP010000007.1:32001-34428 GCA_051746985.1 Bacteroidota bacterium
CTTTACGCTTCATGTGTAGATTGTTAGTTAACTTTTTAGTGATCTATGCCAACGCACTTTTGATCAATGAAAATACAATCTCTGCAATAATTTGCCAGAAAAAAATTTCGCAATAAAAAACCCTGAGGGTTTAGAAAACCCTCAGGGTTGAAATAATGATTCTAATATTTTCAAAGTTATCCCAACTTTTCGATGGCCGTATTAATGCGGCGGATGGTCGTCTCTTTACCAAGAAGCTCAATCGTGGGAGTCAAATCAGGGCCGTATCCCATGCCAGAAACTGCTACACGCAGAGGCATCATTACCGGACCAAAACCAACATCGTATTCTTCGATTACTTCTTTGATCTTATCTTTTAGCGTTTTGGCTTCGAATTCATCCTCATCGAGCTCTTCAATCTTCTCGATGTACGCTTCGAGCAGTTCAGCACTGTTGTCTTTCCACTTTTTGGCCGCCTTATCTTCGTACTCCTCAGGATCCTCAAAGAAAAAGCGTCCCATGGTTACAAAATCCTCGATCTTGCTTACGCGTTCTTTCATAAGGGGAATAATCTGCTTCATGTATTCCTCATCGGGATCAAGATCGTGTTCTTTGGCAATATCCTGCACACGTGGCCACAACTCATCAGCTGATTTCTCACGTAGATAATGCTCGTTATACCAGATCAATTTTTTGTAATCGAAAACTGCTCCCCCCTTACTTACGCGATCGAGCGAGAACATTTCACAGAGTTCTTCCAGAGAATGAATTTCCGAATCGTCACCGGGACTCCATCCCAAATACGCCAAAAAGTTGACCAAAGCTTCTGGCTCAAAATCCTGATCGATATAGTCTTTTGTATTAATAGGGATGCCCTCGGTTTCAGCTTTACGCTTGGAGAGCTTTCCACCGCTTGGAGACATTATCAACGGCAAGTGCGCCATCTTGGGCGGCTCCCAACCGAAATATTCGTACATTAAAATGTGTTTGGGCGTACTGCTGAGCCACTCTTCTCCACGAATCACGTGCGAAATCTCCATCAAGTGATCATCTACGACATTGGCCAAGTGATAGGTCGGCATGCCGTCGGATTTGAGCAGCACCTGGTCATCAAGTCCCTTGCTTTCGAAGGATACAAAACCTCGAACCTCATCTTCAAAACGAATGGTTTCGCGACGTGGGACTTTCAGGCGAATTACATATTCTTCACCTTCTTCCAGCTTTCGTTCGACTTCCTCTTCGGGAAGCGTAAGGCTGTTCTTCATCGACATACGGGTAATCGCATCGTACTTGGGCGACGGATTTCCGGACTTTTTCAATCGCTCGCGCATCTGGTCAAGTTCTTCGGTGGTATCAAAAGCATAGTACGCATTACCCTGTTCCACAAGCTGCTCGGCATATTGCTCATACATATCCTTGCGCTCACTCTGGCGATATGGTCCCACGTCACCGGGGTTTTCGGGTCCTTCATCGATTTCCATTCCTACCCATTTCAAAGATTGCTTAATATCTTCTTCGGCTCCTTCCACATAGCGAGCCTGATCGGTATCCTCAATACGGAGCACAAATGTGCCGTCATTTCCTTTGGCAAATAAATAATTATACAGGGCCGTTCGCAGTCCACCGATGTGCAATAATCCCGTGGGCGAAGGCGCAAACCGTACGCGTACATTACCTTCCATAAAACTGGCTGATTGGTTTAAAAATAATTTCTGTTCAATGCGCCGAAAAATAAGGCTTATAGGGCACTTGTGCTAATGGACTTATACCACTGAGACACTAAGTTCACTGAGATAATTTTGTAAGGTTATTCCAATACAAAAGTCTTACTTATAACTTCTGAATCAAATACTATAAGAATGATATTAACACAAAACCACGTCAACCAAATAGCTTACGATGTTGTTGGATGTGCTATAGAGGTGCACAACGAGCTGGGACCGGGTCTACTCGAATCAATTTATGAGCAATGTATGATCGAGGAGCTAAGGACGAATGGATTTAACGTTTCTTCTCAAGTTCCAGTCCCAATCAATTATAAAGGCAAACAACTAAAACAAGATCTCCGATTAGACTTACTTATTGATGATTTAATTGTTGTAGAATTAAAAGCTGTAGAAGCAATGCTTCCTGTTTTCAAAGCCCAACTATTGACTTATCTTAAACTTGCTAAAAAACCAAAAGGATTACTTATAAATTTCCATTGTAAAAATATCGTTGAGCAAATGGTTCCATTAGTTACTCGGCAATTTTCTGAATTAGATGAGAATTAACTTATTAACACTTAGAGACAAAAAAAGCTCAGTGCTCTAAGTGACTTAGTGGTAAATAAAAATGAAGCTTGCCTTATTAACCCCTCAATTCGCGCCAAATCTCTACGATTTAGCCATCATGTTACAGGCTGACCGTATCCTTTTACAGGATACCGAACGTTGGTCGCGCAAGAGC
>JBNJFP010000007.1:34528-52649 GCA_051746985.1 Bacteroidota bacterium
TTAACCCCTCAATTCGCGCCAAATCTCTACGATTTAGCCATCATGTTACAGGCTGACCGTATCCTTTTACAGGATACCGAACGTTGGTCGCGCAAGAGCCGGATTCATCGTGCCCAAATTCGCACGCCCGAAGGGACCCAGTGGATTAACATTCCTATCTGCACCGAAGATCGTAAAAAAGCCATTAAAGATGTGCGCATGGATCACTCTGAGGATTGGGTAACGCCGCTGCTCAGAACCATTGAATACAATTATCGCAATAGCATCTATTACGATTTCTATGAGCCCGAAATCAAAGCCGATTGGGAATCCGCTTACGATTACACCTATCTACAGGAATTTATCCTTTATATCCAAAAGCGGTTGTTTCGGTTTATGGATATCAACATTGAATATGAGCTGGCCAGTGAGCTGCCCGACTACGATTCTAATCCTGATGCACTGGTGCGCAAATTAGGAGCTGACACTTTGTATCAAGAGCATGACAGCCGCCATTATCTGCGACAGGCCGAGCACAAAAGCAAACCCTACTTCGAGCATCCTCAATATCACCAGCATTTTGAGGGCTTCGAACCATGGTGCTGTATTTTGGATGTATTGTTTCAATTTGGCCCGGAAAGCTTTCGCATTACGGATCAACTTGTGCAAAAAGTTGAAGGTTGAGCATTAAAAGTTTACCCTTAAAAACCTTCAACATGTAACTTTGTAACATTCAACGTTAAGATGGACTGTCAAAAGCATCTATTCTCTCTGCCTGATAATCACCATTACATCAACTGCTCATATCTTTCGCCACTGTTAAAATCGGTGGAAGAGGCTGGCATTCAGGGGATTAAATCGAAGAATCTTCCGTGGAAAACAACACCCCAACACTTTTTTGAGGATAGCTATACCCTTCGTACGCTTTTTGCGGAGCTTGTTAATGCTCCGAACGCTAATGATATCGCTATTATGCCGGCCGTTTCGTACGGACTGGCAACGGTGGCCAAAAACATTGATCCCACCAAGGGAAATACCATTGTGATTGCCGGCGAACAATTTCCGAGCAACGTGTATGTGTGGAAGCGATTCTGTAAAGAACACGACTTTGAGCTCAAGGTTGTTGATCCACCGGAAGAATTTAGCAATCGCGGGCAACAGTGGAATGAACGCCTGCTGGACGCCATCGATTCGGATACGCTTTTGGTTGCCCTCAGCAATGTGCACTGGACTGACGGAACGTGGTTTGACCTAAAAACAATCGGTGCCAAAACAAGAGAAAACGATGCGTATTTTGTGATTGACGGTACGCAGTCGGTAGGTGCCTTGCCGATTGACGTACAGGAAATTCAGGCCGATGCCCTGATTTGTGCTGGGTATAAGTGGCTCATGGGTCCGTACTCTATGACACTTGGCTATTTGGGCCCGCGCCTGCAAGATGGCATTCCCCTCGAAGAAGGTTGGATCGTGCGAAAAGACAGCGAAGACTTCAGCGGCCTTATTGATTACAAAGATGACTACCAGCCGGGGGCGGTGCGTTTTGATATGGGGGAACGCAGCAATTTTGTGTTAGTGCCGATGATGATTGCGGCATTAAAGCAGATTTTAGCATGGAAACCGAAAAACATCCAGACCTATTGTGAGCAGATAACGATGAAACTAAAGAAAGGTTTACCGGACCACGGATATCGGATTGAGGATCCAGAGTGGAGAGCCGAGCACATGTTTGGAATCCGGCTGCCAGCGTCTGTATCCCTAAAAAAACTGCAGCAGCAACTCGACGAACGCAACATCCATGTGTCGGTGCGGGGCTCAGCGGTGCGCATTTCGCCCAACGTGTATAATGATGAACAGGATGTTGATGCGTTGGGTGAGGTACTCAAAGGATTAACCGGTAATACATAATGTAGATCGACGTATTACGTAATTCGTAACTATATAATTATGGATCAGAAAAATCAGGAATCGGAACCCAATTACTGGCTCACCTTTGCGGCAGGCCTTTTGTTTATCGTGCTCCTGGGCATTTTTACCTACCTTTTTAACTATCCTATTTGACCATTATGCACTGGATTGACTGGCTTGTTCTTATTGCATTTTTGGGATATACCATCTGGGACGGGACCCGACACGGCAAGGAAAGTGAAGATATTGAAGGTTTTTTTATGGCCAACCGGTCGATGCCGTGGTGGGCCATGGGACTTTCGGTAATGGCTACGCAGGCTTCGGCTATTACTTTTATCGGCACTACCGGTCAGGCATACGTCGAAGATATGCGGTTTGTGCAGATTTACCTGGCCGTGCCATTTGCGATGATTATTTTATGTCTGACGCTGGTGCCCTATTTTAACAAACTGCAAAATTTTAGCGCTTACGAAGTGTTGGAGGAACGGTTTGGTCTTACAACGCGGCTGTTTACCAGTTTTCTTTTTCTGATGTCGCGCGGACTGGGGTTGGGGATTATTATTGCTGCACCCTCGTATGTGTTGGCTGTTTTGCTGAACCTGCCACTTTCGACGACCATTTTGATTATAGGAATTATTGCCACGCTTTATACCATGGTTGGGGGCATCAGCGGGGTTATTCGTACGGACGTTAAGCAGATGGCCGTCATGATCTTCGGGCTTGCTTTTTGTTTTTACTGGATACAATATCAGCTACCGGATGGCGTGGACTTTTCGGATTCCCTATACCTGGCCGGTACGCTGGGAAAACTGGATGCACTGGACCTCAGCTTTGATATCAGCGAGAAATACAATATTTGGACGGGCGTTTTTGCGGCGCTCTTTTTGATGCTTTCCTATTTTGGAACGGACCAAAGCCAGGTGCAGCGATATCTAACGGCCAAGTCATTGAATGATGCCCGCAAATCGTTGCTTCTTTCGGCTTATGCCAAAGTGCCCATGCAGTTTTTTATTCTATTGCTGGGTGTAATGCTCTACGTGTTTTATATCTTTGGATCGGCGCCTCTGACCTTTCAGAGCAATACCCCGGTGGCAGAATCGGAACAAACACAAGTAGCAGGAGAAATGTTGCTTCAGGAGTATGAGACTACTCATAATGACCGAAGAGAAGCAGCTCTTTCATTGTTAGATAATAAATCTTCTGATAACGCGGAGGCGTTTCGCGAGGCTGACCGACAGCTTAATGAAGTCCGTGAGTCAGAACTGGAGCGACAAGAGAAAATCACCCAATCCGGTCGTGATGATACTAATTACATCTTGCCCTATTTTATCTTGCATGAAATTCCCATCGGCATTATTGGGCTCATTGTTGCCGGTATCTTTGCGGCGGCCCTCTCGAGCATCGACAGCGAACTAAACGCCCTGGCTACCATTTCTATTGTGGATTGGTACAAGCGGCTGGATTCGAGGGATCGAGATGCGGCATGGTATTTACGATCATCACGATTTACGACTGTTTTATGGGGACTACTTGCCACAGGTGCAGCTTTGGCCCTTGGCGAAACGCGATCTATTATTGAGCTGGTTAACAAGGTGGGCAGCTATTTTTACGGTTCTATCCTTGGGGTTTTTGTATTGCTGCTTTGGGTAAAGCGTGCAAACGGGGTAGGAGCATTAACGGGACTCATCAGCGGTATGACCACCGTCTTTTTCTTCGATCGTCTTTTTGAACACCCCGACGCAAGCGGCTGGCACTTAGTGATGCCCTGGCACGAAACCCCAGAAGGATTTACCAAGGCCATTGAATATCTGTGGCTTAATCCCGTGGGAACGATCGTAGTTGTTGTGGTAGGTATTACCGTCAGTATTTTTTGGGATAAACTGAACGATAAGTCGCTTCCCTGACGGCATTGAATGAATAATAAGTTTTCATAAACCTTTTCAAAACTGTATCACCCTGTCCACCAGCTGGCCGATTAGGGTCTGCTGGAGAAACAAGTTCAGCATGATATAGTAAGTTTTGCAAAGACTTATTTCCAATAAAAAAGCCCCGGCTAATAACCGGGGCTTTTCCTATTCATTTATTATTTAGCTTCTATTCTCAATCATCAGAATCCAGAATATTCTCAACACGTTTTTCAGCATCGGCAAGGTGAGCACCCGTTTTTCTGTCACTCACTCTGTTTTTAGTATTCTGGATATTCTCTAACAGAATTTCCAGCTGGTTGCGAACAATGGGGCGAATGTCAGACTGACTAACATCAACGTTGGTCCATCCAGCAAACTCCTGAAATGCATCCGGTACGCTGTCCAGCTCATTATTCATCAGGTACTCCATACGCTCCAGATACGCTCGCTGCAGATTTCGACGATAGACGTCAATTGAGCTGTTGTTATCGAGCTCACTCCAGATTCCGTTGCGTAGATCGTCCATCATCTCGAACGCATCGTAGGTATCCTCAGAAGAACGAGCTTCGAATTCAATAAGACGCGCTAATCGCTGGGGATCGGTTAGATCGTTCAGCACCGTTACTTGCGCGCTACGCATTTCATCAATCACCGTTGACTGGTTGATACGATCCAAAACATCATGCTCGATCATCCACGAAGGGGTATTAAAACCGTAATCAACAAGAAAGTCCATAGCACGCTGCTGCTTTTCTTGATCCACGAATTCATATACGGCACCTTCCTGATCGTAGGTTTTGAAGTTTTCGTACACACCACCAACGTTTTTGGTCACGTGTCCCATATAACGTCCCCACTGTGTTACCACGTTATCATAGAGCTCTTCCAGCTCATCGTAATTGGCACCGTCGCGCTTAGTCCACTCAACCAAGTTAGAAGTGATGCGCTTGAGGTTAGCAATTCCAAGCTCGCTTGCTTTCATCGCATCATCGCCAAGATCTTCGTTCTGCGAACGGGGATCAATTTTACTGAACGTCTGACGTCCATAAAAATAAACGGGGTCATCAGCACGCTCAATAGTCCATTCGTTAAGTTTCGCTTCCTTCTCTTCCTTGCTCATATCATCCGGAAACCAGCTATAGCCCCACTTAACCGACCATTTGTCGTATTCACCGATATCGGGATCAAAGTTTTCTACCCCGTCATCGGGTTGGGCAATATAGTTAAACCGGGCATAATCCATAATGGATGGCGCTGTTCCGTGTTCTTCGGTAAAGGAAGGAGAACGCAGAGAATCGACTGGAAACGCAGCACTTGAACCCCAGTTATGTGGCAGACCAAGTGTGTGCCCAACCTCGTGGGCCGATACAAATCGAACAAGCTCACCCATCACCTCATCCGCAAACTGAACGCCCCGCGCATCGGGGTTGGCTGCAGCAGTTTGTATAAAGTACCAATTGCGCAGCAGGTTCATCACGTTGTGATACCATCCGATATCGCTCTCAAGTATTTCTCCTGATCGTGGATCGTGCACATGTGGTCCGTATGCGTTTTGGATATCAGAAGCAAAGTATCGAATAACCGAATAGCGAACATCCTCGGGGCTCCAATCGGGATTCTCTTCTTTAGAGGGCGGATCTTTGGCAATAATTGCATTCTTAAAACCGGCTGCCTCAAATGCTTCCTGCCACATTTCTACACCCTCCTTTAAATATGATCGCCATACTTCGGGAGTGGCGGGATCAACATAATAAACAATGGGTTCTTCCGGTTCTACGAGTTCCCCATCCAGATAGGCCTCTTTATCTTCGGGCACCAGCTGGTAACGCGTAACATACTGCTGTTCTTTTGCCTTGTGGCGCTCCGTACCATAGTCGGTTTGCTCAACACTGAAATACCCCACCCGCTGATCGTACGAGCGCGGCTCCATCGGCTCTTTGGGTAACAGTACCATACTATGGTTTATTTCCATCGAAATGGTACCCGTAGATGCATTTGATGGGGGATTTCCTGCATCGTAAGTCATCCAGTTGCGCGCCTCGATATTTTCGGGGTAGCTGTTAATATGTTCGATAAACGAGCGTTCTTTGTCGAGTCGGGTCACTTGGTACTCTTCTCGTTGATTGCTTTGAAGCCCCATTGACTGGATGTCATCAGCATAGAGCTTTGTAGCATTTATGACTACGCCTGATGAATCTTTGCCTAGCGATTCTATATCAAAAGAAGCGATTATAGGTTCAAAATTAGAATTTTTGACAGCCTCATAAACAGGAAGCGAATCACTCGCTACATTTTCGTACGAAACATGACGGAATAAAATTTTATCGTCTTTTTTCTGCCAGCGTACGACTTGTGTATTCAGCTTTTCGCCGCCGTAGCCAATTTCATCTTGCGTTTCAGCGATACGAGATACCAGCAGCATTTCACGATTCAGCAAAGAATCTGGTATTTCGTAAAAAAACTTCTTGTCGATTTTATGAACGTCGAATAACCCCTGGTCGCTTTCTGCCTTATCCGTGATAACTTCACTGTAAGGCTTGATGCCGTTATCAGACTGGTCTTGTTGCTGGTCGGGGCCTGATGATTGTTTTTGTGATTTTTGGGAACTGGCACATGCCGATAGTATCCCTACACACAAGACCATCAACCCCATAAACTTGAGACTCTTTTGAATAGAAAATCGCATAAATAGATTTAGTTGTGTTTGTTTTGATTTATTAAAAACATAAAAGTTAGACGAGCAGCTGAAGGAATCAACCTTAACCGCCAATTATGATGTAAAAAGATATTTCAAAATACCTTTTTGGAACCCTTTTGTCATATATCATCTACAATACCGTTATATGATATGTATAGACACAAAGCTGAATTAGCCTAAGTGCCACAGCTTTGTTACTTTGTTTAGCAATATTAACAAATGGAGAATCATTGGAACATCTGCTGTATTTTTTAAAAGATCTAAAAAAAGTTGGAGCTATCGCTCCCAGCTCAAAATTTTTAGCCAAAGATCTCGTTTCGCAACTTAAACAAAAGTTGGCCAATACCACCAACTGTCAACCCCTTAACATTTTGGAGATTGGTGCCGGAACGGGATCTCTCACCAAACAAATATCTAAACATCTACGGCCAAAAGATCGTCTGGATATTGTAGAGATACATAAAAAGTTTTTCCAAATCGTAAAAGTAAAGTACCGCCACAACAACAATATTCGGGTTCATCATTCCGATATCCTTAACTTTCAACCCGATCGTCGGTATGATTTTATTTTCTCAAGCCTGCCATATGAGAATATGTCCGAGGAGATTACCAAACAGATTTGGAAAAGAAAGCTATCACTCTGTTCGAATAATGCCTTTATAAGCTATTTTAAATACTTGAAATTTCGTGATTTCAAAAGTGACTTTGAAGAACAGGTTGTAAAAAAATATGGCCAAAATAAAAAGATTGTGATTCTTAATCTGCCACCTGCTAAAATTTATACCCTTGAAATAAACCAGGCCAACACCGAAAAGCAGATAACTTCCGACAGTGCGCATGTTGCTTGATTAAAAGAATCCAAGGTTCAAGACTACAAGCAACAAGCTAAACAGAAAAGCCCATCCAAAATTTTCAATCTTCATTCCCTCTATCAGGGCATCCACCAGCATCAGCATGAGGGCGTTTATCACAAGGATAAACAGACCAAATGTCAAAATGGTGATAGGAAACGTCAGAAAAACAAGAATAGGTTTTACCAACGTATTGATAATTGCCAATAAGATGGCCACTCCTACAGCGGTGAAAAAACTTTTTATCTGAACCCCTTTAAGGATGTAGCCGATTATAAAAATTCCAATACTGTTAACTAATAATGACCAAATCATAATGTTATCCATTTAGGTGAGCATTTTTGGGGTCGTACGAATAACATCAAAAAAGGTTGTGGGGCTACTCCTTTAATGATTCAACTTTGACTGATAACTCTGTAAGGGCCTGCTCGCATAATGCTATAAATTCTGTGGTCTGATTCTTCAACTGATCAGAAATATTTTCATTCATCGCTTGCTCCTCAATATGGATGATCAGATCATGGGCTTTTTCCATCCCCATATACTTAAGGCTCGGTTTTATTTTATGAGCCTGTTTGTATAGTTCTTTCCAATCACCTTCGTGATATGCCTTTTCAATATTTTCGATCGTAGCCGGGGCATTACCGAGAAAAGTCTCAGTTGTTTCAATGATAATCGACTCATCACCCATTGCCAATTCACGTAAAAAGGACAAGTCACTTACTTCGTTAGTATCCACGGAAAGTTATCTGTTATGATATAGGAAGTACGAAAATAATATAGAGCAGCATGGATAAATGTCCGGCTTTTACCCCGTCAACATGACAATACTGACAAGCACCAACAATGTAACTTTTAAAATTAATGCCTTCCAATCTTTCATTATAATATTCCCAGAACTTATCTCTTTATTGTATAGGGAAAAACAACTCATAACTAATAACAAAAGCCTTCTTCAATAGCAAGTTATCAACATCAAAAATAGCCCTTTTTACTACGGCTGTTTTTCCAAATGCAGTTTCAAGAGAGATAAAAAGGCATTTTGTTACAAATTCCGCACCAGACATTTCAATTCGAAAGTTTTCCACATAGTTATCAACACCTTATCTTTATTTTGTTGATAGGTCTGTCTTTTGAAGACGCTTTGAGTTAAAAACAACATTAATGGAGCTAAAAGCCATAGCAGCCTCTGCCAAAACGGGATGCATCATTCCAACGACCGCCAAAGGAATCATCACCACATTATAAAAGAAGGCCCAAAACAGATTCTGCTTTATTTTCTTGAAGGTTGCATTGCTTAACGTGATCGCCTGAACCACCGATTGCAGTGCCCCTTTCACCAAGACAATATCACCCGATTCTATCGCCACGTCCGTTCCCGTTCCAATGGCAATGCCGATATCAGCCTGGGTCAATGCCGGCGCATCGTTAATGCCATCACCGACCATTACTACCTTATTACCCGCTTGCTGCAGTCGTTTAATTTCTTTGGATTTCTGATCGGGAAGCACGCCCGCAATAACCTGATCGATTCCAACTTCACCTGCTACCGCCCGAGCTGTGCGTTCATTATCGCCGGTAATCATCACGGGCGTAAGTCCCATTTCTTTAAACGCAGCAATAGCTTTCTTGCTGTCACTCTTGATGGGATCGGCAATGGCTATCATTCCAGCTACCGCTCTATCTACCGCAACAAGAACTGTTGTTTTCGCCTCCCGCTCAAAATGCTCAAGTCTTGCAATGGTATCCCCAGAAACGTTAATATCATGTTCACCAAGCAGCTGTCGGGTTCCAATTAATACCTGCTTACCATCCACAACAGCCTTAATTCCCTTGCCTGATACGGCCTCAAACTTTTCGGCATCCTTTAGCTCAATATTCTGTCTATGTGCCCGACTGACTATCGCCTCACCCAATGGGTGTTCCGACCCTTTCTCGGCCGATGCCGCATATTTCAATAACTGTGATTCATCGAAATCCGTCGCTGGTACTACATCCGTAACCGAAGGCTGCCCCTCGGTGATAGTCCCCGTTTTATCGAGCACAATCACATCAGCTTCGCGAAGTAGTTCAACCGCTTTACCTTGACGAATTAAAATTCCATTTTCGGCTCCAAGTCCCGTCCCAACCATCAGGGCAGTGGGCGTGGCTAATCCCAATGCACAGGGACACGCAATAACCAGCACGGCGATCGCTGCATAAAAAGCCAAGGCCACTTCTCCCATTCCGGGGTTGACCCATGGAATAAAATCAGAAGCCCACACTGTAATTTGACCAAAAAATTCTGGAAACAGCATCCAGGCTGCCCACGTGGTAACAGCCAATACCAAAATAACCGGCACAAACACAGCCGTAATTCGATCAGCGAATTCCTGGATCGGCACCTTTGACCCCTGCGCTTCTTCCACCATTCTAATAACCTGACTCAAAAATGTTTCGCTGCCCACTTTAGTAGCTTGCACTTTAAGGGTACCGTTTTTGTTAATCGTTGCCCCAATCACTTCGTCCCCTTTCGACTTCTCTACCGGCATCGATTCTCCGGTCGCCAGCGATTCATCCACACTACTTTCTCCATCAATTACTTTACCATCAGTGGGTATTTTTTCGCCAGGGCGAATGACCATCACCTCATCAACCTGCAGGTCCTTTATGGGGATGGTCATTTCCTTGCCATTACGCATAATGGTTGCCTCTTTGGCCTCCATCGTCATCAACTTTTTGATCGCCTCAGAAGCACGCCCCTTCGCCTTGGTTTCCACATAACGCCCCGTAAGATGAAAGGCCATAATCATACCCGCAATACCGGCAAAGCTGTGAAAAGGAGGTGCCATCCCAAAAAGATGCAGTAGTGCCACAAATCCAGTTGCCAGCGCGGCAAGCGAGCCAATGGCAATCAGCACGTCCATATTGGGCGATCCGTTTTTAGCTGATCGCCAAGCCCCCTTCAGGGTTTCCCAGCCGGGATAGAAGATGACCCCAGCCGAGAGGCCCAGCATCATCAGCTGATACACAAGCTCCCCTCCAACGGCATAGCCAGCCACCATTTCGGGAATCATCAGCAAAATTATGGGGATGGTCAGCGCCCACGACCACCACATTTTTGAGTAGGCTGCATTAAGCTTTTTTTTTCCGGTTATATCGGAATCTTCATTGTCTTCATCCTTTTCTTTTACATCATAACCAGCTTGCTGCACTGCTTCTTTCAATGCCTGATCACTTACAGCGCCGTTATCAAATTCGACCAAAGCTTTTTCGGTAGCCAAATTAACCGACACCTTTTTGATACCTTCAATATTTGAAAGCGCATTTTCTACGCTGTTAGCACAGCCTGCGCAGTGCATCCCTTCAATTTGCAATGATTTTTTCATGGTACTACTACTCTTTGTGTTTTGATTCAACACAACAATAACGTTTGATTTTAAAAAATGCGTTACAACTACTTGCCAAAAAATGTGTAAAATTTTTGGATTTACCCTTGAAGGGTATCCAACGAGCGGCGATCAGCTTCATCAAGGTGACTGCGAAACGTGCTGACGGTTTCGCCGGTAATTTTTTTGAACTGGTTCGACAGGTACTGCACGCTACTATAGTTCAGCTTCCAGGCGATCTCACTCAGGGTCATCTCTTGATAAGTAAGCAACTCCTTAACCCGCTCAATTTTCAAATTGATGAGATATTTTTCAATTGTGGCTTCGGCATTCTTAGAAAAATAATCGCTCAGATAGGCATAATTGTAACTGAGTTTGTCTTCCAGATATTCCGATATATTCTGGGGATGCTCACTCTCCTCAATATGCTCCAGGTAAGCTATAAGATGTACTTTAATGCGCTCCAAAAGCTGATCTTTTTTGGTCGTAATCAACTCAAAACCCTTTTCATTGAGCCGGGCTGCAATTGTTTTAAGCTCTTTCGAATCTGGCGATTCCTCGATCTGGGCCTCTCCAAGCAAAACCGAATCCACAGCATATCCGAGATCGGTAAGCTCATTGCGAACCGTCATAATACAGCGGTCGCACACCATATTTTTTATTCGAAGCGTAGCCATAGAAATTGTTAAACGACTAAGAATACCATTTCGTTTACTTTTGACAACATCCTAAAATACAAACCCTGCCAAGGTATGGAACTCTGACAGGGTTAATCAAAGTAATTTAGAGCAACGCCTACTCTACCGTCACACTTTTTGCCAGGTTTCGCGGCTGATCAACATTACAACCACGATTGACCGCAATATAATAGGAGAGCAACTGTAACGGAATGGACGTCAACAGCGGTGACAAACAATCTTCGGTTTCTGGAATGGGGCACGAAAATTCTGACAAATCAATAACTTCGTTATTATCTTCACCAGTAATCGAAATAATTCGTCCATTTCGCGCTTTCACCTCCTCAATATTGCTGATCATCTTTTCATTGGTATGATCCGTAGCCGCAATTACCACCACTGGCATCATCTCGTCGATAAGTGCAATGGGACCGTGCTTCATCTCCGCTGCCGGATACCCTTCGGCATGGATATACGAAATCTCTTTTAGTTTTAGCGCTCCCTCCAGGGCCACAGGAAAATTATACGTACGTC
Organism: Bacteroidota bacterium; assembly: GCA_051746985.1. GTDB lineage: Bacteria > Bacteroidota > Rhodothermia > Balneolales > Balneolaceae > Fodinibius. Next base: position 46,448 of record JBNJFP010000007.1, read on the forward strand.
CCAAGTACAAAAAGTTGGGCGCATACGTAAACAGCTTGGCCATTTCTTTAATCGACTCACTGTTATCCAAAATATTTTGCACTTTTTCAGGGATACGATCCAGCTCTTCAATCAACCGGGCCGCATAATCAGGATCGATAGTTCCACGTCGCTGTCCAAGTGTAATTGCCATCATTGCCAGCACCGAAACCTGCGTCGTAAATGCTTTTGTAGATGCAACCCCAATTTCAGGTCCGGCATGCGTATAAACACCTGCATCAGTATCACGCGCAATGGTTGATCCCACAACATTACACACGCCCAGCGCCAGTGCACCGCGCTCTTTGGCTGTTCTAAGGGCAGCCAATGTGTCTGCGGTTTCACCACTTTGCGATATCACCAGCATGATATCTTCTTCATCAATCAGTGCCTCGCGATAGCGAAACTCTGAAGCATATTCAACCTCGACAGAAAGTTTGGCCAGATGTTCAAACAGATATTCTGCAACCAATCCCGCATGCCAACTGGTACCACAAGCTGCTATAATAAGTCGTTTCGCATCAACCAACTTGTCAAGCACATCCACAAGACCTCCAAGCTGTATTGAATGATCCTTGACATTAAGACGTCCGCGCAGACAATCCGAGATGGCCCGTGGCTGCTCAAAAATCTCTTTAAGCATAAAGTGTGGGTAGCCGCCTTTCTCAATCTCATCAATACTCATGGCCAGCTCGTGGACTTTCTTGGTAAGTGGCTCATCTTTGATGGTTTTTACCTCGTAACCATCCTTAGTCACAATAGCCATCTCTCCGTCATCCAAATACACGACTTTTTTTGTGTGCTCCACAATGGGAGAAGCATCCGAAGCCACGAACATCTCCCCATCGCCGATACCCAACAACAATGGAGATCCTTTACGAGCCACAATTATGCGATTGGGTTCCTCGCTATTTAAAATGGCTAATCCGTAGGTACCCACAACCTGTTGCAGCGCCAGTTGAACGGCCTGCTCAAACGTAATTTCCTCACCATTGCCATTCTCATAAATTTCTTCGATAAGCTGTGCGATAACCTCAGTATCGGTGTCTGTATGAAAGGTTCGTCCCTTATTCTTCAGCTCCTTTTTGAGGGTATTATAATTTTCAATAATTCCATTGTGAACAAGCGCTATCTTTCCCGATTCACTAACGTGTGGGTGTGAATTGATATCGTTTGGCGCACCGTGAGTAGCCCACCTTGTGTGCCCAATTCCTACTAATCCATCACTGGGTTCTGCATTTAATTTTTTTCTAAGGGTTTGAACCTTGCCCTTCCCTTTCTTGATATCGAGTTGACCATTAAGCAATGCAATACCCGCCGAGTCGTATCCGCGATATTCGAGGCGCTCAAGCCCCTTAACAATGATATCACTCGCCTCTTTTTCTCCAATATATCCTACAATTCCACACATATATGTTTTAGTATTATTGTATTTGTTTGCTGATTCTTATACTGTCTCTCAAGATAGAGATTTGAACAACGGTAAAGTTATCATTCTGACAGATATTTTAAAATAATTATCATATTCAAAAAGTAGGCCAAAACAATGCAACTCTGTTTCTTTGAAGACTCACACGCCAGTACGTTCCATCCCCTCACGCTTACACGGCCGATCGACGATCTGCGTCTCGGCATTTTAACAATTTCCGAAAAGTGGAAAAAAGCACTAAATCCATCACAAGTGAATCGAATAGTGCGTTCTGAGTTGTCTGGCGTCTTTGAATCCGGTTCTATTAACACGGACCAAAATTGTATTTGGATTAACAGTCGGTATCTGCCCACGGCTAAACTAATCAACCAAATCAACGAACTTAGCCAGGGACAGTACCTGCAATATAACGACACGCCCGTTGCAGCCAAGGTTGGGGGCAGCGTTTCACAACAATGGCTCGAAGATGGAGCACCCGACTTCAACACCCTTTTTGTGCTCGAATCGACCGACTTTTTTGCTATTAATAATCTCTGGGATCTGTTTCAACTTAACGGCCGAGAGATTACGCGCGATATCGAACTCATGAATCCCCCAAAAAACAACAGTACAAATATTTCTGACCAAGCCGTGCTCGAAAATCGAGGTCATATTTATATCGAAGAAGGAACAACTATTGAGGCAGGATGTGTGCTCAATGCATCCAAAGGACCTATTTATGTTGGCAAAAATGCAACCATTATGGCCGGATCGGTCATTCGCGGTCCGGTAGCTATTTGTGAAGATGCCATTGTCAAACTTGGCGCTCGCATTTATGGAGAAACAACCATTGGTCCGGTTTGTAAGGTCGGAGGCGAAGTGAGCAACACCCTCTTTCACTCGTACTCCAATAAGGCACATGATGGATATATCGGCAATTCGGTAGTGGGTCAATGGTGTAATTTTGGAGCAGGTACAACCATATCCAACTTAAAAACTAACTACAGCAATATTAAAATAGCCGATTGGAAAACAGGCGAAGAATTTGATACCGGCCAGCAATTTTTTGGGGTTATCTTTGGTGACCATTCTAAAACCGCCATTAACTCGGTAATAAATTCCGGAACAATTTGCGGCGTTCACTGCAATCTTTTGTCGAGAGATTTCCCTCCCAAAATGATTCCCTCGTTCAGCTGGGTAGGCTCCAATGTTATCCAAACCTATAGGCTTGACAAAGCTTTTCAATCTGTAGAATCCATGATGGGGCGCCGCAATGTTTCACTAACAGAAGAGTATCGGAACATGCTAAACCATATTTTCGAACACCGGGATTCCCCACAGTAGCTAAGACGCCCATGACGGCAGCTGTCCCACCTCAATTCCAAACACAAATTGTATAAGCGTAAACGCCGCTGTCGTAAGCAGTATAATAAAGGTGAGATTAAGCCATAGCCCTGCTTTCGACATTTCTGGGATGGTAATTTTTCCACTGCCATAAACGATAGCATTTGGCGGCGTTGCCACGGGAAGCATAAAAGCACAGCTTGCCCCTATAGCCGCGGGAACGGCCAACAATAAGGGATTTTCGCCAAGACCTATGGCAACCGAGGCCAAAATAGGCAAAAAAGCTGCTGCAGTGGCGGTATTGCTCGTGATTTCTGTTAAAAAGATCATTAGCAGCAGTACCAGGCCAACCAGTAAAAATAGCGGCCAGTTTGTAAAGGCTCCCACGCCTCCGCCAATCCATTCAGCTAACCCTGTGCTGCTTATTGCAGAAGCCAGGCTCAATCCACCCCCGAATAAAATAAGAACACCCCACGGCAGCGACTGTACATCCGGCCAGCTGAGTAAAAATTGTCGTTCTTTGAACTTAACAGGAATTAAAAACATGGCCACACCCCCGCCAATGGCAATTCCCGCATCTGATAACCCAGGAACAACTTCCGAAAGTAACGGGCGGAACATCCAGCAGATCGCCGTGAGTGAAAACACCCAGGCCACCTTTTTCTCAGCATTACTCATTACTCCCAAATCCGACAACTTCCGCTGAATCAGTTGCTGTCCACCGGCAAGCGATTGCTGCCGAATGGGATACAATATTTTAGTGAGCATCCAATACGCAACGGGAAGCGCTATGATCACAAACGGTACCCCAACCTTCATCCACTCGACAAAACCGATCTCCAAACCATAATTCTCATTCATAAAACCAGCTAACAACGCATTTGGCGGCGTTCCAATCAGCGTCCCCACTCCACCGATGTTACAGCCGTAGGCAATGCTCAATACCAACACAATTTCGAAATTTCTTTTGCTCCGCTCCTCATCCTGGTTTTCAGACAGATGTAAAATTGAAAGTCCAATCGGCAACATCATCAAGGCCGTAGCCGTATTGCTTACCCACATGCTCAAAAAAGCCGATGCCAACATAAATCCCAAAATTATAGAGGCAGGATTTACGCCCACAAAACCGACGATATTTAACGCAATGCGTTTATGCAGGTCCCACTTTTCCATGGCAATAGCAATAAAAAATCCCCCCATAAAAAGAAAAATCAACGGATTCGCATATGGCGTCGTTGCATCGCTAACCTCCACCACTCCTAATATCGGTAACAATACTACCGGCAAAAGAGAAGTCACCGGAATGGGTAGCGCCTCGGTAATCCACCAAATGGCCATCAACGCCCCCACCGCAGCTGTGTGCCAGCCCGCTGCAGACAACCCTTCAGGGGCGGACACATATAGCATCCCCAAAAACACCACCGTCCCCAGTAGCAATCCCAGCACATCCCTTCCAAAAGCAAATATTTTCATCTATTATAAATCGAATTAAATTTCTCGGCTGCCCATCGCTCAGATGCAAAATGAGAGATCATTATAAGAGATATTCCGCCGATTTTGAATTATTAATAGGTATTATGCTCAAAGAACCGTACCTTGAGATGTTACATTTAATTACCCACCTACTACGTATATTTTTTGGAACGACGCGTTAATTCAACTCCTTTCATCTGATACTGCCCATAGGTGTACACAAAGACAAAGTTATATTATGACACAAGGCAAAATAAAATTTTTCGACACTAAGAAAGGATTTGGATTTATCGCACCAGATGATGGCGGCGATGATATTTTCGTCCACAGAAACAATGTCGAGAATCTTGACTACAACCAAGGACTTGAAGACGGCGAAGCCGTTGAGTTCGAAGTCGAAGAGACTCCAAAAGGCTTAAGCGCAACAAACGTTACAAGCTTGGACTATAAATAGTCCACAAAAAAATCTTTTTAGATTTCAAAGCCCACTTTATAGTGGGCTTTTTTTATTTACCATCAGCCTTCTGCCTGCCGCGGCCTGTAACTTTTTTACTCACCCTCGTTTTTTAGTGGGACTTTTTTATCTGGTAAATCCCATTAAGATATCCCAACTGTGATCCATCTCACATCCGCTGCAAACGATCAGTTATATTTAATAAAAATAACATCATGCTGCTATCATTTAACTTGCTGAAAATGCTCACTCGGTAAAAAAGCAGATATCACCCTAACACATTTACGGAAATCCCTTACAAAACCACCTGGTCCTCGGCATGTTTATTGAGCCCATTGTACGGTTAACAGTACACCCAAAAACCACTAACCAGGTAATTACACAAATATGGGCCGCCATTCACAAAACATACAACCTTCCCTTCATCCATATTACACTCTTATCATCTGCAACATTGTGCTGTTCATCTTTACTGGCTGCAATGATCCCAATTCACCCGAGTTATCAGAGTCGCTTGCCAGAAACAATTTGACTCCCTTAGAAGTGATAGAAACTACACCCCCCGATGGTGCTCAAGACATTGAACTAAACACCTATATACAAGCTTTATTTAACACTACTCTTGACTCAGCCAGTATTACTGATTCCACCTTCATCATCCAAGAGGGGACCACTACCGTAGAAGGATCATTTTCTCATAACGACAGTGCCCTTACTTTTTATCCTTCCAACAGGTTTCAACGAGATCAAACGATCATCGCTACCGTATCCTCAGAAATTGCCGATACTCAGGGTACCACCTTGAACCAGAATTTTGAATGGAGTTTTACCACAAGACCACCAACCACCGAAGAACGAACACCTCCTACTGTCAGTACAACCAATCCACCGCACGGAGCCACCGACATTTCTCCACAAACTGATATTACCGCACACTTCAACAAACCACTCAATCCCAAAACGATAAACAGTAACAGTTTTCTACTGCAATTGGGCAGCTCCATTATTTCGGGCTCTGTTGACTACGATGACGATACTGCTGTTTTTGATCCCTCGGGACTATTGCGCGAAGGGGAAACCTATACCGTAACAATAACTGATGATGTACAGGACCTATACGGCAATCCGCTCACAAATACGCAAAACTGGAATTTTACGATTAAAAAACCCGATCGTACTCCTCCCCGAATCATCAGCACCAACCCCGATAACAATGGCGACGATGTGCCGGTTAATATCCAGATAACGGCAACATTCAGCGAAGCCATGGATCAGGCTACCATAAACCGTGAAACCTTTACCCTTTATGAACGGCATCGTGGAAAATTCCGAAAAATTTCCGGCACGGTTAACTACTCAGGAACAACGGCTCAGTTTAAACCCAGCAGCAACCTGCGAGATGATAAAGACTACATAGCTGTGATCAGTGCCAACGTTAGTGACTTGTCAGGCAATGCCCTCGGCGACTCGTACCGCTGGAGTTTTGAAACCGATGATGATGATGA
>JBNJFP010000007.1:52749-97057 GCA_051746985.1 Bacteroidota bacterium
GACGATGATGACGATGATGACGATGACTAAATCATTAGTCAGTCTCGTTGTTTTTCCATAACAGACGAACAAAATATCGATCATCCATTTCAAATTAGTGTTGAAACTCCTATATTTGACACGCTGAAAATTAGCCCAAGTGGCGGAATTGGTAGACGCGCATGCTTCAGGAGCATGTGGGGATTATCCCCGTGAAGGTTCGAGTCCTTTCTTGGGCACCATAACCCTTGTAAGTCATTGGCTTGCAAGGTTTTTTTCTTTAAACACCTTCCCAAGGTTATGGTACCTTATTCTCTTCCGGTAATGAAAAATGTCGATATGAGAATACTCGCCATCAGCTTTATTGTCTTTTTCATCACTGCCTGTGCTTCGTCGCTCCCTCCGGCCGAGCCCACTTCCAAAATGATGGATGAAGCCGATGCCATTATTCTTACCATCGAAGGAGATCCAGAAACGGTTTATCGGGATTTACAAAAACACTTCGGAAACCAGGAATTTACCGTTATCGAATCCGAAGAACATCCCAATAGAATAGAAACCCAGTACAAAACTTTTGGTCCACTAATGCTGGGCATCTGGGGTAGTTATTCGATGAAAATTACGGCGCAGGTCAACGAATCCAGTATTACATTTAGGGGAGATCTCAGGAGCGGTACTGAAGTACAAAACAGCGGTGGAAAGAACAGCCCCATGCGCAGTGGATGGGATAAAATGGTAGAGATAGCACAACAGTTTCCTCATCAGGAAATCTACTTCAGCAGAAACTGAGATTACTCCATCCGTAGATTGTTTTCAGCAAGAGCTTCATATAATTCCGTAATTGTATTCGACAGCGGTTGGGCGGTATCAACTTTTATCAAATGAGAAGCATCAATATCCGTGGGCAAATCATACTTTTTTTGAAGTGATTCGAAATCCTCCAGTCGCGCATCTGAAACTACTTTTTCATTGTCACGATTTTTCAGCCGTTCCCTCACGACATCATCCGGGGCCGTGGCCTCAACAAACAGGCAACCTGCTTCCAAATCTTGCAGGCGATCTACCAACCTTTGACGTGATTGCCGACTGCTGAAAGTAGCATCCAAAACCACGCTCTCACCATCGCCAAGCGCGGCTTCCATCTTATCCATTAGCGTGGCATAAGTTCTTTCGGACATCCGGCGGGAATACAGTTTGTCGCGCTCCTTTTTGGACGGTCGTTCTGTGAGAGGCAGGTTGGCCAGCTCTTTTCGAATGTGATCAGAGGAAAAACGACTGAGCCCCAACGTCTGCTCAAAATGACGAGCCAGCGTGCTTTTTCCCGTTCCCACGCCGCCCATAAAAACAAGTACTTTGGGATGCGATCCCAGCAAGGCGTAGCGCAGGGAAAGGTTAAAATATTGTGATGCCGTTCGGGCGGCTTTCTCTCGCTCGGATTGTGGCACTTCCTGCTCTCCGCTCTGCAGGCTTTTCACCTTGCCCTTCACGTACGCACGGTAGCATTTATAAAAATCGATTATAGCCGACAGGCCGGGGTCATCCAGCTTTTTCGACATCTGATCCACAAAATAGCGCTCCTCACTCCACCGTCCGTTGAAATCCAAATCCATTGCCAGAAATGCCAAATCGACCGCTAAATCACCGTATCGAAATCGCTCATTAAACTCGATACAGTCGTAAATTTGCACCTTTTCGGGTGTAATATGAATGTGCTCCAAGTGCAGGTCGCCATGACCGTCAACGATCCGTTCTTCGGCTATGCGGCGTTCAAAAAGGTCGGCATGTCGCTCAAAGTATTGATTCGTGAAATACTGAATCGCATCATAGGCATTTTGGGAGATCGTATCCCCAATAAAAGACTGCGTCTGCTCAAAATTTTCATCCGTATTAATTTTAATGGATGCAATTTTTCCATATTCCAGTATTTGCTCATCCGGCTGCTGATTGTTATAAAAATCTGCCAACTTATCGGCCACACGATCCAGATGTAATTTTGTCAGTGTATCATTTTCGAGGTAGGTGTGCAAAAAATATTCCTGTGCTAATTGCTTCATCTTCACCCCGTATTCCACCACCGACTCGGCATCTGATTCTTCTTCCAAAAACTGAACCCCCTCTTCGGTTTCAATAACCGATGATACGCCCAGGTAAATATCATCCGAAAGCCTGCGATTAAGCTCAACCTCACGATGACATAACCTCCGGCGTTTCTCCAACGTGCTGTAATCGAGAAATCCAAAATCGACAGACTTTTTAAATTTAAAAACGTAGGGTGGAGCGATAAACACATGGGAGATATGCGTTTGAATATGCTTCACAGAATCCGGTTGGTGCGGATACGAATTTTTATCCTTTAGGAATGTAATCAGCCGCGAATCCATAATATATCACTTTTACTTTTGGGGATAATTGAAGCCAAAAATTTACAGCGTTTGTCTGTCAACCGTTAAGGTAAGAAATCGCATTTCCAAAAGTCAGATTACTTTATTAATTACAAAGAACAGTAATTTATACAGATACTTATCTGATAAGCGAAGTACAAATTAGCAGTGGTTTAGCGATTTTTTGCGTAAATTTAATGAAAGGGATTTTAATATTAACTGAGGATACAATAGTCATGAGATACGCAATTTCAATTTTAGCAACCATCTTTTTAGTCGGCATTTTTTCCGTTGATGCCGAAGCACAAATTATGAACCGGTTAAAAGACCGAGCCAAGAAAGCCGCCGCAGACAAAGCCGAAGAAAAAGTAGCTGAACAGGTAGAAAAAGCAGCCCAGCGTGCTGTGGAGCGTTCCTGGAATGCCGTTTTTGGCGAAATGCTTACCGATACGACCAGTGGGCAGCGCATCCCGTTTTCGATGAGCAGCAATGTAGAAACCGAGGATGCCTATAGCTTTACCACCATCACTACCATGGAAATTAGAACCGTCGATGACAAGGGTAAAGAAGAACCACCCATCACTATGGATATGCACTTTAATGAGGAAGGCGAATATACGGGCACCGGCTTTGAATCTGAGGAGATGAAAGAGGAAGACGGTGATCTGTTTATCATTTATGATTTTAAGAATGCTGCCATGTTAATGCTCATGGATAACGAGGGTGAAAAATTTTCTTTTGCCTACGACTGGGAACAAAATTTTGAGTCGGAAGACAGCGACTCGCTATATGGCGAAGATGTTGATTGGGAAAACATGGACGAATGGCAGGATTACAAAAAGATCGGCAGCAAAAATATTATGGGATACGATGCAGATGGATACCGCTCCGAGTCGGACAACGAAATCATTGAGCTTTGGGTAACTCGTGATACTGGCGTGGGCATGAACAATCTGTTTTATGCTAATGCTAACACCAAACAGATGAAGGGTAAAATTCCGGAAGAGTATCCATATGGAATGCTCCTGGAAATGAAGTCTGAAAATCTAAAAAGTGGCGAGATAACGACGATGGAGGTTGTGGAAATTGACGAAAATGCAAGCGTCAGCTATTCCATGGCCGACTATCCTGCCATGAGCTTGGGCGACGGTAACTCATCCGAAAAATAACGCATTATAATTTTGATATAAACGACTGTCATCCCTATTCTCAGGGCGCTTAAGCAATGGGAATAGGACGACAGTAATATTATGGAAGAGCTAAAAGTTAAAGGAACCGTAGAACAGATCCTCGACGAACAATCCGGAACGGGCAAAAATGGAAAATGGCGCAAACAGGATTTCATTTTGGAAACGCCGGGTAAGTATCCCAAGAAAATTTGTATTACCCAGTGGGGCGATAAAATTGACCAATTTGATGTTCAGGAGGGCGAAGAAATAACGGTTTTTGTTGATCTGCAAAGCCGGGAATACAAGGGCAATTGGTACACCGATGTAAAGGCTTGGAAAGTAGAACGTGGAGATAGCGACTCGTCAGAAAATCCCGATGACAATGTGATCGATATGTCGGATATGGATCACGACGTGCCTTTTTAACTATACGATTTTTGTAATCATATAAATAGCCAAAGCGCTTGCTGTCCCCAATAAACCAACAACGATATAAGCTTCTGCGGCACTACTGCCACTCTTTTTCATTGCTGCAACCATCGTTTGGATAGGTATCTTCCACAGCCATACCAATAACGCGATGCCCAGCATGATTGCAAGAATAAAAAGGACCATCGAAGAGAAACTTACGCCATTCAAAACTCCATTAACCTACTGCCAAACGCCAGTTTGCAACTTTTGGCGATTATTCTATTCTTAGTAGGTTAATATTATAAGGGGTACAAAACATAACAAAAATAAAAAAGGAGAGCTTATGAAATGGTATATCAAAGTATTAACGCAGTATGCGGATTTTGAGGGTCGTGCTCGTCGCAAAGAGTACTGGATGTTTTTTCTGGTTAATCTGCTTATTTATTTTGCAATCGCTTTTGTCGGGGGATTATTTTTGGGATTTAATCCCGAAGCCGGAATGGGTTCTGCATCGATGATGCTGCCCATGCTCTATTCGTTAGCAGTATTACTGCCCAGCATTGCCGTTGGCATTCGGCGACTGCATGATACGGGACGCAGTGGCTGGTGGCTACTCATCAGCTTCGTGCCCGTCATTGGTCCAATCGTGCTCATTGTTTTCTTTGTGCAAGAAGGCCAGCCGGGAACCAACCAGTATGGCCCTAACCCAAAAGAAGTTGAATCGCCGGCTATGGCTTGATACTTCTATACTGCTTTAATAAAAAACCGAGCCTGCTATATAACATAGCAGCTCGGTTTTTCTTCTGATCCCTAACTTCTTGGGCTCACCTAATTCTCAATTTTTTCCGCTTCTTCTACCATCTCAGGATACTTAAACCAGGTTTCGGTATCAGCTTCATCCTCCGGACCTATTTTACCCTCTAACTCCTCTATTAAATTCTGTGGATTATAGATCTTGCCCGATTTCATCACCAGCTGCACGTTTCGCGTATTGGTGATTTTAATTAAATCGGTATACTCCAAGGTCAGAAATGATGCCACAAGCCACAGAATCGAATCGGCAGTGGTTGTTATCCAACCCAGTGAGGATCGAGTTAAATTGCCCCCCTTATGTGCGTCGGAAGAGTGCTGAGTCATATGAATCTTTCGGCTCAATTTTTGCCAATCACGATATTTTTTATCCTCTGATACAAAAGGTTGCTGCTTCTCTAATTCGACAACAATCCTTTTTACCGTTATCGCTTCTTGCTGATGATCAATACTTTCAGCTATCCACGCTTGCCAATACTCTTTTTCCTTTTGGGATGCTCTTCCCAAACACCACTTGCGAAAAGTGGAATCAGTGGTAAGCCGTATTATTTTCCGGTCTGTTTCTTTTGTCATAAGAAGAAATAGCGTGCGGAGTGATTGCTTATGTCCTTCTTTTAATTGCCCCCACAATTCCTCGTCAGATTGTGATATAGGGTGGCGGGTGCTGTCCACGGTTTCCTATGGCCCTTATTCTATACAATTATTCAAATGTCCTTTTCATCTGAATGCGTATTGCAAGCATAACATACGTAGGATAAGAATCAACTCTTTTTTCAAATAAAAACAAATATTTAGCGCTAATAACTATAAAACGCGGCGAGCTGCTAAAAACCGATTTCGCCAGTAGCTTTGTCCCAGTTTACTAATCATCACCCCGCTTGATGTAGAAGCATGTAAAAACTCTCCACTATTGACGGCAATCCCCACGTGAAGCGTTTTACGACCGGTTCTAAAAAACACCAAATCACCGGTGCGCACACCCGGCCTGCGGACTTTGCTCCCCACATTTAATTGCTCGCGGGTATTAGTGGGCAGATCAATACCGAAATAATCATCAAACACAATATTAACGAACCGCGAACAATCCACTCCTTTTTCAGAGGCGCCACCAAGCTCATAAGGCGTGCCCTCCCACTCCCGGTAAGCCTGCATCAGCGATGCTTTGGCTTCATCAAGAGAAGAAATTTTCATGGCTGATTCAGATGACTTTTCCGAGGAGGTGGTATCCCCATCAGGCGAAGAGGCCAATGCAGTATCCGGCTCCGGCGCTGGGTCTTCAGACACGACAGCTTCCGATGGCGGTTGGGGCGACCGAGGCACCACACCACAGGCTCCGGCCACCCATCCTAAAAGTAATATTGCTAAAACCGTCCGTATCTGCATTAAGAGTTGTATCTTATTTTCAGCTTAAACTCTGCCTTAAATAATCTATATTTAAGGCTTTAAAGACAACCATTAATTAAGCGTTTATTTTACGATGCAGTTGCTGGTAAATATTGACCATGTTGCTACCCTGCGAAATGCACGTGGCGAAGGATATCCCGATCCGGTTGAAGCGGCTAAAGTTTGTGAGCAGGCCGGGGCTTCGGGCATCGTCTTTCACCTGCGTAAAGACCGCCGCCACATCAAAACCGAGGATGTATATCGATTAAAAGAAACGGTTCAAGGCGACCTTGATTTTGAAATGGCCGCCACCGACGAAATGCTTCGCATCAGCACCGATGTTAATCCGGAATTGGTGACTCTTGTTCCCGAAAGCCGCGAAGAACTTACCACCGAAGGCGGACTCGATATGGAAACCGTTTTTGATGACTTTCGCGATCGCGTTTTCCCTGTTTATGCGAATACCGGTATTGCCATAAGCCTCTTTATCGATCCAAATAAAAAAGATATTGAGCTGGCCGCCAAACTGGGCAGCGACGCCATTGAGCTTCATACGGGAACCTATGCCAATGCCTCAGAATCTGACAAACAAAAAGAGTTGGATCGACTGCGCGATGGTGCCAAGCTGGCACACGAGCTGGGCATGAAAGTGAATGCCGGACACGGACTCAATCTTGACAACCTGCAACCGCTGGTAGATCATGTGCCCCACCTTAACGATATCAGCATTGGCCACGCGCTGGTATCTTCGGCTCTTTATTTTGGATTGGATGAAACCGTTAAAAAATTCTTGGCCATTATGAATAGCGCAAATACCTAACTGCATTAATTGTATGGAAAATATTAAAGGTCACCGCTCGGGATATGTTGCCATTTTAGGAAAACCCAATGCTGGCAAATCAACGTTGATGAATCGCCTGCTCGGCAACAAAATTTCGATTACAACCCACAAACCACAAACCACACGTCACCAAATCATCGGAATTCATTCGGAAGATGATCTGCAAATTATTTTCCTTGACACACCCGGGGTCATCGATCCCAAGTATGAGCTACAGAAAGCCATGATGAAAACCGTAGATCGAGCGCGTACCGACGCTGATATTTTGTTACTCATTGTTGACGTTAAGGATCATCAGATTCCGCAACGAATCTACAAGATGTTTTCTTCGATGAAGGGAAAGAAAATATTCCTGGTGCTTAATAAAATTGATAAGGTTACCGATCAGGAAGCAAATAGTGTAGCTCAAAAAATCGAAGAGGAGTTCGATTTTAAGGATACGTTTCTTGTTTCGGCCCTCAATGGCAAAGGGCTGCAAAACCTGATGGATCACATCAAAGAAAATATTAAGCCGGGACCTCCTTTTTATCCCAAAGATATGCTCAGCGAACAACCAGTGCGCTTTTTTGTAGCCGAAATGATTCGCGAGCAGTTGTTTTTGCTTTATCATCAGGAAATTCCTTATTCCTCTACGATTGAGATCGTGCAGTACGATGAACGCGACGACCTCGACTACATTAGTGCAGATATTATCGTAAACCGCAATTCACAAAAAGGCATTTTAATTGGTAAAGGCGGTAAAGCTATTAAAAAGCTGGGCAAAAGCGCGCGGGAGGTCATCGAAGGCTTTGTAGATAAAAAGGTGTACCTCGACCTTCACGTAAAAGTGCGCGAAAAGTGGCGCGAAGATCCGAGTCGGGTTCGGCATTATGGGTATTGATATTTAATTGTCGAACCTAAACCCTGAGAATTTCCCAAAACAGCACTCTTTTATGAATATTTTTTGCAATCTATATAATTCTTTTTTGAAGAAAAAGAAGACCTTTACCACCCAACTTGGGTCAATATTAGCATTACTGCTGATCTCAACGACTGTTTTTGCCCAAGACTCGGGCGTTCTTGCCACTACCGAAGATTCCCTTCGCGGCTCCATCACCGCCGAACGCAGCTGGTGGGAGGTCGTTCATTACGATTTAAATGTCACCGTACAGCCGGAAGATTCCTCCATCACCGGATATAACCATATCACCTACCGGGTAACCAAAGAACCCCGCCGTATGCAGATTGATTTGCAAGATCCACTGATCATAGACCAGATTAAACAAAATGGGGAAACACTCGATTACGATCGCGCCGAGGATAGCTATGCTTATATGGTGGAGGTCCCACAGAATCTGCAAAAAGATTCTCTCTATACCATTTCTGTCTATTACCAAGGGTATCCCAAGGTAGCTGAAAATGCTCCCTGGGATGGCGGCTTCGTTTGGGAGCAAGATTCGCTCGGAAATCCCTTTATCGCCACCGCTAACCAGGGTTTGGGCGCCAGCGTATGGTGGCCGAACAAAGACCATCAATCCGCAGAGCCAGACAGCATGAGCATCAATATTACGGTACCCAATGAAATCAAGAATGTTTCTAACGGACGTCTTCGCGGTACCACCGAACACGATAACGGCATGACCACCTGGCACTGGTTTGTATCCAATCCCATAAACAATTACAACATAGCCGTGAATGCCGGTAACTACGTGAATTATAGTAACACCTACGACGGCAAAGATGGTACGCTGGACCTGGACTTTTGGGTGCTCGAGCATAACCTCGAAAAGGCCAAAAAACAGTTCGAGCAGGTCGAACCGATGATACAGTGTTTTGAGGATTGGTTTGGACCCTACCCGTTTTACGAGGATAGCTTCAAACTGGTAGAAACGCCGCATTTGGGCATGGAGCATCAAAGCGCAATCGCTTATGGCAACGGCTACAAAAACGGGTATAAGGGTACTGATCTTTCCGGTTCGGGCTGGGGATTAAAATGGGATTTCATCATCATCCACGAGGCCGCCCACGAGTGGTGGGGTAATAATATCACCACAAACGATGTAGCCGATATGTGGGTGCACGAAGGGTTCACCAGCTATTCGGAATCGATTTATACCGAGTGCCTCTTTGGTAAGGAAGCCGGCGCCGAATACGCCCGGGGGATGCGAGACGGCATTGAAAATGAAGCACCGATTACCGGAAAATATGGCCTGAATAATGAAGGGTCGGGCGATATGTACAACAAGGCTCACAATATGCTGCACATGATTCGTCAGATTATTGATGATGACACCAAGTGGAAAGAGATCCTGCGTGGAATCCAAAAAGACTTTCGTCATCAAATTGTGACGGCTGACCAGATCGAACGATATATCATCGCACAATCGGGCAAAGATCTGGACGACGTTTTTGATCAATACGTGCACTATGCCGATATCCCTACTTTCGAATATTATATGAAAGATGAGGCGGTTTACTATCGCTGGCAGGCCGATGTCGATCACTTTGACATGCCCCTAAAAGTCACCTTAACCGATGAGCGCTATACATTTATCTATCCCTCATCCGATCGCTGGAAGCGCAGTGAAATATCGCTAACCAATGCTGAAGATTTCAAAATTGATGAAAATTTTTATATCAAAACGGATTCCGTAAAAAGGTAGTACTTCCCCGCTTGTTTCATATTCGAGAATAATTTATGTTAGATATGAAATTCAAAAAACCAAGTCATGAAACGAATTAATACACATATTTGCTGCCTCTGTTGCATGTGCATGCTATGTATGCTACGCCTGCAACCGGAGGACTGATTCGTTTTACACTTGTGAAACAGATTCAAAGCCCTTCGGTCGATTCCGAAGGGCTTTTTTAGTTCTGTGCTTTTGTTCTTTTGATTTATTGAGCACTCTTATCAAGAAAAGCTGAGGGATCAGGCCCGAAGACGCTTTGGCAACCGTCCCACACATTGTGTGGGAGAAGGTGCCACTTCCTGCTCCGGTAACCGGGGATAGATGAGAGAATTGGCCGTACCATTGTACTTGCAAAGCCTCTTCTGAAATCTTGCCCATCCGGAGCAAAATCTTGGAAGAGGCTTTTTTATTTGAAATAAAATGAAACCACAACCGGCAAGATATTTACGGTTAATGAAATCAACATTTAACAACTGGTACGACAAAAAGATGCGCGCGACGAAAGAACTAAATGCCGAAACCAATCGCGCTGAAAAAACGCTGGCCCATATTTCCACTATTGCCATTGTTGGCTTGTCGCGCAGCTTTCATAAGGACAGTCAGTTTGTAGCACGGTATCTGCAAAATGCCGGCTACCATATTGTGCCGGTCAATCCGAATGCGGAAGAAATACTGGGCGAAAAATCCTATCCGGATCTAAAGAGTATTCCACACCCTATTGATGCTATAGATGTATTTCTGCCACCTGACCATATCCATAAAGCCATTGACCAAGCCCTGAAATTAGATCCCAGGCCGAAAGCTATCTGGCTGCAACTGGGCACGGGCAAACAACCCGAAGCAATTCAAAAAATCGAAGCAACGGGAATCGAAATTTACGAAAACCGATGTATTAAGGTTGATCACCAGTTTTTAATTCGACCCCAAAAGAAATCAACAAACAACAACTAACAGACAATCACCAACACTATGAGTACCAACGGAAAAGAAGAACGCAATCTAAAATTTGAAACGCTGCAGCTTCATGCGGGACAAGAACCCGATCCCACCACAGGGTCGCGCGCCGTACCTATTTATCAGACCACCTCGTACGAGTTTGATGATACCGAACATGCGGCCACGCTCTTTGCCCTTAAAGAGTTCGGCAATATTTATACCCGGATTATGAACCCCACCAGTGATGTGTTTGAAAAACGCATTGCCGCGCTCGAAGGGGGAGCCGCTGCTGTTGCTACGGCATCGGGACAATCAGCCCAATTTATGACCATCGCTACTATCGCCCAGGCCGGTGACAATATCGTATCAACCAGCTTTTTGTATGGCGGCACATACAATCAGTTCAAAGTTACGCTTCCCCGGCTCGGCATCGATGTTAATTTTGTTGAGGATGATAAAGTTGAGAGCTATGAAGCTGAAATTGATGAAAATACCAAAGCTATTTACGTAGAATCAATTGGAAATCCCCGCGGTAACGTACCGGATTTTGAAGGACTCTCTGCTATTGCCGAAAAGCATGGCATCCCGCTAATCGTAGATAACACCTTTGGCGCAGGCGGATCTATCGTACGCCCCATCGAACATGGCGCCAATATCGTCGTAGAATCGGCAACAAAATGGATTGGGGGTCACGGTACCAGCATCGGCGGTGTTATTGTGGATGCCGGAAATTTTGATTGGGGGAATGGCAACTTTCCCGTGTTTACCGAACCTTCACCGGCTTACCACGGACTTAATTTCTGGGATACCTTTGGTCCCGATGGCCCGTTTGGCAATATCGCTTTCGCTATTCGCGCACGGGTAGAAGTGTTGCGCGATTTCGGTGCGGCCCAATCGCCGTTCAACAGTTTTTTATTGCTTCAGGGACTCGAAACCCTGTCTCTGCGCACCGAACGACACTGCGAAAATGCGCTTGAACTGGCCAAATGGCTCAAACAGCAGGATGTCGTGGACTGGGTCAACTACACCGGACTCGAAGATCATCCCTACCACGAACGGGCCCAAAAATATCTGAATGATGATAAGTTTGGCGCGGTGTTGACCTTCGGCGTTAAGGGTGGATTTGATTCCGCACGCACCTTCATAGAAAATGTCGAAGTTGCAAGTCACCTGGCGAACGTGGGCGATGCCAAAACACTCGTTATCCATCCTGCTTCAACCACCCACCAGCAGCTTAGTGACGAAGAGCAGGCTGCAAGTGGGGTAGAGCCCGATCTAATTCGTGTTTCCGTAGGCATCGAACACATCGATGATATCAAAGAAGACTTCGAAATTGCCTTCAGTAAAATCGGACAACCGGCTTAAAGAATACATCCATGGGATGGCAAATTCAGCCATCCTATGGGTAAATAAAAAGAATTAAAAAAACAGATTCTGAAACGAGTTCAGGAAGACAATTGAAGTAATGAGTAACACACAGTCACATACTTTTGACAAACCATTTGTAACGGAGGATGGCGCTACTATTCCCGAACCAACTGTTGCCTATCAAACCTGGGGCAAATTAAATACCAACCGGGATAACGTCATCTTGGTTTGCCACGCGTTGACGGGCAATACCTCAGTTGATGAATGGTTTTCGGGGATTTTTGGCCCAGACAAGGCTCTCGATCCCAGCGAATATTTTATCATTTGTCCGAACGTGCTGGGTAGCTGTTATGGATCAAGCGGACCAACTTCCATCAATCCTGAGACCGAGAAACCATATCAGGCCGATTTCCCCAAAGTCACGATCCGCGATATTGTCCGGCTGCAGCAACAGCTCTTGGATGAGCTGAACATCCCAAAAATAGAACTTGTTATCGGCGGATCGATGGGCGGTATGCAGGCGTTGGAATGGTGCATTATGGATGACCGTCCCCGGTCGGCTGTACTTATTGGGATGGGCGAAAAGCATCGTCCCTGGGCTATTGGGATCAGCCATACCCAGCGGCAGGCAATCTACAACGATCCAAACTGGGAGGGTGGATTTTACTCCGAAACCCATCCCCCAAAAAAAGGATTGGCACTTGCCCGTATGATTGCCATGAACAGTTACCGCCATCCGGCAGATTTCGATCAAAAGTTTGGCCGGCGTCTGCAAGATGGCCAACCTCACTACGAAGTGGAATCGTATCTCAGTTATCAGGGAAAGAAGCTTGTCGATCGGTTTGATGCCGTTTCTTACGTGCGCCTTACCCAAGCTATGGATACACATGACATTCGGCGGAGTCGCCCCAAGATTCTGGAAACACTTGCCGGATTAACCATTCCCATAAAAGTAATTGGCATCGACAGCGACATGCTTTATCCGGCGGAGGAGTGTCATGAGCTCACTGATCTGTTGCCCAACGGAGAATATGCGGAGATCACTTCTCCCCATGGGCACGATGCCTTTTTGATCGAATTTGATCAACTGAATCCCATTGTAAAATCATTTCAATCAAAACTATCTGAACAAGCAGTTTAACGCATATGTCACAAGAAGAAACACACGTACTAAAGTTTGGCGGATCATCACAGAAAAACGCTACGCTGATTCAGCAATCAGCTCAAATTGTAATCGACAGATTACAGAACGCTCGTCCCGTGGTTGTGGTCTCAGCCATCGGCGGCGTTACCGACACGCTCATCGAAATAGCTGATAACTTTCAAGAGGACAGCAGCCACATGTTTCGATTGCTGAATGATCTCGAACATAAGCACCGCCAACTTTTTGATGAATTGGTTTCCATCAGCCATCCGCGGCGGGGTAGCCTGCAAGACCTGTTTATTGAGCTCCGATCCACGCTCAACAATCAACCATTTAGAACAGAGCATTTTCGCGCCTGGAAAGACCAGATTTTATCGATTGGAGAACGTGCTTCTGCCATTATTTTTGCGGCCGTTCTTTCAGAAGCGGGACATCCTGCCCAGCCCTACGAAGCGCACCGTTTTATTAAAACCGACTCTACTTATGGGCAGGCCCGGGTTGACCGCGATGCAAGCCGAAAGCTGATTCAGAAATTTATTCTGCGGCAGCAATCCATTCCCGTAGTTACCGGTTTTATTGGATCCGATGACCAACAAAAAATAACCACGCTGGGCCGCTCTGGATCCGATTATTCGGCCGGCCTTATTGCCGATGCGCTTAATGCCGATCATCTCGAAATTTGGACCGATGTGGATGGCGTACTTACTGCCGATCCTCAATGGGTACCCGAGGCCACAACCATCGAGCAACTCAGCTTCGGAGATATTGCTGAACTTTCGTCCCACGGCGCCCGCGTCATTCATCCCAAAACCATAGAACCTATTCAAAACAAAAAAACGACTGTGTTAGTCAAAAATAGCTACAACCCCAACCATCCGGGAACGCTCATCACCTCAGATTTTAATACCAATGGATCACTTAAAACGATTACCATCACCGGTCCTTTTGTGCGGTTGCAAATTGACCAAAAATATGCCGCTGATCTGTTTATAAAACTGAATGAATGGAGTGCCGACAATCCCGATGCCAGACCCATCGAGTTTACCCAGCAAACGGAATTTGAGGCTGCTCGATTTCTATTAAAAAAATCATTTTTTGAAGAAATTAAAGATCAGCTATCGCATTGGGCCTCAGAAAAATATACCCTTTTTAACCTTAGTGACAATCTCTATAAGCTCAAAAAATTCAGCAATCGGTTTAATAAGGATGAACAACTATCGGAGCAGATCATTTCACTACTCAACGACAATGAAATTCGTCCGCTACACACCGAGAGAAATTATGATGAGCGATTCATCTCTTTCTTACTCCCGGAAAAAGAAGTTCGTCGTGCCGCCCATTTAATCAATGGCTCCATCCCCAAAAAACAGCCGGTGGTAAACCTTTTTGTCGCAGGCACAGGCGCGGTGGGACAAACACTTCTGGATCAACTAAATAGCTTGCAATCTGGTGATTTCAAGTTCCAGCTACTGGGTACGTGCAACAGTCGAAAAACGCTTTGGGAGAATTGCGGAATTGATTTGGCCGAGCCCTTAAATTGGAAAAAAGCAAACCCGACAAATTGGGACAGATTGCTCAACAGACTTACCACAAAAAGTAATGGCCACTTGATTTTTGTGGATGCCACCGGCAGCAAACAAGTGGCACGGCTGTATCCCGAACTTTTTGCCAATGGCGTTCATGTGGTAACGCCCAGCAAATTGGCCAACACTTTTGAGCAATCCTTTTTTGATGAACTGCAAGACCTTATCGAAAAGCACAATACTTCTTTCAAATTTGAAACAACAGTAGGCGCCGGACTGCCCGTTATCTCAACGATCGAAAACCTACAATCCGTTGAGGACAATATTACCGAAATTTCGGGGGTTGTTTCAGGCACCATGACCTATCTCTTCAACCAACTCGAAGAGGGAGTTCCGTTTAGCAAAGCCATTATTGATGCCCGCGAAAAAGGTTACGCCGAACCCGATCCACGAGACGATCTTTCTGGTGAAGATGTGGCCCGAAAATTCCTGACGCTGGCACGCACGCTGGGCATCTCCATCGAGCGTGAAGAGCTGGAAGTGGAATCGCTCATCCCCCCGGAATTGGCAAGCGTTAACGGAGAAACCTTTCTACAAGAACTGCCCGATTACGACAGCGATTGGAAACAGCGGGTGCGCTTGGCACAAGAACGTAATGAAGTACTCCGATATACGGGGAAACTAACCGACGGCCAAATCACCATTGGGATTGAATCCGTTTCCAAAGATTCTCCACTTGGACAGCTCCAGGGAACCGACAATATCATTCAGATATTTTCGGATTTCTATAATAAGACTCCCCTCGTCATTCAAGGGCCGGGTGCGGGTAAAGAAGTAACCGCGGCCGGGGTACTGAGTGATATCCTGAAAACCGCAAAATCATTCTTATAGCAGCTTTTTGTCTCAACTGAACCATCAATCGTTAAGAAATTCCAGTTTTATCCGAAGTACTATCGCCTAAACAAAACTCATACATACTATGGCTTCCGATCAAGGTTTATATCAGTCCAAAAACGAACATGATGCCTGTGGTATCGGCTTTATCGTAAACATAAAGGGAAAGAAATCCCATAAAATTGTACATGATGCGCTCGATGTTCTACACAACTTGGACCATCGGGGAGCCACGGGAGCCGAAGCAAATACCGGAGATGGGGCCGGTATCCTGATGCAGATTCCGCACCATTTTCTGGATCAATCGTGTCAAGGTCTGGGGATTGATCTACCCAAGCCGGGGCAATATGCCGTGGGGATGATTTTTCTGCCGCCCGATCGCGAAAACCGCCTGCCCTGCGAAAAAGTTGTTGAGGAGATTGTCGAAGAAGAAGGCCAAGAAGTGCTCGGATGGCGAAAAGTACCTACCAATAATTATTACCTGGGCCAATCGGCTATCAGTGCAGAGCCAGCTGTTCGACAAATAATTATTGGCCGAAACGCCAATCTGCAAACCGATCTCGATTTTGAACGCAAGCTCTACCTCATCAGGCGTCGGGCTTCTAAAGCCATAGAAAACAGCGAACTGACTGACAAGCACTACTTCTACATCCCCAGCCTGTCATCGCGTACTATCATCTACAAGGGAATGCTCACGTCCACACAGCTCAAAGATTATTACCCGGATCTTTCCGATCCACGTATAAAATCAGCATTGGCGCTGGTACACTCGCGATTCAGCACCAATACCTTTCCCAGCTGGGAGCTTGCCCATCCCTATCGATACCTGATTCATAACGGAGAAATAAATACGCTGCGCGGTAATCAAAATGCCATGCACGCCCGTGAGGCACAGCTGGGCTCTCACCTTTTCGGGGATGATCTGGATGAAATACGACCCATCATTCAGGAGTTTGGCAGTGACTCGGCCAAGTTCGACAACTGCCTGGAGTTTCTGGTGCTTAGCGGCCGTTCGCTGCCCCACGCCATGATGATGATGATTCCCGAGCCGTGGGAAAAGCACGAAAATATGGATGATGATATCAAAGCCTTTTATGAATATCACAGCTGCCTGATGGAACCCTGGGACGGGCCGGCTTCGATCGCTTTTACCGATGGAAAAATCGTGGGTGCTACCCTCGACCGAAACGGACTTCGTCCATCGCGCTATTATGTAACCAATGATGATACAGTAGTGCTGTCTTCAGAAGTGGGCGTCCTCGATATTCCACCGGGAGACATCGTCTATAAAGATCGCCTGCAGCCGGGACGTATGCTGCTTATTGATACCGAAGAAGGGCGCATAAAAAGTGATGAGGAAATAAAAAAGGAAATTGCCAACGAGTACCCCTACCGCGAGTGGCTGCAGGAGAAGCTTATCGAATTTCAAAACCTCCCGTTTGACCGTAATGACGAGTTTGATCTTGGCCACAAAGACATCATCCACCGACAAAAAGTCTTTGGCTATACCTATGAGGATTTAAACGTGAATGTAGGACCGATGGCCGAGGATATGCTTCAGCCGGTAGGCGCCATGGGCAATGATGCTCCAATTGCCGTGCTTTCGAACGAACCCCAGCTGCTTTACAACTATTTCAAGCAGCTTTTTGCCCAGGTCACCAATCCCCCGATTGATCCTATTCGTGAGGAGCTCATCACCTCCACCGAAACCACGCTGGGTTCAGAAGGCAATATTTTGGATGCCCAGCCGGAGTCATGCCGGCAGATCAGGCTCGAACATCCCATCCTGAAAAATGCTGAGCTCGAAAAGATTAAAACAATAGATAAGCCGGGCTTTAAAAGTAAAACGCTGCCTATTCTTTTTGATGTGGATGAGGGCGGCGACGGACTTGAACAGGCTCTTGATACCCTTTTTGAGGCTGCCGACACGGCTATCGAAGACGGAGCGAACATCCTCATTCTCTCGGATCGTGATTTTAATAAAGATAAGGCCCCCATTCCCGCTTTGCTTGCCGTTGCCGGGCTCCATCACCACCTGATCCGATCGGGCACGCGAACACAGGTGGGATTGGTGCTGGAGTCGGGTGAACCTCGCGAAACGCATCATTTCTGTACGCTTTTAGGATATGGTGTCGAAGCGATCAATCCGTACATGGCGTATGAAAGCCTGCATGATCTTATCGAACAGGATCATCTGGATCTCTCGTTTGAGCGTGCTCAAAAAGGCTACAACAAGGCTGTCGTTAAAGGCATCGTAAAAGTGATGTCGAAAATGGGCATCTCTACTATTAAGTCGTACCGCGGGGCACAAATTTTTGAAGCGCTGGGCATCGACCAAACGGTCATTGACAAATATTTCACTTGGACCGACTCGCGGATTGGCGGTATTGGATTGGATACCATTGCCAAAGAAGCAAAATTGCGTCACCAGCGTGCCTATCCCAGTTATAAAACAAATGGACAGGTGTTGGACGAAGGCGGGGAATACAAATGGCGCAAGGGAAGTGAATACCATGCTTATAATCCCAAGACCATCCATACGCTGCAGATGGCCACCAAAAATGGGGATTATGAGCTGTATAAAGAGTACACCAAACTAATTGACGAGCAAGATGATCCCCCGCCTAACCTGCGATCACTACTAACATTTGATATCCATGATTCAGAATCCATCCCCATTGAAGAAGTCGAATCGGTGGAAGAAATATGTCAGCGGTTTAAAACCGGGGCTATGTCGTATGGATCTATCAGTGAAGAAACGCACGAAACGCTGGCCATAGCGATGAATCGAATCGGTGCCAAAAGTAATACCGGTGAAGGAGGAGAAAATCCATCTCGGTACGAGCCCGAACCCAACGGCGACTCCAAACGGAGCTCTGTCAAACAGGTGGCTTCGGGGCGTTTTGGCGTGACCAGCGAATACCTGACGGAAAGTGAGGAAATCCAGATTAAGATGGCACAGGGAGCCAAGCCGGGCGAAGGTGGAGAACTTCCCGGACGAAAAGTCTATCCCTGGATTGCGGATGTTCGCCTTTCCACACCCGGAGTGGGATTAATCTCACCGCCACCCCACCATGATATTTATTCGATTGAGGATTTAGCCCAGCTTATTCACGATCTGAAAAACGCGAATAAAAATGCCGCCATCAATGTCAAGCTGGTGTCCGCTGTTGGAGTCGGTACTATTGCCGCGGGGGTATCAAAAGGTCGTGCCGATGTCATCTTGATTAGCGGCCACGACGGCGGTACGGGAGCATCCCCACAAACCAGTATCAAACATGCGGGGCTACCCTGGGAGCTCGGGCTCTCAGAAACCCACCAAACACTGGTGCTAAATAATCTCCGTAGTCGCGTAACGCTCGAAACCGACGGACAAATTAAAACCGGTCGGGATATAGCGGTGGCGGCACTACTCGGGGGCGAAGAGTTTGGATTTGGTACAAGCGCCTTGATTACCCTTGGCTGTATCATGATGCGAGTTTGCCACCTGAATACATGTCCCATAGGTATTGCCACCCAAGACCCCGAACTGCGTGAAAAATTCACGGGTGATCCCCAGTACGTGGTGAATTTTATGAAATTTGTGGCGCAAGACCTGCGCGAACACATGGCTAATTTGGGCTTTCGAACTGTGAATGAAATGATTGGCCGTGTTGATAAACTTCAGCAGAAAAAGATTGATCATTGGAAAGGGAAAACGCTGGATTTGTCACCTATTTTGCACAGCCCTGATAATGTCGACAAGGTAGAAACCCGATGCACAATCAACCAGAAGCATGGGCTCGGTAATGCGATGGATATCCAAACGCTAATGGATATTTGTGACCCGGCGCTTTCGGAGGGCAAGCCGGTTAAGGCCGAACTTCCAATCAAAAATACGAATCGCGTGGTCGGTACTATTGTAGGCAGTGAGCTGACACGCCAACACGGCTCTGATGGACTACCGGAAGACACTATTCACCTAAAATTTAATGGCTCTGCGGGACAAAGTTTTGGGGCATTTATTCCCAAGGGAATGACACTTGAACTTGAGGGCGATGCCAACGACTACTTTGGAAAGGGGCTTTCCGGTGGAAAACTGATTCTATATCCCCCTGAGAACTCCCGATTTAATCCTGCTAAAAACATTATTGTGGGCAACGTCTCATTTTACGGAGCCACCAGCGGGCAGGCTTATATTCGTGGCAAAGCCGGTGAACGGTTCTGTGTTCGCAACAGCGGTCTCCATGCTGTGGTGGAATCGGTTGGCGATCATGCCTGTGAATATATGACGGGCGGTCGGGTGGTTATTCTCGGTGAAACGGGCCGAAACTTTGCGGCGGGGATGTCTGGTGGCATTGCCTACGTTCTTGATTCAAATAATACGTTCGGCGAACACTGTAACACCGAAATGGTTGAACTCACCAGCCTCCATGATGAAGATGAAATCGAAGAAGTTTACCAGATGATTTTAAGTCATGCCGAATACACCGACAGCCACCGCGGCTGGAAAGTTCTGGCCAAGTGGCAGGAGATGATTCCGCATTTTGTAAAAGTGCTTCCGAAGGACTATAAAAAGATGCAGTATTCCATCGAGCAAGCGAGAGAAAAAGGACTGGATCAAAAAGACGCCGAAATGGAAGCCTTCTTGGAAAACAAACAGTAAGGGGAGTCATTCAATAATTTTCAACTCACATTAAATCAGCAAAATATTATGGGTAAGCCAACCGGATTCATGGAGTATGAACGGGAAAATGCTCCAAGCCGACAACCAAGCGAACGAATTAACGATTGGAATGAGTACCATGAACATCCATCCGAAGAAAAATTAAAAAAGCAGGGCGCACGATGTATGGATTGCGGCGTGCCTTTTTGCCAGACCGGAGAGGAAAAAAACGGGAAAACCATGGGGTGCCCCATTCATAATCTTATTCCCGAATGGAACGACTTGGTCTATAAAGGCCAATGGAAGGAAGCGCTGAGCCGGCTCCATAAAACAAACAACTTCCCGGAATTTACCGGCAGCGCCTGCCCCGCTCCCTGCGAAGGTTCGTGCGTGCTCGGCATCATTGACAAGCCAGTGACGATTAAAAATATTGAGCTGGCTATTATAGAAAAAGGATTTGAAGAGGGTTGGGTGAAGCCGGAGCCCCCGGAAAACCGAACGGATAAAAAAGTAGCGATCGTTGGGTCGGGTCCCGCGGGATTGGCAGCTGCCGACCAGCTCAATAAAGCTGGTCATAAGGTTACGGTGTATGAACGCGACGATAAAATTGGGGGCCTGCTGACCTACGGCATCCCCAATCAAAAGCTGGAAAAATCAGTAGTTAAACGGCGTATAAACTTGTTGGCTGATGAGGGAATAGAATTTATCGCCAATACCGAAATTGGCACCGACCTGCACGCCACGGAGCTAACCCGAAATTACGATGCGGTAATACTGGCAGGGGGTGCAACGAAGGCCCGCGATCTGAATATTGAGGGACGCAATCTCGAAGGCATCCATTTTGCGATGGATTTTCTGCATGCCAACGTGGAGAGTTTGCTGGACTCTGATCATGAGGACGGCAATTACATTTCGGCTGAGGAGAAAGATGTGATTGTAATCGGCGGTGGTGATACCGGAACCGATTGTGTAAGTACCTCGCTGCGTCACGGATGCAAAAGCCTGACCCAATTCGAAATTCTGCCGAAGCCGCCCGAAAATCGCTCGGATGAGAATCCCTGGCCGGAGTGGCCTCACATTTATAAGGTGGACTATGGGCAGGAAGAGGCCAAAGCCCGCTTTGGTGGAGATCCCCGAAAATACCAGGTAATGACCAAAAAGTTTGTTGGCGATAAAAATGGAAAGGTAAAAGAACTACATACGGTGCAAATCGAATGGGAAACCAATGACGATGGTCAAAAAGTACCCACAGAAATTGCCGGCACCGAAAAAGTTTGGAAAGCAGATTTGGTGTTATTTGCAATGGGCTTTTTGGGGCCCGAAAATCCGGTGCTCGATCAGCTTGAGATAGAACGCGATGAACGCTCTAATGCCAAAGCTGAACACGGTGACTATCAAACAAATGTGGAAAGCGTTTTTGCAGCTGGGGACATGCGTCGTGGACAAAGCCTTATTGTCTGGGCTATCAATGAAGGCCGTGGAGCCGCGCGTGAATGCGACCGTTATTTGATGGGCAGTACCGAATTGCCCTAAATCTTCGACCTTTTAAAATTTTAAATACATCTAATTATAAGAGTTTTTAACCAAGGTTAGATTGCTCTATAAATACAGTATTTGTGTTGGAAGATTTATAATATGGATTCAGAATGTTGACAGTAAAGCTTACATAAATCTGTACAAATTCATCAACATGAAAGAGCAAATATTCGAAAGAGAAAAAAGACAGTCAGGAGTGATCGAAATTATATTCAAAAGAGATAATAGCTTAACTGTCCATACACAAAGATCTACAGCAGCTTATTGCATCTGAATAAGATAGAGTGGCTATTGGGGTAGTCAACTCTGTAAGATACGGGGACCAGTCGGGAGGCTGGTCCCTTTTTTATTTATATAGACCCTTTCAGAACAACCCCACCCGAACCCTGTATGTATAGTCGGGCAGATTCAAAAATTACCGGGTATCCATAGGACGTCGAAATCAGCCGCCCGATGGGTATGTCATAGTCCTTTTATAACTACCTGATGTTATCGTCAAAATTATATTTTGGTGGCTCCACTCCTTTCAGATGCTTTACAAAATAATCCCAGCGCATATTCATAAAATACCGGGAGTTGCCAAAGCCGTGACCCGCATTGGGAAACACCATCAGGTCAAAATCTTTATCTGCCTTGATAAGGGCATCAACCATGAGCAGAGTATTCGTGGGCGGCACATTATCATCCATCATACCGTGTGCAATGAGCAGCTTTCCTTCCAGATTTTCCACCAGCAACTGGTTGGCCTGCTTATCGTAATTGTCGCCCTGCTCATACAAACCAAGCTCATCCTCATCAACATTTTCTTTCTTCTCCAGGAGGCCGTGCCATTTTTCGCCCCAGTCATCCTCGTAATTTCGGTTATCGTGATTTCCCGCTCCCGAAACAGCTACCTTGTAGAAATCAGGATATTCTAAAATAGCCCGCGTTGAGGCAAAGCCACCGCCAGAGTGCCCCCAAATGCCCAAGCGATCCAGGTCCATCCAGGAGTGACGATCGGCCAGCTCTTTAATCATCGCCATCTGATCGGGGATGCCGTTATCGCCCATATCACCATAACAGGCATCATGAAAAGATTTCGATCGGCCCGGTGTACAGGTCGCGTCCACTTCCACGACGATAAATCCCAGCTCGGCAAGGGCCTGTTTATCCGAACGTGCGGCGCTAAATGCTCGTGAGCCCACACTGCCCGACTGTGGACCCGGATACAAATAGTTCAATACCGGATACGTTTTTGTGGAATCAAAATTAGTGGGCTTGTACATCAGTCCGTATAAATCGGTTTCGCCATCTCGGGCTTTCACGGTAACTGGCTCAGGCGCTTGCCAGCCATTTTCTTTTAATGGATTGATGTCAGCTTCCTCCAACTCCGAAACAACTTCGCCTTCCAAATTACGGATTACGGAAACGGGAGGTGTATCGGGGGTGGAGTAGGTATCCGTGAAATATTCTTTTGAATCAGACCAGCTTATCTGATGGTGACGATTTTCGGGCGTCAGATTTGTCAATCCGGAGCCATCCAAGTTTACCTTATATAAATAGTGGTAATAGGGATTTCCCTCCTCTCGATTCGAACCGGTAAAATAGACCGTGCGACTTTCCTCATCCACATACTGCAGATCAAGTACGCGCCAGTCGCCTTCAGTGATCTGACTTTTCAACTCACCACTTTCGAGATCATATAAATAGAGATGCCCCCAATTATCGCGTTCCGAAAACCAAATCACCTCGTTGGATTCTTCGAGCACCGTCCAGCTTTCTTCGCTGTATCCCGATTCATAATAGGTATCAGCCTCCTCTTTCAACACATCACGAACTTCACCGGTTTCAGGATCAGCTTCGCGCAGTTGCGCCACTTTGTGATCACGCGAAGATGACACAAAATATAGCTTTGATCCGTCAGCACTCCATTCGTTATCCAAAAAGCGTCCGCCCCAGCTTGCAATATGATCCGAAATCGTAGAGCGATGGTAATCGGGCTCCATATCCAGATCAATGACTTCGGGATTTTCCTCATTAACCTCAACTACAACACGTTCGATCTTAAATACCGTGCTATCCCCCGGTAATGGATATTTCCATTTATCAAGATCAGAGTGCCCCACCTTGGTATTATAGAGATACATTTCCCCAACCTCCCGACTGTCATGGCGGAAGGTCGCCACCTTCTCAGAATTGGGTCCCCACAGCACAACGGGATTATTGCCTCTAACCCAGCCAGCGTTATTGGTTGCGTATCCGTAATACTGTTCGCCATCGGTAGTCAGCTGCGTATGCTCATCGGTATCAGTATTGCGCATCCACAGATTATGGTCTTTAATATAGACCGCCTTTTTGCCATCCGGTGAAAGGATTTCATTATCCCGTTTCTTTGCTGACAACTCCTTAGTTTCGTATGACGATAAATCCGTTTTAAACCGCTGCTCGTTCATTTGATAGGTCAACATATTTTCTTCTTTGGAATATCTGACTTCACTCAATGATAAATTTTTAGCATTGACATCCTTATCAACTTTAGCAGAAAGGGTATCTGCTAATCGACTATGATCAAACACTTCTTCTTTTTCTTGGGATACAGGATCTGCCATGACATATTTGACACCATCTTCCGTGCGGGTATTATAAATAAGGACATCAGAGGTCCAATATTGTCCCGACACGGTATTTAACACTTTGTCATAGGTATTTTGCCACAGAAACTGCTCGGCTCGCTGGTAGTCTTCAGCGGTTACCGTTTCTGTTTTTTCTTCTGTGCGGTCAGGAGACTCTTGTTGCATTGCAGGCTGTTGCGAAGAGCACCCTACTATTAATAGTGTAGCGGATAAAAATGCTCCCCAAAAAAAAGATCTTGATCGTATCATATCATAAATAAATTTATGTCGTTGAAATATTGGAGAATAAGAATAGTTGAAAAATTACTTGTAGGCAACAGTAGCTTCCCCACCGGTTTTCATCCACAGTGTCATCCAAATATTACCACAACCTACCACTTCTCCCACACTCTACCACAACCTGCCTATTTTCTAATATTTCAACATTTCAACCGGGAAAAGTTCATACATTTACCTCTTAAATGGTATTAAGGGCCCTTTTGCCATCCATCCTCCAACTCCTATCCTCCAAACAATTCTTTCCCCTAAATCTTTCTGCAATAAGTGCTTGACATATTATACCCTTTCGGGGTACATTGTGGGGTGAAGTGGGAGAATGTGGGAGTTCATATCCACTTGTCGAATTCGATAACATTTGCTGTTAATTCTGGGGGCCATATATGCCAAGTTTTAAGGGTCAATACGAACATAGTGTTGATAGTAAAGGACGCGTTAGCTTCCCGGCTAAACTGCGTAAGGCCCTCAATCCCCAGGCGCAAGAACGTTTCACTATTTTAAGAGGTCTCGAACCCTGCCTTTATCTGTACCCAGAGGATGAATGGCAGAAAGTAGAGAATCAACTCTCCCAGATCAACAGCTTTACCAAAGAAGGTCGCACGGTAAAACGCAATTTCCTGCGGTTTGCCGAAGATGTGAACCTCGACAATCAAAATCGTATTCCTCTCCCTTCACAACTAACTGATTGGGCCGGCATCGACGGCAAAGCCATTTTCATCGGCAGCGGCGAACGCATAGAAGTATGGTCGCCCGAGAAACTGGATGAAATCGACGACGGTCTGGACTTCGAATCGTATCAAGAACTTTTTGAGCGCGTGATGGGTAACGATGACAACCATAATGACGAACAATGATACATATTATGAGCATCAGCCGGTACTGCTGGAAGAATCCGTAAACTACTTGATTACGGATGCCAGCGGGATCTATATCGATGCGACCCTTGGCGGTGGTGGACACAGCCTGGCATTGTTATCTCACTTAAACAACGACGCGCAACTTATTGGTATTGATCAGGATGACGAAGCCCTTGCGGCAGCAAATACACGCATTGGCGACGACAAGCGATTTTCTTCCATAAAAGGCAATTTCGGTTACCTCTCCAGGCTATTACCCCCAGAACTTAATGGAGAGGTAGCCGGAATCCTTCTTGACCTTGGCGTTTCGACCCATCAAATAACGGAAGCCGAGCGCGGATTTACCTTTCAGGAAGAAGGTCCACTCGATATGCGCATGAGTAACCTCCGTGGTATAACAGCATACCAGGTTGTTAACGAATACTCCTACGAAGATTTGCGCGATGTCATCTATCACTACGGTGAAGAACGCAACAGTCGAAAAATTGCACGTAAAATTATTGATCGCCGCCCTATAGAAACAACTACCGAACTCCGCGATGCCGTGGAAGCCGTTGTTAAAGGTCAATACCAGATTAAAAGTGTGGCTCGTGTATTTCAGGGTATCCGTATCGAGGTTAATCGAGAACTGGATATGCTTCGAAACGTATTAGAACAATCGCTCGATGCCCTTAAAATAAATGGACGCATTGTAGCTATCAGCTATCACTCGCTGGAAGATCGTATCGTCAAGAAGTTTTTTAAGGCTGGCAATCACGAGGGAAAAATCGAAAAAGATTTTTATGGCAATCCGCTGTCTCCCATTGAAGAAATTTCAGGCGGAATTATTCGTCCCACAGAAGAAGAGATTGAGCGCAATCCCGCAGCACGGAGCGCTAAAATGCGCGTAGCCCAGAAGATAAATCCACCGGAGGTGTAATATGCTCATAAAATCTCCGATGAAAAAAGATAAGGTGAAGCAAAATCGACGAAAAGAAAATAAAAAATCGTCGAAGAGGTCGAATCGTACTCTTATAAACAAAAGTAACGGCCATAAAAAGAACAACAGCAAAAGAAAGTCTAAAAAAAGACTCAGATTCCCAGAGCTTAAACCCTGGAAAATAATTGTGGGTGCCATTGTCGTGGGTGTACTGGGTATTGTGTACCTAAATCATGTTTTTGCCACCCAGGAGTTATTGCGCGAAGTAAACCAGCTTGAAGCCGAATATAATCGCGTGCAGCGTATGCATACCGATCACAAACTTATCTATGATCAAATGATTGGTCCGGCTGAAATTTATGAAAACGCAAAAGATGCAGGTTTCATCAATGGCGGACCTGCAGAAAAAGTGATTGAGGTGGAAAAGTAAATGAACACTACGCGCTCCGCCATATCAAACAGAATGTACATGGTTTTTGGGCTGGTACTATTGGTGCCTTTTGCTATCGGCTTGCAACTGATTCGGGTTAACTTCTGGGAAGGCGACGAACTGCGTAAGCTATGGAACGAGCAAGCTATTGACTATATCTCCATTCCGGCTCAACGTGGTAACATTTATGGCCAGAACGGCAGCCTGCTCGCTACTAACAATGTTGTTTACAAGGTAGCGCTTGATCCTAAAATTGACGGACTTACCAGCGATCAAATACGTCAGCTTTGCGATACATTGGCACGTTATACTCCCAAAACTTCAGATCATTATTGGCAAAAAATTCAGCAGGCCTCACAAAATTCCAGGTATGTTGTTTTAGATAAAAATATTGATACCGAAGCTAATGAAGCCCTGCGCGAACTCAATATTCGTGGCGTAATCCTCGAGGAGGAATACAAGCGGAAGTATAACTTTGGATCGCTGGCAGCCCATACCCTTGGTTTTGTAAATCACGATATTATTGGGATGACGGGGCTTGAAAAAAAGTACGATGATCAGCTTCGGGGTGAAGACGGTGTACAGCAGGTACGTCGCGATCGCAATGGACGCATTTACGCCTATTTGGGCGCTCCGCGAAAACAGCCGCAACAGGGACTTTCCCTTCACACCACTATTGATGCCCACATACAAGCCATTTTAGAAGAAGAACTTAAAGCCGGGATTGAGAACACCAGATCCACCAGCGGTTCTGCAATTGTTATGGATCCCCAAACAGGAGCCATCAAAGCGATGGCTAATTTTCCCACATTCAATCCCAACAATCCTGCATCCCTTAATAAAGAGAACCGCAGGAACTTTGCGATCTCGGATATGATCGAGCCCGGCTCTACTTTTAAACTCGTAACAGCCATTGCTGCAACAGAACAGCAAAAAGTGGAGTTTGAGGAACAGTTTGAAACTCCCGAAGACGGCATGACAAAAATCCATGGTCAGTGGATGCGCGATCACGAACCGCTGGGTACGTTATCATTTCCACAGGTAATCCAGAAATCATCCAACGTGGCCACTGCCCAAATCGCTATGCGGCTCTCGAAAGATGCCTTTTATCAATATGCACGAAATCTCGGTTTTGGAACCCCCACCAACATTGATCTGCCTAACGAAGAAACGGGGCGGCTGCCCAAACCCTACGAATGGAGCAGCGTTAGCCTGCCGTGGATGTCGATAGGCTACGAAGTGCAAACAACTCCTCTACAGATGGCCCAAGCCTATGCCGCCTTTGCAAATAAGGGAACCATGATGCGTCCTTATGTGGTGGAAAAGGTAGTGGACAACCAAAATAATACCGTTTCGAAAAACAAGGCCACTCCTGTCCGAAAAATTGCTGAAGAATCTACTATCGAAAAGCTCTATCCCATTTTTAAGGATGTGGTTTCCGATTCAGGCACCGCAGATCTTGCCCAGGTAAACGGACTATCTATTGTTGGAAAAACCGGAACGGCCCAAAAATACATCAGCGGCCAATACCGCAATGAGTACCGATCTTCATTTATAGGTGTTTTCCCGGCGGATGACCCCAAATATGTTGCCCTCGTCGTCTTAGATGATCCCGATACTTATCCCCCATACGGCGGCGTTACCGCTGGACCTATTTTCCGGGAAACGGCCAAGCGAATTGCAGGCCTCGATAATGAAATTGAAAAACACATTTTAGAACAGGAACAAGAAGTTGAAAACTGGGCTTTTACTCCTAACGTAACGGGATTAACAAGTGAAGAAGCCCAAGTACTGCTCCGCAAACAACAGGTTTCATTCGAAACTACCGGAGAAGGCCGTTGGATTGTAGGGCAATCTCCATCGTCGGGAAAAGAACTTTTAGCTGGAGAAAAATTAACTCTCACATTATCAGACTCTATTTCTGAAGACGAAATCCAGGAGTTGCCCGAAGGATATTCCGTCATCCCCGATGTAGGAGGCATGAGTATGCGTAAAGCAATGCTGCTTTTGAACAGCAGAGGCTTCGAAACAGAAATGATTGGTTCGGGAACCGTATATAACCAATTTCCACGTCCCGGCGACAAAATGAAGCAAGGACGATCGGTAACAATCCGGGGTAAAGCGAAACCACTAAAATCATTAACAGCCAATAGCGCAACGAAGTGACCGTCAAAAAACTCATATCACTTTGCAAACCCATCGAGGTCTCCGGACCGAAGCCGACTACCATTGGTATGCTTCGGAATGATTCCCGGAAGGTTGAGCCCGGGGATGTATTTATTGCGATCAAAGGCTACCGGGTTGACGGCCATTCCTTTATTGACGATGCTATCTCTAACGGAGCTTCGGTAATTATTTGCGAGCAGCCCTTTCATTCTGATAATAAGGTATGTGTAATCGAAGTAGCAGATACCCGGTCATTAATTGGTCCTCTGGCACAAGCATTTTATGACGATCCCGCACAAAAATTAACGCTGATCGGTATCACGGGCACCAATGGTAAAACAACGGTTGCCACGCTGGTATATCAAACCTTGCAAAAGCTGGGCGCCACGCCCTCAATGCTGGGAACGGTAGCCAAATATATCGGCAGTAAAAAGTTAGCAAGTAGTCTCACTACTTCCGACCCGATTGAACTGGCATACGATCTATCTCGAATGGTTAAGGCCGGATCAACGCATGTGGTAATGGAAGTTTCTTCGCATGCTTTGGACCAACAGCGGGTAAGAGGACTCGATTTTAAGGTTGCCGCTTTTACCAACCTCAGCCACGATCATCTTGATTATCACAAAGACCTAAAATCATATTCCGGGGCAAAGAAATTGCTGTTCGACCGACTTAATGCCGATGCCACAGCCGTGGTCAATGGCGATGACGAGAAATGCAGTTATATGGTGATGGATTGTCCAGCCAGAATTATTGACTTCAGCTTTAAACAAGCACTTGCCGCCGACTGTCAGGTGCTTTCAAATACAATGGATGGATTAGTCATCCGCGTAGATAAAACCGTGATTGAAAGTCCACTGGTGGGTACTTTTAATGCTTACAACCTGGCACAGGCATTTTTAATATGTCGGGCGCTGGGATATGAAACGAAAAAGGTAAAAAAAGCACTGGAGGCCGCCACCGGAGCAGCCGGGCGACTGGAGCGCGTCAAGGGATCAGAAAAGGAAGAAAACCCCATTGTATTGGTGGATTATGCCCATACCCCGGATGCGCTTGAAAACGTCGCATCTACTCTGTTCCAGATTAAAGGCGACCATCAGAAGTTGTACATTATTTTCGGTTGTGGCGGCAACCGCGACACCTCCAAGCGACCCAAAATGGCGAAAATTGCCGAACAATATGGCGACCGCGTTATCGTCACTTCCGACAATCCCCGTGATGAAGATCCCGATGCGATTATCGATGACATTATGCCTGGATTTGAACATCCCGATAAAGTCGAGCGCATCACCGAGCGCCAAAAAGCCATTGAACAAACCATTTACGACGCTGACGCCAATACCATGATTTTAATTGCTGGTAAAGGGCACGAGACCTATCAGGAAATAAAAGGCGAGCGACACGATTTTGACGATCGCGCTATGGCCCGACAAGCATTAGGAAAGCGACATCGGAACACTAAAAACGGGGGTACCTAATGCTATACGAACTCTTAAATTGGTTAGAAGTTACATACGAACCTCCGGGTTTTGGAGCCTTTGAATTTATCACCACCCGCGCCGCTATCGCTGCGGCCATGGCGTTGTTTATCAGCGTGATGATTGGCCGACGCATCATTGATTGGCTTGAAAAAATGCAGCTCCAGGAAGTAATACGCGAAGATATCGGACTCGATTCGCACCTCGGCAAAGCCCATACGCCCACTATGGGAGGAATCATAATTTTACTGGCCGTACTTATCCCCGCTGCCTTCTGGATGAAGATGGACAGCGTTTATACATGGATGATTATCCTCGTCACCCTCATTTTGGGCATCGTCGGCTTTATTGATGATTATATAAAAGTAGTTAAAAAAGACAAATCTGGCCTCAGCGGGAAATTTAAAGTAGCAGGGCAAGTATCTGTAGGATTGATCCTCGGGCTAACACTTTATTTCTGGCCTGATTTTCAAGAGTTCAACACTCTTTCAACCGTTCCCTTTTTGAAAAATGTGAATATTGACTATGCCATTTTAGGCGAAGCACTTGGATGGATTATTTACATCCCCATGGTCATTTTCGTAATCACCGCAGTAAGCAACGCCGTCAACTTAACCGATGGACTCGATGGACTGGCGGCAGGCACTTCGGCTATTGCCGGACTTATTCTCGGCATTTTTGCCTACGTATCGGGACGAACCGACTTTTCCGACTTTCTGGATATCATTTATCTGCCCGGCTCGGGAGAACTCACCATTTTCTGTGCTTCACTGGTGGGAGCCTGCATGGGATTCTTATGGTACAATGCGCATCCTGCATCCGTTTTTATGGGGGATACCGGATCACTGGCCCTGGGCGGATCGTTTGGCGCTATTGCCCTGATGCTGCACAAAGAACTTTTACTGCCTATTATTTGTGGAATCTTTTTTGTAGAAACCGTTTCTGTCATCATTCAAACAACCTATTTCAAATACACCAAAAAGAAATACGGCGAAGGCAAACGCGTCTTTTTGATGACGCCCATTCATCATCACTTTGAGAAAAAAGGATTGCCGGAGTCCAAAATTGTAGTTCGTTTCTGGATTATCGCCGTGCTCCTTGGAATTCTAAGCCTGCTAACCCTGAAACTGCGATGAGAAAAGTGGTAAATAAACATATCGTTGTTGTAGGAGCTGCCCGAAGTGGGCTGGCTGTGGCTTCGCTGCTAAAGCGTAAGGGGGCCCGGGTATTTGTGACGGATCACGGAGCTATTGCCGATTCTACAAAAGAAAAACTACAGAAATCAGAAATCCCATTTGAAGAAAACGGGCATAGTCCAAAAGCTGAAAAAGCAGATTTCCTGGTTGTAAGTCCGGGCGTGCCCACAGAAGCACCATTGGTTCAAACATACTTGTCAGCTGGTAAAGAAGTGTTTTCTGAGATGGAAATCGCCAGCTGGTTTAATAAATCTGACATCGTAGCGGTAACGGGCAGCAACGGCAAAACAACCGTTACCAACTGGCTGGATCATACCTGGCAAAAAGCAGGTCGCAATCATATTACAGCCGGCAATATCGGCCAGGCCTTTTCTGATCAAATCGAGAACACAACTGAACATGGTGAAGCGCTGTTAGAAGTCAGCAGCTTTCAGCTTGATCATATTGACACCTTCAGGCCACATATCAGCCTGCTTCTAAATATTACTCCGGATCATTTGGACCGCTATAATGACCAACTTGCTGCCTACGCAGCATCGAAGTTTCGGATCACCGAAAATCAAACCGGTGCCGACTTGTTCATCTATAATTATGATGATCCTACCATTGCCAGCCATGTCGAATCCCTTAAAAAAAAAGAACAAGCTCCACGCCTGCTGGCTTTTTCGAACAGCAGAGAGATCAAAGAATCCGACGGGGCATTTATTCGAAATCAACACATCATTCTCAAATTCAACAAAGAAGAAGAGGTACTGATGCCAACTAAGGATATTCAACTTAACGGTAAACATAATTTAAGCAATGGACTTGCTACAGCCCTTGCGGCCCGGGCTTCTGAAATTAAAAGCGATGTGATTCGCGAAAGCCTGCGCACTTTTGAAGGGGTGGAACACCGTCTTGAGCATGTACGGACGGTCAACGGTGTCACTTATGTCAACGATAGCAAAGCCACCAACATAAATGCCGTCTGGTATGCACTGGACAGCTTTAACGTTCCGCTGACCCTAATTCTGGGCGGTCGGGACAAAGGGAATGATTATGAAGAACTTGTGGACCAAATCCGCGAAAAAGTACACACTGTTATTGCTATTGGAGAAGCGCGGCCAATGATTGAAGAGCAGCTAAAATCAGTTGTCCCAAATTTTAAAACAGTCAACACTATGAACGAGGCTGTTCGAACAGCTAAAAAAGGAGCCAAACGTGGCGAAGTGGTACTGCTAAGCCCTGCATGCTCCTCTTTTGATATGTACGATAATTATGAACACCGAGGTAATGAATTTAAAAAAGCGGTAAACCGACTGTAAATAATCAGTCTTAATTTTTCAGCTACATAAAATAGCTGAAAGCTGAAGGTTGAATACACAAAAATATGCTATACACAACGCCAAATAATAACATATCATCCATTTTGGGCACCAGCCCGGATGACATCGATACGCCAAAGCAGGGCAGCGATCGCATTCTGCTTATTGCAGTTATCTTGCTGATGGTTATCGGTATCTTGGCTGTCTATTCCTCGATCGCCTATTTTGCCGAAAGCAATCATACCAGTGCCGGCAGCCTGGTTTTTGGCCACGTGGCAAAGCTGGGAATTGCATTTTTGGCTATGCTTATCGCTTCTAAAGTTGACTATCACCTGCTTGCAAAGTTCAGCAGGCTGGGCGTTGTGTTAAGCTGGATACTACTGATCGCCGTACTTATTTTTGGCACCGAAGTTTTTGGAGCCAAGCGGTCACTGACTATCGGGGGGATGTCATTTCAACCCTCCTCGCTGGCAATACCTGCCCTGCTGATACACGTTTCTGTTTTATTAGATCGCAAACAAGAATACATCAAAGATTTTAAACGTGCCTTTTTGCCCATCATGTTTTGGGTGGTCATTACTTGTGGACTTGTTGGTCTTGAGGATTTTAGTAGTGCCGCCCTTCTTTTTGGCCTGTCACTACTGGTAATGTTTGTGGGACGCATAAGCATGACGCAGCTCAGCACCTTGGTGTTGATAGGAGCCATGGGCGCAACTGTTTTAATTTGGCAATCGCCCGAACGACAAAGTCGTATCAACGAGTATATTGATCAGGTTGTAGATATCAATAGCACCAATTTTAATATCGAAGAAGGGTATCAGGCCCAACAAGCCCACATCGCCATTGCCCAAGGCGAACTTTTCGGCGTAGGTATTGGCAAAAGTACTCAGCGTAATTTTTTACCGGCTCCCTACAACGATTTCATCTTTGCCATCATCGCCGAAGAGTACGGGATGCTGGGTTCAGGAGCTATCATATTGTTATTTACGGTCATCCTGTTCCGGGGCATTGCAAAAATTGCCAAAAACGCCCCCGACATTGTAGGCATGCTCATAGCCGTTGGGTGTACCTTAGCGATCGTTTT
This sequence comes from Bacteroidota bacterium, assembly GCA_051746985.1. Classification (GTDB taxonomy): domain Bacteria; phylum Bacteroidota; class Rhodothermia; order Balneolales; family Balneolaceae; genus Fodinibius. The sequence continues at coordinate 86,761 of JBNJFP010000007.1, forward strand.
ATATGGATTTATTAATGCCGGAGTAGCCAGTGGGCTGTTGCCGGTAACAGGACTGCCAATGCCTTTTGTGAGTTACGGCGGGACCAACATCTTTTTTGCCGGAATTATGATTGGCATCCTTTTGAATATTTCGAAATACGAAAGCAGTAAGAAAGCCGTGTTTTATGCGTAATGCTACAAAGAACATATCATCGCACGACGGACCAGACTCCACTGCTATGGGCAAGATAAAAGTGCTCATAGCAGCTGGAGGTACTGGGGGTCACGTCTATCCGGCTATTTCTATCGCTGATGCACTGCGGGAGCAGGCTCCCGACATCGAAATGCTTTTTGTGGGCACTAAAAATCACATGGAGTGGCAAACCGTATCTAAAGCAGGATACAATATTACCAGTATATGGATAAGCGGCTTCCATCGTCGGTTGACCCTTAAAAACCTGTTTTTCCCCATAAAACTGGCTACAAGTATGGTGCAGAGTTTTTCTATCATAAAAAAATTTAACCCCGATCTAGTTATTTCATGCGGGGGATATGTAGCCGGTCCGGTGGGTTGGGTAGCCACAAAAGTTGGTGCTCCGCTTGTGATACAAGAGCAAAATAGTTTCCCCGGAGTTACCAATCGTCTGCTGGGCAAACATGCTGAGCTTATTTTCACAGCTTTTGAGGATGCCCGAAAATATTTCCCGACCAACAAGGTTCAACTTTCAGGTAATCCCACAAGAAAATCGCTTAGTCAGGCAGACCGAAAACAGGCCTTGCAATCATTTGATTTTAGCGGCGACAAAAAAACGCTGTTGATTATTGGTGGAAGCGGCGGAGCCCGAAGTATCAATCAAGCGATGCAAAAACATATTGAAACACTTCACAATGATTTTGGACTACAAATAATCTGGCAGTGTGGTAAGCGCTATTACGATATGCTTCGTCGGGATATTCATCCCCGTGATTATAAAAACCTGCGTTTGAAAGATTTTATCCATGATATGCCAGCCGCTTACGCTGCGGCGGATCTGGCCATTAGCAGAGCCGGGGCACTTTCCTGCTCAGAGCTGGCTCTGACGGGAAAACCGAGTATCCTCGTACCATCACCAAATGTGGCAGGCGACCATCAGACAAAAAATGCACAATCGATGGTTAATAATGGTGCCGCCAAATTATTAACCGATAATCAATTAGAAAAAGAGCTTGCAAATACGGTAACAGAAATTATTAATGATGACCAAAAATTGAACGACATGAGTAAGGCCGCTCGACAGTTGGCCAGACCCGATGCAGCCGAAGAAATCGCAACCAAAATTTTAAAACTGGTTAAAACAAAATAAATGCTGTCATCCTGAATTTATTTCAGGATCTAAATGATCCTGTTGTATAGACGCTGAAACAAGTTCAGCATGACATGCTCGAAATAGAATAAGTACAAAATGAGTAAGAAAATACAAACACAGCCCATATTCGGACGAACCCGCCACATTCACATGGTGGGTATTGGTGGAATTGGTATGAGCGGCATGGCCGAAATTCTGTTGCAAAAGGGCTACCAGATCACCGGTTCTGACGCGAATATGAGTGAAACTGTCGAGCGACTCCAAGAATTAGGAGCTGACATATCGATCGGGCATGATGCCAAAAATATTGAGGGTGCTGATGTGGTTGTGTACACCAGCGCAGTACAGGCTAAGGAAAATATTGAAACAAAAGCGGCGCTTGATCAAGGTATTCCGGTCATTAAACGCGCTGAAATGCTGGCCGAACTCATGCGCATGAAGTACGGCGTAGGCGTAGCCGGCACCCACGGAAAAACAACTACCACTACGATGATTGGTCATGTCATCCAGGATGGCAGTTTCGATCCCACTATCATGGTTGGTGGCAAGGTGCATAGTTTTTCTAAGACTAATGCCGTGGTCGGAAAAGGAGATATTATCGTTGTTGAAGCGGACGAATTTGACCGCACCTTTCTACGGCTTACCCCAAGCCTGGGCGTTATTACCAATATAGAGGCCGAACATCTTGATATCTACGAGAATCTCGAGGATGTGAAAGAAGCCTTCATTGAATTTGCCAATAAAGTTCCATTTTACGGGGCCGTAGTACTTTGCCTGGACGATTCCAATGTGCGAAGCATCATCCCGCAAATTGAACGCCGCACCATCACTTATGGGTTAACCCCTCAAGCAAAAATCCGAGCTGTTGATATCAATATTGACCACTTTACCAGCTCATTTACTGTTGTTAACGAGGGCGAAACGCTGGGCAAAATTAACCTGCAAACACCGGGAGAACACAATATTAAAAACGCCCTGGCGGCCGTGACGGTGGGACTTGAGCTGGATATCAATTTCGAAGATATAAAATCGGGTCTCGAGCGATTTAAAGGAGTGTTTCGTCGCTTCCAGCTGAAAACGGAAAAAGATGGTGTCATGGTTATCGACGACTATGCCCACCACCCTACCGAAATACAGGCTACACTCGATGCGGCACGTAAAGGGTGGCCCGAGCGGCGAATTGTAGCTGTTTTTCAGCCGCATCTGTACTCACGCACGCAAGAGCTCTATAAAGACTTTGGGCTTTCATTTTTCGATGCCGAAGTGTGCGTAATTACGGATGTATATCCCTCGCGCGAAGAACCTATTGAAGGGGTTTCGGGAAAATTAATTGCCGATGTGGCCAAAGAATATGGCCACCGAAAAGTACATTATGTGGAAGAAAAGTCTGACTTGCCAGCTAAGCTCAAAGATATTGTAGAAGCAGGTGATGTTGTTATCACCATGGGTGCTGGCGACATCTATAAATATGGCGAAGAGTTTGTTGATGAACTGGAAGCAGGAATATCAAAATTAAAATCGATATAAAACGTCAATAAATGTCATCCGTAACAACGTTAGCATGACACGATAGACTTAAAACATTGAAATGACGGATAACGAGCAACATACCGAATCCCAAAAAAACAAGACCCCCTGGCCTTGGATTGCCGGCGCTGTTTTGGTGCTGGGCTTGGCGGTTATAGCTGGACTGTATTGGAGCTCCACTATGACCGTACAAAAGGTTCAGTATTCGGGCAACCATTTTGTATCGGAGGAGGATCTGGATCTTGTTGAAGTACCCACGGGTATTAGTCCAGATAGTATTGATTTTGGGGATGTGAGAAATCGATTTGAAGCACTGCCCTATGTAAAACAGGCAGACATCAGCGTGGAGCCCAACGGCAAGATTAACGTCAACATTTCGGAACGCCAGCCTATTGCACTGCTGGTCGATGATGATAGTAAAATTTATGTCGATGCCGAGGGAATCAGGTTGCCAATTGTAAAAGACAAAGCGGTGGATCGCCCAATTGTATATGGATTTAACACTAAGCCAATGCAGGATACCCTGCAAAGTGATGACTTTAAAACTATTGCCGATTTTTTAACAACGGTTCAAGATAATCCTGTAGCGGACGCATCCATTAGCGAAGTGGCGTGGTCGTCATCCAATGAAGGCGTTATTGCACTGACAAATCAAAATGGTGTAAAACTGATTTTTGGGAAAGAAGATTTTAGGAATCGACTTCGCAACTGGGAAGCCTTTTATGGCGAAGTCATCAAAAAGAAAGGTATTGAAAAAATGCGCTCGATCGACCTTCGGTTTGAGGGACAAATTGTGACGCGGGAACAATAATTAAGTACAAACTATAGTGTCATCCTGAACTCGTTTCAGGATCTAATCAAAAAATGAAAAGAACTAAGATGCTGAAACAAGTTCAGCATGACATGATGACTAAATAAATCACAACAGTACGTGGATAACATTATGGAAGAACAAGAAGATAGAATTGTCGTCGGTCTTGACATTGGTACTACAAAAGTATGCGCCATTGTTGCGTCTATCGATCAGCAGGATAGAATTCACATCCTCGGCGTAGGCAAAGCCCCAAGCGACGGACTTAACCGCGGGGTGGTTGTCAATATCGACAAAACAGTTAATGCCATTCAAACGGCTATAGAACAAGCACAGTTGGCATCCGGCATCGAAGTAAACTCCGTAAACGTTGGCATTGCTGGCGATCACATTCGCAGCATGCGAAGCAAGGGCGTCATCACCATCAACAACCGCGACAATGAGATTACGGTGGATGATGTTGAACGCCTACTCGAAGATTGTCAACGTATTATGCTGCCGACCGACCAGCAGATTATCCACGTAATTCCGCAGGAGTTTGTTGTTGACGGACAGGACGGCATCCAAGATCCGGTGGGCATGAGCGGCATGCGCATGGAAGCGGAAGTCCACATTATAACGGGACTCGTTTCGGCGGCCAAAAATATTTACCGCTGTGTAGAACGTGCCGGCTACCAGGTGGCCGATATCATTCTGGAACCGCTGGCCTCTTCGTATTCCGTGCTCGATGAAGAAGAGAAAGAAGCTGGCGTTGTACTGGTGGATATCGGAGGCGGAACTACAGATGTCGCCATCTTTCAGGATAATACCATTCGTCACACGGCCGTCATTGCTATCGCAGGCAAGAAAGTAACCGACGATATCCGTGTGGGATTGAGCGTGCTCGACGATCAGGCAGAAAAACTGAAGCGTGAGCATGGCGAAGCGTATGTGGATATGATTCAGGAAGATGAATCCATTACGGTGCCCGGTATAGCTGGGCGTCCCCCCAAAGAAATTACCAAAAGCATTTTGGCCAAGATCATTCAGGCTCGGATGGAAGAAATTCTCGAAATCGTAGCGATCGAAGTAAAAAGAAGTGGTTTTGCCGATTCCCTAAGTGCTGGCGTAGTACTCAGTGGCGGTGGATCGCTGATTAAGAACGTCTGTCCGTTGGCCAATGAAATTCTGGGTATGGATGCCAAAATTGGCAAGCCGATTGGCCTCAGTGGCGGACTTATTGAAGAAGTAAACAATCCCATTTATGCAACCGGTGTGGGACTTGTAATGCACGCTATTAAAACCGGATCAAGCCCTACAAACCAAGCTATCGTTCCGTCATCCACCAAAGGATCGAGCGTGGAGAAAGTAATGAACCGAATAGCTGAAAGGATGAAAAGCTGGTTTAAAGAACTTTAAAAAAGACAATTCCCTGGCAGGATTCAGAATCTAAACAGGGATAGAGAAGACGTAAATAACATATAGCAATCAAATAGCAATAAACAGTACACAGCAATCTAAAAAAGGAGTAAATATTATGTCTAACCTAAACTCTCGTTTTAGTTTTGACATCGACAGTCAAGACAATGCGAAAATAAAAGTGATAGGTGTTGGAGGCGGCGGAGGTAATGCCGTTAACAACATGATCGAAAAAGGCCTAACCAGTGTGGAGTACATCGCTCTTAACACCGATGCACAGGCATTAAAAAACAGCATGGCCGATCTTACCATCCAAGTGGGAGCAAACCTAACCAACGGACTTGGAGCTGGTGCACGTCCCGAAATTGGCAGGGAAGCCGTGGAAGAGAATCGACATGAAATTGAAGAGGCTATCGAAGGCGCCGATATGATTTTCGTTACGGCCGGAATGGGCGGTGGTACCGGAACCGGTGGTGCTCCTGTAGTTTCGGGAATAGCCAAACGAAAGGGCGTATTGACAGTAGGTATTGTTACGACCCCCTTCGACTGCGAAGGTCCCCGGCGAATGAAATATGCGCTGGAAGGCATTACAGAGCTCAAGAAAAACAGCGATACGGTTATTGTGATCCCCAACGAGCGACTCATGGATATCGCCGATGAGGATACTACACTGCTTGAAGCCTTTGACCAAGCTAACCAAGTGCTTTATAATGCAACCCGGGGCATTTCGGATCTCATTCTGATGCCCGGGCTTATCAACCTTGACTTTGCTGATGTGCGAACGACCATGCTGGACGGTGGTGCAGCCATTATGGGTGCGGCCAACGCCACAGGTGAAGACCGTGCCGAAATTGCTGCCCGCGAAGCTATTAACTCTCCACTTCTGGATGGGGTCAGCATCAACGGGGCACGTAATGTGCTCGTCAATATTTCCTCTGGAGCAGATCTGGGAATGCAAGAAACCAACACGGCAACCAGCATCATCCAACAAGAGGCTGGTGAAAATGCCGAAATCATTCTCGGTACCGTCCTTGACGAAAGCTTTGACGGTGAACTTCGTGTTACGGTTATCGCAACTGGTTTTGATCTGGCTGAAAGTAAAAAAGAGGCTCGGGTTGCCCCTAATGAAAATAAAAAAGAAGGGTCGGGCAACGCTAATTCCGACAATCTGGATATGCCCAAAGCCAGCGACGTTACCGGCCATAGCCGTTATTCTTCGACCAACGAACCGTTTTATAAAGGGGAGAAAAACCTCAAGCAGATGGATCAGCCGGCCTTTCATCGCCGCGGTTTAAAAAATGTTCGTCCCCTTAATAACCAAGAAGAGGAAGAGCAAGAAATGCAGGATAATCAAAAAAAGAGCAACGAATTACTTAACAATCGTCGTGAACGAATCGATAAAACCGATTCTGACCAACCGGCGTTTCTGCGTAAAATTATGGACTAACGTTGCTGCCTGTTAACGCTGTATAAATTGTTATGTACTAAACGGATGACTGACAAATGTCAGTTTTATTCCATTCCCTTTACTCTGGGATTTTTGATTGCTATAAACTGAAAAGGAGTCCTTTGATCGGGACTCCTTTTTATTATCCCTTAGGTTGTCTCGCTCTCCAAGATTCTTAGCGGCACCCGCACCTCAATAGTTGACGTTTTTTTATCTACAATTTCAAGCTCACCTTGAAGCTGCTTAACCAGCGTACGAATAAGTTTAAAACCCAGTGTTTTTTTCGTCACCTGTTCAAAATCATCAGGCAGTGGACGCCCGTTATCCCTTACCTGCAGCATTAGCTCACCCTCTTGCATCTCAAGAGTTACAAACACAACCCCTTTGGATAGATCTGTGAAAGCATGCATAAAGGCATTGACCATAAGCTCGTTTAAAATCATCGCTATGGGAACAGCTCGGTCAATATGCGTTTCAATATCCTTTGCATTCATCGAAACTTCGATGTGTTGAAGTGCATTCCCAAATGACTTTTGAAGGCGATTGGAAAGCTTTACAGCAAAGTTTTTCAAATTTACCCGTTCCAATGTTTCCGACTGTACCATTGTTTCATGAATGAGTGCCAGCGACCGAATTCGGGAATGTGAATCTTTAAGGATTTCATCGTTCGATTTGCCTTCTCCACCTTTGAGCTGCAGCTCTAACAAAGCCAGTACCATCGTTAAATTGTTGCGTACCCGATCATGAATTGTACCGAGCAGCAGATCCCTTTCGTCGAGAGCCTCCCTTAATTTCTGCTCACTTTTTTTAAGTTGCTTCGTTTTTAAATCTACTTTCTCTTTGAGCTTTTTATTCCAGCTGCCCACCAAGTAAATACTTCCTGTTCCCAACACCAGCACCAAAGCAATAGAGATCCACGAAACAATTTCCAGTGAGTCATTTGACTTTATTATCTGTTCTCCGACTCCAGACTCCAAGGCATCTACTTGCTGATGGAGCGTCTCCGTGCCTAAAATTTTTGCCCCCACAATAAACAACACCAGCACTACTGCCACACTTGCAATAGCGGAGTAAATCCAACCAAGCGTTACATTGGGTTTGGGAAAATCGGGAAATAATTTTTGTCGGTATTGTGAAATGGATGGCGTCAGCAAATACAAAATTGGCCCAACAATAAATACCGATTGCAAAAACATCCCCGTCCACCACCCTTTCCAAAGCGTAATGGTTTCGTGTGGATTTAACCCAAAAAAATCGCTCCATATAAACGACCCCAACGAACTTGCAATAGCGGCAAAGAAGGATACCACTACATAAAAAGCAAAGCTCTTCAAATCTCGCAATGCGGGGTCAAAAGGCACGCAATAATACGCCAACGCATAAATCCCTAATCCCAACACAAAAGCAATTCCAAATAACAATCCCCAGTAATACGTTACCGATGCCGAAAACGTGATCATAAATCCCGATAAAAACAGCGGGATAAATCCCCATTCAAATCCCAACCAAAATAAGAGTACGGTTCCCAGAATGACAGGGGGATAAAAAAGAAAAAATTGGTTAATGGTTTGTTGCCCCTCGTCCAAGATCAAAAATTCGGTGGGAGAAACCCAAACGACTGAGAGGAGCGAAATTCCAATTATTCCCACCCACAATAACAATAGATAAATAACCCGAGACGAAGTAGGGTTATATCTGTCTAACAAAAAATCGAGCGGAAGCGGTAGCCAACGTCTTGCTGTAGCTCCATTCAGAAAATTCTCCATGTGTTATATCTCCTTGCCAACTTATTAGTTGTACTAATATTAACGTTTTCTAATAAGTTTTGAAATAAAATACTAACCGACTCGGATCAGTTGAGAGGGTTACTGATATTTACGGTCCATCACACCAGCATTGTAGCTTTTGAGGCTCTTTTATATTATCTGTTTTTATACTGATTTCAAATCTAATCCAAATACCCTATGGAAGAAATCGTTTCATATTCGAAAGAAACAACGTTTCTACAAAAAACATCTCGATACGCGCTGATAATAATTGGTTCCTTTCTTTTTGTAACACCCCAATACTTTGTTGAGGGAAATAATATATATCTGCTTAAAACAGTAGCCCTCTTTATAATTCTTCCTGCAGTAGCTAATCCCTATTTAATTTTTGGAGGGAATGTTAAAATAATTCTCACGGAAAAATTCATAAAAGGAATTGATGAAAGCATACATGTGATTGGTTATCTCCTGAGATGTTTTTCTAAGCAAAAAACGACCGAGAGCATGACCACTGGGCGTACAATTTATTGGCACAGAATAAAGAAAATAGTCCTTACACGATTTACTCTTCGGGCTTATAACGAAAGTGGCAACTTTGAAAACTTCCAAATTCCTTACCGAAATCAAGAGGAGTTCAAAAAAATCCGTTCAAAAATTATCCAAAAAAGTGAAGAACATAATTTCCGGGTGGAGGAAAAGGCGTGGTGGAAAAAACCTTTCTGATTATAAGCTTAAAATGCTTCGGTAAGCAATTTTGCAGCCATCCCAATAGCCAACAATGAAAACGCATATTGCAAATAACGGCGTTCTATTTTCAAGTTGAAAAGAGCTCCTAAAAATCCTCCCAGCAAACCTCCGGCTGCCAGTGGAAAAGCGGCTCCAAAATCAACATATCCCCAATTAAATTCCGTAAGCGCTCCTATATTATTTCCGGTGAACCCAAGCTGAACCCATCCCGATAAGGAAATAAGTACAATAGCCAGCGAGGAGATGCTCACCGATCGAATAAAACTTTTTTTGTAGAACAGATTCATCAACGGCACCATCACCCCGCCGCCGCCAATACCTGCCAGTGCCGCCACAAATCCACCAAGCCCACCAGTAGTAAATGACTGTGGCAACGTTAATGCAGTATTATTCTGGATAATCTGTTGCTTATTTCGAGATCCGCGCCGATAAAACATATACGCTACATAGATCAACAGCAGGCTAAAAAAAATGACAAATTCCTGCTGACTATAATAGGAAGATGTGATTACTAATTTACCCAAATACACGCCACCAGCCCCCATAAGGCCAACTTTGATGCCATCCCACCAATAAAAATTCTGCTGCTGAAATTGTCGAACGGAACTTCCGAAGGCCGCTACAAAGGTGCAAAACAGCGAGCTTCCAATTGTAAGCACAACCGGATTTTCGATACCTGCGTCACTGAAAACAATAAATAGAATGGGTGTAAACAAGACGCCACCGCCCAACCCGAAAAGTCCCGCAACAACACCTGCCAGAATTCCTAAAAGTAAAAGAATGAATATCTCCATCAGAAATAAAATTTCCCTTGCATTACGGTGCAGGCAGTGCCTGCGATTTCAACACGATCTTCCAAGTAATGGCAATATACTGTGCCCGCGCGAAGGGAAACTTGTCGACCCACTATTTTTTTCTTGCCAAGTCGATTACTCCAGTAGGGCGTTAGCATGGTATGCGCCGAACCGGTTACCGGATCTTCATCAACCCCTGCAGCAGGGGCAAAAAACCGGGATACAAAATCGAATTCCTGGCTCGGTGCGGTCACAATAATACCGCGTACATCTGCCTTGGTGAGTTCCCCAATATCAGGATCTAAATTTCGAACCTGCTCCTCGTTTTCAACTACATATAAATAATCTGTATCCCGATAAAGTTCGCGGGCCGGTACGCCCACTGCTTCTTCTACGAAACTGGGCACTTCAACTTTGTTTAATTCAGCGATTGGAAAATTCATCACCAATCGATCACCCTCCTTCCGTACCTTCAGCTCACC
>JBNJFP010000007.1:97157-106318 GCA_051746985.1 Bacteroidota bacterium
GGATTTTTTATCCTGATTCCAATTAACAATTATTTTCCTCTTTTCAAATTCATCATTTCCGCGGGAAGAAACTTATATTTCGGCAACTTATTAAATTAACCACAGCGTTTACTGAGGGAAACACAAAGTTAAAAGATTCAAATTTATGTTCTCCATGAATCTTTCTTAGTACTCAGCGGTAAATAAGAAATTACGAATTTTATTTCATGCACTTATTCCCCGAACATCTGAGCGATAAAATTGGATTCGAATCAATTCGCGATGCTACGCTCAAGAAAGCACAGTCTAACCTTGCTCGGAACCAGCTCAAAACGATGATGCCATTCTCCGATCGTGATGTCATTGAGCGGCGACTGCAACAAACTAATGAGATGATGGACCTGCTCCTCAATGATTCGTCTTTTCCGTTGAGAAATCTTCATGATGTCCGGGATTATCTTGAGAAAGCTCGTCCTCAAAACAGCATTATCCCTCTGTATGCCTTCGTAGAGATCCTCGAACTTAGCATCACTGCCCGGGTAGTAAAATCATTTATCGATCAGCGAGAGGAACACTACCCTGCCCTAAAAAAGATTGCCGTAGCACTCATTCCGCTCAAAGATCTTGAAGAAACGCTGCAGAATGTGCTCACCGAAAATGGAGAGCTCCGCAGTGATGCCAGTCCAAAATTGCAGTCAATCCGTAATAAAATTAACAAACGTCGCAACGATTTGCGCACTACGATTAACCGGGTGATGGGTCGCCTTTCCAGAGAGGGAATGACCTCCGATGAGGGAGCCACCCTACGAGGCGGACGCATGGTCATTCCCGTGCAGGCCGAATACAAACGCAAGGTCAAGGGCTTTGTTCATGATGTGTCCTCATCTGGACAAACGGTATATGTGGAACCGGTAGATGCACTTGAAATCAACAATAAAATCAGGGAGCTGAAATCTGAAGAGAAACGGGAAATTGAACGTATTTTGCGGGAGCTTACCAAGCACGTACGCGAGCAGCGCGATGCCATCCGCCAGAACCTTGAAGCTCTCACCACCTTTGATACTATTTCGGCTAAAGCACAGCTAAGTATCGATCTGGATGGATTTGTTCCGGTACTTTCAGAAACACGCCACTTATATCTAAAAGAAGCCTATAATCCGCTGCTACTCCTGAAGAACCAAAACCTTCCCGAAGAAAAAAAGGAAGAGATTGTGCCTCTCGACATGGAGCTTACCGAAGACGAATTTTGCCTGGTCATTACAGGTCCTAACGCCGGCGGTAAATCGGTAGCGCTTAAAACGCTGGGTTTGTGCAGCATGATGATTCAATCCGGATTTGCCATTCCGGCCCGTGACAGCTCGGAGCTCCCCATTTTTAGCAGCATTTTTGTAGATATGGGTGACGACCAATCCATCGAAAACGATTTAAGTACGTTTTCATCACGCCTCGAATGGATGAAACATACCTTGGATAATGCCGATGAACAGAGCCTGATTCTGATTGACGAGGCGGCAGCGGGAACGGATCCCGAAGAAGGCGGTGCCCTATTTCAGTCGCTTATCGAAATTTTAATGGAGCGTAAAGCGAAAACATTAGTTACCACACACCACGGCACGCTCAAAGTTTTTGCCCACGATCACAAGCATGCTGTAAACGGCTCCATGGAATTCGACCAGGAAACGCTTTCGCCCACCTACCGTTTTAAAAAAGGAGTACCCGGAAGCAGTTACGCCTTTGAGATTGCTAAACGAATGAATCTTCAGTTTGAACTCTTAAGAAAAGCTCGAAGACTTCTGGGTGAATCCAAAAGTAATATGGAAACGCTTATTACTGAACTGGAATCCAAAACACAGGAGACCGAAGAGCTCAAAAAGAAGTACGACGAACTGCAATCCCATACCCAAAAAGAGCGGCGCCGCTACGAAGAAAAACGATCGGCTCTTGAAAAAGAAAAGGAAGAAATTCGCGAAAAAGCCCTCAAAGAAGCGAAAGAAATTATGGATTCGGCCAATCAAAAAATTGAGGAAGCGGTGCAACGAATTGTTGAGCAGGGACAAAAAGATGACGAAACGATTAAAGAAGCTCGCAAAGAGATAGAAACACATCGCAAGAAAGTAACCTCGGAACTCCACGATCTGGAAGAGGAACAGGAAGAATATCAGGATTCATCCGAAAAACCCAAAGTGGGAGACCTGGTCCGTCTGAAAGATGCCAAAACAACCGGCGAACTGAAGGAAGTCAACGGAAATAAGGCCGTAATTTCGGCGGGCGGCTTGCGGGTTAAAACGAAATATAATAAGCTTATCAAGGTTACGGATGCCTCCGATCGAACCCCCAAAAAGCAGCAAGTAAAGGTTAATTTTGAAGACGGCAGCCGTTTCAAGATGGTAAAGCCGCAGCTGAGCATTCGGGGTATGCGCGGTGATGCCGCGATGAAAGAGGTGCAACGCTATATTGATGACGCGGTGGCTGCCGGCAAAAGTGACGTGCAAATTATTCACGGTAAGGGAGAAGGAATCCTAAAACAACTGGTACACCAGTATTTGGATGAGCGCAAAGAAGTGAAAGGGTACGAGATGGCTCCCATTTCACAGGGCGGCGCCGGTTGTACGATTGTGAAGTTTCGGTAATTACAATTCCTGAAATTTCCCCACCCTCACAGAAACTCCAATTCCGCCAAAAGGCTGCTCGGTATTAATATTGGCAAAGCTATAAATACCCAAAGCCAAAAACCGGATAGGCTCCCACGAAATTTGTCCTTTAAGTGGGAATCCCAAACTCGTTTCTATCGAATTTTCTGTCCCATTTCCAAATAAGTCAGAATACCCAACGCCACCTACAACAGCTACTCCCGTACCAGCCGATAGGTATAAGGACTGATATCTCATACTCCGTCCATAAAGCACTGCAATGTCCCAGACCTCGGTCCCAAAATCAAGATCTGTACTTGTAGCACCTAATGAAAACACATGATTGTTATAATCAATCACCACTCCTGTTTGGATACCTACTCCCAGTGTAGTAATTGCAGATCCTCCTTCGGCCCAGTATCTAATATCCGAATCGGTTTTTTTTACTTCCTGCCCATAGCTATGCGAAAAGCTTACGGCAAATAGAAGTGCTAACCAAAAGAGAACGAGCAATGGTGATTTTCCAAAAAGATGCATACTGGCTTGGTAGAACATATCTTAAAATCTTGTATTCACAACATTAGCAAAATCAGAACCAAAGGTATATGAAAGTGAAATTGATCCATATACAGAAAAATCAGTAGCTAATTCTTTTTGTTGTAGAAGAACATCTTCTAAAGAAGTCTCCCCAATAGGTAATGAAAGCTGATCTTGAATCATCTCAAACCGGGTATAAAAGCTAAGTGAAAGTCCTTCCGTTAATCGAACAGAAATATTTCCAAACATTTCTGCACGACGCTGAGCAAAATCATGTAAATAATGAGAACCTTCTATTCCACCCTGTATTTCTCCCCACGGTTGCTTAATCCGCACTGAGGCAGATAACTCCTGATTAGCTAAATTTTCGCTATGTTTTTCAAATATTGTTTCATCATAATAATCAGCATAAGCATATCCCAACCTATAAGAAAAAGTAAATGACTTTCGGGTAGCCTCCTGATAGGGAAATATATTGTATTCAATGCCCGGAGTTAATCGGAACCGATGTCTATAATTACGATCATTTCGGGTTAGGTAATCTCCAAAGACCCCCAAGGACCAATGATCATTAAGGCTCTTAATGACATAACTGTTGATTCCATGCCGGTGACGTTTGCTTGTTACCGGATTATCCTGTTCCTCTCGATCAATTTCAACAAATTCATAGTTAAAGTAAGGACGGAATCTAATTTTCCATTCTTCTGTAACGTGATCAGCATAAAATCCCCATCTCGAATCAAACTCCTTTTGATTCGACTCTAAATCTAATTGCAGACTTCCGGCATAAATTTCGAATACCCAATAGTTCCAGGGATCTTCGATTTTCCGATCTAAACTTTGATCAGATTCGCTTCCGAGATATTCAAGTCGATACATAGAAGGATCAGAAACCTGTATCACATATCCCACAAGCCCCATCTTTATTACTTCGTTTAATCCTTCCCTCCTTTCATCAGCAGAAGCTTCCCGGTCTACAATATGATTTAACGTAAATTCGATACCTTTAAAATCGCGTCGCCCAATAAAAGTCAACTCGTACTGCCGGCCACCACTACCCGTATTTTCATACGTTATAAACAGATGAATATCTGCCGGTTTTGGATCTCTCACATAATTGACAAACGTAATTTCACGGCGTATGTGATCATAATCGCAGGATTGGCAATCTATATAAACATTAAGTTCAGACGATTCTCTATTATCGGGTATATCTTCTGTGCCTTGGGCATGTATAACCGGTGAAATGGCAATAAAAAAAAGTACAAGCCCCATCCAAAATTTGCCCCTGTTGTTGTATGAATCAATAGAGGCAAAATGCTCGGTAAAACCGTTATAGAAATTTTGAAATCTTTTTTTACCCACTACAAATGCCCTAAAATCTTCGCCAATTTTCCCGAAAACCATTTTCAATTCTGGCCAATACTTAATAAAACCAAAGGTAGAGTGATGGTAATAAAGAAATTGGAATTAATCACTATTGGTTAAGTATTAATACATTTTTTGGCAGTTGTTTATATATTTTTACATCACGTTTTTTCTCTTTTAAAACTGTTCCTAAACAATACCTTTATGAGCAAATATTTAAAAAGAACAAACCGATCAATCTCCAAACACTTGAAAAGATTTCAAAAGGTTATCCCATAACATTCCTCTATAGCTCTTCCTTTATATTTTCCAATATAGAATCCCAACTTCCCTCGGCTTCGATATCTACCTTAACCTCTTCTGCTTTCAACTTTTCTGTTACTGCCTTATCACCGGTGATAACCTTAGCATCAACATAATTGGTATTGGGAAAAGCCGCTAACATGCGATTCACCGAACGACGGGAATGAAAAATGACGATTTCGGGATCGTGAGCAGCCAAATCTTTTCGATACTCTTGCAACTCCGTCTCTTCGGGCCCCTCGAGCGAAAATAACACAAGCTCATCAACTTCAATGTCCAGCTCGCGCAGTAAGGCCGGCAAGTCTTCAGCCGTTTTATCCCCACAGGGATACAGCGTTTTGCCAATACGTTGTATGCGTAGCATAAATTCCAGCAGGTTGATCGCCTCTCCCTTTGAATGTGGATGTACTGCCGGAATGCCTTGCTCTTCAAGATAGTCTGCCGTATGCTGATTGAGCGCTAAATTCAGCTGATTACGAACTTCCTCCATCTTATCAAATTCTTGCAGCCACTTAATCCAAAATTGTGCATTTCGTTTGCTGCCGTGGACAATATTCTCATATTCCCCGATATTCTCCAACGCATCCAGAATATCCGCGTTATCTTCCACAGGTTGGTAACGCTCCAGTGGATAATGCAATACTGAAATGGGATGATCTTCGAGTTTTTCTCGAAAAACTTCAGTGTCTTCTTTTGCTGCAGTTAGTAAAACAGAACGACTCATAAACTCTAAAAAATCAATATTTAATTATACTTTAACATAGAAGATCCTGAAACAAGTTCAGGATGACATGTAACCTCTCCGTTGATATCCTAAAACATATAACCTACGCCAATGTAAATCCGACTTACATCCTCCGAAAAACCCATCTCCCCGCGCAGAATAAAATCGGGGTTGAAGATCGACATCGCACCACCGAATCCCACCGTTTGATGGTATCCCTCAAGCAGATCAGGACTGCCATCCGTTTCGGTGAACACCCGTCCCGCATCGGTAAAAAGCTGACCGCCAAATTTGAGTCCGTATAAATCAGGAAATTTTAACAGCCAGGTTCTTAGTTCCAGGGTATATGCTACCGAGGAGTTTCCTTTAAAACGATTGAGCGGATAACCGCGAAGCGTATTTTTATTGCCAAGCGTTGACATTTCCCAATAGGGGATATCTCCTTCGGCGTGACGAGCCTCAAACCTGTTGGCAACTGTCAAAAAATCAAACAAATGAAAATACTGCCTCAGTTCCAGTCGTGCCGTTCCCAAACCGTAGCTGCCGAGCCACTTCGGGGCGGCCCGTAACTCCAGCTGGGCCCGATTCCCACGTTTGGTATCAAATTCACTATCCCGATTCTCCCAGATGAGCCCCGTATTCACATTGTTTACCCATCCCCCGTCACTGCCATTGGGTATTTGCTGTGCAAACGATGATTCATCCTGACGTATATAGGGGATGTGATATTCTGTTGCTGCCCCAAATTGCAGATCAAGCTGTCTTTTACCCTGTTCGTAAATAGGTTTTCTAATTCTGTAATCAAGACTAAATCCTATCGATCGGAAAAAATAATACTCATCATCCCATTGCTGATCGCTGAAAGTCGTTTCATTTCCCACGCCAAAAAATTGGTCTTGGGTATAACGATAAAAATAAAAATCAGCAATAGATCGCAGGTCACGTCCAAACGTTTTTGTTTGTTCGTATGTAGCTTCTACCTCTACAAATCCTTTGGTTGTTGCGATAGCTGAGCTCTCAAGCAAATTATTAAACGGATCAACGTTATCGCGATAATCGTATCGGCTGTAAATAATCCCCCCCAATAATCCTTCATTGGAGCTGTATCCCAATGCAGGTACTAACGCCGTTGATACGGAATCTTTTCCAACCTCTGGGTCCATCATTTGTGCCCGAACAGATATTGACGAAACCAAAACAAAAAGTACGATGACTAAAAGATTACGAATCAAAACAGTTCGTTTATGATTTTAGATGACCTTCCTCTTCGAGAATTTCCAACGTTTTTACAGCATGACGCAAATGAGGTATTACAATACTTCCTCCCACTACCAAGGCCACATTCATAGCGTCAATAATCTCTTCCTTCGAAAATCCACTTTTGGCGCACTGCTCCAGATGATAATCAATGCAGTCGTTACATCGCAACACTGCCGAGGCTACCAAACCGAGCAGCTCTTTGGTCTGCCCGGGCAGGGCTCCATCTTTGTACGTATTGTTATCAAGATTAAAAAAACGCTTGATCCCCAAGTGATCTAAGTCAAAAATCTTTTCGTTTGCTTCTTCACGCTGATTGCGAAATTCTTCCAAACGATTGCTTTCAATTTTGCTCATCCTTTTACTACTTACTACATTCTTATTTGAAAAAAGCGTTGTAAGATACGACTTATTCTCAGGAAGTATAACCCCAATTCCAAGTAAGACGGTTACTACAGGAATTTCGTGAGTCCCAAAAACAAAAAGCCTACACATAAATTAGTAGTCCTCGGCGATAGCATCAGCCAAGGATTTCAAAATGGTGGTATCTACCGCACTGACCTTAACTTTCCCAGCTTTTTGAGCCAATGTTGGGAACCCCAACCCGATTTTGAACAGCCTTTATTTACTGCACAAGCTGGTATTCCGCTAAACCTTGAAGTGCTGGCCCGTGGCCTTTCCGACCAATACGGCGATTCCATAGCATGGAAAGAATATCTGCCGGCCCTTAATTATCTTTACTCCACCCTTCGCAGGGTAAAACGATACTGGGAGGGCAAAGCCAAACCTCTTAAAGCAGAACGCTCAATGCCTTACCACAATCAGTCGGTATGGGGATTCGCTATGAACGATGCCTGGCTGGTTACCGAAGAAAACAGCCGTCAACACATCGAAACGCAGCCAGAAACCTTTTCTATTTTTGATATGCTGCCCGATCACGCCATGTATGTTACAGCTCGGCTGGTTTTAAATCCTTCGTTTAAAAATGAATTCAGTGACTACACTCAACTCGATAATATACAATACCTCCAAGAAGATGGTGGCATTGAGAATCTTATCGTGTCCATGGGACATAATAATGTTATCGGAGCCGTATCAGATCTAAAGTATATACTTTCTGAAGAAGAAGACTTAGAAAAATTTCCATCGGAAAGGGATTATACGGTATATCGCCCCGAGCACTTTGAACAGGAGTATCGAAAGCTGGCCGAAAAAGTCAGCCAAATTGGAGCCGAACGCGTCATCACCCAAACCATTCCCTACGTTACCATACCGCCGGTTTCGCGTGGCGTCAATGCCGACAAATCACGAGAAGATCATACTGGCTATTTCGATTACTATACCCGCTTTTGGATTTGGGATGCTGATTTTAATCCCGACAAACATCCGTACCTGAGCAAGGAAGAAGCTATTTCTCTGGATCAGCATGTTGACGAATATAATACCATTATCCGTGAGGTAGCCGATGAATACGGCTGGATTACCGTACCTCTTAACCGTTACGTAACCGGTATTGCAAGACGACGCCTCGGCAAAAAAAAGCGTATTCCGTATCCCGAGGAGTTTTGCAAAGCAATGCGCCAAAATCCAAATACCAAGCACCTGGTTGAGGATTCTGATGATCCCAAATTAAGCACCGAATACCCTCGTATTGACAATGACACCGGCAAGCTCTATAAAGGTGGAATTTTTAGTTTGGATGGTATTCATCCCACAACCATTGGATATGGACTGATCGCCCATTTATATAAAGTAACAATGGAAGCAAATGGAGTGCGCTTTCAAAAACAGTTGGATTGGGATTACATTATTAAAAACGATACTCTCGTCACCGATCCACCCTACATTCTCGTAGAGTTGCGCAAATTTCTGCGGTTCCTATCGATGGGACGACAAGACAAGTTTTCAATGATGAGTGATGGACTGCTTACCCAGCTAATGGATCTTTTCTCTGATCGGGATTGAAATTCTTTGTGCTTAGCTTCTCATTTTATGCTTGTAACGAATAGGAAAAAATCTCTTAATTTTATTTAGATTTATTCTATATAGTTTTTATTTTCCGCCCTTACGTAGAACTAATATAAATAAAAATAAAGACTAACAATGCACTTCCCAGATCGCACCCAACTATTATTAACGGTACCTATGTTGGCCATTGCACTGCTGATTTCTTCTTGTGATATCAGCGGCAGTGACGGCGACGATGATTCCAATATTCAAGCTCCCGATACCTACGAATTTAGCCGCGACGGTGAATCGACCGTAGCTTATCCCGGACAAAATGACCGTCTGGATATGGTCGAAGAGATGAAAGCTTACATTGCTACTTCCCATGAAGGCGAAGTACTCTCTGAACAAGCCCT
>JBNJFP010000008.1:0-12022 GCA_051746985.1 Bacteroidota bacterium
GTTGACTTTGTTACAAAAAAGCGGCCCGAAAAGCCATATTGTATAATATTATTTTGTAACAAATTTATATTATAATTTAAATATTAAGTTAATTGTAATTTCAATCCAAGATTACAAGAGTGTTTTTTATTTATATGTTACAAGAAATGTTTATTTTTAATTAAATAAATTATTAATCTAATAGAAATTAAATTCTATATATTATGCTGTTACATTCTAATATTTGTTTGCTTATTCAATAGTTATATATTTAAACGCACAAATATTACGGAAGGCTACATTGTATGTTCATTTTGGCGATGAATAGAAAGCATCAGCAAATTTAGGCTTATTAGATTACCTTGAGTAACTCCAGAGTTGATTATTCAGAATTAGTTTATGCTCTTCAGCAGAATAGGCAGGGAAAAGCTAATGAACTAATAGAAGAGTTGCTTCACCGGTTAAAGGATTATCTGCAGGTTGTTCTTAATGCAGATGAAAAGGATGCCGAGGAATGTACCCAACAAGCATTTTTAAATGTTTATGAGCAGATACAAAAGGATAACATCCGTGAGGAAAAATATATATTCAGCTATATGATTCGTGCTTGTCGGCATGAATACTTCCGTTATACTAAAGAACAGCATCGCTTCAACAACCCAGTTGAAGATCATCAAGATCACTTGGTAAATCCCGCGGAGCAGTTTCAAAACCTTATGGATAAAGATCGCCAGGCTATTTTGGAGGCATGTCTAAATGAGCTTCGGAAAAAATCTCGAACCTTCATCGAGTATTTTATTGATAAGCCGGATGCGACCACCAAGGAGGCCAGTGCATATTTTGATATCAGTGGGGCAAATGTACGAACGAAAAAGTCACGGATCCTGAGTCGCCTGCATCATTGCTTTAAGCGAAAATGGCGCCAGTAAGATGTTAAAGCGGTATTGTGAATGATAGTTGAGTACCCTGTATGGATATTTGTTCTATGAATGAATCAAGCGTTCTGTTGTTTGTTCGATTTAAGACATAGAGTGTGGAGTCAAAAAGTAACAGAAATCCACCTTGAATAATCAAAGATTGTCCATAGCCAATAAGTCGATTATTCGTTTTCCGCAGCCCTCGTTCCCACAAAAATCCTCCGGTGGCTATATATCCTACATTGAGTCCCATGTTAAGAAGCAGAATGTTCTCAATCGATTTTGATTCTGCCAAGCTTTGGGTAAGGGAAAAGGCGGTGGGATCAGCATTGGCATATTGATATAGCGCTCCACCTGCAATGGCCAGGTTTACAATATTCCATCCCACATTCATTTGATGCAAATACTTGGTGCGGCCGCTGCTATTAAAATATCCGACTGATCCTATCGCAATATTAGATAATGCCCACCCGGATAGTACGTACATGCCGTTAGTATTTAGACTAATACGCTGTTCATTATACGACGTAAGTGATTCCGACAGATTTTGAGCAGTACCCACATCTGTAAGTATAACAATGAACAATGCGAGAAGAATCTGAAAATAAAATAGCTGTCGGTATGCGCTAATCATGACATCAAGAAGGTAACTGCTGGGCAGAGATAATTTGGGAATTTACAATTATGAAAACCTGATCGTGCTCTTTTGGTTGAATTACATGTGTACCTGTAAACCCACCAAAGGCTGGCAGAATTCCGTATTCGCTTGAAAAATAAAAGCAGGGTAGCTTCATAGCTTGCCGAGCCGCTCCTTTAAGCTGTGCTGCTGGATGAACATGTCCGCTAAGGATATATTTTTTGTTGTAATCTTTTTGATCAGTGAGCGCATTGATATCATGGACAAACAGAAAAGGTGCCACTGAAAGTTGTTTGAACACGTTGATAATTCCCGAGTGATATTTCTGGGCATCAAGGATATCGTGGTTTCCCACTACCAGACTAACTTCGAGTTGAGTATAATTTTTTCGCCATTTAATAAACTGTTGCCACTCTTTGTTTACATCACTATGAAAAAGGTCGCCGAGGATAATCAGATGGTCTGGATTGGTGAGATCAAGAATGGCATCTAATTGATCGAGATTAGATTTGGCAACTTGCCGGGGGACGGCAATACCATTCTTGCGGAAATGTCCGGCTTTTCCAATATGGAGATCGGCGATCAACAGCGTTTTCTGTTTTTGCCAGTAAATTGCTTTCTGAGGTAGCAACCAAAGACGTTGATGTTGTAAATTGAAAGCACGAGCATTGGGAATCATTTTCTTAAGTCTAAGTAGCCTATATTTTCAATTTATTGATATTTTGATGAATAGTACTAAGTATGTTCTTCAAGTTGAAGCTGCATTTTTTGTACCCGATCCATCAAATTTTCAGAGCTTAATCGCTCGCGAAGCCGATCCACCATAATGGGAAATGCCAGCGGGGTAAAGCGCTCGGTAGTATTTAGCGTTATTTTTTGGGATTGAATGCGTCTTAATGCTTTTCGAAGTCGCACTTCGTCCAGCTGATAGGAAAGCACTTCATCATAAGCTTGTTGCAGCAAGAGGTTGTCGGGCTCATACTGATCAAAAACATCAAAAAAGAGTCCGGCCGAAGATTGCAGATGCCGCCCAGCTTTTTGCTGGCCGGGGAATCCTTTGAAAATAAGTCCGGCAATGTGACAGATCCCTCGAAAACGACGTTTGGCAAGTTCCGTGTCATTAAGGCTGGAGAAAATATCTTCAACTAAATGATCATCAGAAAAAAGATTATTCTGCATGGCTTTTTGTATGGGGATTTCCTGATCCGAAAGCAGCTCAAATCCGTAGTCATTCATCGCGATAGAAAAGGTGATCGGTGTCAGCTGTGAGATTCGATACGCCACCAAGGCCGACATCCCCTCGTGGACATATCGTCCTTCAAATGGATAGAAAAAAAGATGATGTCCCTCCGGTGAAGTGGTCTGTTCGATCAGAAATTCATCATCATCGGGTAACGTGGACCAGCTACTTTGGACATCCAAAATGGGCTGAATGGTTTTGAGTTCGATATCTTTTGCGGTGCCATCGATGGCTTGATGCATCTTGTTACGCAATAAAGCGCTCATATTAGAAGAGAGCGACATGCGTCCGCCCATCCAGCTGGGCACTTTTGCTTTGGATGTATTAGCCCGCCGTACGTAGGCGGTCATCTGCTTGGTTCTGACGAGTTCGAGGCTACGTCCGGCAAACCAAAACTTGTCGCCGGGATTTAGCGATGCAATAAACCATTCCTCAATGCTACCCAAATGAGCGCCTTTTAAATATTTCACGCTCATCATGGTGTCGCTGGCAATGGTGCCAATCGACATGCGGTGGCGACGTTTTATTTTCTTGTCAACGACCTTGTATAGTCCGTCTTCTTCCACGACTTTTGAGTACTCATCGTAGGCCGTCAGCGATTGTCCGCCCGTGGTGATGAAATCCAAAATCCAGTTCCACTCTTTTTGCGTAAGCGTTTGATAGGCAAAAGTCGTTTTTACTTCCTCGTAAATATTCTTGGGATCAAAGCCATCCGAAACTGCCAAAGTAATAAGGTACTGAATGAGTACGTCGTATGGCTTAAGAATGGGCTCACGACTTTCGAGCGCTACTTCCTCAGTGGCTGCCGTTTTGAGTGCTGCGGCTTCGATCAGCTCGAGTGCATTGGTGGGTACAAAATGGATATGACTGGTAGAACCCGGCTGGTGCCCACTGCGTCCGGCCCGCTGCAGAAAACGTGCTACGCCTTTGGGACTTCCAACCTGGACCACCGTTTCGACGGGAGCAAAATCGACGCCTAAATCCAGACTGGAAGTACATACAACAGCTTTTAGCATTCCTTTGTGAAGCGAGTCTTCCACCCACCGACGAATTTTCTTACTCAGCGAGCCGTGGTGAAGTGCAATAGTGCCGGCCAATTCTGGTTTTGCGTCCAAAAGCTGTTGAAACCAGATTTCTGACTGCGAACGGGTGTTCGTAAAAATGAGGGTAGAACGGCTTTCCTCAATAATGGGTAAAACCTTAGGCATTAACTTTGTACCCAGATGTCCAGACCATGGAAATTTTTCTACGTTGTCAGGCAACACAGATTGTACCTTTAATTTTTTTTCGACATCTGATTTAATGATGACAGCGTTATCGTTATTGCCATTAGTACCGAGTAGCACATCGCGAGCTTGTTGCAGATTTCCGATGGTCGCGGAAATACCCCATATATTAAGATTAGGCCGCAGGTGTTTAAGCCGAGATAAACCAAGTTCGGTTTGGGTTCCGCGCTTCGATCCCAACAGTTCATGCCATTCATCCACTACTACAGCATTTAGATCAGAAAAATATTTTTTATATCCCTTCTGAGCCATCAGGATATGCAAGCTTTCGGGAGTGGTAATGAGCACTTCCGGCATCTGTTTTTTAAGCTGCTGTTTTTGATAGGATGATACATCCCCCGTGCGTCGCGCTATCTGCCATGGCATATCCAGATCATCAACGACCGTTTGCAGCGCCTGTTCAATATCCCGAGCCAGGGCCCGAAGCGGCGTTATCCATAAAAGCTGGAGTCCATTATCGGCCAGCTCACGGTAGGTTTGGGGATGGTTGTCAATCCATTTGATAAGCATCGGCATAAAAAGCGCATAGGTTTTTCCGCTGCCGGTGGGGGCATTGAGTAATCCATTTTTGTCCGATAGAAAAGCATGCCAAACGTGCTGTTGATAATCAAAGGGCTGCCAGCCGCGATCATTAAACCATTTTACAATTTTGCGATAGCCCTTACTTTTCATTAAGATCGAAATCTTGTTTATTGCAGTTCAGTCGAAATTATGTAACGGAAATGAACAGTGAATAATTTGCTTTTAATGACAATGTGATTATTAGGCGTACGTTTTTAATAGCTATTATTTGTTGCCAATTATATTATTAACTCAAATTCTACTGCTATGTGGCTAAATATCGATTCGTTTGAAGAGTATAAGGAAGTCTATAATGAAAGCATCAGTGATCCTGAAAAGTTCTGGGAGCACGAGGCGGGGACATTTTATTGGCGTGAGCGATGGGACAAAACACATAGTGGCAGTTTTGAAGAGGGAAATGTTAAGTGGTTCGAGGGCGGAAAAATGAATATTACCGAAAACTGCCTCGACCGTCACCTGAATACCATTGGTAACAAGACCGCTTTTATTTTCGAGCCCAATCATCCGGATTCGTTTCGGCGCACTATCACCTATCGCCAGCTGCATGAGGACGTCTGCCGGTTCGCCAATGTGCTCGAATCCAAAGGAATTGAAAAAGGTGACCGGGTAGCCATTTATATGGCTATGACGCCCGAACTGATGATTGCCTCGTTGGCTTGCGCGCGCATTGGGGCGGTTCATTCTATTGTTTTTGCAGGATTTTCGGCCCAGTCACTGGCTGAGCGTATTCAAGATTGTGATGCCAAAATGCTGATCACCAATGACGGGCTTCGTCGTGGCGAAAAGCACGTGCCGCTTAAAGATATTTCGGATGAGGCGCTCGAAGAGTGTACAACTGTCGAGAAGGTAATTGTATGTCAGCGTACCAACCGTGACATCAACTGGGAAGAAGGTCGCGACGAATGGTGGCACCTGTTGATTCGTAATGCATCCAAAGAGCATGAAGCCGTAGAGATGGATGCAGAAGATCCACTGTTTATTCTGTACACCTCTGGATCTACCGGCAAGCCCAAGGGACAGGTGCACACTTGCGGGGGCTACATGGTTTATACCAGTTATACGTTTCGCAACGTTTTTCAGGTTGAGGAAGATTCTGTGTATTGGTGTACTGCCGATGCGGGATGGATTACGGGACACTCCTACATTTTATACGGGCCATTGCTAAATGGTGCTACTGGTATCATTTTCGAGGGAACGCCAACCTATCCCGATCCGGGTCGACTCTGGGAGGTGTGCGAAAAGTATAAAGTGACCCATTTCTATACCTCACCTACAGCTATCCGTGCTCTGATGAAAGAGGATATCGAATACGTCAACAAATATGATTTGAGTTCGCTCAAAGTTCTGGGATCAGTGGGTGAACCCATTAATGAGGAGGCGTGGCACTGGTATCACGATAAGATCGGAAATGGAAAATGTCCGATTGTGGATACGTGGTGGCAAACCGAAACGGGTGGTATCATGATCTCTCCGCTGGCAGGTATTACGCCTACTAAGCCTGGTTTCGCTACGTTACCCCTGCCTGGCGTTGAACCGGCGCTTATGGATGATGATGGAAAAGAGATCGAAGGTAATGGCGTGAAAGGTAATCTTGTTATTAAGCAGCCATGGCCGGGAATGACGCGCGGAATCTGGGGTAACCAGGAGCGCTATATGAAAACCTATTTCAAAGATTACGAGGGGTATTATTTTACGGGGGACGGCTGCCGTCGTGATGAAGAGGGCTACTATCGCATTACTGGCCGTGTTGATGACGTGCTGAACGTTTCGGGACACCGTTTGGGAACTGCTGAAATTGAGAACGCCATCGATGAGCATCCCAAAGTGGTAGAGGCCGCAATCGTGGGGTATCCCCATGATGTAAAAGGGGAAGGAATATTTGCCTTTATGACGTGCGAGGATGGGGTTTCTGATCCCGAAGCATTCAAAAAAGAGATTCACGATCTGGTATCTAAAATAATAAGCCCCATTGCCAAGCCGGATAAAATTCAAATTGTGGATGGACTTCCAAAAACGAGGTCCGGTAAAATTATGCGGCGTATTCTTCGCAAAGTGGCGGCCGGAGAGACCGATGATATGGGCGATACATCTACGTTGCTTGATCCCACTGTTGTGGATGGAATTATAGCTGGAGATGCATATTAATTCTAAATAAAATTATCAGAAAAGGCGTCGTTTATTATACAGCGACGTCTTTTTTTTATGGTCGAAATGTTAGATGGGGAGCACCAATCCCAATAGAAAAATAAGCAGGCTGATGACAAGCAGAATCAGCCGGAAACGGGTACGGATAATCATGGGATGAAAGAACAACCCATAGGTGAGCGGTTGTTCGACGAGCCAATCGTAGTAGTGATGGCGGTGAGCTTCGCCAAGAGCCAGCGTTACGTGTCCGTGGAGAATTGTGATCATAAATGGGATGGAAAACAGGGCGCATCCAACAAAGATAAGCGTTTGATCTAACCCCGAGAACCGACCTATAAACCAGTAGGGCCAGGCAAAAAGTACGAAAAAAGGTACACTCAGCATCCAGTTGATAATGCTGATGCGCTTAAAGTTTTTAACTGTCAGTTCTTGGTTCATGATGCGTTTCTACTATTGGATCGGAGTCAAGACCGTGTTGAGGATCATTTTTCCAGACATGAAGATACCAGTAAATGGGCAATGAGATCCCGTATGCGATAAACGTTACAATGATCCAAAGCATTCGTTTTTCGGTATCTAATGCTACATTCTGTAACATATGAACGACATAGAAAATGAATAATCCCAACGAAAGCAGAATGGCGGGAAAAATGAGAGGAAGCAGGTGGCTTAGGTACGAAAATGATCTCATTGACATCGATGGTTCGTGAGAAGACATCATCGAGAAAAAATTAACGATAAAAAGCCCAATGATACTTAGGGTGAAGAGTAAGGGCAGAAACGTTAATATTCCAAGGATGATTTTTGTCGGCTTGTTTAAAATCATTGGATCTAAGATCTAAATTTGACTGGCAATAAGCATCTCAATTTCGCGGTAGGGCATATCGAAAATTTTGGACAACGATTTTTTGGTAAGATGTTTTTTATAGACGTAGGTGCCATTGCGTAGAGCGGTGTTGCTCCACAGACATTCACGGATTCCACCGGCATCACCGATAGCCAACAGGTAGGGTACAATCACATTGTTGAGGGCATAGGTGGCTGTACGAGCTACATTTGATGGAATATTAGGCACGCAATAATGGATGACATCGTGCTTGATATACGTGGGTTTGGAGTGAGTAGTCGCATGGCTGGTGGCAATACATCCTCCCTGATCAATGACGGTATCTACGATGACGCTGCCCGGTTTCATGGAGGTGACCATGGGTTCTGTTACTAAGCAGGGGGCCCGTTCGCCCTCGGACATGGCGGCACCGATAACAACATCGGCAGATTGTATGGCCGAAGATAAATATTGATAGTTAGCAGTGGCCGTAATGATGCGCCGGTCGAGGGCATTTTCAAGATGGCGAAGCCGGGCCAGGTCATTATCCATCACAAACACTTGGGCACCATAACCCAAGGCCGTGCGTGCAGCATATTCGGCTGTGATACCTGCTCCCAAAATAACTACAGTCGCAGGCGGAATCCCTGAAATACCACCCAGCATAATACCCTGTCCGCCTTCATTTTTTTCGAGGTAATGGGCACCGATCTGCACCGACATCGAGCCTGTTATTTCGTGCATCATACGCACAAGGGGGAACTCCTTGTCATCCCCTTTTATAAATTCAAAGCCAATAGCAGTGGTATTCTTTTTGATCAGCAGATCGATAAACTCTTCTGTGGCATTACCGAGATGAAGGGCAGAAAGCAAAGTTTGATCCTGTTCAATTAACTCAAATTCAGATTCCGAAGGCGGGGCTACCTTTACAATCATATCTGACTTTTTATAAACGTCATCAATGCTGTAGGCTATTTCGGCACCGGCGTCGGCAAATTCCTGATCAGTAAAATTGGCTTCGGTTCCGGCATCTTGCTCAACAAATACCTCATGCCCATTGGCTGTTAACACGGAAACGCCGCCTGGCGTTAAACAAATCCTTCGTTCATCATTGGAGACTTCCCGCGGGACCCCTATCTTTAAGGATATATTGGATTCGGATTTCATCAGTCGCTTTTCCAGCGTCTGAATACCAATTTGTTCTGTTTCAAGGGGATTAATATCCATAATGAGTTATTTATCGAATATATAATGAAGGTTAATTTAATTTACCTGCTGACGCTAAGCAAAAAAGACAATGTAAGTTTAATTTTATTATTTAGACCCCAGGGTTTTTGCTGGAAATTAGGAATTAAGATTAATCTACTGTAATTCCTAATTGTTAATTCCACATTCTAAATTCATGTATATATTATATGAGTATTCGACCAAAGAAAAGTTTAGGACAGCATTTTTTAACCGACGAAAATATCATTGAAAAAATTGCCGAGGCTATTCCTGCCAAGGAGGGAGAACGAGTCATCGAAATTGGTCCCGGTACGGGGGCACTGACAGGAGCGTTGCTTGATCGCTATGAAGATGTAGTCGCTGTGGAGCTGGATCAGCGGGCGATCGAAGTGCTTGAGCAAAAGTTTGATAGTTTGGAAATTCATCATGAAAACGTGTTGGATGTCGATTGGGAGGAGCTTTCTATTGGTAAAGAAAAAACGCATGTAGTTGGTAACTTACCTTATTACATCACCAGCCAGATTTTGTTTTCACTTCTTGAAAACCGCTACTTGCTGGCCAATGCCTTGCTGATGATGCAAAAAGAGGTGGCCGAGAGATTGGTGGCTGATATCCGCACGAAAGATTACGGGATACTAAGTGTGCAAACGCAGCTGATGTGTACACCCGAAATTCTGTTCCCGGTATCGCGACATTGTTTTAGTCCGCAGCCCAATGTGGAAAGCGCCATTGTAAAACTGACTTTTGACAAGGGAGAACTAAACTGCTCGGATAAAAACTTGAAAACCGTAGTACGTACGGCTTTTAATCAGCGCCGTAAAAAGTTGAGCAATGCGCTAAAGCCGGTGGTAAGTAAAGATAAGCAGCCCAATGGTTTCGACTTTGACAAGCGGGCCGAGGCTTGGGAACCATCAGAATATGAAAAGTTGACAGCACGGCTGGTCGAAGATGGCATTTTGACCTGAAATTTCGGCTACCCCGAAATCATTTTTTTATCATAAATATTAAGATTGGTTCATTGGGACCGATTTTAAGCGTCATACCTGCCTTTTGTAATTAATTTCCCATCTTGAGAAAGTTTGGTATAGAACTTGCTCAACTATTACCCTGTTGAAATGATTGTGTTTTCGACAGAAGAATTTCAAAAGTATTTACAGCAGTTTTGCTGCATCTAAGAATTTTAAATTTCAACTAATAACCTAAAATTAGGAGTCATACTTATGGCTAAATCTAAAATTAAACCGTTGAGCGATCGTGTACTGGTTCAGCCAGCACCTGCGGAAGAGAAAACTGAATCTGGAATCATTATTCCTGATTCTGCAAAAGAAAAACCTCAGGAAGGAACTGTAGTTGCTGCAGGTCCTGGTAAGGTAGAAAACGGTAACAAGATTGATATGTCGGTAGCAGAAGGCGACAAAGTGCTTTATGGAAAATATTCGGGCACTGAAGTTACGCTGGATGGCGAAGAATATCTGATTATGCGAGAATCCGACATTCTTGGAATCGTTGATTAACGCAATTCTTTCAATATTTTTTCAAACAAAAACTCAAAAAAATTAAATAGGCAATTATGTCTGCAAAATTAGTTCATTACGATATGGAAGCGCGCGATGCTCTCAAGCAGGGCGTTGACAAGCTTGCGAATGCTGTCAAGGTCACCTTGGGACCGCGTGGACGAAACGTAGTAATCGAAAAATCATTTGGATCACCTACGGTAACGAAAGATGGTGTTACTGTAGCAAAAGAGATTGAGTTGTCCAACAAGCGACAAAATATGGGCGCTCAGATGGTGAAGGAAGTTGCTTCCAAAACCAGTGACAATGCCGGTGACGGTACAACAACAGCTACCGTTCTTGCACAGTCGATCATTCAAACTGGACTGAAGAACGTTACTGCCGGTGCCAACCCAATGGAACTCAAGCGAGGCATCGACAAAGCCGTTAAAGCGATTGTTGCTGAGCTTCGCACCATGACGAAGCCGGTTGGTGATAGTCTTGAAAGTATTAAGCAGATTGGTACTATTTCTGCCAATGGCGACGAAGAAATTGGCCAGAACATTGCGGATGCAATGGAAAAAGTTGGTCAAGACGGTGTTATCACTGTTGAAGAAGCCAAAGGTACCGAGACTTATCTTGAGACGGTTGAAGGTATGCAGTTCGACCGTGGATATTTGTCACCTTATTTTGTGACTGATTCCGAAGCCATGGTAGCAGAAATGGAAGAGCCTTACATCCTGATCTTCGACAAGAAGATTAGCAACATGAAGGATCTGCTTCCTATTCTTGAAAAAGTAATTCAAACCGGTAAGCCGCTGCTTATCATCGCTGAAGATATCGAAGGCGAAGCACTGGCTACATTGGTTGTTAACAAGCTGCGTGGTTCGCTTAAGATTGCAGCTGTTAAGGCGCCTGGATTTGGCGATCGTCGCAAGCAGATGTTGGAAGACATCGCGATCTTGACTAACGGTACCGTTATCTCTGAAGAGCGTGGATACAAGCTTGAAAATGCTACGCTTGATTTCTTAGGTACTGCTGATCGCGTCAACATCACCAAAGACGATACAACAATCGTTGGTGGACAAGGACAAGACGACGACATTAAAGCACGCGTAAATCAGATTAAAGGACAGATTGAGTCCAGCACTTCTGATTATGATCGTGAAAAACTGCAAGAGCGTCTCGCTAAGTTGAGCGGCGGTGTTGCAGTACTCAACATTGGAGCTGCTTCTGAAGTTGAAATGAAAGAGAAGAAAGCCCGTGTTGAAGATGCACTCCACGCTACTCGTGCCGCTGTTGAAGAAGGCATTGTAGCAGGTGGTGGTGTTGCGCTGCTTCGTGCACGTAAAGCACTTGAAAACCTCGAATCTGAAAACAACGATCAGAAAGTAGGTTTCGATATCATCAGCCGTGCGCTTGAAGCTCCGCTGCGATGCATTGCCAATAATGCTGGTGCTGAAGGTTCTATCGTTGTACAAAAAGTCCTCGAAGGCGAAGGTAACTTTGGATACAACGCTCGAACCGAGCAGTATGAAGACCTCGTTGATGCAGGCGTAATTGATCCTACAAAAGTGACACGTACTGCACTTGAAAACGCAGCTTCTGTTGCCGGCTTGATGCTGACCACTGAAGCTATCATCTCTGACAAGCCTTCTGAAGGCGACGATGATGATGACGGACCTGCCGG
>JBNJFP010000008.1:12122-21917 GCA_051746985.1 Bacteroidota bacterium
GTTTAAGCTGAGCGGTAATATTAGTATATATTTTCTTTTCAAATTTGATTGGATCTGACAAAATCTTTATTAATTTTGGTCGATTCCAGAACGGTATATTCTAATTTACTGCCGATTAAATTACTCCATTTATCAAAAACTAAATTAATATTTTATGCTCCTTGAAACCATAGACTGGACGATTATTGGTGCTTATTTGGTTTTTTCACTGGTGATTGGTGTGTGGGTAATGCGGAAGGCAGGAAAAAACTCGGAGCAGTTTTTTGCAGCGGGTAAAAATATGCCTTGGTGGTTGTTGGGGATTTCGATGGTTGCCACCACCTTTTCTACAGATACTCCAAACCTGGTTTCAAATATTGTTCGAACGGATGGGGTGGCCGGAAATTGGGTATGGTGGGCATTTCTTCTGACGGGCATGCTCACCGTATTTGTATATGCCAATCTTTGGAAACGTTCTGGCGTGTTGACTGATGTTGAATTTTATGAGTTGCGCTATAGCGGAAAAATGGCGGCATTTTTACGGGGATTTCGAGCCATATATCTTGGGTTCATTTTTAACGTCATTGTTATTGCTACGGTATCGCTGGCCGCTATAAAAATAAGTGGTGTACTGATGGGATTATCCCCAACCGAGACGGTGGTCATTGCTGGAGTAGTCACCGTAATTTATAGCTCGCTTGGTGGGTTGCGCGGGGTGTTATTGACAGATTTCTTTCAGTTTTTTCTGGCTATTGGCGGTGCTTTGATAGCTGCTTATGTGGCGCTCGATCATCCTGAAGTGGGTGGGCTGTCGGGATTGCTTTCCCACAAAGAAGTGGTCAGTCAGCTTAATATCCTGCCCGATTTTTCTGATCCATCGCAAGCTATCGGTATTTTTCTGATTCCCCTGCTGGTGCAGTGGTGGAGCGTCTATTACCCGGGAGCAGAGCCGGGCGGTGGTGGATATATCGCCCAGCGCATGTTTGCAGCTAAGGATGAAAATAACTCTATCGCTGCGGTGTTCTTTTTTAATGCTGCACACTATGCTCTGCGTCCATGGCCGTGGATAATTGTTGGACTAGCTTCCATTATCGTGTTCCCTGACGTGGCTGCCATGCAGGAGGCTTTCCCGGATGCCGCAAAGGTCGCTGATGATGATATGGGATATCCGGCTATGCTCACCTTTATTCCCACGGGATGGCTGGGATTGGTGGTGGCATCGCTGACTGCGGCCTATATGTCCACTATTTCTACCCACTTGAACTGGGGATCCTCTTATTTGGTAAATGATTTTTATAAGCGATTTATACGACCAGAAAGTTCTGAAAAAGAGCTGGTTCAGGTGGGTCGAATATCAACCGTTGTATTGATGGTTGTAGCCGGTGCGCTGGCACTGGCCTTGCAAAATGCGCTCGAAAGCTTTCAGATTATTCTGCAGATTGGGGCTGGTACTGGGCTTTTGTTTATTCTTCGTTGGTTCTGGTGGCGTATTAACGCCGGTAGTGAAATTGCGGCCATGTTTATAGCATTTGCCGTAGCACTCTATTTCCAGCTTCTACACGCTCACACAGGCTTGCCCGAAGTTACGGGCTGGGAAGAACTCATTATTGGGGTGATTATCACCACAATTGGATGGGTTGGCGTTACGTTTGCCACGCGTCCTACAGATAAGGAGACGCTGGTCAACTTTTGCAAAGTGGCTCGTCCCGGCGGACCTGGTTGGCAAAAGGTTATTGAGCAGGCACGTGATGAAGGCAAAGATACGGAGCCGCTCGAAGATGAGGCATGGCGCGTACCGCAAGGGATGCTTTGTATGATTTTGGGATGTATTGCCGTTTACGGAACGCTCTTTGCCACCGGCTACTGGATCTACGGCAAATGGATCCTGGCTTCGGTAATAACAGTAGTAGTACTGATCTCCTCTGTAATGCTTTTCAAGGCATGGCGCAAGCTGATTAAGATTCAGCCCGATGAGGAACTTTTTGAGGATGAAGGAGCAATTGATGAATAAAGTCCTGTTTTGTTTTTTGGGGATGCTGTTACTGTCTGCCTTTCCAGAGGCTGCTGCACAGGATACGTTGAAGGTTATTTCCTACAATATCTTTAACGCTCAGCATCCCGATAACAGGGGAGAAAGTTCCTTGTCTGAGATTGCTGACTTTATTTCGGATGAGGATCCCGATTTTGTTGCGCTGCAAGAAGTGGATAGTGCAACGAATCGGCTGGCAAAACTGAATGGAAGTCGTTATTTCAGTTTGGCAGATAGTCTGGCCGAAAAAACTGGAATGCACGCACGCTTTGGTAAGGCTCTTGATTTTGATGGAGGTGGATACGGTATTGCGATCTTGAGCAGGGAGCCAATGAACACTCAAAAAGTTGAGTTGCCCAATCCCAAAGAGGGTGAGCCTCGGGTAATACTTGCTTCTGATTACAGCATGAATTCCGGAACAAAGTTGTTTTTTGCTGCTACTCACTTCGATCATCAGCATCAAGAGAATCGGCTACAGCAGGTAGATGCTGTCAATGAACTTTTTCGGCAAAAGGAAAAGGTACTGGCTATTTTAGCGGGAGACTTTAATTTTGAGCCGGATTCCAAGGAGTATCAAACAATGCAGAAATATTGGACTGATACCGCTCTTGAAGGAGACACTAAACCCGACTTTACGTATCCCACCAATGACCCCAACAGGCGCATTGACTACGTTTTTGTTTCGTCTTCACAACGGTGGGAGGTACTGTCGCACGAAACGCCCAATTTATCTTATTCTGATCACCTACCCGTTGTGACACGCTTGGTGTTGCATTAAGAATACTTTAGGAATATTTGCTCATAAAAATAGCCTTTATAAAACTCATCGAATGACTGATTTTGCCATCCGATGGGTATGTTAGAGCTTAGTTGACCGATTCGATCGCAAATTTAGCGTTCGGATGGAGTAGGATTTAAAGCCTTGAGGGCGTTCCGCAGCAGAGCTACGGAACGAGTTTAAAGCTGAAAGTCATAGCATAAACGTGTCATGCTGAACTTGTTTCAGCATCTAACATAAGAGATCCCGAAACAAGTTCGGGATGACATGTGGAGAATTACCCTTTCTGTTTCTTCTCTTTCTCACTCATTACCCAATCAATAAATAGGAACTCAAGTCCCGCCGCTTCGTAGCTTTCCCATTTTTTGATCATCTTCTCAAACTCTTCTTCGCTGGTACTATCGGGATCGCCGCCGTAGTTTAAGATAATCCACCGGCGGTGCCCTTTTTCTTTGCCTTTCTTTTTGTTGCTGGGAAAGACCGCATCGGGACGCTCACGAAACAGCATCAGCTGCTGGGCCGAAGTGGGTCCCACACCGCGAACGTTTGAGATGGTATCGTAAAATTCATCTGGTGGACACGTTTCCAAATGTTGCAGATCCTGCTCACCGGAAAGTAGATCCTCAGCAAAACCAATAATGAACTCTCCCTTTCGCTTGGTTGGGCCGGGATCGAGCTGCCGGATGCTCATGGGGGTGGCCTTAATAAGCTGATGGGGCCGCGGCCAAGCCGGAATGTTTTCTCCTTCTGCATTGATGAGCGAGCCATAATTTTTACGCACATTATAGACCATTTTCTTGGCCGTAGGTTTATGCGAAAGCCGCATTTGAATGATACGATTGATAGTGTCCTCAAAAAGGTTGGCGCGGGCCATGCGTTTAAATCCATAATACTCGCTGAGCAGCGGACCTAAAACCGGGTCGTCGGACGCCTGTTCGTAAAAAGGACGCAGGTCGATATTGGTGCCCAAAATACGGGCTAAGCTTTTATTGGCTTGTTCAATTTCGTCCTTGCCGAGCGACTCCGGACTTTCGAAGTGAAACTCGGGATGTTCTGGATCCCCATTAAAAAAGGTAGTCACTAAAATATCCCGATCCTCAAGTGGAATGGGGCGGGTAAATCCCTCTTCAAAAATTTGTTCGGGAACATGTTCGTGATCAAAATACTGGTCGATATCCAGGCAGAGAAACCAGTCGTGCGGCGGGATGGATGCGAGTGTCCAACTACTCATATAGAAGCCATTTAAGAATTAATATTTGCTACCCATATAATTGATATTTGATCAGGAAGGTTCAATCTAAAAATGGAAAATCGAAAAGTATTTGGTTTGTCATTGAGCATGGGCATGTTATTTTACAAATCAATGTAATTTTGTACGTCCTAATTATATAACAGCCTAAAACGATTTCATATGAAGATACTGAGAGTTCCGATTGTTGTTTGTATGGTGTTTCTTGTTGCTTCGTTTTCACAAGCACAAGATTTGCCTGATGATTTTGAATGGTCCCCCGAGGATATGATAAGTCTACCTGTAGTAGGAGAAACGGTTATTTCACCGGATGGTGAATACGTGGCTTATACCGTTCGGGAAACCCTGATGGAAGGAGAAAAATCTGAGTATCTCACTCATATCTGGATTACGAAAAAGGATGGTTCAATGAACCGGCAATTTACCCGGGGACAGCAATCGGTGGGCAGCCCGGCTTTTACGCCTGACGGAGAATATCTTTCTTTTACATCTACGCGAGACGGTGAAAAACCGCAGCTGTACCGCATGCCGCTGGATGGCGGAGAGGCCGAGCAGTTAACGAATGTTGAAAATGGCATCAGCAGTTATCAATGGTCGCCGGATGGTAATCGTGTTGCTTATACCATGACTGATCCTCCAACGGAAGAAGACAAGGAGCGGGAGAAAGAAAAGCGTGATGTTATTTTAGTGGATGAGGATTACAAGTTTTCCCGGTTGTATGTGTATG
The DNA here is from genome assembly GCA_051746985.1 of Bacteroidota bacterium. Lineage (GTDB taxonomy): Bacteria > Bacteroidota > Rhodothermia > Balneolales > Balneolaceae > Fodinibius. Next base: position 16,885 of record JBNJFP010000008.1, read on the forward strand.
ATATTGAAGAGGATTCTTCCACCCAGCTGACGACTGGCAAACAGCACGTTTCGGCTTTTGACTGGTCTCCGGATGGTGATCGGCTGGTATATGATTATGGACCCACGCCCAAAATGGATGATAATTTCGGTACCAAAGATATTGCTTTGGTTCCGGCCGATAGTGGTTCGGTAACGACGCTGGTAGAACGGGAAGGCGTTGATGCCAATCCACACTTCACTCCCAATGGGGAAACTATAGTCTTTACCTCTCACGGAGGTTCACCGGAGCCCATTGGGTTGAGCGACTTGTATCGCGTTTCGGTTGACGGTAGTTCAATCGAAGCACTGCCTAAAACACCCGATCGCAACGCCAATATTGTAGATGTCACCGACGACAGCAGATATGTATTAATTTATGAAAGTAACAAAACGGTGACTTCCCTGTATCGCGCTCCGATCAACGGGGATGGCAGTGTCGAACGTCTTACTCCTGAAGACGGTGTTTATAGCAGCTTTTCTGCCTCGAACGGAAACCTTTCGTTTGGCTATGAAAACTCTGAGGCGCCTCGCGAGGTATATCACGCATCGCTTGATGATTTCTCAAAAGAGCAGCTCTCCGAGATCTATGATGAAATGGATTTCCCCCAAATGGGTAAAACGGAGCTTGTTCGATGGGAGTCAAAAGATGGCAAACAGATTGAAGGTCTGCTGACGTATCCCGTTGACTATGAAGAGGGTGAGAAATATCCGCTTATCTTGAATGTCCACGGCGGACCGGCGGGCGTATACAATCAAAGCTTTACGGGCGCTGGATCTATTTATGCGCTGCAATATTTTGCGGATAACGGATACGCCATTTTACGTCCCAATCCCCGGGGAAGTACGGGTTACGGAAAAGAATTTCGATACGACAATTTCCAGGATTGGGGATTTGGCGATTACGAAGATCTCATGAGCGGTGTAGATAAGGTCATTGATATGGGCGTGGCCAATGACGATCAGCTTGTAGAAATGGGTTGGAGCTACGGCGGCTATATGACCTCCTTTATTGTGACCAGAACCGACCGATTTAAGGCCGTGAGTATGGGGGCCGGATTATCCAACCTCATCAGTATGACGGGAACGACTGATATTCCTACGTACCTGAGAGGTCATATGGGTGGAAATTGGTGGGAGGAAGGATTGAAAGAGGTGTATGAACGTCATTCCGCTATTTATCATATGGATCAGGTGAATACGCCAACCCAGATTATCCATGGTGCTGAAGATGATCGCGTGCCTCCGTCGCAGGGCAAAGAATTTTACCGCGCACTTAAAGAGATAGATGTACCTACAGAGATGGTCATGTATCCCCGAACGCCCCACGGTCCTCAAGAACCTAAGTTTACGGCCGATGTATCAGTGCGGATTTTGAAATGGTTTGATAAATATCTGGAAAGGGGCGAATAAATTATAGTTACTTATAGGTCTGAAGGCTTGATGGTACATATTCCCGTCAGGCCTTTTCTATTTGTTATAAGGGATTTGTGTGTTGGAATATTCTCCCTGAGAATATAAATTGGCTGGTTATGTAAGATAGTTCTAAGTTTTTTTTACAAAATGTATCTTATTCTATAAATTCCATCTATTTAAAAATATATGTAATAGTTGATTCTATCATCGCTAAGGGAGAAAACCAATACTATTCATATCGAAACCTTAATAAATTCATCATCAATTATGAGACACTTGAAAAAACTTGTCGTTTTCGTATTACTAATATTCGTTGGCCTTTCCTGCTCTGATTCTGCAACCGATCCCAATTCAGATGATGATCCATCTGATGATAATGGAGATGATCCCACAGAAGAAGTAACTGTGGATGATGATATTGATAATATCGAATCTGCAGTAGGTGCAACCATTACTTCGTTGGAGAATTTGAGAGATGGAGAGTTTACAGCGAATATGGAAACGTTTATGAACTCAGAATCCAGTTATAAAATTGGATCGGGGCTGGAAGCAATACTCGATACGGAATCAATAGAGAGCAATAGACGATTTGATTTTAATGCCCATACCGGAGTTTATTCTTGGCAGTCAGATACAGAAGAGTGGAGCGAGACCTCTGAATCCGACAACATCATTTTTGAGTTTCCGTCGTCGCAAATTGTTGAGTCAAACGATATGATATTTGAGATCAGTGAATATTCTGATTCAGAAACAACCATTGATGGCGAGCAATATTATTTACCAACACGTATTCAGTCGCAATTAGAAAATGAAGGCGACCTGATTTTTGGATTTAACCTAAATGAGCTTGAATATTCCAGCAATGATCTTCCGCTTCCTAACACTTTGGACCTTGAAATAATTACGGCACCGCTGACACATGCAATAACTTTTAGTCAGGATAATAATACCGAGTTTTCCTTTTCTTTTGATCTGCTGGAAGATGATGAGTTAGCGGCGGGTATTGCATTGAATTTGGAAGTAGCTCATGATGATTACAGTTCTCTTCAAGAGGAGGATTTAGAAAATCTTGCGGCAACGTTACAGTTTTCTGATGATTTATCCGTTGATGCTGAAATGGAGCTTGGATCGCTTTTAACAGCAGAAAATCCGACAGAAGATGACATCAATAGCTTATTTACCGCAGAAGTATTATACGAAGATTCAAAAATTGCAGATTTAGAATATTCCGAAGAGGAAGATACCTTTATTCTTATTTACAGAGATGGATCTTCTGAACCTATTGATCAATATTATGAGGATTTCTCAAAAGATATTGAAAAAGCATATTCTAACTTAGATAAAGAGTGGATTGATATTCAGGATTAATGTTGTTCGTATAGTTTTTATAACTACAATTTTGGTTGCTATTCAGGTAACAGAATCTACTGCCCAAACTGCGGTGGATTCTGTTGCTTTTTTAAAGCACCAAGTTGGATTTAATGCCACCCAAACGATTCGATTATTTGAGGATCAATCGACAAATAATTTTGAGCTCCATTATCGCTATAAGGTAAATCCGGGCACTTCACTGCGATCGGGTATTAACTATAGTTATGATTCCAGTGACGGGGGGCAACTTTCTGCTGATATGAAAGCTGGAATTGATAAACGATTTAAAAAAAGTGATCACTGGCGATTCTATTCTGGTGTTGATCTTGTTGGGGGGATCCGGACTATTTCTAACAGTTCACGAAAGAATTATCGAATAGGAGTTGTCCCATTTTTTGGAGCGATATACTATCTGGATGAACATTTTTCTATTTCTACAGAGCCCGCACTTTTGGCACAAGTACGTCGATTTAAAAATGAGGACAGTTTCAACCCCGATAACTCTAAATGGTGGTTTGAAATGGAGTTAGTAAATGTGGGACAGATTATCATCGGAATCCATTTTTAGAAAACTTTTAACGTTTTGTCTGATTCCAAAATTTATTCATGAATATAAAAAGAGGGATTTTTATCCTGCTTGTGTCGATCACGATCTATTTTTTGTTGATACATTCGCTCAACGTCTTTAAGGGTATCCGCATCTTTGGGTCCTAAATCCCAGCGAATAGCTTTAAATCGGGGTAACCGTAGCGAATAGTTTGCTTTAGTACGGTTGTTAACCTGGATATCATCAAACTCAAGCTCAACCACAATTTCGGGGATAAGTCCGAGTGTGGGGCCATATTTTTCGACTGCCAAATCCTTAATGCGCTCATTGAGTTGCTTCATTTCTTGATCCGTATAACCGCCGTACGCTTTCCCTATGGGGATGAATTCTTCTTCATAGCGTTCATCTTCGGCAACCCGAATGCCCAGTGTAAAATCAGAATAATAACCCCCTCGTTTGCCAGAGCCGGCATGAGCATACATTACCACCGTATCGAGGGTGCCGCCCGGCTTTTTGACTTTGAGCCACGACTTGCGACGTTGACCATATTCGTACGTGCTATCAGCTTTTTTGAGCATAAGTCCCTCATTACCATGCGCCAAAGCACGTTCAAAAAGTTTATCCACATGGTTATGGTTCTGCACGGGAAATTGGTTGGTAATTGGGATGTCGTACTGATTAGAAAGCTGCTCTAACAGCTGTCGCCGATCCCTGAGTGTGTGCTCAAAAATGGGATCAGTACTATGGTAGAGAAGGTCGTAGGAAATAAATAACGTAGGATATTTCTCTAACATTTTTTTGCCCGGTTTTTTACGTCCCATTCGTTTCTGCAGGAGTTGAAAAGGCAGGATCTCATCATTTTTATACACACATATTTCACCATCCAAAACGAGATCGGGCAGATCTTTATTCAGGAAAAACTGGACAATTTCAGGAAAAGAATGTGTGATGTCATTTAGGTCACGGGAATAAATTTCTACCTGTTGACCACTGACGTGCACCTGTGCTCGCATGCCGTCGAACTTTTCCTCGGCAATATATCCATCCAAATTGTCTATGGCACGACTTTCAATGGGAGAAGCCAGCATAAATGAGAGCGGATGAAATAGCTTGAATGTAGCTTCCTTCAAACTTTCATTTTTGCATAATACAGCCGCTTTTTCGACGCTGCCGGTAATCATGTGGGCGTAGCGAACATCATCAACATTTTTATTAAAAGCTTGAGCCAGAGATGAAATAACACTTTTTGTTTCAAAGCCGATGCGAAGTGAGCCGCGCGTCATAATGCGGATAAAGAATTTTATTTCAACGGGCGTCATCTGTTTCCAGGCATAACTAAGGATCTCTTGCTTGTCAGCTCGGGAAGAAACGTTGCGGATATCCTCGTAGATCGCTTCAACTTCTTGGAGCGTTAAATTTTTGGGGTTGCGCTTTCTGCGAGCTGCTTCAATATTATTCATCAGCTTTTCAATGGCCTCCGAAGCACTGCCCAAGCCCGTTTTGCATGGCTTGAAAACCTTCTCGTAGTTAATCTCACAGAATTTGGCTGCGCAGGTCGAGTATGTTCGGCTACCTACCGTGGCTCGCTTACCGGATATCGATGAAAAAGCCCCTTCTCCTAAAAACCGGGCTGCCAGTTGTAAGTTGTTTTCTTCAAGTGATCGGAAATAATCAGCACATAA
>JBNJFP010000008.1:22017-89127 GCA_051746985.1 Bacteroidota bacterium
AGTTCAAAAAAATCGAGATGATCAGAGAGCGGAATAAGTTTGTGTACGGTAAGCTGACTTCGAGTAGCTTCACGGGTTGCCCATCCCGAGCAGTAGGCAATGCGTTTGTTGCGGATATTGGAAGCAAAACCGTTGTTGAGGGCCGAGTTTGTGGTAATTAGTATTTTTCCTTCACACGTATCGCGATTATATGGTTCGTAGTCTCCTAAATTGATGCCGGCTTCCTCATATACATCGCACATTTTATAGCCGGCCCCGTGGATTTGTACTTTGTGTTTTAGCGGTGCCAGCATGTGCATTACCTCTTGTGCCTTGCCTAAATTATAGGCCAGAAAAACGGGTGTGGCATTCTCATTCAGCGTGTTTTGAGCAAAAGAACGAATTTCGCGTGCGAGGGTTTCGTGGGAATCCCATTTATAAATGGGCAGGGCAAAAGTAGCTTCGGTAATAAAATGATCGACCTGCCGGGGAATGGAGAATCCCTCTGAAGCGGGTGATGGAGGCGTTCGGTAATCGCCGGTATAAAGAATCGATCCCTCATCTGATTCCACAAAAACCATGGCCGAGCCTAAAATATGTCCCGCCGGATAGAGCGTTACCCGAGCATTTTTAATTTTTATAGGGTCGCCAAAATCCAGAACGGTAGCATTGCCCTTGTAGCCACGACGCTGCATCAGCTTTAGGGTATTGGGGGAACAGTACACGCTGCTGTTTCGGTTGCGCGGCATGTGATCAGCGTGGGCGTGCGAAATGAAGGTGTGCTGCGTATCGGTGCCGCTGTAGTCGAAGCCAATGTTAAAATCGGGAAGCAGAATACCATGATATCCCGCTTTGGTTATTTTCATGTGGGTGGTTGTCGAAGTATTACAAAGTATGCCAGCAGCAATAACGCAAAGCCCACTGCCACCATTATGGCACCGCTTCTTTTGATGGTATTCGGCAGTTGGTTACTACTTTTGATGATTTTGCGATAGTGCTCCCAGCGGACCAGTTGAAGTCCGCCAATATACACAAGTATTAAACTCCAAATGCTGAATAGAAGTTCGATCCATGAGAAAGGCATAAACGACAAAACGAGTCCCGGCAGGGTGAACAGCAGTAAGTATTTTAATATCCTTATAAATAGCGCAGGGGGTTTATCCTGGCTGGCTTTATGTAACAGATATGCAACGAACTGTTGTTTTTTAAGGGTTAGGTATCCACCACCACCAATAAAAAGTAAGGCTAATATTGAATAATAAAGGGTGAACCATTTTGCGGCAAAGTTCTCCAGATCCATAGTCAGGTTATTCGTCTGGCATGTTTTCTACTTTAACAGGGGTATCTTCTTTGGGATACATGATAGAGGCAATTACGGATAGGATAAGTGCCCCGGCCACAAATCCTAATGCGTAGGGGGTGGGAATATGATAGATATCGGCAAGTAACATTTTAATGCCCACAAAAACGAGGATGGATGAGAGTCCGTAGTGCAGGTAGTGGAACAGCCTCATGATACCGGATACGGCAAAGTAAAGGGCCCGTAATCCTAAAATCGCAAAAGCATTGGAGCTGTAGATAATGAATTCGTCGCGGGTAATAGCCAAGATAGCCGGGATAGAATCGAGGGCAAAAACCAGGTCCGTAGTTTCTATAACGACGAGTACTATAAAAAGGGGCGTTGCTATGAGTTTGCCCATCCGGCGGATAAAAAACTTAGAACCATGGTAGCTTTTGGTCGTGGGGATGAAGCGCCGCACCAATTTAAGAATTGGGTTTCGTTCGGGGTGGACTTCCTTGTCTTTGTCGAGGGCCAGTTTGATGCCGGTAAAGATGAGAAAGCCCCCAAAGATGTAGATAATCCAGTGGAAGCGTTCGATGAGAGCAACCCCGGTAAAGATAAAAAATAGCCGCATAACCAGCGCTCCAAAGATCCCCCAGAAAAGAACCTTGTGCTGAAATTCGGCGGGTACTTTGAAGTAGGAAAATACCAGCAGAAAAACGAAAATATTATCGACACTGAGTGATTTTTCAATCAGGTAGCCAGTATAATAATCGAGGGCGGTCTGTGAGCCCATGTAGTAATATACACCAATGCCAAAGATAAGAGCGAGTACAATCCAAATGCCGGTCCAGTAAAGTGCTTCTTTGATGCTGACGGCTTCGTCTTCTTTGTGAAGAACAACCAGATCAACGATGAGCATCGTAAGGATGAACACGTTAAATACTGTCCATAATAAGATGGAGTGATCCACGAGAATACAAATTTTGAGATTTGTAAATAAGCCTCAAAGGTAGGGATTCTGTGACAGAATTAATAGCCTACAGCCCCATCCAAAGTTACTCTACCAACAGCCCTTCGTCCTCTTTTTTGAGCTCTTCGGGGATGGAGTTCATGATCTCTTTTTTAAATGCGGCGATGATATTTTTTTTCAGGTATTCGCGACCATAGACAATGCGTACTTTTCGACGTGGTACGGGATCGTCAAACTGACGCAGATGAGCTTTGGCACACTGCTCATTAATTTGATTTTTTGCCAGGTAAGGCAGCAGGGTCATTCCAAAATCTTGTTCCACCAGCTGTTTTAATGTTTCCAGATTGCCGCTTTCGAACTCAACCTTAGGATCGTCAAGTTTATTTTTCCGAAATTTTTTGCACAGTTTAACCGTTTGATCCCGAAAACAATGACCCTCGTTGAGTAGCCATAAATTAGCAACTTCCAGATCATTGATCGTGAGACGCTCTTTTTTTGCCAATGGGTGATTACGGGATACATAGCCCATAAATGGCTCGTAATAAAGATCTTCTTCAAAAATATTTCCACGTTCAACAGGGGTGGCAATAATGCCGATATCCAGATAGTCCTGATTAAGCAGATCTAACAGTTTATCAGTAACAACTTCCTCAAATATCAGGTGTACTTCGGGATATTTTTCTCGGAACGTTCGTAGAAAAAGGGGGAGCAGGTATGGGGCTACCGTAGGAATGATGCCAATGCGAAAAGTGCCCCGCAGCTCGTCATCCGTCAGTGAGGCAAGGTCTTCAATATGCTTGGATTGTTTGATAATTTTTTTGGCTTCGGCAATGATCTTTTCACCAATTTCAGTAGGGATTACCGGAGACTTTGATCGATCAAAAATTGTTACGCCCAGCTCATCTTCGAGCTTGTGAATTTGCATGCTAAGGGTGGGCTGGGTGACGTACGATTTTTCTGCCGCTGTGGCAAAATGGCGGTAGCGGTCAACAGCAATGATATATGAAAGTTGTGTGAGGGTCATAACTAAACGTAGTTGAAAGCAAAATTTGGTACAATTTATTTGATGGAATTATACAAACTTTAGAACTTTAATTCGTGAAAGTTCGAGATTTCCTTTCAGATTAGTACATTAGCCGTGAATCGTTAAACAATTGAGAGTAAACGAAATAACAAAAGTATAGCTACTTAAATTATGCAACAAGCGCATGTATTTATCGAAGGACGGGTACAAGGAGTTGGATTTCGTCATTTTGCACAAGTTAATGCCGAAGAAGTGGGTGTTTTTGGATGGGTGAAAAATTTGCCCGATGGCAGAGTGGAAGCCGTTTTTGCTGGACCGATAGACCATATCAGGGAGATGGTAAACCGTTGTGAGGAAGGTCCCGGGGCCAGCCGTGTGGATAATATTGATGTAACGGTTGAAGATGTGGATGAGGATTATGACGATTTTGAGGTGCGTTATCACTAACTGTTTTTATGCGATTATTTATTGCCATCCCGTTGCCCAAAGAGGTAAAACAGCAGTTGCTGCATTTGCAGCAGCCTATTGAGGGGATACGCTGGCAACATCCTGAGCAGATGCATCTGACGCTAAAGTTTTTGGGCGAAGTTGACCAGCAAGAAACAGGGGAGTTGCTCAGTGCGTTAGTGAATATTGATCATCCCCGATTTATGATCTCTATAGAAGGAATGGGGGGCTTTCCTAAGAACAAACAACCCACAGTTATATGGGTGGGTCTCGAAGGGAATGAATTGCTCACGGGCCTTCACCAGAAGATCGAAGAAGCGTGTTGGGAAATTGGTATTGCCCCCGAACGGAGACCATACATACCGCATATAACCTTAGGACGCGTTAAGAACGGATCGAGGCAAGTGATTAACGCTTTTGTAAATCTGCACCAGAAGTTTTCTGTGGAAGCCGTGCCCGTCAACGAGTTTGTGTTGTACCAAAGCGAGCTTCATCCCGATGGGGCCCGGCATTCGCGGATGCAGACATTTGCTCTTTCGGCAAATGGGTAGCGCAGTTATTATTATCTTATCAAGCAACAAATTACGATAATTCAATTTATAACAAAACGTGCGAATCGTGCAGTCTGCCTTGTGGGTCGTTTTAAGTATAGTCATTGGTTATGGGTTACTGGTATTGTTGATGTATGTGATGCAATCGCAGATGGTGTATCATCCTCAAAAATCTATTTCTCATACCCCTGGTGATGTGGGGTTGACGTATGAAGATGTCACTTTTACGACGGAAGATAATGTTAGGCTACATGGCTGGTACATTCCGGCTGATCATGCAAGGGCAACGGTACTCTATTTTCATGGCAATGCGGGAAACATATCCGGACGCCTGCAAACCATTGAGTTATTGCATGGGATGGGATTAAATGTTTTAATTTTTGATTACCGGGGCTATGGCAAAAGCGAGGGACGTACTACCGAGGAGGGGACCTATAACGATGCGCAGGCAGCCTGGAATTACCTGATTTCGGAAAAGAATTTAGACGATGGCCAAATTGTAATCATGGGCCGTTCGCTGGGAGGGGCAGTTGCCTCTTGGCTTGCCGCCCGCACCGATCCCGTTGCAACAATACTGGAATCTACCTTTACTTCGGCCGCCGATTTAGGGGCTGAAATATATCCCTGGTTGCCGGTGCATCGGATAATGAAGTTCGATTATAATACGCTAAAGAATCTTAAACAGATTCAGTCGCCTGTTTTTATGGCTCATAGCAGGGATGATGGAGTAGTGCCCTATCATCACGGCAAAACCCTTTTTGAGGCGGCCGGGGATCCCAAGACCTTTGTGGAGCTGCGAGGTTCGCATGGTTCGGGCTTTTGGGAAACGGGTGAAAAGTATCGGTCAGCATTGCAGCAGTTTCTTAATGAAAATGTAAAGTGATAAAAACCATGGATATTGTAAGTAAACAGCTAACGGTAGCAGCCGAAGGATTTTCAGATATTAAAAATATTACAAAGCAGGTGGAAGATTTTGCCGGTGATAGTGGGTTTGAAGAAGGGATTATTCATATTTTTCCAATCGGATCAACAGCATCAATTTCGACTATAGAATTTGAGCCGGCGCTGGTGCAGGATATGAAAGATAAGCTCGAGGAGTTTGCTTCGCAGAATCAAACTACGCGTCACGGTGAAACTTGGGGCGACGATAACGGCTTTTCACACATGCGAGCCACGATGATGGGGCCGGGAATAACGGTACCACTGCACGAAGGCAAACCGGTGCTGGGAACTTGGCAGCAGGTCGTGATTTTAAATCACGATAATAAATCCAGAGACCGCAGAGTATTTCTGCAGGTAATCGGAAAGTAGTTAATGGTTTGTAGGATAGAATTCTTTGACTACCTCCCGAAGTACATTGGGCTTGTTGGTAAAAATACCGACTACCCCTGCTTTGATGAGTTTACGCATTTGTGATTTTTTATCCACGGTATAAATAAAGCTGGGAATCTGGTGCTCATTGAGATCGGCTATCCATTTCTTTTTTAACTGACGAATACTACAATTAAAGGCGTCTACCTGATATTTTTTTACCAGCTGGTTGGGAAGTAGTTTCCGGGATTGTTTTTTTTCATAAAGTAATGCTACCGGTATTTCAGGCCCTAACTCTTTGAGATGGTGTAATGCACGATAGTCAAAGCTGGAAAACAGTACGTGATTTTCCATGTTATATTTTTTGACGAGCTGGAGAGCTTTCTGTTCTATTCCGCTTTCAAAGTTATTAGAAACAGCTACGGGTTTTATTTCAATATTGAGGGCAATAGTTCCACTGGCAAACGCCAGAACTTCTTCGAGCGTGGGAATTTTCTGGCCCGAATATCGGGCGCTATACCAAGATCCGGCATCCAGCTTTTTTAGTTCTTGAAGTGTAAAATTGCGAAGTCGTCCCTTTCCGTTCGTATGTTGATTAAGTTTGGCATCATGAAAAATAACGGGCACGCCATCTTTACTTAAGGCGATATCTATCTCAATCATATTGGCACCCAGCTCTACTGCTTTTTCGAACGCAATCATGGTATTTTCGGGGTAGTAGGCACTGGCGCCCCGATGGGCAATGATAAAAAATTCGCCTCCATCATCGTTATAAGGTGATGGTAAATTACGTTCCGATAACATCTAATGCTATTTTTGGCTTTTGGTGATTGATGAACGAATCAGCAATAAAATAAAAGGGAACAGCTTAATTCTCATTCTGAATTTTCCAATGCAAAAATTCCAACAACTCGTCAATCTGGTTTTTCTGATAGAAAATCAATCCTACATTAATTGCAAAGACGATAAAGATGATTATAAAAAATGTCTGGCCCAGCTGGGTAATATCAAAATAAAAGGAGTAGCCAAAAAACAGAATAGCAGCAATATTGACGGCCAGCTGTATCCATTTATTGCGCTTTTTCTTATTCAGCGCTTCAATTTGCTCGCTGTAGGGTAGCGAAAGTTCGTCGTTTTTTAGATGAATTTTGAGGAAAGACTGAAGTCGATCTTGTGTTTCTTCGTCGCTAAAGTCGGTCATATTAATTTTTATGTTGCATCACCCGCTGCATTGCACTGCGTAAGAGTGATGTGGAATCACGTTTTCTTGCGATCGTAATATAAACAAGAAAAAGGCCAATCATAGTTGTAATGCTGGCAGCCATTATCAAGGCCGTTGACAGCCAATATGATTGAACAAGTCCCAATATAGAAATAGTAACAACAGCTAATCCCAATAAAACCTGGCATAAACCAGCAATCAGATAAAATGTTTTAAGGGTATGGGTCTGCTCCACATATTGTGTAACAGCGCTATTGTGTACTGGACTGTTTATATTGGGTGATTCGGATGATGCAAACCAGTTGTCATTTTGGTTCTTTTTTTTCATCGGTGTCCCCGTATTTTAAGAAGCCGTTATCAATTATAAGTTAAACGAAATAATAAACTTTTCAATTCCCTATTCACCATGCCCGAAAGTGATACAAATATTTACATTTACGGACGTAATCCCATCAAAGAAGCGTTGGCCAACGAAGCCGAACGTATTGAGAAAATTTTTGTGCGCGATTCTCTGCGCGATTCTCAACTCTCAAAGATCTTCAATTTAGCCTCACAGTATCGTATACCTATTTCACATGTGCCAGGTTCCAAACTTTATGAACTGGTGGGTAGCGTAAACGATCAGGGCGTAGTAGCGTTGATGAGTCAGATTTCTTACCAGGATTTTGGCAACTGGCTTGATTCTGTGGATACTTCAACCTATCCAGCGGTATTGCTGCTCGATGAAATTGAAGATCCGGGAAACCTGGGAGCTATTCTTCGCACGGCTGCCGCTTCGGGGATATCAGCTGTGCTGGTTCCAAAGCACCGGCAGGCTCCCGTTAATGCAACAGTTTTTAAAACATCAGCCGGTACGGCGGGACGTATTCCCATTGTGCGCGCCGGAAATTTGAACCAAGCTATCTTAAAACTTAAAGACGAAGGATTTTGGATTGGCGGATTGGATATGAAGGGCGATAACGAGCTTTGGGATCTGGAAGTGGATCGACCGCTGGCATTTGTTGTGGGCAATGAAGGCAGCGGCATCAGTAAAAAAACACTCGAGCACTGCGACTATAAATTTCGCATCCCCATGGAAAACAGGGTGGAATCACTTAATGCCTCAGTGAGTGCGGCTTTGCTTTGTTATGAGTGGAGGCGGAAAAGTCAGTCGTAAAGCAGATAGGGTCTCCGTTGCTCACGAAATGATGAGGCGGTTTCTTCCCAGTTTTGCTGGTAGGATTGCTCTTGAAGTTGTTTTTGGAGCTCTTCATTGTCAATACCCGTTAGCTTTTGCATGAAATTGTTGAGCTCGGCATCAGGAGTAGCTTCCAGCATGGTGTTCAGCAATTCTACGCCCAGAAAAACGGGATCAAACCTGTCGTGATCTGTTACCCTTAGTTGGATGCCGTGACTTCGTTCCCCTTCAAATTTTGGGTTGGGCGCTTTATCCGGCATCGATTCGGGTGTAAAAGAGAGTTGTTCAATATTAACCCCGGCAAACTTACGTCGAAGTTGGGCAACATGGGAGGTCGTTATTTTCGTCGATGGAGAACCTATGTTTAGAAAGGGATCACTGGTTCCCCGACCTTCTGATAGGTTTGTTCCCTCAAAAAGAACAGTGCCCAGATATACGTACGCATGATCAAAGCTGGGCAGATTTGGGGATGGAGGAATCCATTCTAATCTGGTATCGGGCCATTTCATCGCGCGGCTCCAACCCTCCATGGGAATGACACGGATATCTGCTTGCCCAACGTTGTCAATCCACTGTTCACCAACCATCATTTTAGCCAATTCACCAAGCGTCATACCGTGAACCATGGGGATAGGATATTGGCCGACAAAGGATTGATGGTCGGGCTGCATTTGCCATCCCGAAATAAATTCTCCACCGGCGGGATTTGGCCGGTCTAAAATCCAAACGGGGATATCTTGGCCAGCCGCCGCTTCGATGACGTTGCCAAGAGTAGCATTGTAAGTATAAAAGCGTGCTCCCACATCTTGAATATCAAACAGCAGGATGTCCACTTTTTCGAGCATTTCTTGAGTGGGTGTTCGGCTGTCTCCGTACAGAGAGAAAACGGGTAGTCCGGTTGCTTGGTCAGTGCCGTCTTCGATGGTTTCACCGGCACCAACATCCCCGCGAAAACCGTGCTCGGGAGCAAAAAGTGCTGTAACATTGACCCCGCGGGCAAGCAGCGTATCAAGCATATGCGAGTTGCCTACCCGGGCAGTGGGATTCATAACCAGTCCCACTTGTTTGTCGGACAGCTCCTCAAGATGATTCTTAAGAAGCACCTCGGCGCCTACCGTTACCTGTGGCTGCTGGGAGAGGATGGTAGTGCATCCTCCCAAAATGAGTAGCCAGCAAGCAACAAGAAGAGTAGAAATTGGGTGCATATTGGTCGCAAAGATTTAGCTTAAGACTTGTTAGCGACGACTTCTGCTTCGGAAAAGAAATAGGCGGCTTCCTTTTGTCCGTTTTCAACCGAGTCGGAACCGTGGATAATATTTTCGCCTACACTGTCGGCAAAGTCGGCGCGAATGGTTCCGTCTTCGGCTTCGCTGGGATCGGTAGCACCGATAAATTCGCGGAAGTCTTCGATAGCGTTTTCTTTTTCCAGAATCATTGGCACGCATGGACCACTGCTCATGAATTCGACAAGTTCGTCAAAAAAGGGACGTTCTTTGTGAACAGCGTAAAATCCTCCGGCGGTATCTTTTGTAAGACGGGTCATTTTCATCGCAACGATGCGAAAGCCGGCCTCCTGAATACGTTGGGTAACTTCGCCAATAAGATTTTTTCGGACACAATCTGGTTTTAGGATGGTGAGCGTTCGTTCTACTGCCATAAAATAAATTTAGAAATTTGTAACAATTAACGGTTTCTGTTCTCTATTCAATAAAGAGCATAAATATAACGGTTACGGCACTAATTCACGAAGCCAATTGCAGTAGATTTTTTTGTTTAGAATGTTCGGGGACAAATGATAAATGATCAGACGGAACATATTCAGTGGGATTGGCAGCTTACCTCTCAGCCCAAAGAGATTTGGCCGTTTATTACTGATACAAACCGGCTGTTTAAAGAGTTGGGACAGCCGAGTATCCAGAAAGCACATATCACACAGTCGGTTGATCCGGGGTTGATGCAGCTCTCTTATAATGGGATTAAGCGGTACGAAGTCTGGGAAGAAGAGCCATACGAGTGGGAATATCCCTACCGTTTTGGGGTGATTCGGCATTACCAGTCGGGGGTATTCAAAGATGTGAAAATACAGGTTGACCTGAAAGAGAATAGCTACGGAACCCAGATTAATATCAACTTGTGGGTAACGCCCCGTTATCGGTTGCTTTCGTTTTTGGCAATTCTCAAAGTTAAGACGGTGCTAAAACGAAAACTGAAAAAAATTATTCAACGTTTTGATGATTTAGCGGTCTCGCGGCGTGCTCCTTATCAGAAAAACAGAAAAAAGCGGTTGGTCCGAGGAGGTCACCAGCGTTTGCAACAGATAAAAGAAGAATTATATAACAGCCAGGTTGATGGAGAAATACTTGAAAAATTAATCAGTTTTATTTGCCGAGCTGATGATTTGGCACTTCAGAAAATTTCTCCTTTAAAGATGGCCAGTCAGTGGCAACGATCTCCTAAAAAAGTTTTTGCCGTTTTTGTTCATGCTGCTAAAGCGAACCTGTTGAACTTTAACTGGGATTTATATTGCCCCCAGTGTCGCAGTGTGCAAGAGTCGGTGAAAACGCTGAATCAAATATATGAGCCGGTATATTGTGATCAATGCGAGAAAGAGTTTAAGGTCAACTTTAATAAAACAATTCAGCTCAGCTTTAGGCCTCATCCTCTTATTCGGAAAATTTCTGATGAGCAGTTTTGCGAACGTGGTCCTTGGAAGCAATCTCATATCGTGGTGCAGCAGTACCTGAAACCAGGTGATAAAAGGTATGTAATGACGGATTTACCCGCTGGTACATACAAGCTTCGGGCAAGCGGTTCAGAAGGGACGGCCACCTTACATGTGGGTAACAAGGGTAATGACACTATCCATGTTAATTTAAGTTCGACGGGACTTTCCGGTGAAGAGGTATCGATTTCAAATAATCCAAATGTAAGCCTGGAAAATAATAGTGGTCAGCATCAACTTATTACGCTGGAACAAACCGAGTGGAAATTGAATGGAGTGAGTGCTGCACGTGCGACTTCATCGCAACTTTTCCGTAACCTTTTTGCAGATGAAGTGCTTCGCAAGGGTGAAAAAATTTCTGTTGATAACCTCACGCTTATGTTTACTGACCTGCTTGATTCCACCGGTATGTATAACCAAGAGGGCGATGATAAGGCGGTGGGACGGGTGATCGAACATTTTGAAATACTACACCGCGCTGTTGCCAAAGAAAATGGTGCTATAGTTAAAACCATAGGTGATTCGGTAATGGCGGTATTTTGTGAGCCCGGTCAGGCGTTGCGCTCATATTTGAGAGCCCAAGAAATGATTGCCAATGACGATCGCTTTACCGATGATTTTCAGCTGAAGGCGGGAATTCATCACGGAAGTTGCGTTGCTGTTAATCTTAATAGCCGTATCGACTATTTTGGAGCTACGGTAAATATTGCTTCGCGTTTTGTAGATGTTGCCTGCGAAGATGAGGTCATTATCTCACAGGATATTTTTCGCGATCACAATTTGCAGAAGGTGCTCGCTGATTTTAATAATACGGGCAGTATTGAGGATCAGAAAATCAGTATTAAAGGGTTTGCTAAACAATCATTTTTTATCAAGCGCATTAACGTAGGCGACTCTCCACTTCGGCTCGCTATTTGATTCCTTTCCTAAAAAAATTGCTTGAGAGCCACCCGTAGTTACCGTAGCTTATCTGCAGATCACATAATATCTAAAAATAATTATTAGCTATGAACAACACCCAGCAACCCATTGCGCCTGCTGCAAAAAAAATGAAAAAGAAGAAAAATATTGCGCTTATCGCTCATGATAATCGTAAAAAAGATCTGATTGACTGGTGCGAATTTAACAAGGGATCACTATCAAAACATAACCTGTTTGGCACCGGAACAACCGGAAAAATGATTGCCGATACCGTTGGGTTGGACGTCAATCGATTTAACAGCGGACCGTTGGGGGGAGATTTGCAGATTGGGGCAGCGATTGCCGAGAACAAAATTGAGATGATGATCTTTTTTTGGGATCCCCTGCAGGCCCAGCCCCACGATGTGGATGTGAAGGCGCTGTTGCGAATTGGGGTGCTATACAATATTCCGATGGCGTGTAATCGGTCCTCCGCTGATTTTCTGATTTCTACCGATCTTATTGATGAAGAGTACGACCGTTTTATTGTGGATTACAGCGAACGGTTCACGAAAAATGTCGAGAAATAGCCTATGAGTTCTTCTTCTGATACCGATCAAAATCGTTTGGCTAAGGAATCAAGTCCGTACCTGTTGCAGCATGCCGATAATCCGGTTGATTGGTATCCTTGGGGAGATGAGGCCTTTGAAAAAGCAAAAGAAGAAGACAAGCCCGTACTGGTTTCCATAGGCTATGCTACTTGCCACTGGTGCCATGTGATGGCGCACGAATCTTTTGAGGATGAACAAATTGCCGCGATGATGAATCGGGCGTTTGTCAATATCAAGGTAGATCGTGAGGAACGTCCCGATGTGGACAACACCTATATGCTGGTTTGTCAAATGCTGACTGGCAGTGGAGGATGGCCGCTGAATGTATTCTTAACGCCCGATAAAAAGCCGTTTTATGCCGCCACGTATATTCCCCGTGAAGGTCGGCAGGGGCATCCCGGGATGCGGGAAATCATCCCCTGGTTGTCGCAGCTTTGGCACAATGAGCGCGAAAAAATTATTAAATCCACCGAAGAAATTGTCACTGCCTTTCAAAAATCGAATCAGTTTTCGGCGGGCGAATTACTGGATGATCACATTTTGGATCATGCCTATGAGGAATTTGCCAATCGTTTTGATGAGCAGTATGGCGGATTTGGTTCGTCCCCCAAATTTCCGAGTCCGCATAATCTGATGTTTCTGCTGCGCTATGCCGATCGCCATCCAGATTCAAACGCATTGCCGATGGTCGAAAAAACGCTCACGCAGATGCGGCGCGGTGGAATTTTTGATCAGGTGGGTGGTGGTTTCCATCGCTATTCAACCGATCGGCAGTGGCTGGTGCCGCATTTCGAAAAAATGCTCTATGATCAGGCAATGTTACTGATGGCTTATGCTGAGGCCTGGCAGCTGACCGGCAATGATCTGTTTGAGCAAGCCTGTAGCGATATTTGTGATTATGTGCTTCGTAATATGCAAGATGAGTTGGGCGGATTTTATTCGGCCGAAGATGCTGATAGCGAGGGAGAGGAAGGTAAGTTTTATGTGTGGAGTGTGGATGAAATTAGGGAAGTTCTTCCGATGGCCGAAGCTGAGCTGGCTATTGATGTTTTTAATTTGATTGAGGAAGGAAATTATCACGATGAGGCTACCGGTCGACGGACAGAAAAAAATATCCCACACCTAAAGAAATCGATTGAGGAGCTGGCGCGGGAACGAGATATGGACACGGAGGAGTTGAAATCAGAATTGGATGATATCCGGGAGAAACTGCTCGAAACTCGACACAAGCGAGTACATCCGCTATTGGATGACAAGATTCTTACGGATTGGAACGGGCTGATGATAGCGGCGCTGGCCAAGACGGGACGTGCTTTTGATAACAGGCAGTTTGTAAATCACGCAGAGCAATGCTGGGATTTTATTAATGAAACAATGGTGACCGATGATGGTTTGATGCACCGCTACAGAAACGGAGAAGTAGCTATTGAAGCGCATGCCGATGATTATGCTTTTGTGATCTGGGGACTTCTTGAACTTTATGAGGCTACCTTTGATGCTCATTATTTGGAGTGGGCTATTTCATTGAACCAGCAGTTTGTCGATCGCTTTTGGGATGAAGAAAAGGGTGGTTTTTATTTTACTTCGGCTGATGCGGAGGAGCTGTTGGGACGAAAGAAGGAGATTTTTGACGGGGCTATGCCATCGGCCAATGCCATTGCTATGATGAACCTGCTTCATTTAGGACGCATTACCGGGAGTACTGAATATGAACGAATGACCGAGCAGATGCACCAGCTGTTTGCTGAAAGCATCGAAAAAACACCTACCAGTTTTGGGGCGGCGCTACAGAGCGTGGATTTTGTGATGGGGAAATCTCAGGAAATTCTTATTGCAGGTTTTTCTGGGGATTCAAAAACAATGGATTTTTTACGTCTGTTACGTAATCGATTTCTGCCTCGCTCTGTTATCATTCTTAATGACCCGGAGGATGATAAAATTGGCAAGCTTATTCCGTACTTGTCTGATTTTGGGATGCGCGATGGAAAGCCTACGGCCTATGTGTGCCAGAATTATGCGTGTGAGTTACCGACGAATGACCCTGAAAAAATGTTGGAACTCATTGACCAACTATGAATTAGTTACCGTTTCTATTCGAATGCCGGTTTTGCAGTCGGTTGAATTGGTATTCGTAACCAGTAAGATTGTGCTATTCTTTTTCTAATGTAATTACAGAAATATTGGGGGGAGCACCATAGCGAATGGGCGCAAGGGTGAAACCGAGTCCATTGTTAACATTAATGGGAAGGTCATGTTCGTGGTAAAGTCCCTGCACGTATTGGGTTTCGCGCTGGGAGGCGGAAAAGCCCATCCCCATAAAAGGTACGTGAATTTGTCCGCCGTGGGTGTGTCCGGCCAGCATCAGGCTATAGTTTTGGTTAAATGCGGATTCGATTAAGGCTTTGTTAACTTGGTGGGAGGCAAAAATTTTGAGGGAACTGCTGTTCGAGGAGGTCAGGGAATCGATAACTTGAGGGTCAGATTTTTGGCTGTAAATTTCGGTAACCCCCGTTATGGAAATGTCGGTAGTGCTGTCAATTTCGATGGTGTGATTTTGATTGTGCAAAAGTGGGATACCCTGCTTTTCGAGGGCAGGTTCTATGTTTTCAAGGCCGGCCCAATAGTCATGGTCGCCTATGAGAGCAAGGGTACCGAAGGGAGCGTCGGCTTTGCCGAACTCTTTGGCTGACATTTCGATAAAGTCGGTACCGTAGGAAATGAGATCGCCAGTGAAGATAATCAGGTCGGGATTCTGGGCGTTTACTTTTTGGATGTAGCTGCTAATTTCATCACGGCCGGTGTATTGGTCGCCCTGTATGTCAGAAATGTGGGCGATGGTAAACCCTTCGAGCGATTGGGGCAGTTCGTCGATCTGTACTGTGATATGCTCTGCTTCTATTTGGGTTGTATGGAGATAGGTTTTTGTTGCGACAAACAGGAATACGGTTATAAATAGTGCTACGAGCAGTTTCGGACGCCACCGGCTAATGACGTTTTTATCCCCATAAAAAAGTCGGTTGCCAAGGGCGATGATGTCGAGGGGTATGACCCAGGTTGCAAGCTGAAAGACGAAGATGAGTCCGAGCCAGAACCAGTAGGTGAGCAGTTTGGGGTATTCGAGCAGTTCGACGCTGCCGGTGCTATAGAAGTGGATGAGCGCGATGATGGGATAAGCACAAAATGACAGCAGGAGGCCGGAGAATATTTTTTGGGTACGCTGTGGGGCAGTGGCGTAGTAGCGAAAGATGAGGTAGAGCTGGGCGGGAGCCATCAGCAGGGCTATGATGAGGGTAGTTTTTAGAAGCCAGGGCAAATCGGGATTGTTTTAATGATTGTTGTTTATATTATGGGTTGGATATACCCGAGAGGAAATGTGAAAATTTGGATCAAATATAATTGTATCGATGACTAAAAAACAATCAAACGAAGATACGTTTAAGGAGCTTTGCGTGGGCTATGTGCTAAATGTTCTTGAGCAGGGGGAACGCGAGCGGTTTGAGGTGATGCTGGATGATGCTACGGATGAGCAGCGGGCGCTGTACGAACGGATGCGCACGAGGGCAAATGAGCTGATGTTTGGGGATGAGGAGCATGTTGATCCTGATGAACTGAAGGAGCGGTTGCTTGCTGAGGCTGGTGCTGCTGAGGTTAGTGATGTGCAACAAGTGGATGAGGCTGGAGATGTGGTTGAGGCAGACGAGAGTGGTGACGAAAATCGTGGTTCGTTTGCGGTTGTAACGTCTATTGCGCTGGGTATTATCTGTTTGAGTCTGATTTTTTATTCGTTTACGCTCTGGTCGCAGCTGAATGAGCAAGAGGATACGATTTCGAAACAGGATGAGCGTATCGAGGATCTGCGTTCGGAGATGGATGAACTGGAGCAGATGCTGTCGGTGATTGATTCGCGCGGGCTGCATGCGGTGGCTTTGCTGGGGATGGAGGCCAATCCGTTTGGGTATGGAAATGTGCTTTGGGATGAACAGAATTTAAGGATGTTCGTTAAAGTCGGTGATTTGCCGACGCCTTCGTCGGATATGGAGTATCAGCTGTGGGCAATCGATGATAATGAGGCTACTTCGCTGCACCGGTTTTCGGTGGATAGTGATGGGGAAGCGCGGTTTTTCCTTGAAGGAGTGGAGGAGCTAAAGGGGCAATCGGAGTTTTCTTTTGCGATAACGTTGGAGTCGCAGGGCAATGTTGATAGCCTGGATGGAGAGATGTACCTGATGGGTAGTTTTGGGGATGAGTAATGAGTCTTGAGTTATTAGGATACTCACGACCCATCACTCAAGACTATATTACTGCTTGCTCATGTTTTGGAAAAGGAAATCCTGAAAGCTAAGTACTTTTACGCCCGAGGGTACTTGCACCATGGCCCGTGCCACGGATGATTCGTCTACTTCTGTGGCTTCTAATTTTGATACTATTTCGTCGTTTTCGAATACTTCAACTTTGAGCGGAAAATACTTTTCGGTAAAAACAAGATCGGTAGGCAGGCTGTTGACGATGGATTCTGCATTGCCACGCCAGGGTTCGGCCAACATGCCCCAGTTTATATCCAGCTGTTTGGTCATCCATATTTCGGTGTGGGTACTGGGTTCGTCGGCATCTCGGAAAATAAATTTATCGGTTTGATACCCATGTAAAGTTGCTGATTCACCGGTTCGTTCGTACTCAACGTCTTCAGCTTTTTGGGCTGCATCAGCCGCGCCCTGACCATTGTCGAACATGTTCATCATGGAGGTGATGTCTTCTTTGGATATTTTAAGCGCGGTATTATCGCCGGTTAGAACAACAAAGTCTTCGGAATCAAGGCGTACCAGCACCCCTTCAGTGTCGATGGATTCCATAAATCCGTATTCCTTTTCGCCCTGCAGTAGGATGCGATCTTGAGTTAAAAACAGCGTGAAGTTATCATCTTTTTGTTCGGCGCCATCAGATGAATAGTTATAGCTGTTAAAGGTGATTTTTCCTTCAAATTGTGCGGAGGCAGGCTGTTGACTAAAGGAAGCGACAAGTAGCATTGCCGATAGATAGTAGGATGCTTTTTTCATAATCAAACTGTTTGGGTAGTAATTGAGTTACGCTTTTTACATCAATAACAAATATAAAGTTTCGTTAAAATAAAAAAGCCTACCCGAATTAACGAGCAGACTTTATAACGTTTATTGATCATAAAAGATTATGCTTCCTGCAGAACGTTGGTGTCCACATTAACTTTGTGGATCCATCCACCGCCCACAACGTCGTTGCCTTCGTAGCAGACCACTGCCTGACCCGGGGTGATTGCTTCACGTCCGGTGGGGAAGGTAACTTCAATCTCGTCATCACCCAGCTGTTTGATCTGACCAACAACACCGTCGTCGTTGTAGCGGATTTTACCGGTAACTTCCATTTCGCCACCCGGTACTTCGCCATATTTACTCAGGTTAATATTTTTGGCGCGACAGGTCGTGGCGACAAGGTCTTCTTTTTCACCGATGGTAATTACGTTGGTATCGGGATTGATGTCCGTAACATATACCCGTTTGCCGAGCGCTAAGTCAAGTCCGCGGCGCTGACCAATGGTGTAAAAGGGATAGCCTTCGTGCTCACCGACAATATTTCCATCCTGATCAACGAATTTGCCACCTTTGACACGTTCTTCAAGTCCGTCCACGCGATCTTTGAGAAAGCGGCGGTAGTTGTCGTCAGGTACAAAGCAAATTTCGTAGGAGTCAGGTTTGTCAGCCACTTTCATCAGGCCAAACTCTTCGGCCATATTCCGAATTTCAGTTTTTTCATAACTTCCCAATGGGAAAATGGTACGGGCCAAGTGCTTTTGCTCCACGCCCCAGAGTGCATACGACTGATCTTTTTTTGGATCGAGTCCCTTGGAAATTACATAGCGTCCATTTTCTTCACGCACATTGGCATAATGACCCGTAGCAATATAATCGCAGCCAAGGTTATCGGCGCGACGCAGCAAAGCCGCCCATTTTATATGTGTGTTGCAAAGTACACAGGGATTAGGGGTACGGCCATTCATATAATCATCCACAAACCGGTCGATCACCCAGTCGCCGAACTCGTCACGGATATCCACGATAAAATGTTTGAAGCCATGTTTAACGGCAATCTGTCGCGCGTCGTTCATGGATTCGAGGGTACAGCATCCGGTTTCTTTATCCGATTTGCCGCCCACGCGGGAGTAATCCCACGTTTTCATCGTAATTCCGATGACATCATATCCTTGTTCTTTGAGCATTACCGCTGCCACAGAGGAATCAACTCCTCCGCTCATAGCCACTAATACTCTTCCTTTGCTACTCATTGTACTGATTCAATTTGAAAGTGTGAATGAACCCCAAAGATAAGGGTTTTTTATGTAAGTGTTGTGAAGAGAATTGCAGGGATTTTGTAGCTGTAAAATGGACTTCTTATTGCATGTAAAGATAGGGTTTCCAATCTTCCTGAACGCCTCCCAGAATTGATTGTAAAAAGGTGATATGGATAGGACGAAAAGGCTTTTGGTTGAGTGGCATTTTTGCTTCTTGCGGGGTTCGGTTGCCTTTCTCAACGTTGCACGTATTACAGGCTGTGACCAGATTCTCCCAAGTGTCCCGGCCGCCACGACTTTTAGGCAATACGTGATCGATTGTAAGATTTTTTGAAGATCCACAATACTGGCAGGTTTTGTGATCGCGTTTCATGATATTATGGCGCGATAAGACAATCTGATTGTATGGAATATTGATGTAGCGGCGCAATCGAATGACCGATGGGTAGGAAAATTCCTCAGAAACCGTACTGATAGTACGTTCGGGATAATCGTGGAGCATTTCGGCTTTATCTAAAAACAACAACTTTACGGACCGATGCACCGAACAAATGCTCAGCGGTTGGTAATCCTTATTTAATACCAGAACATTGGCGTCCATAGCATGTAAATTCAATTACGAGGTAAAAGTTGTTGCCTGAAAGGCATACAAACGTTGATATCAACGTTAATGTGTAGAATCAACATTAAATTTTATTCAAATGCAACATTTTGCACAACGGTAAAATTTCCTAAAGCTATTGTACCATCAGGCAGCAAATGCCATCGGATTTTATTTTAAATATAACTTATATGATCTAAGAAAATTTTATACCTTTCTGCCTTCAAAAAATGGGATTTACTGATTAAAGTCGTAAACTATTTCCCACAGCTGAAAATTATAAACCAACAAGATTTTGTAACTACTTTTTATGCCTTATAACAAAAATGTGTACGCCACCGATTACTATAAGGAACCGGGGCCAAAGTTGGATGAAGACTCTCCTTTCGAATCAATGTTGGAGCGGTTTCGTTTTGCCGCAGAAGTACTTGATCTCGATGAAGGAATGTTTCAGTATTTGGCAAGTCCGGTAAAACAGGTAACCGTTTCGATTCCTATTGTAATGGATACCGGAGATATCCGTGTTTTTGAAGGATATCGCGTTATCCATAATAACTTGCTGGGCCCATCCAAAGGGGGGATTCGTTATGCGCCTGATGTAACCCTCGAGGAAGTGAATGCCTTGGCGGCATGGATGACCTGGAAATGTGCCATCGCAAATGTGCCATTTGGTGGCGCTAAAGGGGGCGTTCGTGTTGACCCTAAACATCTTTCGGATGGCGAACTTGAGCGACTAACCCGACGATATACGGCCAACATGTTGGAGGTTTTTGGGCCCGATCGCGATATTCCGGCACCCGACATGAATACCAATGAACAGGTGATGGCGTGGGTGATGGATACCTATAGCATGAATGCTCATAAAACCGAAACAGCTGTAGTAACCGGTAAACCCATTATTTTGGGGGGCTCTCACGGCCGTAAAGAAGCTACGGGACGTGGCGTGGTAACGGTTACATTGGCGGCACTAAATAAAGTGGGAATTTTGCCCAATAAATGTACAACCGTGGTGCAGGGGTTCGGTAATGTAGGTTCGGTAAGTGCAAAGCTGATGTATGAGCAAGGCGCAAAAGTCATTGCTATCAGTGATATCTCTGGTGGATATTATAATAAGGACGGCATCGATATACCCGCGGCCATGGAGTATGCCAAGAATAATAACAATTCACTGGAAGGTTTTACGGAAGCAGATAACATTAGCAACGAGGAATTGTTGCAGCTCGAATGCGATGTGTTAATACCGGCGGCCAAAGAAGATCAGATTAATAAAAAGAATGCCCCCAATATAAATGCAAAAATTATTGCTGAAGGGGCAAACGGGCCAGTAACGGCTAACGCAGATTCCATTCTTGAGGATAAAGGTATCATGGTTGTTCCTGATATTCTTGCCAACGCAGGTGGGGTAACCGTTTCATATTTTGAATGGGTGCAGGATCGTCAGGGATATTTTTGGACCGAAGAACGTGTTAACCGACGTCTTAACCGGATGATGCGAAATGCCTTTGACAATGTTTTTGAGGTGCGTAACAAATATGATATTACCCTGCGGCAGGCCGCTTATGTTTTTGGAATAAACAAAGTGGCAATGACGTTGCGATTACGTGGACTTTACGCCTAATTTTACAGGAATGTTGGAGTAGAGCATTCCTTTTAGATCTCTGTTATATGTCGAAACCCGATACGAAAAAATTGGTGCTGGATTCTAAATTTGAGGAGATGGAACGGCTCGAGCCTTTCATTGATGAGCTTAAGCAGTGGGCAAACTTTGACGATGAGGATTCCAGCAGAATCATGCTTACACTGAGCGAAGCCGTCAATAATGCCATCATGCACGGTAATAAGGAGAATCCTGATAAAAAGGTATGTGTGGTATCACGGTTCGATGCTGAAAGCGATATCCTCACGATAAGTGTGGAAGACGAGGGTGCGGGATTTAACCCCGATGACATTCCAGATCCGCTAAAAGAAGAAAACCTGTTTAATGAGGGGGGGCGGGGTGTTTATCTGATTGAACAGTATGCCGACGAGCTGCAGTTTTTGAAAGGAGGCACAAAAGCGGTTATCACTTTTAAGCTTAATGGATAGTTTTTTCCAAAAAGAAAAAGGCGATGAAGTAATATTCATCGCCTTTTTTTTATGGAGTAATTCGTTTACCGTTAGTTGGTAAGTTGTGCTTCTAACTGCTTTTTAAGCTGAGCTTTAGGCACCGCTCCAACAATTTGATCAACGACTTCACCGTCTTTAAAAATCAGGAGTGACGGAATACTGCGGATTCCATACTTTGTTGATGTTTCGGGATTAGAATCCACATCCACCTTTCCAATTTTAGCTTTGCCTTCAAACTCTTTGGCCAGTTCTTCAACAATGGGTCCAACCATTTTGCAGGGACCGCACCATTCTGCCCAAAAATCGACCAAAACCGGTTTGTTAGATTCCGCGTTTAAGACTTCTTCTTCAAATGAGTCGTCTGTAAATTTAACTGCTTTACTCATATTGCACCTTCATCTTCATTAATTATTATTACATATCCTTTAGTAAAACGTCATTAATATCGGGTAATATAATCCAATTATCACATCGTTTCTTATTATGGATGATATCACAAAAATTTATCTTACCGCCTATTGCCATTATAGCGGTTTAAGGCAACTGACTCTTTGCCGATGATCGATTTTAGCCCGTCCAATAACTCTTCGTTGGGATCAACAACAAATTTGCGGACGAGCATGGCAAAGGGACGTTTTGCTTCACTGCTTAACACATTAAAGCGCACATTCGTTTGTCCTTGATTTTCTTTAAACAGTTCTGCCATTTGTTGTAAATCATTGTCATCCACGTAGTTGGTATCGATATCCAGTTTTAGCTCGATTTGATCCTGATACTTTTCGCGCATACTCTCAATCCGTTCAAACCCATTGGCGATAATTTGTAGTTTGCCCCGGGATGAATCAAAATTACCATCTACGACCACGCGCGTATCTTCTTGTATCATACCAAGGCAGCGATCATATACCTCATTAAAAACGACCACTTCAACGTGACCGTGGCGATCTTCCATCTCCAGAAAAGCAAAAGGACGACCCTTTTTGTCGGTAACCCGGTTTACTTTGGTAATGATTCCAGCGACACGGACTTCCGTTTTATCACTAAGCTGATTGAGCTCCTCAGCATCAAGCGTATGCGAGCAAAAAATGCGTACATCCTCCTGGTATTTGTCCAGCGGATGCCCACTTAGGTAAAAGCCGATAAGCTCACGTTCATTGTTCAGGCGCTCAATATTGGACCATTGCTTAACCGGCTCGAGCGTAGGCTCATCAATAGCGGAGGAGTTGTCCCCATCGCTACCAAAGAGATCAGACTGGTTCGAGTTTTCCATCTCCTGTACGCGCGATCCATAACTGAGCAATATCTCCATGTGTTGCAACAGCTGTCGGCGGTTGGGGTTCAGCTCATCAAAAGCCCCTGCCTGAAAAAGGCTTTCCAGCGTTCGTTTGTTGCAGACACTGGAGTCCACGCGGCGCGCAAAATCATAAATCGATTCGAACCGTCCACTGTCTTCCCGTTCCTTTACGATTTCGGCCACTACATTCGTACCTACCCCCTTAATGGCTTCCATTCCGTATTGGATGCGTCCGTCAACGGCTACAAACTTACCCTGACCGGTATTAATATTGGGCGGATCAACAGTGATGCCCATGCGGTTACACTCCTCAATGAACTTCGACACCTTGTCGATGTCACCCATATTATGGCTAAGCACCGCCGCCATATATTCCGCGGGATAATTAGCCTTAAAAAAGGCCGTTTGATACGCCACTACCGAGTAGGCCGCCGAGTGCGATTTGTTAAAGCCGTA
Organism: Bacteroidota bacterium; assembly: GCA_051746985.1. Lineage (GTDB taxonomy): Bacteria > Bacteroidota > Rhodothermia > Balneolales > Balneolaceae > Fodinibius. The sequence goes on from JBNJFP010000008.1 coordinate 44,993, forward strand.
GTTGGCAAACTCGGCCATAATGTCGAAAAGCTCCTCGGCTTTTTCTTCGCCTACTCCATTTTCGATCGCGCGCTTAGTAAAAATAGCGCGCTGCTCATCCATCACCTTTTTCTTCTTCTTACCCATGGCCCGGCGCAGCAGATCGGCTTCACCGAGCGAGTAATTGGCGATTTTCTGAGCCGCTTTCATGATCTGCTCCTGGTAAATCATAATACCGTAGGTAGGTTCCAGAAGCTCTTCAAGATCAGGGTGTGGATATTCTACCTCGGTCCGTCCATGCTTGCGATCAATATACTCGGGGATAAACTGCATAGGACCCGGACGATAGAGCGCGTTCATGGCAATGAGATCATCCAGTTCGGTCGGTTTTAGCTGTTTGAGATACTTCCGCATACCGTCCGATTCGAACTGGAACGTACCAATGGTATTTCCTTTTTGATAGAGCTCAAATGTCTTTTCGTCATTTTCGGGAATTTCATCCAGCTCGTAGTGAATGCCGTGATTCTTCTCGACGTACGCAATAGATGTTTTCAGGATGGATAACGTTTTTAATCCCAAAAAGTCCATCTTCAGCAGGCCGCATTCCTCCGCGTGCGGACCGTCGTACTGGGTGATAAGTTCCTTATCCTTAGACAGAGCTACCGGCACATATTCGCTGATTTCGCCCGGCGCAATAATAACGCCCGCCGCATGGATGCCTGTTTGTCGGGCAGAGCCTTCCAGCGTTCGCGCAAAGCGCATCATCTTTTGCACCTGTGGATCGGGATGCTCAAAAAGCTGCTCAATATCTTTCGCTGATTCGGGGTTTTTGGATGGGTTCAGAACCTTGTCAAAGGTATTAACGCCCGGCTGGTCGGGAAAGAGTTTCGTAATACGATTGACTTCTTCGAGCGGCACCCCAAGCACACGTCCCACGTCGCGGATGGCCGTTTTGGCTTTCATCGTGCCATAGGTGACAATCTGAGCCACTTTTTCACGACCGTATTTTTCAACAACGTAATCAATTACTTCCTGTCGGCCATGATCATCAAAGTCAATATCAATATCCGGTGGACTCACACGCTCGGGATTCAAAAAACGCTCAAACAGCAGATCGTGTCGCATGGGATCCACGTTGATAATTCCCAAACAATAGGCCACGACCGAGCCCGCCGCCGAACCACGTCCCGGTCCAACGAATACATCGCGTTTGCGGGCCTCGGTAGTAAAATCCTGCGTAATCAAAAAATAGCCTGAAAAATCCATTCGGCTGATAATGCCGAGTTCTTGCTCGATACGCTCGCTTATTTCCTGGGTGATTTCGCCATATCGTTCTTTTGCTCCCTCATAGGTCATGTGACGCAGGTAGTCATCCATCGAATCAAACTGGTCGGGGATGCTGTAGTGCGGCAGCAGCAGCTCCGAACTCAGATCGATATTATCAACCTTTTCGATAATTTCATTGGTGTTGTCAATGGCCGATGGGAGGTCACTAAACAGTTCCTCCATCTCCTCGGGCGTTTTCAGGTAGAAATCGGTATTCAGGTTGTTGTCATCATCCGTAAAACGAAAGCGATTGGGATCGTTGATATCGGCATTGGTTTGTAGGGCAAGTAGAATATCATGGGCTTCAGAATCCTCTTCATCTACATAGTGACAGTCATTGGTGGCCACCATTTTTACGTTGTATTCCTTCGACCATTTGACCAATGTTTCGTTACAGCGATCTTGGTCATTAAGCCCGTGCCGCTGCAGCTCGATATAGTAGTCATCCCCAAACACATTCAGGTACCACTCAAAAAGCGCCCGGGCTTCTTTTTCTGTCTTGTTGATGATGTACTGATTTATCTCGCTGGCTATACAGCAGGTTGTGGCAATAAGTCCTTCGGAGTGCTCGGCCAGGGTCGGTTTGTCTATGCGCGGCTTATAATACATGCCATCGGTATAGCCGAGCGAACATAGTTTGGATAGGTTTTTATAGCCCGTCATGTTTTTGGCCAGCAATACCTGGTGGTAGCGGGTGCGGTCTTTTTTGTCCTCCATCCCCGAGGGGGTGATATAAAACTCACAGCCAATAATGGGTTTTACATCGTGTTTATTGGCCGTATTCACAAACTCGGGCACCCCAAACATATTACCGTGGTCGGTAATGGCAATGCCGGGCATACCGTGTTTTTTAGATTTCTTGATGAGCTGATTGATGCTCGCGGCCCCGTCGAGCATGCTAAATTGCGTGTGGTTATGGAGGTGTGAAAAGTTCATTCAGGCGAATTATTTTGATCTCAGATTGGGATAATAATACTATTCCTGAGCCACAAAATTAAGGCGGATCTTGGGATAAATTTTTAAAAATTACTTATTCATGTTTGAATGGTGATCCGAAACATTCTATTTTTAGCTTTACCTCAACTAACTGATCTGATATGGCCACCAAATATATCTTCGTAACGGGCGGAGTTACATCTTCACTGGGAAAGGGAATCATTTGTGCCTCGCTGGGGCGACTGCTGGTTGCACGCGGATTAAGTGTGACGGTTCAAAAACTTGATCCCTATATAAATGTCGACCCCGGTACCATGAATCCCTACGAACACGGAGAGGTATATGTGACCGAAGATGGGGCCGAGACCGATCTGGATTTAGGGCATTATGAGCGGTTCTTGGATATTAAGACATCACAAGAAAATAATGTAACTACCGGGCGTATTTATAACGATGTTATTTCGAAAGAGCGCCAGGGTGCCTATCTGGGGAAAACGGTGCAGGTGATTCCGCATATTACCGACGAGATAAAATCTCATATTGTGGCGCTGGGCGAATCCGGGGATTACGATGTAGTGATTACTGAGATTGGCGGAACGGTGGGCGATATCGAAAGTCTGCCCTATATTGAGGCTGTCCGTCAGCTTCGCTACGATGTAGGGCGGCAAAATACGCTATCAATTCACCTGACGTTGGTACCATATTTATCGGCTGCGCGTGAGCTCAAAACCAAACCCACCCAGCACTCGGTAAAAACGCTCTCCGAAAGTGGGCTCCAGCCCGATGTAATTGTAGCACGATCGGAGTACGAGCTTGACGATACCATACGTAATAAGATCGCTCAGTTTTGTAACGTAGAATATGAAGATGTGATTGCTTCTCTCGATGCGGAAAGCATTTATCAGGTTCCACTGTTGATGCAAGATGAAGGTTTGGATAGCCGCGTCATACAGAAGTTAAAATTGGATGCGGGTGATGCTGATCTCGAACGCTGGAAGGGATTTGTAGAGGCGGTTCGAAATCCATCCACCAAAATAACCCTTGCGCTGGTGGGTAAATATGTTGAGCATCATGATGCCTATAAATCTATTGTGGAGGCCTTTTTCCATGCCGGTGCGGTAAACGATTGCGAAGTAGATATTTGTTGGGTGCAGTCGGATGACTTGTCGGACGAAAATGTCAGTGACAAGCTTGATGGTGTGAGCGGCGTATTGGTTGCGCCCGGCTTTGGTGCACGTGGAATCGATGGGAAGTTGGCTGCAGCGAAATATGCCCGAGAAAATGAGATCCCGTACTTGGGTATTTGTCTGGGCATGCAGTGTGCGGTTATCGAGTATGCCCGCAATGTTTGTGGATGGGATACGGCCAATAGCACCGAGTTTGATGAGGATACAGAATATCCCATTATCGACCTTATGCCCGATCAGAAAAATATTGAAGATAAGGGCGGAACCATGCGATTGGGGCTGTATGATTGTAAAATCAAAAAAGGGACTAAGACATTTGAAGCGTATGGCAAGGAGCTTGTTCAGGAGCGGCACCGCCACCGTTACGAGGTGAATAATAATTTACGATATAAATTGGTTGAGGATGGAATGAATCTGGTTGGGTTTAACCCCGAGCGTGACTTGGTTGAAATTGTTGAAATTCCCGATCATCCTTGGTTTGTAGGTGTGCAGTTCCATCCCGAATATTGTTCAACAGTAAATAATCCCCAACCGCTTTTTGTGGATTTTGTAAAGGCAGCCCTCAAACATGCCAAAGAGCACGATTTGGCTGAGCCTATTAAAAGGGAAAAAGTTGTCATCAACTAAATAATTAAGCTATGTCTCCGGATCAGCCGTTCGCTAATAAGTTACGAGTTCGTGTTTGTGGACTGTTGATTCAGGCGGATCAAATTTTATTGGCGCAAATCCATTCACCCATTTCAGATAAGTTGGTCTGGATGCCGCCCGGTGGTGGACTTTCCTTTGGTGAGTCGATGAAGGATTGCTTGAAACGGGAGTTTAGGGAGGAGACTAATCTTTCGGTGGAAGTTCATGAGCTGGTGCATGTTAACGAATTGTTGAAAAAGTCGTACCACGCCGTGGAGTGTTTTTTTGAAGTTAAAAGAACAAGCGGCGAGGAAAAACTTGGTAAGGATCCCGAGTTGTCTTGGGATCGCCAGATGCTGCGCGATTTGCAATGGGTTCCGCTCAAAGAACTCTCGGAAATTAACTTTGCCCCGTCCAGCCTTGTGCAAAAACTAAACGATTGGGATCGACGGTTTAATTATCCGGTGTTGTAATAGTTGATCGTTAAATCGATCACAATCTGTTTTTTATCCTAACGGGATTATTATAAATTTAGATGCTCAATTTTTAACCATATCTATGTTTATGTTCACCTTTCGATTATCCTTCCTGCCCGTGTTTTTTTTGGCAGCTGTAGCCGTTTCTTGCCAGCAATCACCCGATTCTCAAACTACTGTGATACAGAATGTTCAGGGCTACACTTTTTATGAAGGCGAATTTACCGAGTTTTCGGCCTTGGCATTCAAAGATGGAAAAGTGCTTGATGTGTATAAGGATACGACCTTCGAAAGCGGCGGAAATCAAGAAGTGATCGATGGTGAAGGCAAGGTGATGCTGCCGGGGTTGATCGACGCGCACGCGCATGTGATGGGATTGGGAACCATGCTTATGAATGTAGATTTGAGCGGCATCAGATCATTGGATGAGGCCTTGAATCACGTGGAGGAGTATGCAGCTGAAAATCCCGAACTGGAATGGATCGAGGGACGCGGGTGGAATAACACGCATTGGGGAGATGGGGATTTCCCCACGGCCGAAGATCTCGATAACGTTGTGAGCGATCGACCGGTTTGGTTGAGCCGCGTTGACGGCCACGCTGGATGGGCCAACACCAAAGCTATGGAGATAGCAGGTATCACCGCAGAAACCGAAGCGCCCGAAGGAGGAAAAATTATTCGCGATGAAAATGGAGAACCCACAGGTGTATTTATTGATGAGGCCGAGAGTCTGATCAACGAGCATATCCCCGAGCCAACCCCCGAAGAGCAGCAGATGGCGCTGGAGAATGCTCTGGCACACATGCGTAGCAAAGGATTGACCAGTGTCCACGATGCGGGGGTATCGGCTCAGGCTTGGGAGTTATATAAAAGCTTTGCTGATGACGACGAACTTACTACCCGTATTTACGCGATGATAAGCGGTGCGGGAGATACCTTTGATGAGCTTGCAAAAGATGGTCCTATTGATTCTTATGCTAATGATTTGCTGTCGCTGCAAAGCGTAAAAATTTATGGGGACGGCGCCCTTGGTAGTCGCGGTGCCGCTATGCTGGAGCCATATTCCGACGATGCGGAGAATACCGGGTTGTTATTTCATACGCAGGAAGAAATGAACGAGATGGTTTTAAAAACGATGGACGCCGGCTTTCAAACTAATATTCACGCTATCGGGGATGCGGCAAATCGGCAAGTGCTTAATGCCTTTGAACATGCCAAAGACCGTTTGGGAGAACAGGGATTACGAAATCGAATTGAACACGCACAGATTGTTTCCCAGCAGGATATCCCCCGTTTTAATGAACTTAATATTATTGCATCCATGCAGCCCACCCATGCTACTAGCGATATGAATATGGCCGAAGATCGCGTGGGCCCCAATCGAATTGAAGGCGGCTATGCGTGGCAAACATTTATTGATCAGGGTACTACCGTTTCCTCGGGGTCTGATTTTCCTGTCGAGCATGTAAATCCGTTTTATGGCTTGTATTCGGCTATAACGAGACAAGATCACGATGGAGAACCCGAGGGGGGCTGGTATCCATCCGAACGTATGACAAGAGAGCAGGCCCTGCGTTCTTTTACGCTGGATGCCGCTTATGCTGCCCATCAGGAAAATGAGCTTGGTAGTTTAGAACCCGGTAAGTGGGCTGATTTTATTCTTGTCGATCGCGATCTTTTTGAAGTCTCGGAGATTGAAATTTGGGAAACGGAGGTTCTGGAAACCTGGCTACGTGGCGATAAAGTATATTCAGCAGATTAAAAATTGATTCAATGATTATTCGATTAGAACAATTAAATCCGACAATTGGCGATATAGAGGGTAACCTAAAGCTGATTGAAAAAGCCATGAGAAAGGCTGAATCGGATGGAATTGATCTGTTGGTGCTGCCGGAGCTGGTGACTTGTGGCTATTCCCCAATGGATTTGCTGGAGCGCCAGGCCTTTCTGGATACAGTGTATCAGGCCAACGACCGAATTAAAGTAAAGTCAGGCGATACAGCAGTATTGTTTGGGTCGATCACGCCCAATAATAATGCCACTGGTCGTAGCTGTTTTAATAGCGCATTGCTGGTGAGAAATGGTGAGCGTCTGGCAGAAATCCATAAAACCTTGTTGCCTACCTATGATGTGTATGATGAGCTGCGATATTTTGAGCCTGGAAAGTCTTTTGAGTGTGTTGAGTGTGACGGAATAAAAATTGGGGTTACCGTATGTGAAGATATTTGGCACAATTTTGAGCTCCCATATGTAACTTATAATGTAAATCCGGCCGAAGAGCTTGCCCAAAAAGGGGTACAGGCTATTTTCAATCTATCGGCTTCTCCCTATACCAAAGAGAAGCCCCGTAAGCGCCAAAAAATGCTTCAACAGCATGCCCGGCGTTTGGAGGTCCCCGTTTTTTATGCGAATCAGGTCGGAGGTAATACGGAGCTTATTTCTGATGGCGATTCCATGGCCGTTGACAGCAATGCTAATGTTGTAGGTAGGGCACCACTTTTTCAGGTTGCAAATATTGATCTCGATTGGAGACCAGAATTCGGAACGTTAGAAAATGTAGGGCCAGCACCAGCTGCTGTCCCCGGAAAGATTGAACAGATGTTTAACGGCTTAAAGCTGGGGCTACAAGATTATCTCAAAAAAACAGGGATTGCCGATAGCGTTATTTTGGGATTAAGTGGTGGTATTGATTCGGCACTGGTTGCAGCTATCGCTACCGAAGCAGTGGGTTCTGAGCAGGTGGTTGGAATTACGATGCCTTCGGAATTTTCATCGAAGGGCAGTGTTTCCGATTCGCAAAAGCTGGCGGAAAACCTCGGCATTACTTGTTATGAAATACCGGTCGCAGATATTTATGATGAATTTGATAGTGCTTTAGAGCCCTATTTTGAGGAGACAGATTTTGGGGTGGCCGAAGAAAATTTGCAGCCTCGCATCCGCGGCACGCTGTTGATGGGGTATTCCAATAAGTTTGGCAATATGCTGCTCAATACTGGCAACAAATCAGAATTGGCCACCGGATATTGTACGCTTTATGGAGATATGGCCGGTGGGTTGGGCGTGATTGCCGATTTGTATAAGCTTGAGGTTTATCAGATGGCTCGTTGGCTGAACGAAGAGTATTATGGTGAAGAGATCATCCCATCAGCAATTATAAATAAACCGCCAAGCGCCGAACTACGTCCCAATCAAAAAGATGCTGATAGTTTGCCAAAATATGATATTTTAGATCCTATTTTGGAAGCGTATATTGAAAAACAGCTGTCGGTTTCAGAAATTACTGAACAGGGATTTGATAGTGAGGTGGTAAATAAGATCGTTCGGCTGGTGGATCGTAATGAATATAAGCGTTTCCAAGCTGCACCGTCACTTAAGATGAGTGATAAAGCTTTTGGTACCGGCAGGCGTTGGCCATTAGTTCAACGGTGGACGGAAACACGGAGTCGACGCTAAATTTGGGCCCTATTCTCATGAGGATAAAAGGATAATTCGAAAATTTTTACTACAGATTGCTATGCATAATAAGCTACATCTCCTAATTATACTCATTTTTATGGTTGGCATTGTGCCTGGACTTGCCCAGGAAAAGGAAGATATCCAGCTCGAAGAAACCCCGATGTCGCCAAAACTGCTGCCTTATAATAATCCCATGACGGCCGATGATGAGCCGACCGTGGATCAAACGCCAACAAATATTGAACTGGATGATTTCCAAAAGGATGTGATGCGCCGCATTGCCGATATTTACCGCATCCACGTAAATGCAATTGAGGCGCAGCTTCAGGATGATCCCCTCAGTGCCGAAACGCACATCACAGATGCCCTGAATGAGATGCAGGCCCTGCTTGATACCTATCCCGAGGTACAAACTAACAAGCGGTTTAGCGAACTGTATCGATCGGTGATGACCGAATACCGTGAATTTTATGGCGTTGAGGATTCCTCTAAGGAAGTGAAGGGTGAAGTTTTTGCTATACAAAAAGAGCTGTATTCCGAAGAGGATGACTGGATGAATGAAAGTGAGGGGTATGTTCTTCCCGAGGATATCACAACCCCTAAAACAGAAGTACCACTGGTGCAAAATGAACAGGTCAATCGTCACCTCATGTACTATACACTGAAACGTCCCGAGGTGATGGAGAATTGGTTGCAGCGGTCAAAGAAGTATTTCCCGATGATGCAGGAAGTTTTTGAGGATGAAGGAGTGCCGACCGAGCTTATTCATTTAGCGATGGTTGAAAGTGGGTTGAATCCCAAAGCGCGCAGTTGGGCCTCAGCTGTTGGGATGTGGCAGTTTATACGTGCAACCGGATCGATGTACGGGCTGGAAGTAAATTGGTGGGTCGATGAGCGGCGTGATCCCGAAAAAGCAACCCGTGCTGCGGCTCGTCATTTAAAGGATTTATATAATATTTGGGGCGATTGGCACTTGGCTATTGCCAATTATAATATTAGTCCTCGTGGGTTGAAACGAGCTATCCGTGCGGCGGGAGAAGAAGACTATTGGGCTGCGTTTCCATATCTGCCGCGTGAGACACAGGGCTATGTTCCTGGCTTTATTGCAGCTACTATGATTGAGATGGATCCCGAGCAGTTTGGGTTTGAGGAGGAGTATGAAAATGAGGAATATGGGTATGAAGTTTTTGAAGTAGCGCCGTTAATCCCATTAGAAGATCTGGCCAAGGCGGCGGGGATAACCACTGAAGAGTTGAAGGATTATAATCCTGAGCTGTTGCGATGGGCTACCCCGCCCGGCAACGATTACCCGCTGAAATTACCAGCTGGTTCTAAAGAACAATTTGTCGACAACTATGAGGAGATCCCCAAGGATGAGCGGAGCCAGAATGTAGCAATGCATAACGTCAACAATGGCGAAACGTTGGGATCGATTGCCAGAAAATATGGGACCTCGGTTCGAGCACTCTATGAAACGAATGAGAGCCTTTCAAGCACGATTTACCCCGGCCAGAAAGTGGTGGTACCCCTGGCACCAGGGAGCGAAGATAAAGTTGCTGCAAGTACACCTTCCAATCAGCCGAGAGCGAACACAGCAACCAAGCAAAAGTCCAATAAGTCAAATGCTCCAGCAAATTCGGCCAAGGTAAGTTATAAGGTGAAAAATGGTGATACGATTGGCCATATTGCTGAATGGTACGATGTGCAATCTTGGCAAATACGGTCTTGGAATGGCATATCAAACTATATTCGTCCGGGTCAAACGCTGACCATTCATGTGTCTAAGGATAAACAATCGTTCTACAGCCAAATTAACGGAATGTCGTTCAGTGAAAAGCAGGAGCTTGAACAAAAGCAACGCTCTGGTGAGAATGTAAGTGAAGAGTATCTGGCTTCTGCTGATAATAACAATACTGATGGGGCAGAAGTTTCTTATACTGTACAGACCAATGATACACTCATTGAAATTGCTAATTCGCATGGCGTTTCAGTAAATCAGATAAAGCGTCTCAATGATTTAAATGGGTCTCAAATTTATGTGGGACAGCAATTGAAGATTAAATAAGGTCTTCGAAAATGAAAACGATGAGGAAACTTGTAGTTGCCGGACTGCTGGTGCTGACATCACTGGCGGTTTTGGGGCTGGTACGAAATCCGGATATCTATTTCCTCATCAAAAAGAATTTCACCATTTTTAGTGAGGTCTATCGCGAGGTTTCGCTGCAGTATGTTGATGAGGTTGATCCCCAAAAGCTGATGCGCAAAGGGATCAATGCCATGTTGGAGTCGCTCGACCCATATACTGTTCTTGTGGATGAAGCCCAGCAGCAAGATATGGAGATTATGACCCGGGGTAGCTACGGTGGGGTTGGTATGGATGTGGGATATCGTGCAGGAAAAATTGTAGTCATAGCCCCCATCGAGGGATATTCGGCCCACCGAAAGGGTATTCGTTCGGGAGATGTTATTACCGCGGTTAATGATGTACCGGTGGCAGATTTGTCTCCCGAGGAAGTGCAGCAACTGATTGATGGAGAACTTGGTAGTACGGTATCTGTAAAAATTGAACGATACGGTCTTGATGATCCCCTTACCTTTGAATTGGAACGCCAGCGCATTGAGGTTAATAACATTGGCTATGCAGGCTTGGTGGGAGAAGCAGAAGATGTAGGATATATATTGCTTAATCGCTTTTCAAAAAATACAGCTCGCGAAGTTCGCAGTGCGATTGAAGACTTACAGGAAAAAGATGAACTGCGGGGATTAATTTTAGATTTGCGAAATAATCCGGGCGGGTTGCTTGAAGAAGCCGTGGGAACGGTTGATAAGTTTATCCCCAAAGATCAAATGGTCGTAGAAACGAGAGGACGGTTGGAGCAGCACAATAATGTTTTTGGGACCGAAGAGGCCCCTATTGCGGCTGATTTGCCAATGGTGGTTTTGCAAAATGAAGGTAGTGCCAGTGCTTCGGAAATTGTTGCGGGCGCTCTTCAGGATCTGGATCGGGCCGTAATTATGGGTCAGCAAAGTTTTGGCAAGGGGCTGGTGCAGACCGTGCGGGAGCTGTCATATAATACGGCACTAAAAATGACTATTTCGAGATATTATATTCCCAGCGGACGTAGTATCCAGTCGGTAACATACACCCATGATGAAAATAACAGTGCTGTTGTAAAACCTGACTCACTCCGCAAAGAGTTTAAAACGCGTAATGGGCGTACTGTTTATGATGGTAATGGGATTGCTCCTGATATAGAAATTGAAGAGCAGGAGCCAAGCTTGCTTGAAACCTCACTGCTGAAACAGAATTTGTTTTTTGATTTTGCTAATCATTATGCGGCAGGGCACGATAGTTTGATGGATCAGATTGGTTCCGATAAGATTTTTGAGGAGTTTCGTTCGTTTATTTTGGACAGCGATTTTCAATATCAAACCCCATCAGAAAAGAATTTAGCCCAAATCGATTCAACATTACAAACGATGGGGGATGGGGCAGATGATCACGTTAAAGCCTTGAATGAACAGATAGAGAAGTATAAGAGTCAGGAGTTTGACGAGCAGCGAAAGGCGCTCGAAAAGCGTTTGTATATGGAGCTTATAGCACGTTATCGTGGACAGCAGGGACAAACTAAGGCCTGGCTGCCTCATGATGAGGTAGTAGTTGAAGCAGTAAAAGTGCTTTCCAATCGTGAAAATTATAATCGAATTTTATCAGGAACCAATTAGACGTGGCAAAAGCAGATTTGCATATTCACACGACGGCATCCGACGGAAATTCAACTCCAGAGCAGATTGTCCGTAGTGCCAAAAAGCACAAGCTTGATATTATTTCGATTACCGATCATGATACGATTCGGGGCTACCAAGAAGCGGTAGATGTTGCCAAAGAGTGTGAAATAACGTTATTGCCGGGGGTTGAGATTACTGCTGATTTTAGTGGTCGCGAATGTCATCTGTTGGGCTATTGCTTTGATCCTGACCATCCAGCTATGCAAAAATTGTTGGTTCAGCATTATCATTCACGTCTGGAACGTGGTAAATGGATTGTCAATGAACTTACAAAACAGGGGCTGGATATCGATATTGAAGAGGTCAAAGCCGAAGCCAACGGTAGTAATATTGGTCGTCCCCACATTGCGTCAGTACTTATCGACAAGGGATATGTTGCTTCTTTTAAAGAAGCCTTTATTCGTTACTTGAGCGATCAATCGCTGGGCACAATTTTTAATGAGTATTATTCCCACCACAAGGTCATTGAAACAGTTAAAAAGGCGGGAGGGGCTGTTGTGGTCGCCCATCCCAGTAACTTATATACCGAGCAGGATCTCGAAGAGCTTGTTGATGCCGGTATTGATGGCATTGAGCTTATTCATCCCAGCCACAATTATGAAAAGCAGAAACAGGTTGAGGCGTTTGCGGAAGAACATAATCTTTTGAAGACGGGGGGCAGTGATTTTCACGGAGGGGATAAAGAATATCAGAAGTTTTTTGGAGTTGTAACGATTAATACCAAATATGTGCACCGGTTAATTAGGATGACCGATCAGCGCAAAGCAATACAAGTATAACTTATGGCAGATAATATTCTTGAGGGCAGTACCTCAGATAACTCATTTATGATTGGTATCGCAGTAGCTAAATGGAATTCTTTTATTACCGATGAACTGCTGGTTGGTGCACAAGATGCATTAAAAAGTAAGGGATTTAGTGACGACCAAATGGTAATAGCCCGCTGTCCCGGGGCGTACGAATTGCCATATACTGCGCAACAGCTATTGGGTCATACTGATGGTGTGGTAACGTTAGGGGCTGTTATCAGGGGGGATACCCCACATTTTGATTATGTTTGTGATGCTGCTAATCGGGGAATTACGGATTTGAATTTAAAGGGTAATAAGCCAGTGGTTTTTGGCGTTTTAACAACAGACAATGTAACCCAGGCGCGGCAACGATGTGGCCTGGAAGGGGATAAAGGAAATAAAGGAGCCGAAGCCGCACTGGCATTGATAGAAATGCTTTCTTTGACGAAACAATTTGAAGAATTATAATTTTATTAGCTTGAAATATCGGGTATAAAACTCTAATATTGATAGCTTAATAAAACACGGATATTACGCATTGAAACCAATTTCGCTAACAAATAAAGAACAGAATAGCAGTGACAAGGATTCACAATCTGCACTGATTGAGCAAGGAGCAATTCCCGAACATATTGCTATTATTATGGATGGGAATGGGCGATGGGCGAAAAGTCGCGGCAATATCCGTTCTTATGGTCACAAGGTTGGGGTCGATTCGGTTCGAGATATCACCGAAGCCTGTGCACAAATTGGCGTTAAGCATTTGACGCTCTATGCTTTTTCAACCGAAAACTGGGGGCGCCCTAAAATGGAAGTCAGTGCCCTTATGCGTTTATTGGCCAGCTCGCTGCGTAAAGAGGCTGATAATCTCAACGAAAATAATATTAAGCTTGAAACGATTGGTCAGATCGATCGTTTTCCTAAAAGCTGCCAACGTGAGTTACAGGAAGCAATGGGATTAACCGAGGATAATGATCGCCTGCAGTTATGTTTGGCACTTAGTTACTCCGGTCGTTGGGATATCACCGAAGCAGTAAAAAAGATGGCGCAATCTGTTAAAGACGGTGAGATAGATCCCGAAGCGATTGACGATGAAATGATAAGTGCTCATTTATCTACGGCCAATATCCCCGATCCGGAACTTATTATTAGAACAAGCGGTGAGTATAGAATTAGTAACTTTCTGTTGTGGCAGCTGGCCTATTCGGAGCTCTATATCACCGAAACATACTGGCCAGACTTTCGACGCGAAGAATTGTATAAAGCCATCCAGTCATTTCAACAACGTGAACGTAGATTTGGCAAACTTTCTGATAATGAACAAAAGAAATCCTCAAGTCTATACGTTCAAGAGCTGACATCTTAACCTTTCATCTAAATACGTAAGCTCAATTTTGTTTCAAGAATTAAACTACGTGAAGAAATTATTATTAGCTCTTTTTGTCCTTCTTTTCACTTATAACCCTGTTTTATCTCAGGATAAATCCATAAATATTGAAAACCCCTTAGAAAACAGACCTCAGCAATTAGAGGTACAGGAGGTTGAGGTAGAAGGATTAACAACGGCTCGCGAAAGTTTCGTCATTGGAACCACTGGTCTGCAAGAAGGGACACAGATTACCATACCGGGGCAAGACTTGTCGCGGGCGATCAAAAGTTTGTACAGAACAGGGTTGTTTTCGGATGTTGAAATCCAGGAAACAGATCGCAGTATGGGTGGGATATCTTTAAAGATTGTTGTACAAGAACAGCCCCGCCTCGAAGATTTTGAGATAAACGGTACCAAGCGATCACATCGTAATGATCTGGAAGAAGAGATAACCTTGATGCGTGGATATGCCGTAACCGAGTCGTCGCTTTCGCAAGCGAAAAGTACAATAAAGAGGTTCTATGAGGATAAAGGATATTGGTACACCGACATTGAAGTTGAACAGTCTGAACCTGACTCTGTAAGTAACAGGGTTACTGTTTCTTTCAATGTTGATCCGGGTAAGCGTTTAGAGGTTAAGGACATTAACTTCGAAGGAAATGAAGAATTCAGCGAGCGCCAGCTGAGAAAAGCACTTGATGAGGTTAGCGAAGATCGTTGGTGGAAATTCTTTTCAAAGAAAACGTTTGAAGAGGATGAGTTTGAAACGGCCAAAGAAAACCTGCGTGAATTTTATGGTGAGCATGGTTTCCTCGATTTTCGCATCATGGAAGACAGCGTTTATACCTTTCCATACACCCAGCGACGACTGGTATTTATGAAAACACCAGCTGAAGGTATTAAGGTAGATCTAAAAGTGGATGAAGGTCCCCAGTACAAAGTCAGAGATATTACGTGGGAAGGTAACACTGTGTATTCTGATGAACAGCTACAGCAGACCTTAGGGTTTGAAAAAGGCGATGTCTTCAATCAGAAACGGTTTAATGAGAAAATGGAATTCTCGCAGGAGGGGGATGACCTGACAAGCCTGTACCGGGATGTAGGATATCTGTTCTTTAGAATAGAACCCGAGATCGAAGTGGTCGGCGAAGATTCCGTGGATCTAAATATGAGCATTTATGAGGATGAAGTTGCTCATATCGAGGAGGTGTCTTTCGAAGGAAACACTAAAACTCACGATGATGTCGTTCGGCGAACATTGCGAACCGTGCCGGGACAAAAGTATAGTCAGCAGGCTATTGTGCGAACCATTCGCGAGCTCGGCCAGTTAGGATATTTCAATCCAGAAGGTATTCAGCCTAACCTGTCGCCAGATCAGGAAAATCATACGGTGGATATCAATTACAGTCTTGATGAATCACAAAGTACCGATAATTTTGAGTTTTCTGGTGGATTTGGCGGACAGGGTATTGGATTAATTCTATCGGCGCGGTTGAATTTCAATAACTTTTCGATTCAGCGTGCTGTGAAAGGAGAGGGCTGGAATCCGATTCCTTCGGGAGATGGACAGAAGTTATCGTTAGGCGTTCAGGTTACCGGAAGTGGTTATCAGAGCTATAACGTAGGATTCCAAGAACCTTGGTTAGGAGGCAAGCCGCTGTCACTAGGCGTAAATGCAAGCTATGATTTGATTAGCTATCGCGGTATGTCATCACGAAATGAGTTGCTTTCAGGGAGTGTGTCACTGGGACGTCGCCTGAACTGGCCCGACGATTATTTTACCCACCGATCAGAACTTTCGTATCAATTGTATGATGTAGAAGGCGGCGCGTCGTTCTTGGCAGAAGGGACCTCAAGCATTATGAGTATCAAACAGGTGCTGGAACGCAATTCTACCGATAATGCAATCGCCCCAACAACAGGCTCGAAGTTGAGCTTGTCGGGTGAGCTTGCTCCACCGCTGCCGGGCTTTTCACAATTTTATAAACTTAAATCCAAGTACCAGAACCATACCACAATCATTGACAAGCTGGTGCTTACAAACACCGTTGAGTATGGTTACCTTGGATATTTGACCGAGGATCAGCGCAGTGATTTTCAGCGCTTTAAACTGGGGGGTACCCAGATGCAGCAGCGTCAAAGTTTTCTTGACGATAACATAGATCTGCGTGGTTTCCCCGGTGGACAAAATGGTTCCATTTCCCCTATTGAGAACGGTCAGCCAGTAGGTGGTCGATTATATACCAAGTATTCGATGGAGTTGCGTTACCCTGCTATAACTGAGGAACAGGCTCAGGTGCATCCTTATGCATTCCTGGATGCGGGTAATGCTTTTGCCGATAACCAAGAGTTTTCACCGTTTGATGTAAAACGGGCCGTTGGTTTTGGTACCCGTATTTACCTGCCAATACTCGGGCTGGTTGACTTGAGCTATGGATACCGATTGGATGGTATCCCCATCCCCAATAACCCTGTTCGTCCGGGCGAATGGCAATTCCTGTTTAATATTGGAGCACCATTTGAATAGTGAAAAAAATGGTATCACATAGCATTGCTGTTGTGTTAGTGGTGATGTTGAGCATAAGCTCAGCTTTGGCACAGCAGCAAAAAATAGGCTATGTGAATACAGATGAAATTTTATCGCAGATGTCGGAATATGAAGGCATCCAAAAACAGTTGGGTACGCTTAGCTCGGAATGGAATAATCGGTTAAGTGAGATGGAAGATGAAATTGATAGCTTGGAGGAGGATTTTGAAGCAAAAGAGATACTCTATACGGATGACCTTAAAGAACAAAAACTCCAAGAAATAGAAAATAAAGTTAATCAGCGGCAGCAATATATTGATGAAAAATTTAGTTCTGAAGGAGAATATTTTCAGAAACAAAAGGAGTTGCTCGAACCTATACAGCGCAAAATTTTTGAAGCAATAAATGTTATTGCTAACGAGCAGGGCTTCGATTTTGTCTTTGACCGGGCTCAGAATTCAAGTATGCTTTATGGCGATGATCAATGGAATTTAAATGAGGAAGTACTACAAGAGCTTGGTATTACGTTAAATGAAGCGAGCAATTAATAAAAATTGTTTTTATACTCACAGGCTTAATTAATTGAACACCAAACTTAAATGATTGCAATGTTTAAAAAGTTAGTAAGTGCTTTTTTTCTGTTACTATTTGTCGTTAGCACTTCGGCATTTGGACAACTAAATATTGGATATCTGAATACGCAGGAAGTTTTGAGTGAAATGCCGGGGCGTGCAGAAGTGGAAAGTCAACTTGATGAGTTTGTTCAAAGCAAACGAGGAGAGCTCGAGCAGCGAACCATCGCTTTTCAGGATTCGGTAGCCAGCTTTCAGCAAAATCAGGAAAACCTGTCGGAGGATCAGATCCGTCAACAAGAAGGGAAGCTTGCTGAAATGGAGGCCGAAATTCAAGAATATCAGCAAGGACTTCAGCAGCAGGTACAGCAGCGTCGCTCATCCCTTTTAGAACCATTGTATAACAAAATGGATGAAGCCATTAGTGCTGTCGCAGAAGAAAATGATCTTGATTTTGTGCTCAACGAAGCTACAGGATCGGGAGAAAATGTCATTTATTATGCTGCCAGCGAAAAATTAGATATTACCCAGCAAGTAATGGAATATATTAACGACACATCTGACGAGAATTAACCGAAACCCAATTATATTATGATAAAACGAATACTATCAATATCACTACTTTGTTTTTTTGCCATTGGCTTTTCAGGGCATTCAACAGCCCAGGCTCAGGAATTAGAAATCGGCTATGTAGATCCGCAGTCTATATTAAGTAAAATGCCGGAGATGAAAGCAGTACAACAACGTCTGCAAAATTTTGTTGAGCGAAAGCGGGGAGAATTTACTGAGAAACAGCAAGATTTTCAGCAGCAGGTTACTGAGTTTCAGCAAAAGGCAGATGTTATGAATGAAGGAGCGCGACAAGAAGAAGAAGAACGCCTCGGCAAGCTTAATGCTGAACTCCAGCAATATCAAAGCGAGGTACAGCAAGAAATCCAGGAAAAACAGCAAGAACTGGTTAGTCCTTTGCTTGATCAGATCGATGAAGCTGTAGGCGTTGTTGCGCAAGAAATGGGGTTAACCTATGTCATTAATACGGCAACCAGCCAGGGTGATATGATTATTTTATATGCTTCTGATGAGGCTCAGGAAAAGTATGACATCACCGATCAGGTGTTAGACCAGCTCGATATTTAAATCTGGTGGACATACAAATTAAGTAAGGGCAGCTCGCTATCGGGCTGCCTTTTTTTATTTGACCCTCTTTTTACGGTTACGAATATAATCCTCAAAAATATACCCGCCCAGATTATCGAGTGATGCAAAGTAGGCCCTTCCCTTGTTTGCTTCGGTAAGCTCTCTTACGAAATCCTGAAGATAGGGATCCCGGGCAATCATAAAAGTTGTAATATCGATATCGTCGCGGCGGCATTTGACGCCTTCATCCAGCACGCGATTTACAATTTTTCTGTCGAGTCCAAAACTGTTTTTATAGATTTTTCCATTTTCGATAATGCAGGAAGGTTTTCCATCGGTAATCATAAAAATCTGTTTGTTGGCAAATTTGCGCCGATGCAAAATATGTCGCGCAACCTGCAAAGCCTGCTGTGTATTGGTATGGTAGGGGCCTACTTTTAAATAGGGTAAGTCTTCTATGTTTACCTTCCAGGCCTCATTTCCAAAGGCTACAATATCCAGAGAATCTTTGGCATAATTGTTTAAAATGAGCTCCGACAAAGCCATTGCTACTTTTTTTGCAGGAGTGATGCGGTCTTCTCCATAAAGAATCATAGAATGGCTCAAATCAATGAGCAGTACTGTGGCTACCGAGGTGTAGTGGTCCGTGTCGTGTATGCGAATGTCGTCCTCATTGAGGCGCATTTGATCGATGTTGCTATGCTTAAGCATGTTCATCATCGTTCCCACACTATCAATATTGGAAATGTCGTCGCCTTGTTGCCACGCCCTGGTCTCAGGTTGGCGTTCAAGGCCTTTGCCGGTATGGTTGGTGGGATGATTTCCAACCCCACCCTTATCGAGATTATTGAATATTTCTTCCAGGGAACGCTTTCGCAGGCTGCGTTCGGTTTTGCGTGTTATGACATA
Source organism: Bacteroidota bacterium (assembly GCA_051746985.1). Classification (GTDB taxonomy): domain Bacteria; phylum Bacteroidota; class Rhodothermia; order Balneolales; family Balneolaceae; genus Fodinibius. Next base: position 64,074 of record JBNJFP010000008.1, read on the forward strand.
AACATTTTGTTGGTTATCCTGCTCAATATATCCGCGTTCTTTGAGCTCATTGATAAAATCTCCGAGATCATAATCCTCAAATTGATCGGTGATATCGTATTCTTTATCAATATCAGTTAGCCAGCGCAAGGCTTTCTGCACATCACCACTTGCGATGGTAAGTAGTTCCTGGAAGGTATCCCACAGGGTGTCAAAGGGGGACTTCCCCTGGTTATTGGCAAATCGGCTGTCCCATTTTTGATACTTGAAATGCATGATAAAAACGTTGACTTTAGCGTGAGTATAAATTAACGCTATCGTTCATATTTTAATTCATTGTAATGAATAATTCGGCTAATAGAAACGCATCTGATACTGTTGACCGCATTCGATTTGAGAGAAAATTATGGAATGAAGATTTTGAGCGAGTAATGGGACTGGATGAAGTGGGTCGGGGTTGTTTATCAGGGCCGGTGGTAGCTGCAGGCGTTATTTTTGAGCCGGGCACGTATTTGAAAGAAATCAGGGATAGTAAAAAATTATCACTCAAAGATCGAAAGAAATTAGCTGCCGAAATTAAACAGAAGGCAAAATTTTGGACGATCCAGCGTTGTAGTCCCACCGAAATTGATGAGTTAAATATTTTGCATGCTTCTATTAGGGCAATGAATAAATGTGTTGATGCCAATGGGGCCAACCCCGATTATTTACTTGTAGATGGGAACCGTTTTAGTTCGGGACTCTGTCCCCATAAATGTATTGTGGGAGGGGATGATCAATCGATGAGTATAGCAGCGGCTTCTATTATTGCAAAAGTCTATCGCGATGAATGGATGATTAAGCTGCACGAACAGTATCCCCACTATGGCTGGGATACTAATGTAGGATATCCTACGTCAAAGCATTTTAAAGGTCTGCAAAAGCATGGTGCTACCAAGTTTCACCGGCAGAGTTTTAATCTGCGTACGGATAAGGTGCTTGAAGATTAAAAACCTTACCGGTAGATACTGAACTGTCGTTTATAAAAGTCGAGGTTCAGACAGATTCCAAGCATCAGGGTATTGGTGATAAGTGCCGAGCCACCATAGCTTATAAAAGGCAGGGGTATCCCAATAACAGGTAGTAGCCCGGTAGCCGAACCCACATTGATGAAGATATGGATAAAGAAAACGGTTAGTACTCCCACCATCACCAGTTGCGCAAATGGATGTTTGTGCACCGATGCCATCATTAAAAGCCGAAGTGTTAATGCGAGCAACAGTATGATCGTTAAGCTGGCCCCCAAAAAGCCAAATTCTTCCCCAATCACGCAGAAAATAAAATCGGTCCATTGCTCAGGTAAGAACCGAAGCTGAGTTTGGGTCCCTTCCATAAATCCTTTGCCATAAATACCGCCGGAGCCAATGGCCGTTTTTGCCTGGATGACGTTCCAACCTGCCCCTTGTGGGTCAAAAGAGGGGTTGGTAAAAGCTTCGATACGAGCGCGCTGATGTGGTTGAAGGATCTGGTTTAAGGCGATATGAATGCCAATGATCAGCAAAAGCCCAGTGGCAAATGAGGTGAAGGTAAGCCAGGTTCTTCGTTGGATCACGAAAATAGCCAGCGTGATAATGACGGCGGCTAAAAGCCCCCAGTACCATTCTATGATTGTGAGATACCCAATAACAGCCGGAGAAATAATGAACAGGGAAATGCCGTAGGGCAGGCCCGACCAAAACAGTATCACGGGAATAAGGGCAAAAAAGATGATAGCAGTACCCAAATCATTTTGTAACAGTACCAAAATGGCGGGTACTACAATAAGGCCAACTGCAATAGTAGCTGACTTTAAATTTTCGGCCGAGATGTTACGGCGACTGGTTAGGTAATTGGCAACTGCTAAAATGGTAGCAATTTTCATTAACTCACTTACCTGTAGATTAAACGGGCCGAGGACCAACCAGCTTTTAGCTCCATTTACTTCTCGTCCGAAAAACAGCGTTATGATCATTAACAGTATGCCCAGTCCATAAAAAATGTATGAGCCACCTATAAAAGAACGAGGGTTAACAAATTGCAATCCTATTAAAAGGATTATCGCCACCCCAAAAGAAATGAGCTGTTTATAAAAATTTACTTGTATGTAGCTGGGCAAAAATTCCGCAACTGGTCCTTGGGTAGCACTATAAATAGCTACCAGTCCTATACCGATCAGGCTTGCCCAAATAGCAACAAGCGACCAACTAAGTTCCCGCAGATTGATCATCTAATTCTTGTTCTTCTTGCGTTTCGTGTTCACGCGGTTCAAAGTTTTTTACGTAGTCATAAACGTATGACCGATCAATTTCACCAGTCAGATAGTGTTCAATAAGCAGCGATGCAATTGGCGCAGCAGAAATGGATCCATAGCCCCCATTTTCTACAAGTACGGCAATAGCAATTTTGGGATCATCAACTGGGGCGAAACTAATAAACCAACCGTGATCCTGACCGTGTGGATTTTGAGCCGTGCCTGTTTTACCTGCTACTTCAATACTATCCAGATCGGCGTAATACCTGCCGCTTCCATCGGTGACAACGCGGCGCATGCCCCTTTTTACGATATCGACCTCGGCTGGATCTACCCAGTCAATGTTATGTTTATCGGGATTCGTCATGAGCATGGTTCCATCATTTTGCTTAATAGCCTGAACCAGGTGGGGCTGTATTTTATACCCCCCGTTACCGATCTGTGAGGCCACTAATGCCATTTGTAGTGGCGATACAGCCATAAAACCCTGCCCCACACCAAGGCTCAGCTGATCACCAATACCCCATCGGTTTTCTCCCAAAACCTGGTTAAAGAAGATGCTGTCGGGGATGGTGCCCGTTACTTCATTGGGAATATCAATATTATTTAGCCGGCCCAGGCCAAACGATGTAGCCATTTGGTGCCATTTGTCGAGACCCTCGTTCGAAGCTATTTCATCCATCAGCCAAAAGAAAAAGGTGTTGCTCGATTCTTGCAGCGCTTTTCCAACATTGTATTTCCCCGGATCTGCGAGATCTCCATACCGCCGTCCTCGTCTGTAATAACCAGGATTGTCGATCTCGGTATCGGCGGTAATGATGTCCAGCTCTAATCCCATCAAAGCCATCAAGGGTTTAAAAGTAGATCCCGGGGGTTGTTTGCCAGAAATAGCCCGATTGTAAAGGGGGTTGGTGGTATCGGCGTTGATGCTGTCCCAGTAGGTTTGGTCAATGCGTCCCGATAGCTTTCGGATATCATATTCAGGGGAACTGACCAGGCTAAGGATGGCTCCATTACTGGGATCCATCGCTACTACGGCCCCCTGCTTTCCCTTCATAAGATCCTCAGCCAACAGCTGCAGTTCGGCATCTATGGTTGTGTATAAATCAGAGCCTCTTTCGGGAGCTTCGTCTATTTCTCCATCCTGAAAAGACCCTTGGCTTTGCCCCATAGCATTGATGGTTATATATTCGGTGCCCAGCTTTCCCCGTAACTGTTCTTCATAGGCCATTTCGAGACCGCTTTTACCTACTTTATCACCCAAGTGGTAACTTTTTGTTCGCAGGTATTCCTCTTTTGAAACTTCTCGCAAGTATCCCAAGATATGGGAGGCCCGGAGGCTGTCGATAGGGTAACGTCGTTTGCTTTCAACCTGATGCCCTACACCAGAAAGTTGCCAGATGTTTTCTTGCAGGATGGAGAAAGACTCAAAATCTACTTCGGTAAAAATGCGTGAGGCGCGATAGTAGGAATAATTTCGGGCTTCTTGTACGCGCTCCTCGACCTCCTCTTCTGGGATATCCATCAACTTAGCTAAAATGGGCGTATTTTTATGGTCATAGCTGGCTGGGGTTACGGTGATGGAGTAAATCGGTTCATTATCCACCAGTAAGTTGCCGTTGCGGTCGTAGATGAGGCCGCGAGCGGGATTGATCACTTCTTGGCGCAGCGAGTTTTCACGGCTAAGCGGACTATAGGTTTCAAAGTCGAGAATTTGTAATTGGAATAGGCGACCAAGGATAATCAATCCCAACACGATAATACATATCAGCAATACGCGGACCGTTATGCGGGAATGATGTCGCTGTTGATACTGCATTTGAGGTTCCTAATTCGTTCTAAAAAGGTGTATGAAGCTTGCCACCAAGGCAGTGTAAATGCTGCTGCCTATCAGGTGACGCCAGAAAAATATTTCACCGGTATAGTTTTCGATTACAGAATTGAGTCCTAAGAAAATCAGGTTATGGATTACCGCTACAACAAATATGGTTAAAAATATCTGTCCGATAAGCAGTCGTTTTTTTCCTCCTCTGGGGATAAAATTATAACTGACAAAAACCAATAATGTTTTAGAAAACATATTCAATCCCCATAAATCAAGAAGCGCATCCTGTAAAAATGCCAGTCCAGCGGCCATTAGCAGAGCGGTGGTTCTGTCTTTTTGAGACATATACCAGACCAGAAAAATAAGCAGCAGGTCAGGCTGTACCTGCATGATTTGAAGATGCCGGAAAAGCATAATTTGGATCAGAAGCAAACCCAGCCCAATACCAAAATTTTTAAAACGTTCCGGATTCATTGTAATAGATTTTCGTAGTCTTCTTGCAGTTGCTGAATAGTGGTATCGGGTTCAAATTTTACGACAAAGCCTTCTGCTATTTCAAACAGGTTAACAAACGGTTCTATATATACGCGTTGTGTTTCTTTTCCTTCTTGAGGTTCCGATCTGGTGACCTTACCAATGGGTATATCGGGAGGAAATTGGTTACTGTACCCCGATGTGACAACAACTTCGCCTGTATCAACGCGAACAGTCTGGGGGATATAATTGAGCTGCAGCTCGTAGATGCTTTCGCCATCCCAGGAGACAATGCCGTAAGCATTAGATTTCTGGAGTTTGGCGCTGGCTCTAAATAAGGTGTTAAAATAGGGCATCACTTGCGAGTAGCCATCTGCGGTTAAGATCACCTTGCCAACCAATCCTTCGGATGAAACCATCGGCATGCCGTTGGTAATGCCTTCCTCACTTCCCGCATCAACCGTTAGGGAGTTGGTAACTTGGCTGAGTTCTTTGCCCACAATCTGTACGGGATATAAACTCAAGTCACTTTCCCGGCTAAACTGCAACAGCTTCTGCAATTCTTCATTACGCTGTTCTGCCGCTCTTAAACGGCTAAGCTCATCCAAGAGTAATACATTTTGCTTACGCAGATAGGTATTGGTTTTAAGGGCCTGCCTGTATATTCGAACATTTGAAAGAGGTTCTTCCAAATAACTAAAAATGGTGATCGAAGCTTTGCGAAGATTGTTCATCCCTCCCTGATATCTGCCGATCATCAGCGCTATGGCTATAACTAAAATAAGCGCCGTGATGATGTGATCTTTAGCATCAGCTATACGGGGAAGTTTAAATCGCATTCACTTTTTTAGGTTTTAAGAGATAACGGTTCTATAGTATTCGATATCTTCGAGTATGGATCCCGTCCCACGTACCACGGCCGTCAGTGGATCTTCAGCGATATGGACAGGCAGGTCGGTGGTTTCCATAATTAGCTTGTCCAGGTTCTTTAGGTTTGCACCACCGCCGGTGAGCATAATACCACGATCGAGAATATCGGCCGAAAGTTCGGGAGGTGTTTGTTCAAGGGATTTGGTAATAGATTCCACAATGGTATTTACGGATTCAGAGATGGCTTCGCGCACGTCTTTAGATGATACGTGTCGAATTCGCGGGACGCCGTTTACGAGGTCGCGTCCTTTCGTTTCCATGTCCAGCTCCTCATCAAGAGGGGCCGCTGATCCTATTTCACACTTAATTTTCTCGGCTGTCCGTTCCCCAATAAGCAGGTTGTGGTTGCGACGGAAATAATTAATGATGTCATCGTTAAGTTCGTCACCGCCTAACCGAACCGACTGGGCATATACAATACCTGAGAGGGCTATAACTGCAATTTCGGTAGTCCCACCACCGATATCAACAATCATGTTACCAATCGGTTCATGGACATTTAATCCAATTCCGATAGCAGCGGCCATGGGCTCATCAACCAGGTGTACTTCTTTGGCACCGGCGTGCTCGGCACTGTCGCGTACGGCCCGGCGTTCTACTTCAGTAATGCCGCTGGGCACACAAACAACCATCTGGCGCGTGCTGGAGTACCACTTCATTTTAACCTTGTCAATCATTCCACGAATCATCTGCTCTGCCACTTCAAAGTCGGCAATGACCCCATCACGAAGAGGACGAACGGTACGGATATTTTTGTGGGTTTTTTCGTGCATAAGCCGTGCTTCATGACCAGTAGCAACGGGTTCGTTATGCGAATTAAGGGCCACTATCGAAGGCTCATTAAGCACAATACCTTCTCCGCGCGAATAAATAAGGGTGTTCGCAGTTCCAAGGTCGATAGCAATGTCTGTGTATAACCAGTCGAACCAGCCAGCATTTTGCTGATTCTTGTTTTCTTTCGTTGCTTTATTATTCATGGTTAAATTATGTAGATGAGCAAATTGTAATCAAGTTGATCGCCTGATATAATTTCGAAGAATGAAAATACAATTTTGTAGATCTATTTGCGAATTAATGGTGATTAAAAGTAAAAACCAAATTCCTTGTTGTTATTAATGGCGAAAATGGCGATTGCCAGTAAAGACCATTGCCATATTTAGTTTGTTGGCGGCCTCAATAACTTCTTCGTCGCGGATGCTTCCCCCGGGTTGTATCACAGATGTTGCTCCGGCTTCCGCGGCTGCTTCAACTCCGTCAGCAAAAGGGAAAAAGGCGTCGGATGCTATGGCCGTACCTTCGAGCGAAAGACCTTCTTGTCGGGCCTTTGCAATAGCTATTTCCGATGCTTCGACGCGACTTGTCTGCCCCGTGCCAATGCCAATAGTTTGACCATCCCTTGCATATACAATTGCATTTGACTTGATATGTTTCACAACTTTCCAGGAAAATAGAAGATCTTTGATTTCTGTTTCCGTAGGCTCTCGTTCAGATACAACTTTCAATTCCTTTTGGGTGGTGGTTTTTCCATCCGCTTCTTGACTGAGCGCCCCACCAAAAATAGATCGGTATTGTATAGATCGGGTGATGTTCGGGAGTTTTTTTATAGTAATTAGCCTTCTTTTCTTCTTTTTTTGAAGCAGTTCTAATGCTTCTTTATTATAGCTGGGAGCAATGATGATTTCGGTAAAGATTTCGTCAATTTTTTGGGCCGTCTCCAGATCCATTTCCTTATTAACAACTACGATGCCGCCAAATGGAGACATGGTATCGGTGGCAAAAGCCTTATCCCAGGCGGTAGCAAGGGAGTCTGCTATGGCAACTCCGCAAGGCACGGTATGTTTGAAAATGGCACAGGTAGGTTTGTCATCCCAAAAGTCAGAAATAAGGTTGAGGGCTGCATCAACATCCGTAAAATTATTGTAGCTAAGCTGTCTGCCGTGGAAACAGTCGATAAATTCATTTTGATCACCATACACGGCGGCTTTTTGATGGGGGTTTTCTCCGTATCGAAGGGACTGTGATTTTGGCAACGAAATATTTAGCTGAGCAGGTAGCTCATCCTCAGTACCATCTAAATTATTAAAATAGTTGGCGATAGCGGCATCGTACTTTGCCGTGTGATTAAATGCTGATTTTGCCCACGATCGGCGTTTTGAAAAAGATATATTCTGATTTTCTTCAAAGGCCTCTCTAAATTCCTTGTACTGCTCTGGTGAGGTAAGCACACATACGTGGGCAAAGTTTTTTGCGGCCGCGCGGATCATCGTTGGTCCACCGATATCGATATTTTCGGTAGCAATGGCCGGAGTACAATCAGGTTGTGCTATCGTTTCCTCAAAAGGGTATAAATTGACCACAACCAGCTCGATAGGTTGTATATCCAAACGGTTTAGCTCATCCACATCGGGCTGATGACTGGTTCTGCCCAGTATGCCCCCATGAATAATGGGGTGCAGGGTTTTGACACGTCCGTCGAGGCACTCTTCGAATCCAGTTACATTACTGACATCGGTTACGGGAAGGTCGGCTTCCCTGATTCTTTGAGCTGTCCCGCCGGTGGAAATGATTTCTACATTTGCGGCGTGCAGCTGTTGGGCTAAATCAACAATACCCGTTTTGTCAGATACCGAAAGCAGGGCACGTTTTATAGTTAGCGGGTTTTGGGGAAGAGCGGAGAGTGGTTGTAGTGACACGATTAGTTTTGAGCGTTAAGAGTTAGATTTCTTATTCAGTTGATCTGCTAATTGTGCTATGACTTCGGGAAAGAGTTTGTGTTCCTCTTTGAGAATTCGTTTTGCCAGTGTTTGCGGGTCATCCGACTTTTTAACCGGCACTTTTCGCTGTCCTAATATGGGACCTTTGTCATAATCTTCGGTAACGATATGAACGGTGCATCCAGATTCGGTTTCGCCATTTTCAATAACAGCCTGGTGGACATTCATCCCATAAAACCCTTTGCCGCCGTACTTGGGCAACAGCGAAGGATGAATATTTACGATTTGTCCGTTGTATTCCTCAATTACTTCGGGTGGTATCTTGATCATATATCCCGCCAGTGCAATGAGTTGGGGATCCCATTTTTTTAGCTGATTTTGTAGCGCTTCAACATAGTTGGAGTAGGAAGAAAAATCGGGTGGATTTAAATACCGGTGGTCAATGCCATGTTTTTTAGCTCGCTGAATGGCTTTTATGCCTTTTTTATTGGTAATGAGCCCACAAATTCGACCGGCTATGTCGCCGTTTTCAACAGCATCAATGATAGATTGAAAGTTGGTGCCCGATCCCGAGGCAAAGACTACAATATTAATCAAGATAGAGGAACAATAGTTAGCAGTTCGCCGCAAAGATAAACAAAAAAGTGTACAGATTAAGTGCTAATTTTTGCCGCTAACTGGATTCGGATGACGGCCCGGCTCGAAACACATAGTAGTTATTAAAGCTCCAGCTGATCTGTATAAAAGTGATCTTGATGGTGGTAGCAATGGGGATGGCCACGAGCATTCCCAAGATGCCTGCTGTTTCGGCACCAATCATGATAATGAATAAAATTGCCACGGGATGAATATCGGCCGAACGGGAGAAAATGAGAGGCTGCAAGATGACGTTGTCAAGAATTTGAACAGCCAGAATGGCCAATACACAAGGCAGAACTAACGAAAAATTTCCTATCTCAATGATAGAAACGATAATCGATAATATGTAGCCAATGATGGGTCCGAAATAGGGAATGGTATTGGCGATACCCACCGCAATACCAACCGAAAGGGCATTGTTTAAGCCTACAATAGAAAGCCCAACCCATGAGGTAAAAGCGATAATTAGGCTTTGCAGCATCACACTTCTGAAATAAAGTCCCAGTCGGCTTTCAATTTTATCAATCAAACTAAGAGCCGTTTCAAAATATTTGTTAGGGACCAGTTTTAAGATGTCACGGCGTATTTTAGTACCATCTTTAAGAAAAAAGAAGGTGGCAAATGGGATGATTAATGCAGCGGAGAAAATGTTGGTAAAAATGCCAATAATATTGCTCAGGGCTGATGGAATTTCGCCGACATCAAAAAGATCTTCAAGCACGGATGCCAAATTCGTACTTAATATACCTTCGGGTATAAAATCGAATTTTTCTGTTAAGAGAAGGTCAACTTTTTGAGTGATATTTTCAATGTTTTGAATGTTAAGCTGGCTGGCAAGTTCCACCATCTGGTTAGCCACAATGGGGATGATATTTGTTGAAATCCAGACCAGTATTAAGCCGAGTGCACTAAGGGTAAGGACAATAGAAAATGTGCGGTTCAATCCGGCCGCCTGCATTCGGTTAACCAATGGATCCAAAATATAGCTAAATATCATGGCCACAATAGCGTATCCAACCAGTGTACCGTAGGAGTAGAGCAGCAGCCCGACAATAAAGACCGCGGCAATACCTAAAATAAATTTTATTACGCGTTCAAGGGTAATATTTTTCATTGCTCAATGGCTTCCATTAAATCGTCTATGCAGCTAAAGATATCTGAAGATCGATATCCTTTTCGTGCAAGATGATCCACCACTTTTTTCTTTCTTTTATAAGAATCTTCTTCTCTCAAAAAGCGTCTTTTTCGTTTTAAAACCAAATGTAATAAAAGCTCTTTAATATTCTTATCCTCAAATACCTTTTGGATGCTCTGTTCAGCTACACTGTTTGAAATGCCCTTTTTAAAGAGATGAGCTTTAATTTTATTGGGTCCCCATTTATTTAAATGGCTTTTGTCGGCAGCAAATTTTCGGGCAAAGCCAACGTCATTCAGATACCCTTTTTCCTCCAGTTCATCGAGCACATTTTCAATGATGTTTTTGGGATATTCCTTGCGGATAGCTTTTGTAAATAGCTCTTTTCGGGAGTGGTCGCGACTGCCTAACCGTTTCATTAGATAAGATTTAACCTCAAAGCGTCCCTCTTCGCGTTCAATTTTTCTGAGCAAGGCATGAGTTACAGTATCCCCTTTGGCAAGGTTGAATTTGAGGAGCGTCTGCTCGGATACCCCGATCAGAAACTCCTCGTCAATAAAAATGGAATAGCGTTCTTTATTTCGCTTTTGGACACTGATGGAGCTTATCACTCCGGGCAAGTTGTGATCTGATTCCTCATCCATCACTAATCATCGCCGTCGGCATTCTTATCTTTATCTTCTTTTTCCTCTCCATTTTCCGATTCAGTAGTGTCCTCAGGCGGATTCATCTGCTCGCGAACCTGTTGCTCAATATTTTCGGTGAGTTCGGGGTCAGATTCCAGGAATTCGATGGCATTGTCGGTGCCCTGTCCAATGGGTTCACCACCGTACCGATACCAGCTGCCTCGTTTTTCGATGATGTCAAATTCAACCGCCATATCCAGAATTTCAGCCATCCGTGAAATGCCCTTGCCGTACATAATATTGAACTCAACCTGCTTAAAGGGCGGGGCTACCTTGTTTTTGACAACTTTAACCTTCGTCCGGTTTCCAACGACATCGTCACCCTGCTTGAGCGATCCTATTCGGCGGATGTCCATTCGCACTGATGAATAAAATTTAAGGGCTCTACCTCCCGAAGTTGTCTCCGGGTTGCCAAACATAACCCCGATTTTCTCACGAATCTGGTTAATAAATATTACAGCTGTTCGTGTTTTATTGATGATACCCGTGATTTTACGCATGGCCTGTGACATCAGCCGGGCCTGAAGTCCCATATGCGAGTCGCCCATTTCCCCTTCAAGTTCAGCCCGGGGTACCAATGCAGCAACCGAATCTACAACAATAACATCGAGGGCGGCTGATCGAATGAGTGTTTCCGTAATTTCGAGGGCTTGTTCACCACTATCGGGCTGCGATACCAGTAGCTCATCGGTATTGATGCCCAGATTTTTGGCATAACGGGGATCAAAAGCGTGCTCGGCATCAACGAAAGCAGCATAACCCCCGGCCTTTTGTGCTTCGGCGATAACGTGGAGGGCTAACGTCGTTTTTCCACTGGCTTCGGGACCATAGATTTCGGTAACGCGGCCACGGGGTACACCTCCAACGCCAAGGGCATAATCCACCATAATAGAGCCAGTAGATATGCTGGGCACATTGGAGCGGGCTTCTTCTCCAAGCCGCATTATTGTACCTTTGCCATGCTGTTTTTCGATTTGGCCAATGGCCATTTCCAGAGCCTTTTCGCGATCTTTATTGTCAGACATAAATGAGAGAGTAATTAAATTTTTGTGATTTCATGGGACAATATATCAAATAATAATGACAACGTAGTGTCAGCTTATCTTCAAATAATCTTTACCATTAAGGCATAAAGTTAACGAAGATTGAGTTTCTGAACGTTTTTATTCTTAATGCCTGAGTAGGCACTTTTTAAGTAAGACCATTGTACCTTGCAATCCTTACAATTAAGGATCGATAGTCGTGGCAATTTCTTCCAATTTATCCATCGCCTGATGGATTTGCTTGCTGGTGATGTAAGGTGCCACGCCAAAGCGTAGAATATCGCCGCGTGCATCGGTGAATACACCGTCTTCCATCAGTTTAGCTCTTAATGTTCTGGCAAAGGGAGATCGCAACGCCAGAAATCCACCAATGTTCTCGATTGGCTCTTGATGAGCAAGCGAAATAACTTCGGGATCGAAATTAGGAGCTAAAAATTCATTCCGAAGCAATCTGACTTGTGATTGATATTGCTTATGGAGCACTTGAGGAGTTAGGTCCATTCGCTCAAAAAATTCTACCACTTTGGCCGCACGGAATTGTGAAGTCGAATCAAAGGTGCCGCTGGCAAAACGCTGGTGGTCGTCGGTATAAGAAACCTTTTCATCCTTAGCCTTGTCGAGCTGACTAAAAGAGGCAAACCAGCCCGTGATGGCAGGACGCAGTTTGCAATCTTTGGGATAACGTAGAAAGCAATTCCCTTCGCCCCATTGCAAGTACTTGTATCCTCCAATTAATACATAGCAATCCTCAAGGTTTTCCTCAGAAATAGAGAGGGGAACAACGTTGGTACCGTGATAGTCATCTATCAAAAAGGGAACGTTATGCGCTCGTGTTGCTTTTGCAATTTCGCTGATTTGTTGGTTGATAATCCCACTGTTAAAATAGACCCGCGACAGCATTACCGCAGAAACCTGTTCGTCCAGCTCCCTTTTAATTTGTTCTGTGATATCATCAGCATGACCTTCAACAGTGACGATTTCGAGTCCCTCTTCTTTGAGGCGTTTTAACTGTCGTGCCATCGAGTGAAACTCACTGTCAGTTGTAATAATTTTGGATTTTTGCTGCAAATCAAAGCTGGAAAGCCATGAAACCAAAAGCTGATGTGTATTTTGTCCGAGGCAATACAGGCCCTCAGGATCTTCATAAAAAGTACGCAGATAATTACGGAGCTTGCCAACTTTTTCGAAAGCTGTATCCCATTTGTTATCCACATTTGTGGCAGTAACATCGAAAGCTTCTTGCAATCCTTCGCGGGCAACGTCGGGCCAGGCCTGGTGCGAATGTCCTGTAAAAAGCAATCGATTTGTTACATCAAAATGAGAATAGTGCGGCCCCAGTTTTTGTGCCAGCTTATCTATATCGTGTGCCATTAAACCAATGTTATGTTGTGCTGTTAAATTTCTGATCGTATTTCCCAGAGATCGGGAAAGATACGTTGATGCAGGGTTTTGCGCAGGTATTCAACGCCATTTGATCCGCCCGTACCCATTTTATTGCCAATCGTGCGCTCAACCATCTTAACGTGACGGTAGCGCCACTCCTGCATGCCCTCGTCAAAATCGACAAACAACTCGCAAAGCATGGCCGTTTCCTGATCATTTTGCATGATATCGAGCAGTACCCGTTGGTTTTTGGGGGATGCATCATACAGCAGTCCGTTCGTGTGCTTACGTTCGGGCATTTGCACCTCATACCCCTTCGTTTGTAAAAACTGACAGAAACATTCCCACAGGGTTGGTTCTTCCATTCGATTTTTCATCTGCTCAACATATTGCGGCTGATCCTTATGGACTTCGAGGATATGCTCTGATCGATGCCCGCATATCATCTCTACCTCACGGAATTGCACTGACTGAAATCCACTGGCTTCATCCAAAAAGCCACGAAAGCTGTCAAACTCCAAGGGCGTCATTGTCTCCAGAATATCAATTTGGGCAACCATCGTTTTCAAGATGGTTAAAATGCGCTTCATCGTTTTAACAGCGCCCCAAGTTTTACCTGCTTTTAAATCCTCCCGAAGCTTGTCCATCTCGTGCAGAATCTGTTTAAACCACAGTTCATAGGTTTGATGGATGATTATAAAGAGCATTTCATCGTGTTCTTCCGGCTCCGACTGTAGTTGTTGCAGTTCCAGAAGTTCGTCAATTTTCAGGTAATTGCTGTAGGTTAATTTCATCCCATAAGAGTATTTTTATACATTGTATCAACGGCTAATTATAGGTAGAATTTGCGATAGTCTCTATTGCAGATCTACAGTTGTAGGATGGCGTTAAAATTCCTTAGATTTGGCGCGGAATCAATTAAAGAAAAGTGACTTATGAGTATTCTTATTGCCGATAGTGGAGCCACTAAAACGGAGTGGTGTCTGGTAAACGGGGCCCCAAAAACAATTTTTACAGAGGGATTAAATCCCTATTATCATACTACCGAGAGCATTAAAAAAGTTATTCAGGAGCATTTACTGCCCGAGCTTGACGAGCATATTGAAGAAATTTTTTTCTATGGGGCCGGTTGTGACAGTGAATCGAAATACCAAGTATTGAAGGATGCCCTTGAAGTATGTTTCCCGGATTCAGAAAATCACATTGAGCACGATTTGCTGGGAGCGGCACGAGCTTGTTTTTTAGACCAGCCCGGGATTGCGTGCATTCTTGGAACCGGTTCCAACTCTTGCCTTTACGACGGAGAAAAAATCCTCGAACATATTCCTTCGCTGGCGTTTATCCTTGGGGATGAGGGCAGTGCTGGATATTTTGGAAAGCAGCTTATAAACAAGTATTTCCGTTTTGAACTGCCGGATGAGTTGAAAGACGATCTGGAGAAAAATTATAATATGTCGCTTGATTACATCACCAAAGGATTATACGACGGAGATCAGAAAAGTCGTTTTATTGCATCTTACGGGTCGTTTCTGGGAGAACATGCCAATCATCCTTTTGTGAAAAAGATGCTGCGAGAGGGGTTTGAAAGTTTTGTTTCGCGGATTGTATTGAACTACACCAATGCCGAAGATTATGAGGTTCGGTTTATTGGTTCGGTGGCCTTTGCTTACCAAGATTTAATTAAAGAGATTCTGCAAGGGCATGGTCTCAGAGCAGGACTTTTTATAAAGAATCCCATGGAACGACTGGTAACCTATCACACTGATCCAGCCCTGCAACAATCGTGATTGATACCCATTGCCACCTGTATCTCGACCAGTTTGAAAATGACCTTGATGAAGTATTAGGCCGGGCCGCCGATGCCGGGATAACTCATATTTTTCTGCCGGCCATCGATCTGGATTCGTTACCCAAAATGGAGCAGCTGTCCCATCCCAACATTCACTTTCACAAAATGGCTGGTATTCATCCCACCAGTATCAATGATGGCAAAAGAACGAATGAAGAAACACTGGCCGAGCTGTGTCGCAAAGATGATTTCGTGGCGGTGGGAGAAACGGGACTGGATTATTATTGGGATGAGAGCTACAAGCAGCAGCAAAAGGAGAGCCTGCGGATGCACTGTCGTGTAGCCAAAGCTGTAGAAAAGCCAATCGTGCTTCACAACCGCGATAGTACCACCGACCTGCTTGACATTATCGAAGAGCAACAGGATGGAAACCTATCGGGGGTGTGGCACTCTTTTACGGGAACCGAGGAAGAGGGCAAACGTGCTATCGACTTGGGATTGGCGTTGGGAATAGGAGGTATTTTTACCTTTAGAAATGCCAACGTTGATGAAGCGGTGAAACAACTGCCAATCGATCAAATGATTCTCGAAACCGATGCACCCTATTTGGCTCCACATCCCAAAAGAGGAAAACGGAACGAACCTGCCTTTGTAAAATATACCGCGGAGCGGCTGGCCGAGGTGATGGATTTACCGGTCGAAGAAGTAGAGGTATTAACAGATGAGAATGCGTTCCGACTTTTTGGCATCAGCTAATTTGAGAAAATCCTAACTTCGTCAGAACTGGATATTTGACCAAATAACTTTCCGGTAACTGGATATTGTTAAACTCCTGTCTCAGGGGAAATTCGGCACGTAACCTGTTGAATTGCTCTCCGCTATTCTCCGGACTTTTTGTAATAATTTTTTCAAGTTGCGTCTCATATTTTTTTATGGGATGAAGCTCGCTCAGCAGTGAAGAAAGTGAATGGAACTGGGAAAGATCACGATCGAATGTAGTCACAGAATGTTCGTCTTCTTGTTGAGGCGGCGCTAAATTAAAATGGGTGATAAGCTCATCGGCAATAAATTTAGAGGCATTTTGCTTGGCCTGCACCGAGTATCCAGCAATATGCGGTGTTTTTAGGAATGCTACTGCGGCGGTATCTGGATGGATCTCTGGTTCATCTTCCCAAGTATCAATAATGACATCCCGAACGGTGCCTGTTTTCATGGCATTAAGCAGATCCTTTTCGCTTATTACACCTCCACGCGCTGAATTTATAACAAGATGGTAGGTGTTGGTAGACAATTTTTTTTCGTCCAGCCAATGAAATGTTGGATGATTACCACCGCGATTGAGTGGGGTATGGAAGGTTAAAATATCGCAATCAAGCACTTCTTGTTGGTTTACCGAGCAAAAGTCAGGGTCGCGCTTTTCACGAGGGGGGTCGTAAAGGACCGTCTGCCATCCCAATCGATCTAATAGCTGATGGACCTCAGTTCCAACATGTCCAACGCCAATAATTCCGATGGAATGATTCGAAAGGTCTTTGCTTCGATTTTCTGCCCAAAGAAGCAGCGCCGCAGCCACATATTCGGCTACCGATCGGGCATTGCACCCGGCGGCATCAGCAAAGTGAATATTATGTTTGCTTAGATACTGCTGGTCCACGTGATCGGTGCCCGATGAACCGGTGCCAATGAATTCCAGCTGCGATGGAATAGTTGACAGGCTCTTTTTGTTGATGGGGATCACCGTACGGACAAGTATGGCATGGGCTTGGTCAACCTTGGCTGGTAAACCCCGGGCCGGATCAAAAAGTTGTAAATTTATGCTTTCAGGTAGATAAGCCTGTATATTATATAGATATTTATCGGCTAAAACGTTGATCATCAGGTTGATAGCATGTTAGAAAGAATATTTAGCACCGAATAATTAAAGATATCATTATATGACATCCAAAGGGTTTAATACAGTTTCATTAATTCGTAAAAAGCGAGATAGCCAACCATTAAACAGAGATGAGATTGCCTATCTGATCGATCAATATACCAAAGATGAGGTGCCTGATTATCAGATGAGTGCATTTTTAATGGCTTCATATTTGAATGGATTGAATGAGGATGAAGCTGCAGCGTTGACTCATTCAATGTTGCATTCGGGACGCGTGCTCGATTTAAGTCAGATCTCCGGTAAAAAGGTGGATAAACATTCTACCGGCGGCGTTGGGGATAAACTTTCCCTTATTTTGGCGCCCATTGTCGCCAGTTGGGGCGTTCCGGTGCCCATGATTTCGGGTCGTGGCCTGGGACATACCGGCGGAACGCTCGACAAAATGGAGTCGATTCCAGGTTTCAATGTGGATATGACGCTGGAGCGGTATCAGCAAATTCTGGAAAAGTGTGGTATGGTGATGGCGGGACAGACCGAGGAGGTGGCTCCTGCAGATAAACGATTATATGCGCTGCGGGATGTCACGGCGACGGTAGAATCCATTCCTTTGATCGCGGGTAGCATTATGAGTAAAAAGTTGGCCGAAGGTATTGACGCTTTGGTTTTGGATGTGAAATTTGGATCAGGTGCGTTTATGAAAACGAAAGAAGATGCTCAGAAATTAGCCGAGACGCTGGTGGCTATTGGGGAAGATTTTGGAAAAGAAACCATTGCTTATCTTACAAATATGAACCAGCCGCTGGGATATAAAATTGGTAACTGGCTGGAAGTAGAGGAGTCGATGGATGGTCTCCAAGGCAACGGCCCTGATGATGTAATGGAGGTGTCCCACATGCTGGCTGGTACGATGATCATGCTTGGTGGTAAAGCGGAATCTGTTGAGGAAGGAATAGAGATGAGTCATGAAGCTGTGGAAAATGGGCAGGCGTTTGAAAAGTGGCTTGAGCTTACTGAAGAGCAGGGCGGTGATCCCAGCGTGCTAAAAGATTTTTCTGCCTATGACCATGCTGATCATTCATTTGAGTTTGGAGCTCCACAAGCAGGATATATTACTGAAATTGATGCTTACAACATTGGTATGGCCTCGCTGGAGTTGGGCGCTGGACGTAAGAAAAAAGACGATATTATTGATCCGGCGGCAGGAATTGAGCTGCATCATAAAATAGGGGCCAGGGTAGAGCAGGGAGAGCCATTAGTTACCGGTTATGTGAATGATCAATCGTTGGTTGAAATTTCAGAAGAGTATCTGCAGGATTCTTTTAGCATCAGCGATAACAAGCCCAAAGCAATAAATATGATTACGCATCGCGTTGATCGTGAGGGCATACATAATTTAATTGGCTGACTTTCTTTAGCCGCCCGGGGTAGTGCCCCCACTAACCAGATAGATTCCCAGTGCTACAAGTACCAATGCCAGGGCTACTTTGAGCTTTTTAACTTGTATTCGCTGAGCTATATACCATCCACCTACGGTACCAATTAGCAATGGTATGACTAAAATACCGGCCAGCGTCCAGTCTACTGCTCCCTGAATGGAATAACCTATTGTGGCCATCCCCGAAATAAAAATGGATTGAACTTGTGCCAGGCCAACCGAGAGTAGCATTGGGGCTCCCAAAACAACCAACAGAGGTACGGCCAGAACGGGTCCGCCAACGCCTAATAATCCACCGGGCAAACCTACAGCAACTCCAACAAATCCCATCCAAACAAGTCCTTTAAAGCTGTCGATATCAAGCCTTTTGTCGGGAGTAAGTTCATTGTATTGTCGGTAAAGGATGATGAGGCCGGTAAAGAATACGAACAGTCCCAAAATAACTGCGAACGTTGCCGTGTCTAAAAGCTTATTTATTTCGGAGCCGGCATATGCTCCTGCAACTGAAGTTAAACTGAGAACCATCGCCGCTTTAAATGCGACTTTCCCTTTTAGTTGTCCAGATCTGAGGTAGCCCAGACTCCCTACAATGCCTGTAGCAATAAACATCGCACTTGCTGTGCCTGCTACGGTTCCGGGATCCAGCGGCAATAACACAAAAAGAGCGATGGTTACGAAAATACCGCCTGGGCCTATGGTCGTGATACACACTCCGCCAATCAGGGCGATAATGATCAGCAAGATAAGCATTGCCACACTAACGGAGGTTCCTCCAAGCACAAAAGTAGTTAGTAAAGTCATTAGGAATAGGTTTTATGCCAGCATTCCACCGAAAATTGCCTCGAGAACCCCTCTTCCAGAATTGATGGCAATATAAATTGAAAAGAGTACTAATACGACATTTGCAAGGTTCAACTTCCAGTTATTTGTTCGATCGCCCATTAGGTTTTTGTCGTTGACAGCCCAGAAAAGTAATGCTGCGGTGATCGGTAATCCAAAAACACCGTTATAGGCAGGAAATAAAGTCACCATTTCTACAACGCTTAGCCCAGTAATCTCCGAGACGAGCGGTGAAAACATCCCAATAACAATAGATCCGGCAAAAATTATTTTAAACGTTTTGCTGCTTCCTTCTTCGTGATCAATGTCGAGTGCCTCAAGAATCATAAAAGGGACGGTCCACATAATGGGAACAATGCTGTTAAAGGCGGCTGCAATCACCCCAATGAGAAAAACGATCATGGCCCATTGTCCGAGCACGATTTCAAGGGCTTCACCCGGAGCAATAAATGAAGAGAGTTCGGTGTAACCTGCAGGACGTAATACCGCTGCCGAGACAATAATAATGGCTAGGGTGATAAGTCCACCAACCGTATAGCCAAGGCTAAGATCAGTGCGCATCATTCGAACGTGTTTTTGGTCATTCCATCCTTTTTGTTTTACGAGGATAGATTCCAGAAAAAAGTTAGGCCATAGCGCAGTCGTTCCAAGGATGGCAGCTCCCATTACCATAGCGCCGGTATCCGGAATGGAAGGGATAAAGCCTTTCATGGTATCGACCAAGGAAGGTTCGCTGGCTCCTGCTACAACCAGATACAACACCAACAACAGAAACATCATGGCCGTCATGACTTTTTCGACATACGAATAATTAAGGACACCGACCAGAATAGCACAGATGCCCGTAACGATAGCAAGGGGTTGCCATGAGACCGCTCCACCGGATAGAATTTCAAAACTTTTACCAACAGCAGCCGTAAGTCCCAGCGTCCAGGCAATACATCCAACCGATAAAAATAACGCAATGGTAAGGGCTCCTTTTTTGCCGAGCTTTTTACGGATGAAGGTCATCAATGTATCACCAAAAATTCCCAATCGGGCACTCATATCTTGAGCCATAAAGCCTAACAGAACCGCTCCAATAACGGCCCAAATAAGAACATAACCGTATTCCACTCCGGCTTGACTGGCGATAAAAATGGATCCCGAGCCAAAATAACTGGCAACCATTATGAATGATAATCCATACTTTTCAAAGAAGTTGGCGATAAACTCTTTCATCTACTACAGTTTTGTTGTGTTAATTTTTGTTTTGGTGGAACACTTATAAATGCTAAATCTCCGGAGAGGAGCGTCTTTCAGAAAGCTAAAGCAATAGCGTTGCTGAGGTTATGGAAATGCCACTTTAAACTTGTTGCCATAAATGGGGGGGGAGCCCTTTTGGTCGCTTAAATGCTGATTTAAAGCAATGCAAGTATAACTAATTTGATCGGGATAGTAAATTTTAACGCAGGGTAAAATAGGAAGGTATCGGGTTATGGTTATTTCTATCTGAAAGAGAAGCTGGCGGGACTGTTTTTTTAAAATTGGTATAACATTTCGATATCCTTTACGTAAGTTGAAAAGTGATACTTTCATAAATATTTGAAGTATATTTATAATTGAAATAGAACTGATAGGGTAAGGGCAATATCAATTAAAAGTAATAATACCATGTTTAAACGATTTATTCGTGCAATCAAGTCGCTATTTGGTGGATTTGTAAGTTCAATGGAAGATCCGAAGTTAATTCTTGAGCAGAATATTCGGGATTTAAATGATCAGATTCCCCAGATGAATGAGAATATCGCTACAGTGAAAGCGAATAAAATTATGCTCCAGAAAGAAGTAGATAAGCTGGAGAAAAAGATTAAAGATTTAACAGCGAAGATAAAGTCAGCCATTCAGGCAGATCGCGATGATATTGCCGAAGGCTATGCTATGCAGCTTGAAAAAGCGAAGGAAAACCTTTCTACTTCGAAACAACAGCTGCAATTTGCTGAGCAAGCCTACGAAAAAGCGCTGAAAGTGAAGAAGGCGTTTATGCGAGAAAAGGATCACAAAATCCAAGAGGCTAAAGAGGCAATGCGTGCCAGCGAGCGGGCCGAATGGCAGGGTAGAATTGCGGATGCTCTCGAGCAGTTCGAGACGGGTGGTCTTGACCAGACCCATGATGAGATGGTTAGTCGGCTAAATGAGCAAACCGCTAAAAATGAAGCTCGTATGGAGCTGGCGCTCGATAGTATTGATACCGAAACGATGGAAATTGAAGCCAATGCCGAAAAGCTCCGTGCTCATGAATTGGTTGAACAGTTTAAATCAGAAATGGGTAAAACCTCTGCTCCTGAAAAGGAAAAGAGCGTGGGCTCTTCAGATAGTGAGGGGGAAATTGAGATTGATGAAAAAGCGTCCGAAAAACAGTCTGATAAAACCATTGGTAGCAAAGAGCGATCGAAATCATAATGAGGCAGAATGATGAGTGAGTCCAATCGCAAAGATCGAGAACGTCTTAAGGAAGAGTATAAGGCGCATTACCGAAAGATCCGTGATATAAAAGAGCAGGCTTCGCGAACCAAGCGGACTCAGAATATCGTTAGCGCGCTCAAAAGTATGGATAAGAGTGATCTACTTAATTCTTTTGATGATTTTTTGTATTCCGTAAAACATAAGTTGGCGTCGGTAGAAGCGCGGTTAGACCTGGCGATGGATAGCCTGGATGAGCAGGATAAAGGGGTAGTGGAAGAACAGGAGATGGATGAGCAATTAAGAACATCCAAGGCTAAAGACACGCTGCGTCAGGTAAAAATGGAAATGGGTTTATTGTATCAGGAAATAGAGAAGCAAGCGAATGACATTAAAATCAATAAAACAGTGGGCAGAGGAAGTTCAGACCCTGGGGATATTGAAGAAAATGAATTTGAGAAAGAGTGAGCAGTTATGAGTGATGAGCAATCCATAAACTTTACGCGCGAAGCATTTTTACATCCCATAAACCTGGTAGTATTACTTGTTGCTACCATTTCTGCATTTGCGATGAGCGGAGTGGGACAGTTCGCCAACTTGATATTGACCATGACGTTTGGTGTGGAATTAATGTATTTGGGGATTGTTCCCCGGTTGCCCCGTTTTCGAAAAAATGTAAAACTTAAAAAAATCCGAGAGCGGAGCTCTGAAAACAAACAAAAAAATACCTTTCAGGCGCTCGATAAAAAGAGTCAGAAACGGTTTTTGGTGCTTAAACACTTGGCTAAGTTGATTAAAGAGAATTTTGATAAGCTACCATATAGTTCTCAGGGCTTGCTCGACAATATCCGCAAAAAAATTGAGGAGTTGCTATCTAATTACTTAACGTTGTTAGATCTGCATAAACGTTATCGATTGTATATGGATACCTCGGTAGAAGACAGTTTGAAGAGCGAGGTGGAAAAGGAGGAGGCTGAAATGCAGTCGGTGAAATCTGACAGGTTAAAACGAACGCTGGCCCGACGGATAATGATACTGAAAAAGCGCATTAAAAAGTTTGAGGTGGCCAAAGAGAAGTATCTCATTTGCGAAACACATCTGGAAACTATTGAGGATGCCATTCGCTATATTTATGAGCAGTCGATGACGATGAGTAATCCCGAAGAAATTGGATTTAAGCTCGATAATTTGCTCGAAGAAGTAGAGGAGACCTCCCAACTTATCGAAGATTTAGATAAAGATATTTTGCCTTTTGGTTCTGATCTTGATGATATAGATTTAGAGTCTGATTTCTTGGAAATTGAAGATGAACTAAAATCTGAAGCAGAATCCAATGACCGTGTTGATGCTTCGAGCAGGATTAAAGAATAAATTATTTTTATGAGTCAATCATATAATACGATTACATTAAAAACAGATGAACAAGGTATTGTAACGGTAACGATAAATCGCCCCCAAAAGCTTAACGCCCTTAACGATGAGGTGTTGAATGAATTGGCGGATGCCTTTAAGGCCATCCAAATAGACGAAGCTATCAAGGCTGTAATTGCGACGGGGACCGGCGATAAAGCCTTTGTCGCCGGCGCTGATATTAAAGAACTTCGGGAGCTTGATAACCGGTCCGGGCGGATGGCATCCCAAAAAGGGCAGCAAATCTTTCAGCTTATTGAAGACACCAGAAAGCCGGTTGTCGCTGCAGTAAATGGATATGCCCTGGGGGGCGGTGCTGAGCTGGCGATGGCCTGCCATTTGCGCATCGCCGGTGAAAATGCCGTATTTGGGTTGCCCGAAGTAGGATTGGGTCTAATTCCGGGTTATGGTGGAACGCAGCGGTTACCTGCTTTAATTGGCAAGGCACGAGCATTAGAGATGATTTTAACTGGCAAGCAGGTTAAGGCGCAGGAAGCAAAAGAATTGGGTCTTGTGAATGGGATTGATGAAGATCCCGTGGAGGCAGCGAATGGTTTGCTCGGACAAATTCTACAAAATGGCCCCATTGCCATTCGTGAAGCAATTAAAGCTGTTTATCACTCCGATAATCGATCGGGGTACCAGGTCGAGGCCGATCTTTTTGGTCACCTTTGCGAAACAGATGATTTTGTTGAAGGAACTTCGGCTTTCTTGGAAAAACGGGCCCCTGAGTTTAAAGGGAAATAAGCATTTTGCGCAATGCAATACTATTTTATGTCTTTACGATACAGCAATGTGAGTTAAAAGGCATAATGATATCCCAAATAATTAAAGTAACCTAAGTGACTGAATTACTCCTCATACTATTAACCGTTTTACTGAGTGGCTTTTTTTCGGGGTCAGAAATAGCTTTTGTCAGTTCGAACCGACTCAAGCTCGAAATTGAATCCCGAAGGGGATCAAGGACGGGACGGGTTGTCAATTACTTTGTTCGTAATCCCGAAACATTTCTAACTACGACCTTGGTAGGAAATAACATCGTAAATGTCGTTTATGCTACCCTAATGGCGATATTTCTGGTGGCACCGATTACCGAGCTCTACCAGTCATGGATGGGATCAATGCCCTCAGAAGCCCTGTTATTAACCATTCAGACCATCATTGCATCGGTTGTAATTATGCTATTTGGTGAAATTCTGCCCAAAGCACTGTTTAGAATTCATGCCGATTGGTGGATGAAAATTATAGCCGTTCCACAAAAAATATGTAATGTACTCTTTAAGCCGCTTATTTATTTGGCTGATAAGGCGTCTGATCTGATTATCGGATTTATAAACCCGGAAGTGGATCGTTCGGGGAAAGTATTTCGGCGCGAGGATGTAGAGTTAATTTTCGAAGAGCTGCGTGATACCGGTGGTCAGGATCTTGACAAAGAGGATTCGGAGATACTGCATAACGTGCTGGAGCTTTCTAATAAACGTGTTAAAGAGTCGATGATTCCACGCACTGATATCGTCGCAGTCGAAAAAAATACCAGCATTGATGAAACCCTAAAAACATTTATTTCATCGGGCTTTTCGAAACTGCCCGTTTATCAAGATAGTATCGACGATATTATTGGGGTTATTTTTGCCTATGATTTATTCAATAATCCCGATCAGCTTTCAGAAATCATTCGACCCATAAAATTGGTACCCTCTTCGCAAAAATCAAAGGACTTACTATCTGAGTTCCGGAGCTCCAACATTTCGGTCGCTATTGTTATTGATGAATATGGTGGTACGGCGGGTATGATTACCATTGAAGATCTTCTTGAAGAGGTGGTTGGTGATATTCAGGATGAATATGACACCGAAGACCATATTATGAAAAAGCTTTCAACAGATACCTATATTTTGAGTGGAAGCCTTGAGATTGAAGATTTGATGACAAAGTATCCTGAAATTGACTTACCCGAAGAATCCACGGAATACGAAACGGTGGCCGGTTATATTATTAACGAGCTGGGGCGTATCCCAAAAGTAAATGAAGAGCTGTTGATCGATGGTAAGAAAATAATCATTAGCAAAGCAACACCCAGTCGCATCGAAACTGTCAAACTGGTGGTTATAGAATAACAGGGGACTGTGTTTCAGTGAACAGTACAACAGTGATCAACCCCTCAAAAAAGATTCAAAGTAAAATT
>JBNJFP010000008.1:89227-104238 GCA_051746985.1 Bacteroidota bacterium
CTGATAACTGATAACTGATAACTGATAACTGATAACTGATAACTGCATGTTTGACCACTATCCCGATTGGGCACAAGAGTTTGCCCAGAAATATTTGAGTCGTACGATTAACCAGTTTATTCTGCACGGCAATGTGCATGATCTGGTTCCGCTCAAAAAGAAGGAGAAAACGGATTTTGTACGGCTAAAATCTTTTCTTTCTGAGGAGTTTTTTGGCGCCCGGGATTACGTTATTTTTTACGACCGTTCGTCGGGTATCTATTTTCGGGATGGGGAATCAAAAAAAGATTTCAATCGTGCGCTATCAGGGCGCGATTCACTTTTGGGTACGGATTATGCTAACAAAATGCCCAAAGATCCGGTGCGCGTGTTTTCATTGCTGGAGCAATACTTTCGGGTGCGTATCGACGATAAAAAAAGCATTGCTCTCATTATTGATTACGCCGATACGATTGTGCCCATGAACGAAGCTGGGGCAAGCGGTTCTGAAGATCGCACGTCGATGGTTTATCTTTCGCGATGGGCGCATGATCCCATGTTTTTAGCCTCCGACTTTACCACGGTGATGCTGACCGAGAACCTGGCTGATCTGAATAAAACATTGGTACAGAATCCATACACCACGGATATTAAAATTAATATTCCTGATGAGCAGCAGCGCCAGCAGTTTATCGATTTCGAGGCTACGGACGAAGAGTTTCAGGGATTTTCGGAAGTCAGCGAAAAAGTTTTGGCCCAACAAACGGCGGGACTCAACTTCATTAATATTCGAAGCATCCTTTCCAATGCTCGGGAAAACAAAGAGAAAATAACCCATGACCGTCTCTCTGAAGCAAAGAAAGAACTTATTGAAGCCGAAGCCTATGGGCTGTTGGAATTTGTAGAAACCGATTATACGCTCGATAACGTGGCAGGACATACGAAGGTAAAAGAGCATCTCCGTCACGCCGTTAAAGCGTTAAAGTCCGGCCGTCAGGATGTGCTACCCATGGGGTATCTTATTTGTGGTCCCGTAGGAACCGGCAAGACTTTTTTGGTCAACTGTTTTGCCAGTGAGGTAGGTATTCCCATGGTGAAGCTGAAAAACTTTCGCAGCCAGTGGCAGGGGGTAACCGAAGGGAACCTGGAAAAGATATTAGGTCTGCTAAAAGCGATGTCACCTGTTGCGGTGATGATCGACGAGGCCGATGCCTATCTCGGTGATCGCGATGCCAGTGGGGATAGTGGTGTTTCCAGCCGCGTATTTTCGCAAATCGCTACCTTTATGAGCGACACCCGAAATCGTGGCGAAATTATCTGGTTTTTGATGACTGCACGTCCCGATCTTATGCCGGTTGATCTTAAGCGTCAGGGGCGCGCTGAAGAGCATTTAGCATTATTCCCACCGCATACGAAAGAAGAGCGAGTCGAGCTTTTTGATGCGATGAAAAAGAAAACCGGTCTGAAAATGACCGAAGAATATACGCCAAAATTGATTGAACAGGGACTGAAAACATTTTCCGGAGCTGATATGGAAGCCGCTCTTACGCGGGCTAAATTTCGTGCTGCAGCTCAAGGACTCGATCAAGTAACACCCGAAATTTTAGATGTTGCACTTAACGATTTTCTTCCGCCTACCTACCCCGAAGAGATAGAACTACAAACGCTCAGTGCTGTGATTGAGTGCACGTCCAAAGAATTGTTGCCAGAACGCTATCAAGAAATGGATCGTGGTGAAATTCTTAGCAAGATCGAAGAATTGAAATACCGTATCGGCTGAAACAACTCATACTCATTGGATCGCAGATGTTAGGATCCGAGTATTGAAAATATTACGATCTCCTCCAGTCTAAACCTGACATAATTTAGGGCCCTGACAAGTGTTTTGTTCACCCTTCCTAAAGTCATAAATATCCCTCTGTGTCATATTGAACCTATCTTAGCATCTATTTGAAAGCATTTTTAGTCTTTGTAAATGAAGTTAAATAAATGATTCAACCAAATAGTTGAATCATATGGTTGCTTTTATTAGCTTAAAGAAGAATTTAAAATTAAATCTATTATGTCAGAAGAATTAGAGACCGAAGAACAGATTTTAGAAGCCGCCAAACGGATATTTCAAGAGCGGGGGTTTGCCGGGGCTCGTATGCAGGAAATTGCCGATGAGGCAGGAATCAACAAATCGATGCTGCATTATTATTTCCGTAGTAAAGACAAGCTGTTCCAAAAAGTATTTCAGGAGAGCATCCGGCAGTTTTTTCCGGAGATCCTGAAGGTGCTTAATTCAGATTTGGCACTCGTCCCCAAGATCCAAAAGCTGGTAGAAACTTATTACGAGATGTTTAAAAAGCACCCGCACTTGCCCCGTTTTGTGATCCATGAGATGAACCAGCATCCTGAACGCTTTAGAGAATTTATTGAAAAGATGAACTTTGAAATTCCTAAGCAATTTCTAAAACAGATCCAGGCTGAAATTGAAGCCGGAACCATGAAGCATATCGATCCGCGCGAATTTATTATTAACACTATTGGTCTGTGCGTATTTCCACTTATCGCACGACCCATGGTTGAAACGGTCTTTGATATGAATGATGAACAGTATCAGCAGTTTTTGGAGCAACGTAAAAAGGAACTCCCAAAATTTATTCTCAATGCCGTAAAAAAATAATCGCCATGGTACCTGCACTGTTTTCCCTTTTAGTCCTCATAGGACTTCAGCCCGCATCGGACGATACCCTTACGCTCAGCGAGATTCATAGCCAGATCGAGACCAATTATCCGTTGGCCCAAAAAATTGATTTGCAGGACGATATCACCGAGCTCAATAAAAAAATAGCAGGTACCGCAGCCTATCCCCAGCTCAATTTTGGAGCTACGGCCTCCTACCAATCCGAAGTAACGGAATTTCCCTTTCCATCCGGTGAACAATTTTCGTCGCCCGAGCTTAGTAGAGATCAGTACAAGGCTACCGTCGAGGCGTCGCAGGTCATTTACAATAGCGGAGCCATCGGCATCAGCAAAAAGTTGGAGAAAACCCGAGGGAAGGGACAAAATAAAGCCACCGAGGCAGATCTTCACCAGATTAAAGAGCAGGTCAACCAAGTTTATTTTGGGATATTGTTAGCTCAGCAGCAGCTTCACGTTATTAGCACGCTGATGAAAAACCTTCAAACCCAAATCAAAGAGGTGTCCTCAAAAGTAGATAACGGGGTGCTTCTGCCAAGCCAAAAATATACACTGGAAGCTGAGCTCATTAATGCCCGCCAGGATTCCGCAGAAATTCAGTCAAATATCGCATCGGGGTATGGCGTGTTAAGTGATCTTATCGGTCAGGAGGTCAATCCAAACACAAGACTTAAAATGCCGAAAGTGAATGATCCGGTTGCGGATGAAATGCCGCGGCTGCGTCCCGAATTCGAGCTCTTCGAAAATAATCGCGAAACATTGCGTTACCAAAAAGAACTGGCTCAAACTGAAAAATGGCCTACGCTTTCGGCATTTGGGAGTGGATCATACGGACGTCCAGGCTACAACGTATTTGATGACGATCCGCATGCCTTTTACATGGTGGGATTTCGGCTGCAATGGAACTTTTGGAATGCTCGGAATGCAACTCAAAAGCAGCAAATATATCAGTTGCAGCAGCGAACAATTACCGAAGAGCAACGTGCTTTTGAACGTCAGTTGAAGGCAAGTTTAAGCAAGATCAGGGAGCAGATAGCACTTCTGGATGATAAATTGAAACGGGATCAGCAGATTATTGAGCTACGTGAAAAAGTTGTTGCTGAGAAATCAAGTCAGATGAAAAATGGGAGCGCAACTGCTACAGAATATGTCACAGAATTGGGAAAGGAAACGCAGGCACGGCTGTCGCAGATGATTCATCGTACTGAGTTGGTACAGTCAAAAATTGCGTATCAAACAACAGCAGGTATTTCAGAACTTAGATAAAGGTAACATGATGAAATTAGTGAAAAATAGTAATAGTAAAATGTGGATAGGAATGCTGTTTCTATGGGTGATCTCAGGATGTGCTGATGAGAAAAAGTCAGATGCGTATGGACAGTTTGAAGCGGTAGAAACGACTATATCTGCAAAGGTCTCCGGAGAACTGTTATCATTTTCTGTTTCAGAGGGAGAAACGATTGAGGCCGGTGGTCAAGTGGCGGTAATCGATACCGTTCAGCTGAATCTGAAGAAGGAAGAACTACTTTCGCAACGGGAGGCAGCCGAATCTAAAATAGGTAATATTGATGCAGAAATAGCGGTACAGCAGCAAAAGTTGGAAACGGCTCAGAAGAATTTTAATAGAACCCAAGCAATGCAAAAAGACGGAGCTGCTACCACGCAGCAACTGGATGATGCGGAGGGTAATCTGTTAACCATTGAAAAGCAGATTCAGGCGCTGGAAACGCAGAAAAAGTCTGTGCATGCAGAAATTAGCTCTATACAGGCACGACTCAATCAGGCAGAACAACAGCTTGAAGACGCGCATGTTAAAAATCCTGTACACGGGACGGTGCTTACAACCTTTGTTGAGCCGCATGAGCTCGTAGGCCAGGGACAACCGCTTTATCAGATTGCAAATTTAGATACGCTGGAGCTGCGTGCTTATGTGAGTGGTTCTCAGCTGCCATCGGTAAAATTGGGAGAAACTGTAGAGGTGTTGGTTGATAAAAATATGGAAGAGAATCAGAGGTTATCCGGCCAAGTAAGCTGGATTGCATCACAGGCCGAGTTTACCCCTAAGATGATTCAAACCAAAGAGGAGCGTGTGACGCAGGTCTATGCGGTAAAGGTAAAAGTGCCGAATCCCGATGGCGTTTTAAAAATCGGCATGCCTGGAGAAGTAAATTTTTAGCGAGTGGCGATAGTGTTATCCTGAACTTGTTTCAGGATCTTAAACACCACTTATAATTATAGATGCTGAAATAAATTCAGCATGAGATGTCTTATCATGAAGCCAATTAAAGTTGAAAATATCTCGAAATCCTACGGCAAGGTTAAGGCTGTCAAGGGAATATCCTTCGACGTAAAAGAGGGAGAGCTCTTTGGTATCATCGGTCCCGATGGCGCGGGAAAAACAACAATATTTCGGATTCTGACAACCCTCCTAAAACCGGATGCCGGTAAGGGTTTGGTTTTGGGATTGGATATGGATGCGGATTACAAATTGATACGTTCCAAAGTAGGGTATATGCCGGGACGTTTTTCGCTCTATCAGGATTTATCAGTTGAGGAGAATTTGTCCTTTTTTGCTTCTGTTTTTGGGACGACCGTAGATGCTAATTACGATCTCATCAAGCCGATTTATCAACAACTTGAGCCGTTTAAGAATCGCTTGGCGGGAGCCCTTTCCGGGGGAATGAAGCAGAAATTGGCGCTGAGCTGTGCGCTCATCCACAAGCCAAAAGTGTTGTTTTTGGATGAGCCGACGACGGGCGTGGATGCGGTTTCCCGTAAGGAGTTCTGGCAGATGCTGCACCGTCTGAAAGAAGAACATATCACAATTTTAGTTTCTACGCCGTACATGGATGAGGCCGAGCAGTGCGACCGCGTAGCATTAATGCAGGAGGGTAATATCCTGTCTATCGATACGCCTGAAGCGATCACCAATCGATTTGATAATGAGCTGTGGGCTGTAGCAGCCCCCAATAAATACCAGTTAATACAGGTCCTTCGCAATTACCAGTTTGCAGAATCAGTGCAACCGTTTGGAGAATATATTCACTACACCGATCAGCGAACTGACGTCAGCAGCCAAGAATTGATAAACTATTTAGAAGCTAATGGGATCGCCAATCCCGAAGCAAAGAAAATTACGCCCGACATTGAGGATACATTTATGCGATTGATGGAGAAAAATAATCGCCGCAGGTTTGCACAGATAAATTCCAATGAGTTGTACAATCTGTGATGATCGCGGCGGCTGAAATTTAAAATCTATGACTGAGCCTGAAATAATATTAAATGCCAATAATCTCACTCGCAAGTTTGGGGATTTTACGGCCGTCGATCATATCTCATTTGAGGTAGGCCGGGGTGAGATTTTTGGATTCTTGGGAGCCAATGGTGCTGGAAAAACGACGGCCATGCGTATGCTGACAGGGTTATTGGCTCCGACGGAAGGGAATGCAAGAGTGGCCGGTTTTGACGTGGAAAAAGAGGCGGAGCAGGTTAAAAAGCAGATCGGGTATATGAGTCAGAAGTTCTCTTTGTATGAGGATTTGACGGTGCGTGAAAATATTCGTCTGTATGGCGGTATTTACGGGCTATCTGATAAAGAAATCAGCCAAAAGTCGAAGCAGCTGATCGGGTTGCTGGGTATGGAAGAGCTAAAGAATAAGCTGATAGGTTCATTGCCGCTGGGATGGAAGCAGAAGCTGGCTTTTTCCGTGGCATTAATTCACGACCCCCAGATCGTTTTTCTGGATGAGCCCACTGGTGGCGTTGATCCGATAACGCGCCGACAGTTTTGGGAGCAGATCTACAAAGTGGCCGATGAGGGTACAACAGTGTTTGTGACCACTCATTACATGGATGAGGCCGAGTACTGCGATAGGGTTTCCATCATGGTAGACGGACGCATTGACGCTTTAGATACGCCGGCCGGACTGAAGCAACAGTTTGAGGCAGAAGATATTGAAGAAGTTTTTATAACCCTCGCAAGAGGCGCTAAAAGAGCGGAGGGTTAAGATGGATGCTTTTAAAGGTTTTGTCATAAAAGAATTCAAGCAGATTTACCGCGATAAGCGGACGCTGCTGGTGCTGTTTGGGATGCCCATCATCCAGATGCTCCTTTTTGGCTTTGCCATCCGAAACGAAGTGGAAAATGCCAAGGTGGCAATATTGGATTATTCGCATGATGAGATTACTCGTCAGATCACAAGTAAAATTGACGCCTCCAATTATTTTTCGGTGGAAGGTTCAATCCAAAGATATAATGAGATTGATGAGCTTTTCCAGCAGGGAGAAATTGATGAAGTAATCACTTTTGAATCTGATTTTGCCCGTAAGCTGCAGCGCGGGGAGCAACCGGCAGTAAATATCATTACCGATGCTTCAAATCCCAATTTGGCACAGCTCATCCAGCAATATTCTACTTCTATAATCGTGGATTGGCAACAACGCAGAAACGATCCGTCCGATCAGCAAAATGGTGGAGTAGTTGCAAATGCGAATATGCTGTTTAATCCGCAGCTGGAAAGCGTAAACCTCTTTGTGCCGGGACTAATTGCCGTAATACTGATGCTCATATCAGCTTTAATGACCTCCATATCAATTACCCGTGAAAAGGAGATGGGCAATATGGAGATCTTGCTCGTTTCGCCACTGAAACCGTCACAAATTATTATCGGCAAGGTGCTGCCTTATTTAGTATTGGCTTTTGTTAATGTGTTGACAGTTTTGGCACTGGCCGAATGGGTGTTTGGCGTTCCTTTTCGTGGCTCGTACGGACTTTTCATGGCAGAATCTCTTCTTTTCATTTTTACCGCATTAGCACTCGGCGTATTTATTTCAACCAAAACCAACGACCAGCAAACAGCCATGATGGTGGCACTGGCGGGACTGTTACTGCCTACCGTACTTTTATCAGGATTTATTTTCCCAATTTCCAGTATGCCGTGGCCGCTACAGTGGATCAGTAATTTGATTCCGGCCCGCTGGTTTTTAGTGATTGTCCGCAGCATCATGCTTAAAGATTCGACTCTGCTATTGCTGTGGAAAGAAACACTGATATTGCTTGTGATGACGCTCGGATTTATCGCATTGAGCGTGAAGAATTTTAAGGTGAGGCTGCAATGAGAACAATAAAATTTCTCTTACAAAAAGAGTTCCTGCAGATATTTCGGAACAAGGGCATGTTGCCGATTATCTTCCTGTTGCCGGTCGTACAGCTGGTTATCCTATCCTTTGCCGCAACCTATGAACTTCGAGAAGTCAATGTTCATCTTGTTGATTTTGATCAGTCTGAAGCCTCAAGTGAGCTAGTCCAGAAATTCCAGGCATCCGGTTATTTTAAACTGCAAAGCCGTTCGTTTGATGTGGACGACGGGATTGAAAAAATGCGCAGTAATGAGGTCCGATTGGCGTTGGTGATTCCACAAGACTTCGAACAGCATTTGGAATTGGGTCAGCCAACTTCGGTACAGTTGAATATTGATGCTGTGGACGGTACAACAGCAGGACTTATCCAGGGATATGGGCGATCTATTATCCAGGATTTTAGCAGCAGAATTCGGCCGGAAATCCAAAACGTTGAACTTACCAACCGGCAAGGAATTGAAGTTATTCCCGCCAGTTGGTACAATCCCAACCTCGATTATATCCAATATATGGTACCCGGCATTTTAGTGGTGCTGGTTTCAATGATTGGGATGTTTTTATCGGGGATGAATATTGTGCGCGAACGCGAAATTGGCACTATCGAACAGCTTAACGTCACGCCTATCAAACGCTACCAGTTTATTACCGGTAAATTACTTCCCTTTTGGATTATCGCACTTTTTGAGCTGGCTATTGGGTTACTCATCGCCCGTTACGGTTTTGGGATTCCTTTCGTGGGGAGTGTATGGCTGCTGTTTGGGATTGCCGGCATATTTATGTTGGTGGTACAGGGACTTGGACTATTTATATCCACGGTTACCAATACCCAACAGCAAGCCATGTTTATCGCTTGGTTTCTGATGGTGGTGTTTATCCTGATGGGCGGGTTGTTTACCCCAATAGAAAGCATGCCGGTTTGGGCGCAAGAGTTAACGTTATTCAATCCGATAGCTCACTTTATAGAAATTATGCGCATGGTACTGCTTAAAGGAGCCGGTTGGGCTGAAGTGCAACACCTTGTAGGATTTCTAACCGTGATGGCAGTAACCATTCTCCCTGCTTCCATTTTTAGATATCAAAAATCAACCTCGTAACGTTTTAGAATATCAAAATTCTGTAGGTTGGGATGAAAATTCCTCTTTTATTAGCGCTATAAATCCAATATTCTTAGGTTCATTTTAAAATACGACATGAAAGAAAATGTCTGATAAATTAGATCCCATACGAAAACAACTCGACCAAACCGATAAAAAAATCATTGATGCGCTGGCCAAGCGCCAAGGTTTGGTACAGAAAATTTCCGAATTAAAAATTGATGACGATACCCAAATTCGGGATATCGATCGGGAAGAGGAACTCCTTTCAAAAATAACAAAACTTGCTCGCGAAGCGGGGCTCGACCGCTACTTTGCTGAACAACTGTTCAAGGATATTATCCATCATTCGGTCCGCTTCCAGACCCATTCGCTGGTTGACTACCAGAATGAACAAAAAAGCGCCGATACGGTTCGGGTAGCCTATCAGGGGACAGACGGAGCATTTAGTCACCAGGCGGCCTTTCGCCATTTCGAGGAGCGCTATTCACAAGTAGATTGCTTTGGCTATGATACGTTTCGCAAGGCCGCCGAGGCGGTAAAAGCCCAAAAAGTGGATTATGCTATACTCCCTATTGAAAATACGACGGCCGGATCTATTCGGGAGACGTATGATCTTCTGCGGGAGGATGATTTGCATATTGTCGGAGAAGAAGCGATCCGTATTATTCACTGTTTGCTGGCT
Organism: Bacteroidota bacterium; assembly: GCA_051746985.1. Taxonomy (GTDB): domain Bacteria; phylum Bacteroidota; class Rhodothermia; order Balneolales; family Balneolaceae; genus Fodinibius. Next base: position 98,813 of record JBNJFP010000008.1, read on the forward strand.
TTGGAGGATATCCCAATAGATCGCATTCGACGCATTATGTCGCATCCGCAGGCCATTGCACAGTGCAGCAACTTTTTAGCGACGCTCCACGATTGCAGGGTTGAATCCTATATCGATACAGCGATGTCTGCCAAGAAAGTATTAGAGGACGGAGATTTATCACAGGCTGCCATTGCCGGAAGTTATGCGGCGGAAATCTATGGACTCAAAATCCTGAAGCGTGATCTGGCGAACCAGTCTGAAAACTTTACTCGTTTTGTGGTGGTCGGTCCGCAGCCTTTGGAAGTGGATACGCAAATTCCCTGCAAAACTTCTTTACTGATGGTGACCTCGCACGAGCAGGGCGCTTTGGTGGGATGCCTGAATGTTATTGCCGAGCACGGAATTGATATGACCAAGCTCGAATCACGTCCCAAGCCTAACGAACCCTGGAAATACCAGTTTTATCTGGATATCGAAGGTAATATTGCCAATCCCGAAGTTAAGGTAGCGCTCCAGGAATTGGAACAAGAAGCCAGTTCGCTGAAGGTGCTCGGATGCTACCCCGCCCAAGTGGGGAATGGGGATGAATAAGTGGCTTCAAGGATTGTTAAACCGTGAAACGAGCAATTAAAAGTCCCTCTTAGAAAAGAGGGATCCAGGGAGATTGATCAGGTGGGCTAATACATTCGATTCTTATTCCGTACCTCCGGTGTGGCATGGAATATATTTTGCACCAGAGGTAGGGGCCAAAGTGAAAGATAGGGCTACATGAAGCACGCTGCCCATTTTTTGTCAGCAAAAAATAGGCCACAGTAAAGACGGGGCGCGGCAAAAAAACTGCTGGGGGAATCGTAGATGTTGTTCTCTTTATAATTGTAAGAAATCCCTTTAGTCTAAAGTATCTGTTGCTTTTCCAACTATTTTTCCGCGATTCGCCCCAGATCTCCAAATTGTTAAAACCGTGAAGCGAGTATGTTGTCGTTCTCCCTTTAAGGGTTACCGACGTAGCGAAGTGACGCCGTAGGCGGGAGGAATGTTTTTCTATAGCTTAGCTGTACAATGGATAGGAGAGAAAATAGATGTAGTGTCCCTTTTACCTTGATGCAAAAGGGACTAAAAGATCAAGACTTTGGATTCTGAACCCACTGCGCTCGGCGGATTGGATAATTCTGATGGTCCTTGACGTTTTGAGATACATTTATGGTATAATACCGGTACAGAATTATCCTTTTCATCCGCTTTTGCTTCATTCAGAATCCAAGGTCGATTACAAAATCCTGAAGCAGATAAGAAAAAGTTCTCTTTACTTCACAGATAATGTAGATGTTTAGATTTCTAAACCCCGATGTGTCAGGACATAGCAAGTTTAGGATGACATATAAAGCTATTGACTTCGCCAATCCTGGTAGAATTGAATAAGATTTGATACGGAATAGATCAGTAAAAAGGAAGCGATTAAATAAGCAATCGAGCCCGGATACATTACGATAAGCAATGCAATAATTAGTGTGATGACTCCAAGTATGGCAAACTGAAATCCAAAAAGAAGAATAAATCCGAACAGTCCTAAAAAGGCTGCAAAAGTAACGGGAATAAGTTCGGGAAAGATAAAGATTACAATTCCCGCGACGATGGGAATAGCGGATAAGGTCGGGGAAATACGGAATGCGATAAACAGTATGCCCAAGGCTACGAGGTATCCGCCGGCAATCAGATACAAAAAGTTGGGATAAATGAGCGTGAGGCAGCCGGTAGCTAACGCCAGTAGGGCGTTGAGAATTTGTCGCTCTCGTGTTTTGTACTCAACCTGTATCCGGTATTGTTCTAACATGACATAATAATTATGTGGAAATTGAACAGTAAATAGGTGAAGCCGTTATTGATGATATAGTAATTTGCAATCTATCGCAATATGCGAAAGGGTTTGTACAGGTTTTAATCAATAAATAGGATATTGATTATACAAAGTGATAAAATGCTAACCCGATCGTAAGGGCGGTAAATGTAAATGCGACGACGGAGAGAAGTCCATCGCGGGTGAGTAGCGAAAGTCCAAATGAGGTAAGAACGATACCTGCAAGGTTTGCAGAAAAAGGAATAAACTCCATTACGGGCATAATCGAGGCGATACCGAGACAGATAATGGCAATCAGATATATGCTGGCCCCTCTGGTCAGGAACGTGAGGCGTGGTTTTAAATACTGATCAATAAATTGGGCTGGCGAATGCAGTTTTTGTATGGCTTTGTGAAGTTTCTTGCTTTGTACTGATCGGTTGAGTAGGAATTGGGGAAACCATAATTGTTTGCGATTGATCAGCAGTTGGGCGGCGGTTAGAAAAACCACAATTCCCATCAGTGTAGGGACGCCGGGAATATCCCCAATGAGAGGAATAATGGTGATTACCCCGGCAAGAAGTAACAAAGAGCCGAATGATTTACGTCCGGCTATCTCTATGATAAGCTCGAGAGAAACGGTTTCGGTTTCCTGAGTGGCTGAGCGGATGCGCTCAAGAAACTGTTTCAAGCTGGCCGGTTTTTGATCATTCATGGCAATTGCGAAAAGTTAATAATAGGATTAGGCAGTTAGGGATGATGGATTAATTTTCTATCAAATCCAGCGGATCTTCGGCACTGCCTACAATTGTTTCAATGGCATCAGTGAGAGTCACAAGTCCTACAATTTGATTATTTTCTCCTTCCACCAATGCTAATTCATGGTGTTCTTGCTGAAAATGATCAATTAATTTGCTGACCGGCAGATCTTGCGATACGATCATTTTAGGCCAATCAAAATCGTCAAGCTCTTTATCCCCAGCCATTAACTCTTTTATATTGGCTGTAATTTGAGGTGTGTACAGAATGCCTTTGAAGTCATCTATTGTTTTACCGACAAGTGGATAGCGGGCGTGCATGTGGTTGCGGATAATATCGAGATTTTCCGGGAACGAATGCTTGGTACTTAAACTGATAATTTCATCACGCGGGACCATAATTTCTTTTACTGGTATGTTATCAATATCGAGGGTATTAATGATTTCTGTGCGCCGTTCGCTTGAGATTTCTTCAGCCTTCAAAAGGTCAACCATTTCAGACCGTATATCGCTGGAAGTTGATGTAGATTCTTCCTTAATCCAGCTGCGTTCCATTTCAATCCCAAAAAGCCTTAACGTGGCTTTTGTTACGCGGTCACCAAAAATTAAGATGGGATAAATAGCGTAGGTCCACCAGTAAAGCGGAGATGCACTGTACCGGGCTACTGTTTTTGCCCTTTCCACTCCCAGGTATGTCGGTGCCTGTTCGCCCCAGATAGTATGAACGAGATTGATGATGCTGACAGACAATATGATAGAAATCGTATGTGAGGAAAAAGGCCCGATGGTTGCTGCAGGCATAAGAAGTTCAATTAATTGGGTGACGGCGGGTTCGGCAATTACGCCCAGCAAAATACTGGTGGTTGTAATCCCGATTTGGCACGAGGTGAGATAAATTTCCAGCGTTTTCGTCATCTCCCAGGCACGTTCAAGCCCTTTGCTGTTGCCGAGCTCCTCACGATCATATTGCCTAAGCCGGGTGAGCGCGAACTCTGCAGCTACATAAAAGGCATTCAAAAGAAGCAGAATGACCCCACCTGACAAGCGCAAAAATAGTTCCATGCTGATAGTATTTTGAGTTTACCAGCTTCCGAGTTATTGCTATAACAACAATGTGTATATAATATTACGTATCCTGCAGTTGAAATGTGCTTAGTGTCATGGTAAATCACTTTTCTGGAATCTCGTTCCATGGTCTGTTCCATATAGTTTTAACGTAGGTGAGCTCTGCTGGTTATGTATAGCTCAGAATCCAAGGTCGGTTTTAAAACCGTAAAGTAGGCAAGAAAAAATTCCCTCTTGGAGAAAAGGGATTTAGGGGAATTGAATAAACGTTTATACTTCTCTCAATTAATCAATCCTTTTGTTCTTCCGCCAGTGGGCGGACAAGCTCTTCTCCAAGGAGGAACTCATTTGATAAATTACTTGACCCAAAGTCCCTTTTGATTCTGCATTAAAGTAACCGCACTTTTCCCTTTTCAAAAATGCCATTTCTTTAGTATTTAATGCAACAGCATCAAATCGAGAGTAACAAAGGATCGTATGTCAAATTACCTGATCGAACAGTATCACAAAGAAGTTGAAAAAGTTATTCGCTATGGCGGATCGCGCAAAGAAACCTCCATCCGCAACGCCTTCCACAAACTGCTGAACGAATACTGCCAGACCAAAGATTTTCTGCTCATCCCCGAGCTCGATTACAAGCTGCCCAACGGCAAAACGGTATATCCCGATGGCACGGTAAAAGACGCCCTGCGGCTGGAGTGGGGCTTCTGGGAGAGCAAAGATACCTACGACGATCTGGATGCTGAAATCCAGAATAAGATCGACAAGGGATATCCGACTGATAATATCCTTTTTGAGGATTCCGAGACCGCTGTGCTCATTCAGGCGGGCGAAGAGGTAATGCGCACTCCCATGAAAGACGCCGAGGGACTCGATGCCTTGCTAACCCGCTTTATTGAGTACCAGCGACCGGAAGTGCGCAGCTTCCGCGAGGCTATCGAGCAGTTCAAAGAAGACCTGCCCAGTGTGCTCGATGCGCTGCGCGATATGATCGAAAAGCAGGCCGAAACCAACGAAGATTTCCAGCAGGCCCGCACCGAATTTTTGAAACTCTGTAAGGAATCGATCCACGCGGATGTCACCTTCGAGGATGTGCGCGAAATGATGATCCAGCATATTCTTACCGACGAAATTTTCAGCTCGGTCTTTGACGAGTCCCACTTTCACCGCGAAAATAATATCGCCAAAGAGCTGCAGGAGGTAGTTAACACCTTTTTTACCGGCGACGTGCGCCGGCGTACGATGGTCAACATCGAGGATTACTACAAGGTGATTAAAGCCGAGGCGGCTTCCATCAGCAATTACCACGAGAAGCAGAAGTTTCTGAAGGTGATCTATGAGAACTTCTATCATATTTATAATCCCAAAGCGGCCGACCGCCTGGGCGTGTTCTATACGCCCAACGAGATTGTGGATTTTATGATCCGCAGCACCGACTACCTGCTCCACAAGCACTTTGGACGCATGCTGAGCGACAAAAATGTGGAGATTCTCGACCCTGCCGCCGGCACGGGCACCTTTATGACCGACCTTATTGAGTACATGCCGCCCGACAAGCTGCCCTACAAATACGAAAACGAGATGCACGCCAACGAGGTGGCGATCCTGCCCTACTATATCGCCAACCTCAACATCGAGTTTACCTATAAGCAGCGGATGGACGATTACAAGGAATTCGAAAACATCGTGTTTGTGGATACGCTCGACAATCTTGGCTTTAAGCGGGTGGGCAAGCAGGATGACTTGTTTGGATTCAGCGCTGAAAATACCGAGCGCATCCAGCGGCA
>JBNJFP010000009.1:0-97753 GCA_051746985.1 Bacteroidota bacterium
TGGTGTATTGCTTGCGTGTTTGTTTTTGTCCCATTTGTCTGTGGTTTTGTTACCCGCAATATACCTTAACTGGGTGTCTACTCAAATATAGCAGGTCCAAGCTATTTACCAGACAATAGTTAGTTCAATCCTTCTGACTTCCTTCTCCAAGGAAGAACTCCTTAATGTAATTTCAGCCATCAAAATCCAAAGTCCCTCTTGGAGAAGAGGGATATAGGGAGATTGAGTGCTCTGATTTGGGAATTGATCTACAAATGCTAATCAAGGCAAAGGATGCAAGAACATCTGCGGTTGATATCCCGCTGATGGCTAAAATTCTTTGAATAGCCCAATCTGGTCAATCCTCCTTCTCCAAGGAGGAACTTATTTATACCATTTGCGAGCAATCAATAAAAAAGTCCCCTTTGTGGTGCCCCGTTTTACGGGGGAGAAGAGGGATTTAGGGAGATTGACCGGTGGACCATTACATTCAATCCTCCTTTTTCTATCTCGGGAATATAACTCCCTCGGAACGCTTGCAATTCAATAACTTCTGCCGTCTCATGTTTCACTTTTGCTCAATTGGAATCTTCCCGTCCCTCCACTCAATGGTTGTTTCCTTATCAGCGTCAAAGGCATCCACAGAACGAATCCACTCATCATCCTGCCAGATGCGCGAATATCCCTGCTCCAGGGCCGTATTGGGATTTTGCAGCTCTAGCCGGTGACGTAATTCGCTTAGTTTTTCGCGCTTTTGCATAAAGTGAACTTCGCGGCGATGCTGAATGCGATCAAGCAAATTATTCACTTTCTCATGATTATTCGCAACTTTCTGCTGCACTACTTGCAGCGCATGTGATTGCACTAATTGCTGTATCTGTTCCTTTTGATTACTGATGCGATCCTGAACAATATCATGCAGGCGCGTCGTCAGGTCATCGGCGAACATGCGCACCTCGTTGATATCGGGAGTGGCAATAATTGGAGCCTGGGTGGGCGTGGCAGCACGGGCATCGGCCACAAAGTCAGAGATGCTGAAATCAACTTCGTGTCCCACAGCACTGATGGTCGGCACGCTGCAATTAAAAAGGGCCCGGGCAACGGCTTCTTCATTGAAAGGCCACAGATCTTCCAGCGATCCGCCACCTCGACCAATAATGAGCACGTCAACATGTTGGCGCTCCGAAAACCAGTTGATGGCCTTAACCAGCTGGGGCGCGGCATTCACGCCCTGCACGCTTGCATGATGCAGGAGCACCTCGGCCACCGGCCAGCGCCGTTCGAGCGTATCACGGATATCATGGAAAGCGGCGCCCGTAGCTGAAGTGATCACCCCAATTTTAAACGGAAACTTCGGCAGCGCTTTTTTGTGCTTGTCATCGAAAAGCCCTTCTTCTTTGAGTTCTTTTTTGAGTTTTTCAAAGGCTTCCTGCAGAGCACCTTTTCCAGCTTGTTCAACAGATCGGACAATAAGCTGATATTTTCCATGCGGTGGATAGACCTGAATATCCCCGCCCGCTATAATTTGCTGACCGTCTTCCAGTTCAATGCCCAACCGCTGATTTATACCCCGCCAGATTACGGCAGAAAGCTGTGCGTCCTCGTCTTTGATTGTAAAATAGGTGTGTCCCGCCCGACTGGTGGAGGCATTGCTGACTTCGCCCTCCACTTTGATGTCAAGAAAATTGCCTTCGAGCAGGGATTTGATTTCGCCCGTTAATTCCGAAACTGAGAGTACGTGCGGCGTAAAAAGATCTGACTGAGACATAATAATTTTTGGGTCACAGATGTACACGGATTAAAACAGATTACCTTATCTGTGCAAATCTGTGGCTATTATTGAATTCTGTTGAAAACACGTATATTTGCTCACAAAAATAACACAAAGTTTTTATGAGTTACACGCCTAATTTACTGCTTCAGAACGTAAAGCCTGTCGGTGGCGATTTTAACGGTTCGGATACGGTTGATATCCGTATTGACGATGGAAAAATCGTTGAAATTGACACAAATATGGATCCCAAAGAAAACGAAGAAATCCATGATGCCGATGATGCCTATGTTTCGGGCGGATGGATGGATATGCACGTCCACTTGCGCGAGCCCGGTTACGAGCATAAAGAAACGATAGAAACCGGTTGCGCCGCAGCGGCTTTTGGAGGATTTACAGAAGTCGCCTGTATGCCGAATACCAACCCGCCCATTCATACGCGGGATGTCGTTGAATTCATAAAGAAAAAAGCGGAGAAGCTGCCCGTGGAAGTGCATCCCATTGGCTGCGTATCCAAAGAGCGTGAAGGCAAGTCGATTGCCGAGATGGGCGACATGAAAGCGGGCGGTGCGGTTGCCTTTAGTGATGATGGCGATCCCGTCTATAATTCGCAGCTGATGCGTGTGGCACTCGAGTATTCTTCGATGCTGGAGATGCCCATTATCAACCATGAAGAAGATTTGAAGCTATCACGTCCCGGACACATGCACGAGGGAAAAGTGTCGGCGCGACTGGGAATTGACGGCACGCCGGGCATTGCTGAGGAGACGATGATTGCGCGCGATATTTTGTTGGCTGAATTTACCGGCGGACATATTCACGTGGCGCATATTAGCACGGCTAAAGCGGTAGATTTAGTTCGACAGGCCAAGGCCGACGGCATTAATGTAACGACCGAGGTGTGTCCCCACCATTTTGATTTGACCGACGAGGAAATTGAGCGCCGCGATTTTGATACGAACGTCAAAATGCATCCGCCGCTTCGTACGCAAAAAGATGTGGATGCCATGATCGAAGGATTGGCAGACGGCACCATTGATGCTATCTGTACCGATCATGCTCCCCATGCCATTGAAGAAAAAGAAGTCGAATTTATTTATGCACCCAATGGTATTATTGGATTGGAAACGGCTTGGAGCATCAGCGTAAAACGTCTGCTGGATTCCGATGTGCTTGATCTGCCAACGTTGCTCACAAAATTTGTAGAAAAGCCGCGGGAGATTTTGAATTTGGACATCCCCAAGATAAAAGAAGGCGCAACGGCGAATCTTACGCTGTTCAATGTGGATCAGGAGTGGACCTTTGATAAGGAGAAAGTGCATTCGAAATCCAAAAATTCTCCTTACCTGGGGGAGAAACTCAAGGGACGTGCCGAAGCGATTTATAATAAGGGACAGTTTGTAGAAAATACGTTGTAAATGAAAAGCTATTTTATGATGAAATCAGCCCAACTCGGTTATGTTGCGGCATTTATATTCCTTATTCAGGGCGTTCTTGTTGCCCAACCCAATGAAGATCCTGATCCTGAGCGCTTTGAGGAAGATATTGCTGCTTTTGAGCAGTGGGATCTCAAAAATAGTTTTCCTGAAGATGCCATTCTTTTTGTAGGAAGTTCAAGTATCCGGTTTTGGGAAACGCACGAAGCTTTTCCCAAATATCCCATAATTAACCGTGGATTTGGCGGGTCGCATATCTCTGATGTACAGCATTATTACGAGCAGACTATTGGTAAGTACGATCCATCTGTCATTGTTTTTTATGCCGGAGATAATGATGTGGCTGATGACAAGCCCGTATCGCAAGTGGTGGGAGATTATAAGGAGTTGGTAAATCGGGTTATGGATGATTTTCAAGATGCAAAATTTGTCTATGTTCCCATCAAGCCAAGTGCCAGCCGCTGGGAATACTGGCAAAAAATGGATGAGGTAAATCAACAAATTAAAGCATTTAACAAGAAAAATGACCGGCTTTATTATGTGGATTTGGCAACGCCCTTGCTCGCAGAAAATGGGGAGCCTGATGACAGCTATTATGTCGAGGACCAACTGCATCTGAGCGATGCCGGATATGAAGTGTGGGATAAAATTATGTCTCAAGAACTGGAACACATTTTTACAGGTCCCCTGAAGAATGAATAGTTCATTTGATCGTTATTGATTCTTAAATTTTAATTCATGGCATTTCCGTTGCATCGAATAGTTTTACTTTTATTGATCGTTGGATTCTCCATTCCGGCGTATGGTCAACAAGATTCTTTACCCGATGCCGAATTTGGATCGATACCCGATTCGTTGTTTTCCATGCAGCCTCCTGCCGATGCTGAAGATACGCCATATGTTATAGCGAACAAGGAGTTGGACGTCTCATTTCAGGAGGCCGATGATTCTATTATTGCGGTGTTAGAGCATCACTTCCGGCTAAAAATTTTTGATGCCGACAAGCGTGAAGCGTCCATCATTGCCATCCCTTATTACTTTCTGGATGATATGGAGCGCATAACGACGGTTGAGGCTTATACCTACCTGCCATCGGGAGAACGCGTGGCGCTGTCGGAGCAGGATATTCGCACGGTAAATGTGAATTCGCGCTATAATGTAAAAGAGTTTGCCATGCCGGCCGTCGAGGACGGGGCCATTATAGAGTATCGATATACGATTGAACGGCAGTATATTGAGGAGCTGCCCGATTTTTATCTTTCCCACGAAGTGCCTACGGCAAATGCAAAAGTTGCCATTACTTATCCCAAGTATTTGCGGTACGATGCTTATACCGAGAATTTTGATCAGCCAGTACATAACGATTTTGTGTACCAGGATACCAGCTCGGTGCCCAAAGTCTTTACCATTCCCCAGCCGGCACCCATTATTACCGAGCGATGGATTGCCCGCGATATCCCACCGGTAAAGGAGGAAGCCTATATTTCTTCGCTCGATGATTACCGTGGAAAGATTAAGTTTTTAATGAGCGAATTTGGGATTCCACGTCAGGAACTGGAAAATAATTGGCAGGTGGTTGTGGCACGTATTCGTGATAAAACAGATCCCTGGGAGCAGATCAACGCGAACCAGAAGGCACGGGCCGTGGGTGATTCTATTGGCAAGGCACTGGATGAGACTCCCAAAGAAGAAGTGCAGGACAGCATCTATCATTTTTTAAACGAGCGGGTCAACTTTTCGGAAACACACTCTTCGTTTAGTGAAACGTCCGCCGAACAGGTACTCAATGGCGAATCGTCCGACCAGGCTGCCATCAATCAGACGCTGGTAGCCATGCTTCGTGGGGCGGATATTGAAGCCAATCCCGTTTTAATATCCACGCGTCAGGCGGGCAAGATAAATGCTGACTTTCCCTCGTTTTACCAGTTTAACAGCATGATTGTACAGTCGGAGATCGATGAAGAAGCGTATCTGATGGATGCCGGTTTTCCCTACAGTCAGCCCGATTTGATTCCCGTAGAGACTTATGGCAATCGGGGATTGGTGCTCAGTCAAGATACCTTTGACTGGATCGACATCCATCCCGATAAAAGCATTTTTGACATCAGTGTAGATGTTGACGCAGAACTTGATGAGGATGGCACGCTGCGCGGCAAAATAGAAGGGACGCAGGATGGATATCCCGCACAAATGGCCCGTCAGCAGCGAGCCGATGGAAGCAGGGAGCGCGATATTTTGCTCCAGGCCTTCTTTGATGGCTATTCCCAAATCAACATAGAAAACGTGACCGTTAAAAACCTCGAGGGTGCTGGCAAACCGATAACGTTTTCAGCCCGGTTTGAGATTGATGATTACGCGACGAGCTTTAGCGACGGTCTCCAGTTTCGACCGATGATTGTGGGCTATCGCGATGAGAATCCTTTTTCGGGTTTTGATCGGAATCTGCCCATTACCCTTGATGCCCCCGAAAATCTGGACCTCTCATATTCCATTAAATTACCGCAAGGTTATACCATAAATGAGGATGATGATAAAAAAATCGCTTTTTCGGGAGCCGAGTTTGAAGAGCGATATGATCACGAGACCGGGCTGTTAAACTATAGCTACAATATCAATTTGGATCAGCGCAACTTTTCGCCTGAGCATTTTCCATCGCTGTACAAACTCTATGAGCGCTGGGTTGAACTAAGCGAACGGTCTTGGTTGATTGAACGTTGATATCCCAATTTAATAGCAAATTTATCCATGATACTTGCCTTAGAAACAGCGACTAATGTTTGCTCGGTTGCCTTTTGTGATGATGACGGATCCGTCTATGAAAAATGGACCGATCAGCGGGGGTCGCATTCCGAGCAGCTTTTTCTGTTTATCGAGGAATTGCAGAAAGAGTACCAATTTTCTATTGGGGATTTGGATGCTGTGCTCGTTAGTCAGGGGCCGGGCTCTTACACCGGACTTCGTATCAGTGCAAGTGCCGTTAAGGGGCTGCTCTTTCAACAGCAGGTACCACTGATTGGCATAAATACGCTGGCTTCATTTGCGATGGGAGCAAATGAAGAATATCACGAAGCCGAACGCATACACAGCATTATCGATGCCCGCCGCGTGCATGTTTATCACCAGCAATTTATGGTTAATGATGGTGAATTAACTTCGGGAGACGATGTGGAAGTGATTCCTATAGAAGCATTCGAAAAAATGGTGGGTGCCGGTGATGTTATTATTGGTACGGGACTAAAAAGGATTGGTCAACCGACATTGAATATGGCACAAACATTTGGGGCTGATCTGATATCAGCTAAATCACTTATCGCATTATATCAGTCCGGGTTTTCTAATTTCTACCGGCAAGAAGATCCCGAAACATTTGAACCGAAATACTATACCTCGAATCAGGTAAATTAGTATTACAGCGGCACAAGCGGACGCTTGCGCCATTTCATTTCGAGTTATCTCTCAAAAAATGTAAATCAACTTGATATAGGTGTGCACATCAGTGACCTTAACGAGGTATTTGAAAACGAATCAACGGTTTATTTGTAGCAGCTACAGGTAATACGAGCAAAACGGATCAGAAAAAAACAGGGGATACCAAAATGAATGTATGTATTAAAAAGTTAGGAAGGGCAGTTGGAGTTATATTAATTATCGCGGGAATCGGTCTGCCGATGGAAGTGTTCGCACAGAATGATTATTACTTTCCGGATGCAGATGAAGCCGAATTTGATGAGGAGATACCTTCACCCAAGGAATTTCTGGATTATGATATTGGCACTCATTATACCCGTCACGATCGCATTGTAGCCTATTTGAAAGAATTGGCTGAAAAATCTGACAAAGCGAGTTTCCAGGTAATTGGGGAAACCTACGAAAAACGTCCGCAGGTAGTGCTGACGATTACATCATCAGAGAACCAGTCGAATATCGAAAATATCCGGGAGCGGCAGCAAACGGTTCTTGACCCTGATGCATCCGCCTTGAATCCCGAGGATGATAAATCGATAGTAGCGTTAAATTACAGCGTTCATGGTGATGAAACCTCCAGCGGAGAGGCGGCAATGTTGACTGCCTATTATTTGCTTGCCAATGAGAGCGAGGAAACGCAGCAATTTTTGAATGAGTCGGTCATCCATATCGATCCAGCCCAAAATCCCGATGGACGTGATCGTGCGGCGCACTGGCACAACAGCCACAAATCATTTCCGGCCGTTGCAGATCCGGCTGATGCCGAACACAATCAGGCGTGGCCGCGGGGACGAACGAATCACTTTTTGCATGATTTGAATCGGGATTGGTTTGCTGTAACGCAAAAGGAGAGCGAAAACCGGGTGGATTTTTATCACCGGTGGTATCCCAACGTGCAGATCGATTTTCACGAGATGGGCACCAACAGCACCTATTATTTGGAACCCACGCAGCCGGTTCGAACCTGGAACCCGATTATTCCCGAGTATCATTACGAGGTTATGAATCCACTGCTTGCAGAATATCAAACCGAAGCCCTCGATAACTTAGGTTCGTTATATTGGACCAAAGAAGTTTTCGATAATATTTCACCGATATACGGATCTACCTATCCCGATATTCAAGGGGGCGTGGGTGTTACTTTTGAAGTGGGAAGTTCTCGCGGATTGGTGCAGGAAAGCGACGCCGGAGAAGTGACTTTTCGATCGACTATATTAAAACACTTGCATACGGGCATTGCTACCGTTCGTGCTGCTGTAAATGAAAAAGAGAAGCTCTTCGATTATCAAAAAGACTTTTTCCAGTCGGCACTGGAAGAGGCCCGGGATCAGCCTACAAAAGCGTATGTTTTTGGGGATGAAGATGACCCTTCGCTAACGCAAAAGTTTTTGGATTTAATGCTCAAGCATCGTCTTGATGTTTATGAGGTGGATTCGGATATCGAACAAGAGGGTAAGGAATTTAAGGCCGGAAACAGTTATATGGTTCCGACGGATCAGGTGCACTACCGGGTCATTCATGATATCTTTGAGGCGAATACTTCTTTCCCCGACAGCGTGTTTTATGATATTACGGGATGGTCGCTCGTGGATGGATACGGAATACCTTATGAGGAGTTGGAATCGAATAATTTTCGAAATTTTCAAGGGGAGCAGGTTACAGAACTTCCTGAACGTGATGGAACCGTTAAGGGGGGATCAACGGAGTATGCGTATATCCTGAAATGGTCGGATTATAACGCATCTCCGGCGCTGAACGATTTGTTGAATTCGGATCTTACCGTTCGGGTGGCTCATAAGCCTTTTACAATGAACATAACTCCAAATAATCAGGAAGAATTTGGCTATGGCACTATTGTAGTATCAGTGCGCGAGCAAGACATGCCGCCAACCAAATTGTATAAAAAACTACAATCGATAGCTGATGCTAATAATGTCACATTCTATTCTGTTGATACCGGGATGACACCTTCGGGTATCGACTTGGGGAGTAATAATATTCGTCCCATTGACAAACCTGAAGTAGCCATGGTCGTAGGTGAAGGGACCAGCAGTTATGAAGTGGGCGAAGCTTGGTTCTTGCTTAATAAGCATGTCGGAATGGAGGTAACAAAACTCCGTAGTCAGCAGTTTTCACAAACGAATCTACAGCGTTATAACACCATTATTCTTGTTGATGGTAACTATAGCGATTGGAGAAAAAGCACAGTCAAAAAGTTAAAGCGCTGGGTGCAATCGGGCGGAGTGCTTATTACCAATGAAGATGCCTCGGAGTGGGCTATTGAGAAGGAATTGGTAACTGAGGATTTAGTTAAGAGCTTTCCCGAGGATACGACCGAAGCGAAAGAGCGTTTTGATTACGAGGAGCAGGCTGACCGCTGGAGGGCTGGCACTATTCCGGGTACGATCCTAGAAGCCGATATTGATCCTTCTCATCCGGTTGCTTTTGGTGTTTCGGATCGCCAGCAGCTGTTTATCAAAAACAGCAGCCTGTTTCTGGAGCAGAGCGAAAATCCGTACAGCACTGTTGCTCAATATGTAGAAGAACCGTTTGTAGGCGGACACATTAATGATGAAAACCTCGAAAAGGTAAGCGGCACTTCAGCGATTGTAGCTCGCAGCGAAGGGAATGGTAATGTTATTTTATTTGCGGATGATCCGAACTTCCGGAGTTACTGGCATACGACCAGTCGCTTGTTTATAAATGCCATCTTCTTTGGACAAAACCTGAGTTTATGATAGAAAATGAGCTTAGTCTTGTGAATTTAGCATTGTGTCACCCTGAATTTATTTCAGGGTCTGATGCAAAAAATGCTAAAGGCTCAAAAAAAGAGTAATGCCCTGGTAGATGCTGAAACCCCGAAGGGTCGGGACAAGCCAAGTTCCGCATGGCACGAGTTATTGGTATTACTTCTGATTATTCTTGTTCCGTAGCTCTGCTGCGGAACGCATACGTGCGGACAAAAAACCTACACAAATAAAAGATTTTAGCTTCGACCCAGAATCATTATTTTTGTGAATCATTTAAAATGAAATTAGGACATACATGACTTGGTTTAAACGTAAGGACAAAAATATACAAACCGATCAGCGTAAGGAAATGCCAGAGGGTGTCTGGATTAAAGTGCCCAAAACTGGTGAAACGGTCCACCGTCGTGAGCTCGAAGATAATCTGTGGGTAGATCCGCTGAGTGGATACCACTTCCGTATCGGTAGTGATGAGTACTTTTCGTTCCTTTTTGATAAAGGGGAGTTCGAGGAAATTGGTCAGGATATTGAGCCTACTGATCCACTCGAGTTTGAGGACCGCAAGAAGTACAGCGATCGCCTTGAAGAGTACCAGGAAAAAACCGGTAAAACGGACGCCGTACGAGTTGGTGTTGGAAAAATGAATGATCTTGATGTGGTTATCACCTGCATGGATTTTAGTTTTATTGGAGGCAGTATGGGATCGGTCGTTGGTGAACGCATCGGCATGGCGATTGACCACGCTCGTGAAAATGAAAAGCCGCTGATAATCATCTCACAGTCTGGCGGCGCGCGTATGATGGAAAGCGTCCTCAGCCTAATGCAGATGGCAAAAACTTCGGCCAAGTTGGCCCAGTTAGAAGAGGCCGGCGTTCCCTATATTTCGCTGATGACGAATCCCACAACAGGTGGTGTTACTGCAAGTTTTGCGATGCTCGGCGATTTCAATATTGCAGAGCCTGAAGCATTGATCGGTTTTGCGGGTCCCCGGGTCATTCGTCAGACAATCGGTCGCGATCTGCCGGAAGGATTTCAGCGCTCGGAGTATCTGCTCGAGCACGGTTTTCTGGATTTTATTACGCCACGGAACCAGATTAAGGAGAAGCTTACCAAACTGATTAAAATTTTACTGCACAAGTTCGAAAAGTAATTACAATTTATACCATATTGTGACAGTGCGACTGCAATCGCGCTGCATGTTATTCGGATGGCACTCCGAGGTTTCGGAGCGCCATTCTTATTATTAAATAGCTTTTGTTATGAAAAAGATTGTACTCCTTCTGTTTGTTTTTGTCTGGATTTTCCAACCTGCCCAGGCACAAGAGAAAAAGCAGATCAATTTTGATCATATTTTTGATGACACCTTTTCTCCCGAAGATATCCGTAATGTAAACTGGATGCAGGATGGGCAGTTTTATACGGCTTTGGAACGTACTTCAAATGATATCGAACTTCGAAAATATAATATCGTTGATGGAGATTACGAGGTCTTGGTATCGGCCACCGATTTAAAGGTAGATGGACGAAATAAACCTATTCCTATCCAGGGTTATCAGTTTTCGGCCGATGAGAAAAAGATTTTGATCAAAACAGACGTTGAGCAGATTTGGCGCCGCAGTACGCGCGAGAACTATTTTGTTTATGATCTGGAAACCGAAGAAACGCAAAAGCTAACCCAATCAGATCAAAAACAACAATATGCACAGCTTTCTCCCACGGGGGATATGGCCGCTTTTGTACAGGACAATAACCTGTATTTGGTAGATCTGGAATCCGGAGAAGAGCAAGCCATTACCGACGATGGTAAATTTAACCACATTATAAACGGGGCTACCGACTGGGTGTACGAAGAGGAGTTCGGTTTTGCCAAGGCGTGGTACTGGTCGCCCGACGGGCAGAAAATTGCTTTTTATCGATTTGATGAATCAGACGTTAAGGAATTTTTTATGACGGATTGGGGGGAGCTGTACCCAGGATTGACGCGCTTTAAGTATCCCAAAGCGGGCGAAGAAAATTCGGAAGTAAAAATTGGGGTCTTTGATCTGGAAGCTGACGAAACAACGTGGATGGAAGTGGGATCGGAAAACGATCAATATATACCGCGCCTTAACTGGACGAACGATCCGGAAGTTTTGGCCATCCGACGAATGAATCGATTGCAAAATAAGCAGGATTTAATGCTGGCTGATGTGACCTCCGGGGATACGGAAATCATCAAAACAGAAAAAAGTGACGCTTGGGTGGATGTGAACGACGACCTGAAGTTTTTAGACAACGGAGAACAATTTATTTATGTCAGCGAAGAATCGGGCTATAATCATATTTATCTGTATGATGTATCCGGTGAACAGATTCGCCAAGTTACCAAAGGCGACTGGGAGGTAACAGATTACCTGGGGTACGATGAGGAAAGTGATAAAATTTATTATGTAAGTACTGAAGAATCTCCGCTTCAGCGTCACCTCTACAGTATCAACATTGACGGCTCCGGGAAAACAAAAATGAGTGAGGGGGAGAGCTGGAACGACATCAATATGAGTCGCGACTACAAATATTATATTAAAACGAGTTCTTCGCCTGAAAATCCACCAACCTATACCTTGCACGAGGCCGATGGAGAGCAGGTCCGCACCCTCGAAGACAATGAAGAGCTGGATCAACGCCTTGAAGAATACGCCATGCCCACCAAGGAATATATCGAAATTCCGTTGGAGCAGGCGACGCTAAACGGTTATATCATGAAACCGAACGATTTTGATTCCGATGAAAAATATCCGGTGTTATTTTATGTGTATGGCGGACCCGGAAGTCAGACAGTAACGAAACAATTCGGGTCTGGACAGCGGGCCATGTGGCACAAATATCTTGCTGAGCAGGGTTATGTGGTTATCAGCGTGGACAATCGCGGCACGGGCGCACGGGGTCGTGATTTTGAGAAACAGACGTATAAAAAGCTGGGTCAGTACGAGGTAGAGGATCAAATTGCTGCCGCCAAATACCTGATTGAGCAGTATGGTTTTATTGATGAAGACCGCGTAGGAATTTGGGGATGGAGTTACGGCGGATATATGTCAACGTTGGCGTTGGCACAGGGCAGAGATATTTTTAATACTGCTATTGCCGTGGCGCCTGTGACAAATTGGAAATACTACGATACTATTTATACCGAGCGTTTTATGCAGACCCCGAAGAAAAATCCCGAGGGGTATAAAAAAGGATCGCCCTTAACGTATGCCGATCAGATTGATGGGGATTTTCTGCTGGTACACGGCACGGGAGACGACAACGTTCATTTCCAGAATTCTGTTGAGTTGGTAGATAAATTGGTAGCAGAAGGTGTTCAATTCGAAACGATGTATTATCCGAACAGGAGCCATGCCATTTATGAGAACAATGCACGGCCTCACCTTTATAAGATGATGCGTAATTTTATCAAAGAGAATCTTTAGAATATAATTATGGGACGAGTTCAATTTGCTGATTATGCTAAAATTTATGTGACTGGTGGCGACGGTGGGGCGGGTTCCGTACACTTCCGTAGAGAAAAATATGTGCCTCGTGGTGGGCCCGATGGCGGTGACGGCGGCGACGGTGGCGATGTTATCCTGAAAGGAAACGAGCAGTTGAACACTCTTTTGGATTTACGTTACCGAAAGTATGTTAACGCCAAAGACGGTGAGCGTGGCGGTTCCAGTAAGAAAAAAGGAAAGGGTGGTCAGGACGAGATTCTGGAGGCTCCGCTGGGCTGCGTTGTTTACGATGCCGATACCAAAGAACGCCTTGGAGAGATTACCGAACACGAGCAGGAAATTGTAGTTGCTCAAGGTGGCAAAGGCGGGCTGGGAAACTGGCACTTTCGCAGTGCTACCAATCAGACCCCACAACACGCACAGGATGGCGAAGAAGGCGAAGAGCGAGCGATAGAGATTGAGCTCAAACTTATTGCTGATGTTGGTCTTGTCGGCTTTCCGAATGCCGGTAAAAGTACGCTGCTGTCAGCTATTTCAGGGGCCAAACCCAAAATTGATTCGTATCCCTTTACGACGCTGCAGCCCAATCTGGGTGTGGTCACCATGCCGGATTACCGGACGTTTGTGATGGCTGATATTCCGGGCATCATTGAAGAGGCGCACGAGGGACGTGGACTTGGAATACAGTTTTTGCGTCACATCGAGCGCAATAACGTGTTGCTATTTATGGTGAGTTCGCAGCAGGATATAGAATATGAGTACGAGGCATTGTTAAATGAACTCAAGAAATATCGGGCCGATCTATTGGATAAACCTCGTATTCTGGCGATCACTAAAATGGACTTAGAAGAAGGGTATGAGCTCGACGAAGAGAAAAAAGTTGATTTAGATATCCCGGTAGTTGAAATTTCGTCAGCAACTAACTACCATATAGATGAACTTAAAGAAGTCATCTGGGAGAAATTACAAGAAATTGAATCAACAAGAGAAGACGTATAACCCGCCTGTACGAGAATTTGTAGCCCTTCATTTAATGGATAACCTGGGTGCGCAACGCATCCGCCTGTTGCTGCAAGCCGTTGAGCATCCACAGCTTATTTTTCGTCTGGAGCGTTACGAGTTAGAATCCATTCGTGGAATTGGTCCCAAAACAGCGGAAGAGGTGCTCGGTTTTAACGACTGGGATGAGGTTGACCAAATCCTCGAAAAAACGGAGCGTACTGATGCACAAATTATGACGTATTGGGATGAGGATTATCCCGATTTGCTGCGCGAAATTTATGATCCCCCGCTTATGCTGTGGATCAAAGGGGATCGATCTGTGCTCGATACCAACAGTATTTCAATTGTGGGCACGCGCAGAGTGGGGGATTATGGCCGTAAGATGGCTCATCAATTTGCCCGGGAATTGGTTGGGCATAATTTAACAATCATTAGTGGACTGGCTTACGGTGTTGACGGTGCAGCCCATCAAGCTACGGTAGAGGCTGGCGGAAAGACAGTGGCCGTACTTGGTTCCGGGATCGACTGGATATACCCGAGCGATCACAAGGGATTGGCAGCACGTATTGTAGAAACGGGTGGCGCCGTTATCTCAGAATTCCCGCTGGGTACGGCACCGGAAATGGGAAATTTTCCCGTGCGAAATCGTATTGTAAGCGGATTGAGTTTGGGTACGTTGGTGGTGGCTTCGGGATTAGAGGGAGGAAGCATGATAACGGCCAAATCAGCCTTGGATCAAAATCGGGAAGTGTTTGTCATCCCGCATCCGGTAGGGCATCCCAACGCGATTGGGTGCAACAGTCTTATCAAAAGGGGGATGGGAAAACTGGTGCAGAACGCAGAGGATATCTTAGCCGAAATAGATGTGCATATTCGTCCCGGAGATGGAAATCCTGTAGTCGAACAGTCAACAACTGATTCGCAAAATGAGTGGAAGTCAATGGAGCTCGATAAGCTGTCACAAAGCATTTGTGAGGTGCTCGAAGAAAACTCAATGCATATTGATCATTTGGCAGAACGTTTGGAACTGGAAGCGCACAAACTGATGTCCAAGCTTTTGCAATTGGAGATGCAGGGCGCTATCCGTCAGAAGGCCGGTAAAAATTTTGAGTTGGCATAACGTAGCGATTCTTTCTATTCTGTTTTTAAATTCGGCCACAGAAAAGCTATTTTATTTTAAATGTTCAAAGTACAAAACACCATATTGTCTGATGCAATTGCTACAGCACGATTCGCTTGCGATCTGCCGAAGTGTAAAGGTGCATGTTGTGTTGTGGGGGATGCCGGAGCTCCGGTGGCTGAAGATGAGGTGTCTAAACTGGAAGAGGCTTTCGAACTTTTGAAGGATGAACTGCACCCCGACGCTCGTAAAACCGTTGAAAAAAATGGTGCAGTGCGAAAGACACAATATGGGTTAGAGTTGTCGTGCCGGGATAACGAGGAATGTGTTTTTGTTACTTATGAGGATGATGTGGCTTATTGTTCTATTCAAAAAGCTTTTATGGAAGGTCGTATAGAATGGGAAAAACCTGTAAGTTGTCACTTGTATCCCATTCGATTAAAAAAAGTGGGAGCAATAGAATACGCTAATTTTGAATACGTTAACAAGCTTTGTGCCCCGGCTTGTATAAAAGGGGAAAAAGAGAATATTTATTTATCTGAATTCTTAGAGAAGCCGCTAACGCGTCGCTACGGAAAGGCATGGTACAGAAAGTTTGAGGAAACCTGCAAAGAAATCAGAATGCAAAATAATGAGGCCGCAGTATTATGATTAAAACCGGCCAGCAAATGAGTCAGAAGCAGTCGCAACAACAGCGGCTGTCACCACAGCAGATACAATATATCAAATTGCTGCAACTGCCTACGATTGCTTTGGAGCAGCGGATCAAAGAAGAATTGGAGGAAAATCCTGTTCTGGAGGAAGGGGAACGCGAAGATTCTTTTGATGAGCTTGAAAACTCGGAATGGGAAGAGCAGCAGGATGGTAAAGAAGAGTTGGACCCGGTTGATCAAAATGAGGAGATCGACTGGGATGAGTTTATGCATAACACCGAGTATGATGGTGATAATTACAGCGGAGGGTCAAGTTATTCGGGGGGCGGCGACGAAAGCTGGCGCGATTTGCCGAATCCGTACCACGAGTCACTTTTGGAAGAACTCGAGCAGCAGGTAAGCCTGCTTAATTTTAATGAGGAACAGAAATTAATTGCTGATCAGATTTTAGGTTCGTTAGACCAAGATGGGTACTTTCGACGTGAAATTGAGGCGGTGGTTGATAATATTGCTTTTAATCACGGTACGCTGACAAATGAAGAGGAGGTAGAGAAGGTTCGTAAAGAGATTCAGCGGCTGGATCCTCAGGGAATTGCTTCACGGGATTTGCGTGATTGTCTGTTGATTCAATTGGAACTGATGAATGATGAGCCGGGTCGCGATGATGCGATTAAAATGTTACGCGATCACTGGGATCTTTTTGAGAAAAAGCATTTTAGTAAGCTCAAAAAGAAATTGGATTTAGATGACCAACAGCTACAGACTGCTTTTGATTGTGTAACGGGATTAGATCCCAAGCCGGGTGCGGTAGGTACAGCCGTGGATGATACGTCCAATTATATTGAGCCTGATTTTGAGGTATACTATCAGCCCGCTGAAAAGGCTGAGACCAATGGTCAGGAGGAGGGGGATTTTGTGATTACCCTTAATAATGGAAATGTGCCTCCACTACACATTTCACCGCGCTATAAAGAGATGTGGGATGATCTCAAAAAGAAGAAAAAGCCTAATAAGCAGACAAAAGAGACAAAGAATTTTATTAAGAATAAGATTGAGTCGGCGCAGTGGTTTATCGACTCCATTCGTCAGCGCCAGAATACGCTGATGAATACGATGAAAACGATTGTAGCCTTGCAGGAGGATTTCTTTAAGCATGGAGAGGGACTTAAGCCGATGATTCTTAAAGATATTGCCGAACGTGTAAACCTTGATATTTCGACCATTTCGCGGGTGGTGAACGGTAAATACGTACAGACCCATTTTGGGGTATTCGAGCTGAAGTATTTTTTTAGTGAGGGTATTGAAACCGAAGACGGGGAAGAAGTGTCAAGTACGGAGGTAAAGAATGCCGTTCAGGAAATTGTTGATAATGAGAACAAACAGAAACCGCTTAGCGATCAGGCGATAGTTAAAAAGCTCAAAGAACGGGGCTATAAGGTGGCGCGTAGAACGGTGAGTAAGTATCGAAAAAAGCTGAATATTCCCGTTGCTCGTCTTCGTAAACAGATTATGTAAGGTTGATTGCCAAGCTTAGTACTTCGATCCATTCTTCTGAGCTTAA
Source organism: Bacteroidota bacterium (assembly GCA_051746985.1). Taxonomy (GTDB): domain Bacteria; phylum Bacteroidota; class Rhodothermia; order Balneolales; family Balneolaceae; genus Fodinibius. The sequence continues at coordinate 17,205 of JBNJFP010000009.1, forward strand.
GGCCCATCCCAAAAATCCGGCTATAATTAAAACATAGGGGATTGTTGTTTTAAGATGGTATATCATTTTAGCTCGTGAAAATCGGCCGATGTCCATGGCTGCAAAAATAAAGCTCAGTAAAAAAAGTACGACTGCAAGAGCGGTAAAAAATATTGCCGTAAAAGGTTCGGTTGAGGAAGAAAATGTTACTGCAACCGTACAAAACAGAAAATTGAGCTGGAGTGGCCAAGCATAAACGATGGCAATTTGTGTAATGGATTTTATTTTTTTGTGAGTAAGGTAAAGCCAAGTAATCCCGACAAAAGAGATCAGCAATATTAACGCAAATGCGCCAATCACAATTGAGAGGCCATGGTCACCGACAAGGGCAATATTGGGGAAATGGTAGAAGAAAGCGTCTTGTCCCAATGGGGTAAGTAAGGAAGAAAATGTCGAGTAAATCGCAAGGGCTATCAGCAGGGCGCTTTGAACCAGAATGACGACAGCGGGCATAGACGACCGAATTAATCGTTTAAAGATATCATCAATAAAAAATTTGTGGGCGAAAAAATAGCGAAATAGTGATTTTCGGTATAATGGACTCAGATTGTAGTGCAGGGCAATGGTCGCCCAGATTAGAAGCAGGGCAATGATTGGAAAGGAGGTAGTTTCTGGCGATGGTATTTTTTCTTGAGGGAGGGGAAAAACGGGCTCTGGATCAGAAACAATACTCGACAGTATTTCTGGTGCCTGTGGATGTTTTTCCGTTATAGACTGAACCCAATCCGAATCTAAAAAGACGATGACATCTTGTGGTACGGTTGTAATGAAATGTTTAAAGGGTGTTAGCTGACTGTCAATTTTGGGGGATGGGCTATACTCGTACCCCAAAATATTAGCCTCAGGAAGAATAAGCGATTCGTAATTAGAAGGTGTGACCGGCACGGTAATTATGGCTGATGAGATAACAGAAGTATCGGTGTGAGTTGCCGTTCTGCTTTTGTGGTATAGGTTGCTTTCAGCTTTTCTTAGCTCTTCGGCAAAGGGAGTGGCTGCCTTCCAAAATGAATCATTGAATATGTTACCGTGATTGAATAGCCCAATAGCCCTTATCGAAGGCTGAGAGAGAAACGCTTCGCTTTGTTGACGGATATGTTCGAGAAATACAGAATCGGGATCTGCGAAAGTAGAGGTTAGGGGAAATGAGATATCCATGTTGGCATACACCTCAAACTGTAGGCTGTCAATATGTTTCCAAACCTCCTTCGAAGGAACCGTGCTGATTTCTAAGGCAGAGATGCCAATCTCTCTAAATTCGTCAAGCTGCTTTTGGGCCGAATCTGAATTTGTGGGTACTTCCCACTTCACACCCAATGTTTGTTGGGCATGGAGAGTGGGCTGTAACCCGAAAAGCAGAAAAAATAATAATAGGAAATAACGTAATTGAAAGTTAGCCAACGTACGGATACAAAGTGTTTATTTTGGATCGATTGTTTTTTCGATGGGCAGTTCGCTGGTTTCTTTAAAACTGCTGAGTACCACATTCGATCTGCTTTTGCTAACGCCACTCCAAGATTGTATTTCAGAAAGCAATTTCTCAAAAGAAGCGGTGTTTTCCGTTCGAATTTTCAGGATGTGCGATCCATCACCAGTAATGGAATGGCATTCCAAAATCTCCGGTTCTGATTTCGCGTTATCTATAAATGTGGGATAATTATCCGAGCCATCCACTTCTACAAAAACAAAAGCAGTGATATCAAACTTGAATTTTTTGGAGTCGAGCAGTGCATGATACCCTGTAATAAGCTCTTTTTCTTCTAATTTACGCATTCGTTCCGAAACAGAGGGGACCGAAAGATGAACGATTTCGGCCAGTTTGTTCCGCTGCGACCGTCCATCTTTTTGCAGGTGTTTTAAAATCTTAATATCAATTTCATCTAATCCTTGGGCCATGATAGTGTCTAATCCTTAATTTTCTATTAATTTTTAAAAATAACCTTAAAATATTAGGAGTTCAAGCATTATAGGTCCGAAAAAGTAAATATTATTGAGGGGCTAAACGGAAACCAATATTACCTCAACTTTGAGTTCAAACCTTTCATTAAACTCCCTTATCTTTAGCCAAACTATCAACGAAATTATAAATATTTTATTCGATGTTGGACGTCACTTTTATCAGAAATCATCCCGATAAAGTTAAACAGGCAATGAAAAATAAGGGGGAAGACAATCCCCAGATTGTTGATGAGGTAATCAGTATTGATGAACAGTGGCGTTCGCTGGTGGAAGAGACCGACAACCTGCGAAGCGAAAGCAATACCAAAGCCAAGGAGATCGGTCAGCTTATGGGGCAGGGTAAAAAGGAGGAGGCCCAGGAGATTATTGCGTACACCACCGAATTAAAGGGGCAAATCCAGGAGAAAGAAGAAAAATTGCGTTCGCTAAAACATGCACGTGAAGATCTGCTGCTGCAAATTCCAAATGTGCCCCACGAATCGGTACCGGTGGGACAAACCGAAGATGATAACGAGGTTTTTAAAACGTGGGGTGAGCCGAATAAGGAAGAGTGGCGCAAACCCCATTGGGAGCTCGTTGAAGAGCAGGGTTGGATCGACTTTGATCGCGGCGCTAAAGTTACGGGAGCGGGGTTTCCATTTTACGTTGGACCGCTGGCACAGCTGCAGCGTGCCCTTATCAACTATTTTCTGAACAAAGCTTCGGATGTCGGATACCGGGAGCTACAGGTACCATATTTTGTGAATGAGGATTCCGCTCGTGGTACGGGACAAATCCCGGACAAGGAAGATATGATGTACGAAATTCCGCGCGACGAATTTTTTGCGATCCCAACGGCTGAAGTGCCGGTTACAAACTTTCATCGCGATGAAATTTTAGAGGATGAGCAGCTTCCGTTGTACTATACGGCCTACACGCCATGCTGGCGTCGGGAGGCAGGGTCATACGGTAAAGATGTGCGTGGCCTCAATCGTTTGCATCAGTTCGACAAAGTTGAGCTGGTAAAATTTGTGCATCCAGACACAGCTTACGACGAACTGGAAAGCCTGCGTGAATATGCCGAGTCGCTGCTTGAAGAGCTGAATATTCCGTATCGAACGTTGCTAATGTGCACCGGAGATATGGGCTTTACACAATCCAAGAAATATGATCTGGAGGTTTGGAGTCCGGGGCAACAGCGTTGGCTGGAGGTGAGCTCTTGTTCTAACTTTGGGAGTTTCCAGGCGCGGAGGATGATGATCCGCCGACGAAAAGAAAACGGGGATACCGAAATTCTGCATACCCTCAACGGTTCCGGGTTGGCACTGCCCCGGGTGGTTGCGGCCATTTTGGAACTCTATCAACAGAAAGATGGCAGTATTGAAATTCCCGATGTGCTGCAGCCGTTTGTGGGATCTGATGTTATTCGACCTCAATCATAAAATACAATGCTATGGAGAAGGATTTCTGGGGAAATCGAACACTTGCTGATGGGAAATTACATCATTTATCTGAGGGTGATCTCCATCTTTGGTTAAGATATCAGGATGAGGAGGTTTGGATCGCCTACGCTTATACCGACGAGCTAAAGCGAAAGTCGGATTTGGAGAAGCCCCCTAAAAACGTGGAGTGGTCGCGCTGGGCCCATAAAAATAATTCGGCCGAGGTAACAGTTTCTCCGGTTTATCCCGATAAGCCTTTGGTTGTGCATTCAGAGTACAGCTTGAAAGTCAGCCCCGCAACGCAGATTCAGATTTATACACGCATCCCCATTTGGATTCGTATTTCGTTATCCAATACTGGTTACCAGCTTCTTGAATTACCTACGGTAAAGCTGTCGCGAACTTGGTTTGGTACGCCCACCGAAGGGGAGCTTTGTTATCATGCTAAAACAAAAGCACGCCGCAGTTTATCGCATGTCGATAAGAAGCCGTACTTGGTCAGCTGTCCCATAAAAATTATTAATAAATCAGATGAAGAGCTTACCTTCTCACATTTTTGTTTTCGGGTAGAGCGGCTGAGTATGTATCTGCACGAGAATGAGCTTTGGGCTGATCAAACCCAAATCATATACCAGGGAGAAGACCTGCACAGCGACGTAATTATGACGGGCAAGCTCCCCGAAGGGATCACCAAGAAACAGCTACTTTCACCTCCTCGAAAACGGGTACAAAAAAGTTTGGCAACACGTACCTTCAAACGATTTTTTGGGAATACAATGCTCGAGCGGTAAATTAATAGGCCATCATGGAATTACTTAATATCTACAATTACCTGTCTGAGGATACGGTTCATCAGATCATCAGAGTTCTGCTAATCATTGTCATAACCATCCCGGTGTTGCTGCTGATTCGCGGATGGGCCCGCCGATTTTTTACCAAAAAATACGCCCCGCACTACGGGATGCTGGCTGGTAAAGTAGTGTTTTATACCGGTATTATTTTGATGATTATTACCGTGATGGGTCAAATGGGCATTAGCCTGGCACCGTTGCTTGCCGGGGCGGGGATTGTGGGAGTCGCTCTCGGTTTTGCATCCCAAACAAGTGTGTCTAATATTATAAGCGGATTGTTTTTGATTGCCGAGCAGCCATTCAAGGTTGATGACATTATCAATGTTGGAGGGACTATGGGATATGTGATGTCGATTGATGTGCTCTCTATAAAATTGCGAACCTTTGATAATATGTTTGTTCGTATTCCCAATGAAACTATTATTAAAACTGAGGTGACCAATTTGACGCGTTTTCCCATCCGCCGATTTAATGCCAAGGTTTCGGTGGCCTATAAAGAGGATATTGAACAGGTTCGTGAGATATTGCTCGATGTGGCCGAAAAAAACCAGTATTCTCTTAGTGAGCCTGCTCCTCAAATAATTTTTGAAGCTTTTGGGGCCTCATCTATTGATCTCGATTTCAGAATTTGGGCGCCGGTGGACGAGTGGATTTTACTTAAAAATTCGATTCAGGAAGAGGTCAAAAAACGATTTGATGAAGAAGGCATTGAGATTCCATTTCCGCATGTGTCATTTTACACGGGATCTGAATCAAAACCGTTGCCTATTGAGCTTGTTAAAAGGGCTGAGCAACTTGGTACAGAGGCTAATTAATAGTGATAGGGTCTATCTTTTGACCGACTGGGCCGGACAGCTTTGTAGATAACATAGATTCCCGTGATCGCCAATATCATTATGAGAACAAATCCCCAGAAAATATATGCCAGGTAAGGTATAAGGAATATGCATATAAGGCCGATGATAAAACGCCCTGGATTGGTATAAAAACGGTAGGCTCTTAAGGTCGTTGACAGAAACCGGAGGAAACGATAAAACATGAGTGGTCAATGTATTTGAGTTATCAGCGACAATAATACGCTAAATGTTTTGCATTGATTCAAAATAGAAACGATTTATGCCAGAGTTATTGATTGGAACAAGCGGCTGGTCGTATAAGGATTGGCAGCAAAGCTTTTATCCTGATGAGGTATCTCAAAAGGGTCAGTTGGCATATTACTCATCCAAATACAATACGGTAGAAGTTAACGCTACCTATTATGAGGTGCCTTCCGTTTCTGTGGTTGAGAGATGGAAGAAAAGAACAGGGAATGGGTTTCAATTCTCTGTAAAAGGGCATCGTCGTATTACCCACTACAATAAAATGAAAAATGTGGATGAGCCTCTGAATGAGTTCTTGGGCAGAATGCGTCGGCTGGGAAATGCTCTGAAAACCGTTAATTGGCAATTTCCTCCAAACTTTAAGAAAAATACGGCGCGACTGAAACAGTTTTTGGATTTCTTGCCTGATGATCAACAGTTTGCCTTTGAGTTCAGGCATGTTTCGTGGTTAGATAGTGAGGTTTATAGCTTGCTGTCGGATAAAAATGCGGCTATCGTATGGCAGAGTTCCGGTCAATTTCCGGACGACTGTACACCAACGGCTGATTTTATATACGTGCGTTTTAATGGTTTGACGGGCTACCGCTATTCCTATACCAAAGCTGACCTGCAGCCATGGGCAGAAATTATTCAGGAGCAGCTGGATCAGGGGCGTGATGCACAAATATATTTTAATAATCCCGGAGGCAATGCCCCCGAAAGTGCACGGATGTTAGGGAAACTTTTGGGATGATTTAGGAGGCTACGGCAAACATTTTCTGCTCTTTGAATTCCATTAACAGGTCGATTATGGGTTCCATTTCTGACTCTTTCATAATATCGGCCCGCAGCTGACGGCTGTTGCGAACCCCTTTCAGAAATTGCCCATAGTGTTTTTTCATGATGATGACACCGTAGCGTTCGCCATGATGCTCAACGGATCGGCGCAGCTGTTCGGCACAAAGGTCGATGCGATCTTCAACCGTAGGTTTGGGCAACAGTTCACCGGTATCAATATAGTGGCGGGTACGCTCAAAAATCCAGGGATTGCCAATGGCACCCCGACCAATCATTACGCCATCAACGCCGGTTTCATCGAACATGCGTTTGGCCTCTTCGGGGGATGTGACGTCCCCGTTGCCAATGATTGGGATTTCAAGTCCGGGAGTTTCTTTTACGTACTTAAGATAATCCCAGCGGGCATCGCCTTTATATTTTTGAGAACGGGTACGGGCATGGATGGCAAGGGCTTTAATTCCCACCGATTGTAGTCGAAGGGCAACCTCCCGAATTTTGATCGTACGATCATCCCATCCCAAACGGGTTTTAGCCGTAACGGGCACGCCGTCAACCGCGTCAACAACCGTTTTGGCCATGCGTTGCATCATATCAAGATCGCGAAGACAGCCGGCACCGGCCCCCTTTTTGGCAATTTTATAGACCGGGCACCCAAAATTGATATCAACAATATCGGGATTGTGACTCTCCGCCGTTTGGGCCGCTCCCTCCATGGCTTCCTCGCGGCCGCCAAAAATCTGTACGCCAAAAGGACGCTGTTCTTCGGTAAAGTGCATTTTGTGGAGGGCTTTGTCGTTATCCCGGACAATAGCCTCAGAGCTGATAAATTCAGTATAAACAACCGAAGCTCCTTTACGACGGCAGATGGTCCGAAATGGAGAGTCAGTGACATCCTCCATGGGAGCCAGCAGAATGGGTTTATGGCCGAGATCGATATCGCCTATCTTCAATGTATTATCGATATTGAGTTAAAAATTTGAGGATGGTTAATATAAGATGATTTCGAATAAACATCGATTAGTTACAAATTTTGATATATCAGATTTCGAAATAGAATTGGACAAAAAATTGATGAAGGTTTTAAGGAAGTGTTTTTCATTACTGCATGCAGATCGTTGGAGTGTGTTAAATGATTGAATCAGAGACTATTCCGTTCAAACTCTTTAATAAGGTCAGTCATTTGGCCAACATTTCTGGGACGAGTTGCCTGAGAGTTTTGATTTGCCAAATTTAACAGCTGAGTGGTGTATTTAGGAAATTCTGGGGCATCGGATACAGTCGCTTTTTTGAGGTCACTATTTTTAATTTTGCCTACTTTCATAACGTTGATTTTAGATTAAGGGGAGAATAGTACTTGTAGAAGGTTTGGATGATATTCATTAGGAGGGCAAATACAAAAGAGGTATTGCTTGTTCTATATTAGCTTTATTTAGCTGGTGATATGAACCTTGAAAATTGTTATAATAACAATCAGTATTAATTACCTTTAAAAACAGAATAATTTCAGTTAAACCGGAGCAACGCTATGGCTTTAGCAACAAAAAGTATTGAAGAATTACTTGGCGATGAGGCAGAAGATCTGCTGACCCACAAGTGCGAAACTATTTCAAAAGAAAAACTACACTTGCCTGGTCCTACCTATGTGGATGATATGTTGGGGGGATCGGATCGCAGCCCAAGAGTGATGAGAAGTTTACAAACGCTGTTAGACAACGGTCGGTTAGGCGGTACGGGCTATCTATCGATACTACCTGTCGATCAGGGAGTAGAGCACTCGGGTGGCGCTTCTTTTGCACCAAATCCTGATTATTTTGATCCCGAAAAAATTGTAGAACTGGCTATAGAAGGTGGTTGCAATGGCGTTGCTTCGACGTTTGGCGTGTTGGGAGCCGTTGCCCGAAAATACGCTCACAAAATCCCTTTTATCGTTAAGATCAATCATAACGAGCTGATGACCTATCCCAATAAGTACGACCAAATCATGTTTGGATCGGTTGAACGTGCGTTTGATATGGGGGCGATAGCCGTTGGTGCCACTATTTATTTTGGATCGGAGCAGTCAAATCGGCAAATCCAGGAAGTTGCTAAAGCATTTGAGCGGGCTCATGAGCTGGGGATGGCTACTATCCTGTGGTGCTATACTCGGAATTCGGCGTTTAAAGTCGATGGTCAGGATTATCACGCGGCGGCCGACCTTACCGGACAGGCCAACCATTTGGGGGTAACGATGCAGGCTGATATCATTAAGCAAAAACAGCCGACGACAAATGGTGGATATAAGGCACTGAACATGGGTGATTCTTCATACGGTAAGCTGGATGAAGATATTTATGATAAGCTGTCCAGCGAACACCCTATCGATTTAACCCGCTACCAGGTAGCGAATGATTATATGGGACGTGCGGGTCTTATTAACTCTGGTGGCTCGTCTGGCGAAAACGATTTTGCTCAGGCTGTCCGCACTGCGGTCATTAACAAACGTGCCGGAGGCATGGGACTTATCAGTGGTCGTAAAGCGTTTCAACGTCCCATGGATGAAGGGGTTAAATTACTCAACTTTATTCAGGATGTATATCTGGATGACGATATCACCGTAGCATAGTATAGTAAACTGTCTCAGGGCCTTATGGATTTTCCATAGGGCCTTTTTTTATGTAATCTATATCCCGAAAGTTCGTTTTCTACTGCAAGTCACTTATCTTTTTGTGATTTAATTGCTTGCCACTGCTAAACGACATTTAACTATTATAAGCCAACTTTTTGTCTAAGAAAGAAGAGCAAATACAGGAAGATCCGCAAAGGTATTTCTCTAAGAAATACCTTTTTATTTCTATAGCCCTGAGTGTAGCTACCATGGCCTTTGTTATCTGGCTTACCTATACCCCGGGGGTCTTGGAACACCTAAAGGCAAAGCGATTACCCGGACTTATCATAGCGATTGTCGTTTCATTTTTACGACTGGGGTTTTCTGCTGCTAAAATCAGATATTTATCTGAAAAGGCGCTCGACTGGATGGCCTCGTTCAGAGTGATGCTAAGCTGGGATTTCACCTCCTCGGTAACGCCTTCGGTAGTGGGGGGAGCACCCATGGGTACATACGCCATGACTAAAGAAGGATTTAACTTTGGTCAGTCCACCGCTATTGTACTCTACAGCCTGCTTTTAGACCAGCTTTGGTTCGCTATTGCGGTGCCCATATTACTTGTTGCGGGACTGTTTTTTGAGGTAATCCCCAATAGTACCGGCTTTGTGGGACACGTTTCGATGGTTCTTTTATATATCGGGTTACTTAGTTATGCAGGTTTACTTTCTTATGGGGTACTGAAAAATCCCAACGCCATACGAAAAGTGGTAAACTGGCTTATTAAACTTCCGGTTTTACGACGCTGGAGTGATACCATAGCTGATGAGGTGGATAACCTTGTTGAGTACTCTCACGAATTGCGCAAAAAACCCAAAAGTTTTCTACTTAAAGCCTTTTTTCTATCCACCATGTCCTGGTTATGTAGGATCGCGCTGCCCACTATCGTGGTGCTTAGCCTGTTGCCTGCGGATGTGATTTTGTCGGTGCTTCGGAGTTTGGCAATGAATTTAGCGTTTCTCATCATGCCTACACCCGGCGGTAGTGGTGGAGTAGAGGGTTTATTTGCGATATTCCAGGGACCATTAATGGAGCGGAAAGCATTTATTGGTTTGGCTGTTTTTGCATGGCGTGTGATCAGTTACTATATCAGTATTGGTTTGGGGATAATGGCCACGACTTGGTATATCAACCGATCGGTTGTTGATACACTGAGTGATGAGGCTGCAGAGCAAAAGGTTGAGAGCGATTTACCATCCTAACATAACAAAGAATTATGCCTAAAGATCGGATACAGTACGTTTGTGGTGATTGTGGACACACCTCGACCAAATGGTTGGGCAATTGTCCCAACTGCGGAGCGTGGCATACGTTTAAGGAATTTAAGGTAGAGCGTAAAACAAAATCCGAAAAGGAGCACAAGGGTAAGGTCGATGGATTGAAGGAAACTGCTCCGCCCAAAAAGCTCGATGAAATATCCAGTGATTCTCAAGATCGGTTTTTAAGTAAAATACAGGAATTCGATCGTGTGTTGGGCGGGGGATTTGTTTCGGGATCTTTTGTGTTGATTGGCGGTGATCCCGGGATTGGGAAAAGTACCTTGACTCTGCAAATTGGCAAAGCAAATCCGGATTTGAAAATTTTGTATTGTGCTGGTGAGGAATCGGCCGGACAAATTAAGCAGCGAGCGAAGCGATTGGGCGTGCAATCAAATAATTTCTACATTTACACGGAGACGGATATCAACAAGGTGCTTAAAGAGGCACAGAAATTGGATCCCGATTTGCTGATTGTTGACTCCATCCAGACGGTATATCGCACTGAGCTCACGAGTATGGCGGGGAGTATTCAGCAGGTTAAGGAATGTGCGGCCTTGCTGCAGCAGCTGGCCAAAAAGCAGGATATCACCACCTTAGTCATTGGTCATGTTACCAAAGATGGAGCGATTGCCGGTCCACGGGTGCTCGAACACATGGTGGATACGGTGCTTCAGTTTGAAGGGGACAGTAATTACAATTACCGGATGCTCCGCAGCATCAAAAATCGGTTTGGTCCGGCGCAGGAAGTAGGCGTTTTTGAGATGAAAGAGTCCGGCTTAAAAGATGTGCTAAATCCATCACAGTTATTTTTGTCGGAGTATGACAGCCACGTGAGTGGGAATGCCGTAATTTGCTCTATTGAGGGATCACGTCCACTTTTGGTAGAGGTACAAGCGTTAGTAACCCCCAGTAATTATGGGACGCCTCAGCGTACAGCCACCGGATTCGACCATCGACGCCTGTCGCTATTACTGGCTGTTTTAGAAAAACGAGGTGGATACCAGTTTTCTGGTCAGGATGTGTATCTGAATATTGCTGGTGGACTTAAAATTAACGATCCCGCGGCCGACCTCGGTGTAATGATGGCACTGGTATCGAGCTTTTTGGATAAGCCAATATCCAACAAGGTGGCGTTTTTAGGCGAAGTGGGATTGGGCGGAGAGGTTCGAACGGTAAATAAAGTTGATCACCGGCTGACAGAAATCAACAAGCTCGGATTTAAAAAAGCAGTAGTCCCCAAATCGAATACCATTGAACAGGATATAGATCTTCAAATTGAGGGAGTGGGAAATATATCCCAAGCGATAAAAAAAGCTCTTTAGGTTTACCTAAAGAGCTTTAAAATATCGCAAAACAAATCTTTTAGTACTGGTTGCGCGATCGGCGGCGTTGTTCTCGAATACTCTTCTTCAAAGCCTCGCGACGTTCTTTAGAAGGCTTGGTGTACTGTTGATTATCTTTGTATTCGTTGAGAATACGTGAACGTGCAACCAATTTCTTGAACCGGTTAACGGCTCGATCAATGCTCTCGTTATCTTTTACTTTAACTCCAACCATAAATTGTAAAATTGTTTTTCTTTCAATTCTCGGACGCCAAATATAAGCATCTTTTTGCAAATGTACATACCTTTAACAAAGAAAAAGTGCTATCCATTTCTGTGGTAAACAAGTATCAGTGGATATCAATAAATAGTTAAATTTATTCCTACAGAGAATTCAAATCCTGAGCCTTGAAAATGGGTTTCTTCTGAAGAGCGGTATGCACGTATGGAGCCGTCATCCCAACGATCAATAATTTCGGTGACGGTGCGTGTATTATGGGAGATAAACCGGTAGCCAGTTTTAGTAATCAGGGAAAAGAATTGAGAGATTTGCCAATCCCATTCCACATAAGGTTGGTAAGATTCATGATACTCATCTTCCAATGTTGCACCTAAGGCAACATTACGCTGATATTCACTCAATTTAAATCGTCCCAATTCAATGCCGGTTTTAAACCAGTGAGATTTGCCCTTGTATAGAAAATAGGCAGGACTTATGCCATAAAAGTAGTCAATAGTTTGATTTCTACCTGTTGCGATAAACATTCCAAGTTCAATGTTAGCAATGTCAGGACGATAAAAAAGGAGCTTAAAAGTGGTTGAGGTGTTATTGGAAAAAGTGCGGTTATTTATTTCAAAAGAAGGCTGAAGCGTTTGTCCTAAACCAACCTTGGCTATGGTTGGTTTTTGTTTTTCCGTTTGTGCGCAAATGAGTGCAGGGATAAGTGTGATAAGTAATACGAGGATGAAAGTTGGCATTTTTTTCATAAATCAACTCCGATATTAATTTAAGGCATTAACGGCCAGAAACCTGCGTTCTCCTACCAATCAAATAAAACAGGGGACCAACAACTAATAGTAGATGTAGTTGTCCGTACGTTCGTTGAATACCCCATGTGGGTCCTATTGCAAAGTCGTAATCTGCTTTGCTAGCAACGCCGATAGATTAACTAATCAAGGTATAAAAAATTGGAGTGGCCAAAAATTTAATCCAGCATTGCCGGATTTTTGATGAACTCTTGAGGAATCTCATCCTGATTTATACCCAAACCGAAAAGTGCATAATCGTACTTCGCGGGGTCTTGGGGATCCAAAAGTCGAAGGGCTTCGGTGAGTTCTTGCACCGCCCGCCAGTCGTTATAGGTTCGGGAAAGTAATCCCAATGCACGAGCCTGACGTGCAACGTGAACATCGAGGGGTATCATGAGTTTAGATGGTGGCATAAAATTCATCAGTCCCAAATCAACAGGACTGTTCTCACGCAATGCCCATCGCAGAAATAAATACAGCCGTTTACAGGAGCTCTTTTTATCGGCGTTTGAAACATGCTTTTGTGTGCGTTGCGGTGCTTCTGGATGTTGTGCGAAAAATTGTTCATGGAAAACAGCCATTAGTGGACGATCATTTTTTTCGGCTTGTTGATAGCAATCCGCCCAAAACGCTTCAAAGGATCCAAACTTTTGGAGGATTGTTTGCAGGATTTTTACCAACCATCTCAAGTCGATAGGTTTAAACGTTCGGTGCTTGAATCCCTCGAAACGCTTGGCATCACGATCTTCGAAATGGGTGATAAATTCGGTAGGACGATTATCCATCCTGTTCAGAAAATCACGCACTTTGCGGATGACAATATCGCGACGTCCCCACGCCATAGTAGCGGCAAAAAAGCCCGCCAATAGCTGATCTTCCTTCTGATTAAAAGCATGCATGAATAGAATCGGGTCATCCTCGATATAATCGGGTTGTTCGACTTTTGAAACCCATCTGTCAAGAAAGGGTTTAAGCTTTTTCACTTCTTTTGGAGACCGTTTTGTGAGCTCTGGCGGCATTTATCGTATGACTATCGAATCAATTTAAAAAGTGTCACCCTGAATTTATTTCAGGATCTGATTTTATACAATACAACTGGGAGTTAGAGATGCTGAAACGAGTTCAGCATGAAATAAAGCTATATTTCCAATTCCTGCTGTCCCTTATTCAGATTCATTAACTTTTCGGTAAGCTTGCGATTGGCCTTTGGGAAAGGATAATCCGCCAGTTCATCAATAGCAATCCAGCGAATTTTTTGGCTGCTTTTCGGCTTGGGATCTCCATCTGCCAACTCACATAAATAAGCATGCATCGTAATTTTAAAGTGCGAATAAGCGTGATCCAGTTTCATAAATGGTTTATTGATGGAAACCTCAATATCTAACTCTTCATTGAGTTCACGTTTCACCGTTTCCACGATTTCTTCCCCTTTTTCCTGCTTTCCGCCGGGAAATTCCCACATACCGCCCAACATAGCGTCATTAGGACGTAACGCGATGAGTACTTCTTCATTTTCATTCATCACAATACCAACCCCAATCTGGTGGTGGGGACGTTTTTTAGCGGATGATTTATAAGGGATTTCCTCAGTTTTGGCCGTTTTAAAGGCCACGCAGCCAGCTTGAATGGGACACTCTTGACAATTGGGGTTGGAAGGCGTGCAAACGGTCGCTCCCAATTCCATGACCGCCTGGTTAAAATCGCCGGGACGATTATCCGAAATTACCTCATCGGCAGTGTCTTGTATAGCATTTTTGGTGGACGAACTGCGCACGTCATCTTCAATCCCCAAGTAACGGCTGAGGACACGAATTACGTTTCCATCCACAACAGCATGCTTTTTCTGGTAGGCAATACTCAGCACCGCTGACGCAGTATAAGGGCCCACGCCTTTCAGCTCTGTGATGTCATCCCAGTTGTCGGGAACTTGACTATCAAACTCTTCAACGACCAGCTTCGATGCAGCGTGAAGGTGACGAGCACGACTGTAATATCCGAGTCCCTCCCAGACTTTGAGGACGTCTTGCTGGTCGGCCTCGGCCAGATCATCAACCGTGGGAAAGTGCTCCATAAACCGGTTAAAATAGGGGGTGGCCTGATCCACGCGCGTTTGCTGCAGCATAATTTCGGAGACCCATATTTTATAGGGATCACCGCAACCGCGCCACGGCATATCGCGCTTATGTTGATCGTACCACGCCAGTAAGTTGTCTTGGAACTCAGTTGTATCCAAAAGAAGAAATCCCAAAAAAGTTAAAGTGAATTAGTTCTCCGTATCTTCGTCGTCTTCATCCCGCGGATTTTCGACCACTTTAATAGTGATGTCGGTTCGTTTGGCAGCTCCAAACTGATCGGTGGCAATGACTCGGAATTTATTTTCTCCCACTTGTCGGGCCGTTGGAGTCCACGTGAATTCTCCAGTTTTTTCATCAATAGAAGCCCCATCGGGAAGGTCAACGCCTAAATAGCGTACCAGGTCACGGTCGTTACCATCGGGATCGGTAGCTTTAATGGGCAGGGTAAATTCTTCATCGACCGGAATGCTAATGGATCTGATCGGTGCAAACCGAGGGGGAGAATTAAAGGAGGTAACTTCAATATCGAAGGAAGTACTATCCGTTTTTCCACTCTTTGTGGAGGCGATAATTTTTACCTTATGTGTGCCCACATCGTCCGAAGTAGGTTCCCAGTAAAAACTACGTCCCCGTATTTGAGCATGATCTATACTTTCTGAGCGGTATGAAAATTGAACGGCATTACCGGGGATATCCTGCTCAAATTCGATGGGGACAAGCAGTGTTTTAGAATTGGGAACTGTTTTGGAAGAAATCTCTTTAAGGTCGATCTCTCCCTCGTAGTCTTCTGCTAAATCAGATTGCATGATATCATCGTCCGAAGCTGATGGATCAGAAGTAATAACTCTGCTTAATTTATTATTTTCTGATAACCAAAGGTCATCATACGTAACGGTAAAATAGTTGCCTGCCTCGTCATCGTCTTTCCAAATTTGGGGACTTCTATTCTGATAAGAGGTCCACACCCGGTTTGAATTCCCCTGGATAATAAGCCAGTTTTTCCACGCTTCAATTTTGGTGACCGGCTCTTCAATACTGCCAAGCTTTGAGCTGTTGCCCGAGCCATCAATCTCAAAAATATTACCGTCCTTATCTGAACCGTAAACAGTATTTTCGATCAAAAATATTTTGTTTAGCTCTTCGGAAAGATCCAATTCTTTATCCAGTGTCAATTCCTCATCTTCATAATCAAAATGATACAGCTTTTGATTTTTTGAAAGTGCAAAAAGCTGATCAGAAGACGTTTCGATATCGATAATATTTTCTCTACTAAGCTTTGATCGTTCCACATAATCCACGGTCGAATCCACGGCAGCCGGAGTTTGCAGCGATAATTTTCCAAGTCCTTTATTACCAAGCGCTACAAATAAATTATTATCAATTCGTTTGGCATCGCGGGGATTGGCGGGCAGCAACGTCGAAGAATATACGCCCAGCACCGAAGTAGGCTCTAAGACCGTAAGCCGTCGGCTATCCCCAAACAGGTAGGCAAAACGAATGTCAGCCGTCAATTTATCTCCGCGCTGTTCCATTCCCGTGGATGAATATAGCCACTGCAGCGTATCTTGCTGCGTGCGAAAAACGGCCATTCCTTCCGAATCGGAAAGTACGTAAACGTGCGCCTCTGAACTGGCTACGGCAATGGTCGATGGGATCTCAAGAACATATGAAAAATCTTTTTGCAGCGATGGTTGAGCGTTTGTAGTGGAGGTAATGCCAAATAACAGACTCGCAAAAAATATAAACAGTACGTTTTTCATGGGTTATAGCCAGTGATGTTTTTGATACCAGTGAATGGTGCGCGAAATACCTTCGCCCAGCGAATATTGCGGGGTATAGCCGAGTTCGCGATGTGCCTTTTCATTAGAGCACGTCCATTCCAAAATTAATTCTTTCGCTTTTTCCCTGTTAAGAACGGGATAGATTCCAAAAAATGATGCAGTTTTTTCAAACGTGCCGGCAATGCTTTTAACAAGCTTGGGTTTTACATAAATGGGTAACGCCTTTTTACCCAATACTTTTGAGGTAGTTCCACGTATTTGATCCCAGGTATAAATTTGGGGGCCCGATACAAAATAGGTGTGCACGCCTTTTGTAGTTTGATGTACGGCCTTAAAAATACCGTTGATCACATCTCCAACATACACCATAGATATTTTGGGATGCGTTCCGTTACCGATAATGGGACAGATACGGTTATTCATCATCTTAAAGAAGCTGTAAATCTGATCTTCACGGGGGCCATATACCGCTGGCGGACGTAAAATGGTGATCGAAGTTTGTCCGTTGCTAACCTCATGGATCATTTCTTCCATTTCTTTTTTAGATCGCCCGTAATTGCTGACGGGATTCATTGCCTTCTCTTCAGTTACGGGCCCATCCTCACTGGGTCCCGCTGCAGCCAGTGAGGAAAGTATCACAATTTTTGGAACCCCTTCCTTTTGTGCAATCCGGAGAAGGTTTTCGGTGGCATCGACATTGGCATGTTTAAGTTCTTCGTAGCTTGGCGCCTTCACCCGGCCGGCAATATGGAAGATTACATCCACATCTTTTATCGCTTTGTTAAGCACAGGAAGGTCGTCAAGGTCGCCGTGAATTCGGATAAAGTTCTTGTCTTTGAGCCACTTTTCATTGTTACGGATAAGGCAGCGAACCTCAGAATAGTCCTCAGAATCTATGAGAGCGTCGGCCAGATGACTTCCAATAAAACCAGTGCCGCCAGTTACGAAGGCTTTCATCAAATTTTGTATATTTGGAGCTTAAAAAACAGTGATCTTAAAGAATCATCGCGCGTTTAAAACGGTTGTAAAGATACAAATATCAAAGATGTATTGGAAAATTTATGAAGGAACTTAGAGTCGCCATATTTACCGGCAACTACAACCATATTCAGGATGGGGTTTCCCTGACGTTGAATCGGTTGGTGGCATTTTTAGAAGAACAGGGGGTTCCGGTATTGGTTTTTGGCCCCACTATTGATGAGCCGGCTATTGATCATGAAGGAGAATTTGTGGCGGTGCCTTCTGTGCCGGTGCCGGGGCGATCAGAATATCGAATTACCGTTGGATTCCCAGAAAAGGCACAACGGCGACTCCGAGAATTTGAACCCACGCTTATCCATTTGGCAACACCCGATGTATTGGGATTTCGTGCGATGCGCTGGGGGCAGGCCAACAATATCCAGATTGTGGCTTCTTACCACACACACTTTACCAGCTATCTGAAGTATTATAACCTGGATATGTTAGAAATGCTCGGCTGGAAATATATTGGATGGTTTTACAGTCAGTGCAAGCATATTTATGTGCCCTCGCCCTCTATGGCCGACGAACTTAATGAAGAAGGGATTGATGAGGGCGTTCGAATTTGGGCACGAGGCGTAAATACCGAGCAGTTTAATCCCGATTTTAGGGATATGGAATGGCGGCGCTCCATTGGATTTAAAGATGATGATAAGGTTGTGACGTTTGTTTCACGGTTGGTTTGGGAAAAAAATCTTCAGACTTTTGTAGATACTGTTAAGCGACTCCAGCAGGATAATCCCAATATAAAAGCAATGGTGGTGGGTGACGGTCCAGCTAAAAAGGAGCTCGAGCATATGTTGCCCGAAGCGCATTTCACTGGCTTTATCACCGGGGATGCATTGAGTCGTGCTTATGCCAGTAGTGATGTGTTTCTATTTCCATCCGAAACCGAAACCTTTGGCAACGTAACCCTGGAGGCCATGTCGAGTGGATTACCTTGTGTTGTTGCTGATGCTACAGGCAGCCGATCGCTGGTAGAATCGGGGGTTAATGGATTTTTGGCAGCCCCGCGTGATACACAGGCTTTTGCAAAATGTGTTCGGGATATTGCCAGTGATAATACATTATGGGAGCGAATGAGTAAAGCGGCGCGGCAAAAGGCATTGGCATATTCTTGGGAAAATGTGAACGGCAAGCTGCTCGAAAATTATCGCGAGGCACTCAGCGAGCCGCGTCCACAACTAAAATTTTAGCAAAATACAGAATATTACGTGCGAATTTTATATGTATCTCATACCCATCCGCCCGAAGGCGACATCCTGGAAAATGTGGGCGGCATGCAACGGGTTAGTCAGCAGTTGATCAATGAGCTTAGGCGAAAAGACAATGTGAAAGTGATTCCAGAGGTCATTAATGTTTCTGAGGATGGTAGCATTGTATTTCAAACAGCTGGATTTTTATTTAAGAACCTTTTTGAATTGCCGCACAAAGTTCGCGAATCCAAGGCCGATATAGTGGTCTTCTCATCTATGGTCACGGCCAGTCTTGCCTACTTTTTGCGGGATAGAATATCCGTCCCCATGGTCACCATTAATCATGGACGCGATGTAACCCTGCCGGTAGGTATTTATCAATGGTTTGTACCGAAGGTCTTCGAGAACCTTGATGGGGTTATTTCGGTTTCAAGGGCAACGCGCCAGGAATGTATCAAACGGGGAATGAATCCTGATAAAGGGGTTGCCTTGCCTAATGGATTTGACTTTAAGAAGCTGAATAATTTTCCGGATAAAGAAAAATCCCGGAGCCGGTTACAGAAGAATTTTCGCATTCCTCTGCAGAACAAGTTTATGCTACTTACCGTCGGGCGGAAAGTGAAACGGAAGGGGCATGAATGGTTTATCCGCGAGGTATTGCCGAAGCTGGATGAAGACGTGGTTTATGTAACGGTGGGGGATGGCCCCGAATTTGATAATATTGACGATGCCGTAGATGATTCATCGCATCAAAACCGAATTTTTCTGCTGGGACGTCAGCCCGATGAAGTGTTAAAACAGGCCTATGCCGCCGCAGATGTTTTTGTGATGCCGAACATTCCTGTTGAAGGGGATATGGAAGGATTTGGAATTGTGCTATTGGAAGCAAATATGGCTCACACCCCAGCGGTGGCGGCTGACTTGGAGGGCATTAAGGATGTCATTGAACAGGGTAAAAATGGTTATCGGGTACCCTCGCTTGATGCCGAACAATTTGCCGATACCGTAAAACAGATGCTTGCGAATAATTTGGAACAATTCTCCCTGCAAACGCGTAGGTATGTGCAAGAGCAATTCAGCTGGAAGCGCGTATCGCAACAGTATATTGATTTTTTTCAAACAGTAATTGACAGATATACCCCACCCTCCTAAAATTAAGATTATCGTATTGATAATTTGATTGACGGGTAATATGGAAGTATATTTACAACGATAAGCACTTTTTTAAAAAGCCGAAAAATGGAACGAATGGCTGATTCTAAATCAGATGTAAGAACAAACGATATTTTTGCAAAGGCTTACGATTTTACAAAAGCCGAGGAAGTTAAATCAAAGGGACTCTATCCCTATTTTAAGCCCCTTCAGGCTACCGATGGTACAACGGTTCAGATAGACGGCCGCGAGGTAATAATGGCCGGTTCTAATAATTATCTCGGGTTGACAAACGATCCTCGAGTTATTGAAGCTGCTACCGAGGTGTTAAAGGTGTACGGTACCGGATGTACAGGTTCTCGCTATTTGAATGGAACGCTGGATCTGCATATCGAGCTGGAAGAAAAATTAGCAGAATTTATGCGTAAAGATTCCTGTGTGTTGTTTAGTACAGGATATCAAACCAATGAAGGGGCCATCCAAACAATTGCCGGACGTAAAGATGTTATCTTTTCTGACAAAGATAACCACGCTTGTATTGTTACCGGGACCCTTGTTTCTAACGCCAAGACGATGCGTTTTAAGCATAACGATATGGAACAGCTTGAAATGCTGATGGGGCGTGCTGACAAAGAGGCCGGTAAAATTATCGTTAGCGACGGTGTTTTCTCCATGTCGGGGACTATTGCTAATGTGCCCGAATTGGTTCGGCTGAAAAATAAATATGACGCTCGTCTTTATCTTGATGATGCACATGCCATTGGCGTGGTTGGTGAAGGCGGACGCGGATCGGCTTCTACCTTTGATTTGATGGATGAGGTAGATTTAATTAGCGGAACTTTTTCAAAATCATTTGCCTCACTGGGTGGATTTTTGGTCGGTGACCATGAAGTGATAGAATATATTCGTCATAATTCGCCGGCTCACATTTTTAGCGCTTCCATGCCGCCAGCTAATGTGGCAACGGTGTTAAAAGCCCTCGAAATTTTACAAGAGGAAACCTGGCGATTAGAACGACTGGAAAAGATATCCAATTATATGCGTGAGTCGCTTCGTGATATGGGCTTCAATGTTTGGAGCAGTCAAACTCCGATTATCCCCGTTGTAATTGGAGAAATGATGGATTGTTTCCAATTCTGGAAAGGACTCTTCGAAGCAGGAGTATATGTGAATGCGGTGGTCCCCCCGGGCGTACCGCGTGGCCAATCGCTTGTACGCACCAGTTACATGGCTACTCATACCGATGAACATCTCGATCGCATTCTGGAAGCATTTCGAAAAGTTGGTATCGAGCAGGGCATTATCGATCAAAATGGACATTCACTGCTCGAAATAGATTAAATTGTGAAGAGTACTCAGCGAATTAACGGCGTTACGCTTGCAACCACTAAAAACGAGCGTAAACAATTTATAGAATTTCCCTACCGCCATTATGCTGACGATGAGCACTGGATTCCTCCATTAAAAATGGAACAGAAAAAGCTTATCGATACCGATAAAAATCCCTTCTATGAAAATGGAGATATTGCGTTGTTTTTGGCTGAGCAAAATGGGGAGTTTTGTGGTCGTATAGCTGCTATCCAAGACCGTCGATATAACGAGCACCACGATAATAAAACCGGTTTTTTTGGTTTTTTTGAGTGTATCAACGATCAATCTATCGCCGATCTGTTGTTTAAAGTAGCCGGAGATTGGCTAAGACAGCGTGGGCATACCGATGTTTTAGGTCCAGCTAATCCCAGTATGATGGATGAAATCGGTGTTTTGGTAGATGGCTTTGAATACGATCCCAGTTTTCTGATGCCCTATCATAAGCGCTATTATAATGATCTTATTATGAATGCTGGATTCGAAAAGGCTATGGATATGTATGCTTTTCGGGTTACACAGGCTACGGTAACACTTGACCGTATCTATCGGGCAGAGGAGATTGTTCGCCGGCGGCTGCCCAAACTTAACATCCGTGAGATCGATACTAAAAACCTTGACGAAGAGGTCGAGATTGTTAGGGATATCTTTAACCAGGCTTGGTCGCAAAACTGGGGGTTTATCCCGCTTTCAAAAAAGGAGTTAGAAGTTTTAGCTAAGGATCTAAAACTTATTTTGGATCCCAAAGTAGCTCATATCGCTGAAGTCGATGGAGAGCCCGTTGCTTTTTCTATTGGACTTCCTGATTTAAATCAAGCTTTAAAACATACTGACGGCACGCTTTTTCCAACAGGCATTTTTAAGCTATTGTGGCATCGACGTAATATTGATCAGATTCGTACGGCTTTGATGGGGGTTATTCCCAAGTACCAAGGCAAAGGGATTGATGCGCTGCTACATAAAGAAGCTATTATCAATGGTAAGGAAGAGGGTTACAGGTCATCAGAATTGAGTTGGGTGTTGGAATCCAATAAAAATATGATTCGCGTAGCCGAAAAGATCGGTGCTGATATTGAAAAGACCTACCGCATGTATCGCAAGGATTTGTAGTTCTGGCTCTGCTTTTTTTAGTATATGTGAGCAGCAATATCTGCTGTGATTACGGGGTAAATTTAACTGCTTGCCAAAACTCCGAAATCTCCCAAAAATTTCATACCTTTGAATGCCCGTATTGAGCGTAATATATACGGCTTTAAAAGAATTTTCACCAAAAATATTATCAAGTATTATGAGTGAGTTCCGTACTGAAACTGATTCTATGGGAGAAGTTAACGTGCCAAAAGATGCCTATTACGGTGCACAGACGCAACGTGCCGTGGATAATTTTCCTGTAAGCGGTATCCCATTTAGCCGCGGTTTTATAAAAGCATTGGGCTTGATTAAAAAGAATGCTGCCAAAGTAAACGGTGCACTGGGTGAGCTTGACGATGATGTGGCAAAAGCAATACAGCAGGCTGCAACCGAAGTGGCAGAAGGTAAGTTTGACGATCATTTTCCCATCGATATTTTTCAGACGGGTTCTGGTACTTCAACTAATATGAATGCGAATGAAGTTATTGCTAAGCGTGCGAATGAGCTTAAGGATGATGGCGTAGATATAGAAATTCATCCTAACGATCATGTAAACTATGGGCAGAGTTCAAACGATGTGATTCCTACCTCCATCCGCATTGCAGCTATTTTAGGCGTCAAAAATAATTTGATTCCTGCTCTTGAACATCTGCAAAATGCATTTCAAGATAAAGGAAATGAATTTGCCGATGTCGTAAAAACGGGGCGAACCCACCTGATGGACGCGATGCCGGTGACCATCAAGCAAGAGTTTGATGGGTATGCCCGTCAACTCGAGTTAGGTGTTGAGCGGTTAGAGTCTGCATTAGAACGTATTACGGAATTGCCTCAGGGAGGCACGGCCGTAGGTACAGGCCTGAATACTAATCCAAAATTTGGAGCTGAAATAGCTAAAGCGTTATCAGAAGAAATTGGTGTAGATTTAAGTGAAGCTGATAATCATTTTGAGGCGCAATCTACGGTAGAGGCACCGGTTGAGTTAAGCAGTCAGCTGAAAACGATTGCGGTGGGTCTGATGAAAATTGGCAATGATCTTCGGTGGATGAACTCTGGTCCCAATAGTGGAATTGCTGAGATTCAACTTGAGGCGCTGCAGCCGGGGTCTTCAATCATGCCCGGTAAAATCAATCCGGTTATCGAAGAATCTATTACCATGGTTTGTGCACAGGTAATTGGCAATGACTCGACCATCACCGTAGCGGGACAGTCGGGCAATTTTGAACTGAACGTTATGTTGCCGGTTGTTGCTCATAATTTATTAGAGTCAATCGAAATTTTAGGCAACGGCGTGCGAAATTTGGCTGATCGTTCGGTATCCCGATTGAGCGTAAATAAAGAACGGGTGGCCGATATGGTGGGAAGAAATCCGGTGTTAGTTACAGCACTGAATCCCTTAATTGGCTATGACAAGGCGGCCAAAATTGCTAAAAAGGCTTTTGCTGAAAGTCGTCCCGTTAAAGAGGTTGCCCGGGAAATGACAGATTTAAGTGATGAAGAGCTTGATAAGGCATTGGATCCCATAAAAATGACCAAAGGTGGATTTATGGAGTAACTTGCATTGAACTATCTGACAATAACCTATACCGCTGCGAAGTGTTAACTGAAAACAGATATTATGTCACCTACAAAAACGAGAAAGGTCCAAAAGTCATCAGCTTCATATTCGAATGATAAAAAACAGGAGCTCCTTGATGATTATAAATTGGCCGTACAAAGCAGAGAAGCATCGTACTTAGGCCGTAAAGAAACGCTTACTGGAAAAGCCAAGTTCGGTATTTTCGGGGATGGCAAAGAGATGCCTCAGATTGCAATGGCCAAGTTTTTTGAGAATGGAGATTTTCGTGCCGGCTATTATCGCGATCAGACGTTCATGATGGCTATTGGTCAAGTTACCTTACAGCAGTTTTTTGCACAGCTTTATGCCCATGCCAATGTTGAGGAGGAGCCACACTCTGGTGGGCGTCAGATGAATGGCCATTTTAGCACCCGCAGTCTTAACGATGATGGCAGCTGGAAAGATCTTACTAAGATGAAAAATAGTTCGCCCGATATTTCACCCACTGCGGGACAAATGTCGCGGCTGCTTGGTCTGGCACAGGCATCCAAAGTGTATCGTAACCATGATGCTCTTTTGGATAACGAGGAGTTCCAAAAGTTTTCAAAAGGAGGCAATGAGGTGGCATGGGGAACTATTGGCGATGCCAGTACTTCGGAAGGTGTTTTTTGGGAAAGTATCAATGCCGCTGGTGTGTTGCAGGTTCCAATGGTGATGTCAGTATGGGATGACGGATACGGAATTTCGGTGCCGCGCAAATATCAGACGACCAAAGAAAGCATTTCGGAGGTATTGCAAGGTTTTCAACGAACCGATGAGCAAGAAGGTCTGGAAATCCTAAAAGTAAATGCGTGGGATTACCCCGCTTTGTTGGAGACTTACGAAAAGGCAGCACAAATTGCCCGTGAAGAGCATGTGCCGGTATTGGTGCATGTAACCGAGGTGACCCAGCCGCAAGGGCACTCTACATCAGGATCGCATGAGCGCTATAAATCTGATGAGCGTTTGCAATGGGAGGAGGAATATTGCTGTCTCAATAAAACACGCAATTGGTTGATTGACGAAGGTATTGCCACCGGTGAAGAGCTTGATGCCATTGAAAAAGAAGCCAAAAAAGAAGTCAAAGAAGCACAAACAGCGGCTTGGAAGTCATTTAAATCGGAGCTTAAGGAAGAGCTTAGTACGGCTGTTGAGCTTGTCGAAAACTTGGCGGATCAAAGCAATAAAGGGGATAAGCTGAGAAGGGTTATCAAAAATATGAAAGCCCCGATGGTTCCTCTTCGAAAGTATATTATATCCGGTGTACGCAAAGCACTTCGTATTACGCGCGATGAGAATCTTTCAGCTAAGGATGAGTTAACAAAGTGGCTTGACAAGAGTAACGAAGAAAATGCCTATCGCTATGGAAGCTATTTATACAGTGAAGGGGAACATTCTCCCTTGCATGTAGAAGAAGTTGAGCCTTCATATAGCAAGAATCCTGAGAGCGTAGATGGCCGCGTGGTGCTTCGGGATAACTTTGACAAACTGTTTGAAAAATATCCTCAGACGCTGGTCTTCGGAGAAGATACGGGTAAACTCGGGGATGTTAATAAAGGGCTTGAAAATATGCAGCAAAAATATGGTGAGCTCCGGGTTAGCGATACGGGTATCCGCGAAGCAACCATTCTCGGCCAGGGTATTGGAATGGCCCTCCGTGGCCTTCGACCCATCGCCGAAATTCAGTATCTCGACTACCTGCTGTACTGTTTCCAGGGATTAAGTGATGATCTTGCTACCGTACGCTATCGAAGTATGGGGGGACAAAAGGCACCACTTATTGTTCGTACGCGGGGCCATAGGCTGGAGGGAATTTGGCATACGGGTTCTCCTATGGGGATGATTATTAATGGAATTCGTGGCGTGCATGTATGTGTCCCTCGTAATCTTACCGATGCTGCGGGAATGTATAACACGTTGCTACAGGGGGATGATCCCGCACTGGTGATCGAGCCGCTTAATGCCTATCGTTTAAAAGAAGATCTGCCTGAAAATTTAGGAGAATTTACCGTACCACTTGGGATCCCAAAGATTCTTTCTGAAGGCAGCGATATCACTATTGTTTCGTATGGATCAACATGTAATATATGTGAAGACATACTTCCGGAGTTGGAAGAAGTGGGTATTTCGGCTGAACTTATTGATGTGCGCACGTTGCTGCCGTTCGATCGAAATAATGTTATTGTAGAGTCGTTAAAGAAAACCAACCGCATTTTATTTGTGGATGAAGATGTGCCCGGTGGTGCTTCGGCCTTTATGATGAATAAGGTGATTCAGGAACAGAAAGGTTATTTTTACCTGGATTCTGAGCCGCAGTGTCTGACAGCCAAAGAGCATCGCGCGGCATACGGTTCGGATGGGGATTATTTTTGTAAACCAAGTGAGGAGGATATCTTCGAAGTGGTTTATGGAATGATGAGTGAAGCCAATCCAGCGAAATATCCTCCGATTTACGAGTAGGTTATGAAAGCCCAACCCTGTAAAAAAGTTGGGCTTTTCGTATTTATCAGAAAATTATTCAATGGCATCTATCACTCTTTTTACAAAACCATCCATCGCCTCGTAATCGGAGATCCATCGGCCAACGATCACAAGATCATTTTTCTGATCGATATAAATCATATTGACACCGGCCCCCAGAAATACGTAAGCTTCTTCCGGAGCACTGGGTAGTCGCTCTTTATCGTGATTTAGAAAAAAGTTCATAAAGCCGTAATCGGGTTGGGCTTGGGTAGGAGTTCGAGCCTTCTCAATCCATTCTTCAGAAATAATTTGATTGCCATTCCAATTGCCATTTCTTAGAAAAAGGTAGCCAAATTTAGCCTGATCATAGGCACTTAACCACATGCCTCCGCCCCAATGGCCGCCACCGCTGACCGATTGTATTTTTACACCATCAATATTTACCCAGGAATTTTCGTAGCCGTACCAGCGCCAGGTATTTGAAGCGCCAATTGGATCCATAACGTATTCTCGTAAAACTGTGGGCAAAGGCTGTCTCCAAACTTTTAGGGCGGCTAAAGCTAACACGTTTACACGGACATCATTATATTTCCATTCGGTCCCGGGTTTATTTCGCTCCCGGTTTATGATTTCTTCTGATAACTCTTCTTCAGGACGGTCAGCCCAGTCGGGTTTCCCAAACAGTTCACCTTCCCAATCACTTGTTTGTCGGAGAAGATGATCCCATGTTATTTTGGAATTATGTTCTGAGTTGAAATGCTCAACAGGTGAATACTTTTGAACACGGTCATCTATACTCTCGATCATATCTTTATCCCATGCTACTCCAACCACGGTAGAAAGAAAACTCTTGGAGATACTGAATGTCATGTCTACACGTTTTGGATCGCCCCACTCTTCAATTAAGTACCCGTCTTTAATGATCATCCCCGTCATATCTCCGCGTTCTTTTACGGGGCCGATGATATTATTATAGGGTTCATTTGTACGGGTGTTTAGGTGGACATTAAGATCCTTTGGATTGGAGGATTCATTAGCCTTAGCGTATTCAATGGCTTCCTCGATACCAGCAGAATTCATTCCCACTTTTTCGGGTGCTTTGGTTTCCCATTGGAACCGAGTAGGGAAATAAGTGTCGGCAGTTTGAGCAAGAGAAGGAGTGACAGAAACAGAAAAGGCAAGAAAGAGCAGAAAAAGATGCTTTAGTGAATGCATTGGGTAAAATATGTTTGATTGATATCGTTCAAGGATGATACTGAAGATATTGTGGAAATGCGATTGTTCGACGTGTAGAATTCAGCTAACACCCTTTTGAGGTCTGAGTAATTAAGTAGGCACGTATAGAACCGGCAGATATTATTTCTTTTACTAATCGTTTTGAAGCAAAAGTTGATCCTGGTCATCTTGGACAGAAACATAAATATCGAGAAGGTCATCACCATTGAAGTCAGCAATTTCTAAATCATTGACCTCCGGTTTAAAATCTGCAGGGATCCATTCTTCAGTTTTATCCTCGAAATTGCCATCACCATCATTGATCAAAATTTGAATGCCTCCGTCGTGGTTGCCAACGGTTAAATCGGGATAACCATCATTGTTCAAATCTGAAAATTCGGCATCGTAGGTGTTGGTCTCAATTTCAGGAAGGCGGTCAGAAGTTTCATCCGAAAAGTACCCATCGCCATCGTTTACCAGCAGCCGGTCTTGTGGGTTGGACCCTTGCAGAGAATCTGAGTTGCCGAAGTAGATATCGAGGTCGTTATCATCATCCACATCGGCAAGCGCTACACTTCGGCTCTCTTCAATATCGCTGAGGTAGGGAAGCCGGTTATTGGAATCGTTATTAAATACCCCGTTGCCTGTGTTAATGAGAACGAAATTATCCCCACGATTAGCAATGACGAGATCGTCATTGCCGTCGCCGGAGATATCTCCATAAGCTAAATCGAGGGTGGCATCAGAAAGTTGTGGAAGACGTTCGGCACTTTGGTTGTTAAAGAAGGCATTTCCTGAATTCATCAAGATTACATTTTGATCTCTGCTGCCAATTACTAAGTCCATGGTTCCGTTTTCATCAACATCAAATGATACAGCCGAGGTAAAACTGCCGGTGATGGGAATACGGTTTGAAAGATTAGAGAAATCACCGGTACTGTTGTTCATATAGAGCTCATTCGATTGATTCTGCGTGTTGGAAAAATACAAATCGGTATTGTCATCCGAGTTAAAATCAGCAATGGTAACATTCTGCGAATTTAAATTTTGCTCGTCGGGGATGCGAGTAGATTGATCCGAAAAAACACCGTCACCATCGTTAATAAGAATTTTATTGGGTTCGTTTACCACCGAGACAACAATGTCCAGCGAGTCGTCGCCATTGATATATGCTGCCTGGGCATGGGTGGATTGATCATCCAATCCATTAGGAAGATTATCGGATGAAACATTGGTAAACCTTGTTTCTTTGTCGGGGTCAGAATCTCCATTGCCGTCATCGGGGGCGGTGAGGTCCCACCCACAGGAGGTGAATAATGTGGCGAATATTAAGTACAAAAGCAGCTTTCGTAATAACATAATACTTAACTTAACTACAAGTTGAGGAGATAGCTAATTATGAAAAGCTTGTGAATAAGAGCTCTTATAGTAAAAGAATATCCACCAGAACGAACCCCCAGACAATAGGCAAATATCCAAAAGAGGCGAACATGAGCTTTTTGGCAGAGGCTTTGTCACGGTCTTTGGCAAAGACAAGTCCATAATATAGAAATACAATGCTGCTCAACATTCCGCCTGCCAGATATACCCAACTGTTCATCCCAATGTGATACAGCCCATAGGTAACTTGTAGCAGGGCGATTAAGCATCCCACAATGAGCACCGTTGCTTTTATACCGGTGGGATCATTTTTTGGCAACATCTGAAATCCAGCGTTTTGGTAATCATCTTTACAGACCCAGGCAATGGCCATGACGTGTGGAATTTGCCAGAGAAAGACAATTCCAAAAAGCAACCACATACCCGTACTGCCCAGATGGCCAGTTGCGGCGGCCCACCCCCCCACGGGAGGCAATGCTCCCGGTATGGCACCAATGAATACATTGGCGACCGAAATGCGCTTCATGGGCGTATATATGCCAAGGTAGATAAGCGTCGTTAGCAGTGATACTAAACCTGCTACGGCATTGACGGCAATCAATAGGTAAAATAGGCCCCCGGTGATTAATGTCAGCGAAAATAAAACACTTTTTTTGGGAGATATCTTACTTGCCGGGACAGGACGCTTTTGCGTGCGTTTCATTTTCCCGTCATATCGCCATTCGAGAAATTGATTATGAGCTGCCGTTCCGGAAGCAATCAGCCAGGTTCCAAGTGTTGCATGGATAAGGGTTATAAAGTCAATTTGACTACCTGATCCCAATACAAAACCAATCAGCATACTGGCTAAAACCGTAAGCGTAATACCCGGTTTGGTAAGCTCATAGTAGGCCGCAATCTTCTGGGTATCGAAAAACTTTGAAAGGGAAAATTCTGTGCTTAACTTCATGCCAATTCTGTAATTTGTAAGGCCAAAAGGTACAGCTTTATAAGCAAAATTGTTACCCTTTTGACCATAAATTATAGCTAAGTTGGATTAGGTCAGATATGTTCAAATAAAGTATTTATGAGATTTAATACCTATCAAAAGGTGGCGCTGACAACCGTCGGAGCCACTA
Organism: Bacteroidota bacterium; assembly: GCA_051746985.1. Taxonomy (GTDB): domain Bacteria; phylum Bacteroidota; class Rhodothermia; order Balneolales; family Balneolaceae; genus Fodinibius. Next base: position 47,093 of record JBNJFP010000009.1, read on the forward strand.
TTTTTCTGATATTTGTAGGGGGATTGGTACGGGCATCAGGAGCGGGGTTGGGTTGCCCAGACTGGCCTAAATGTTTTGGGTTGTGGATCCCTCCAATGAACCCATCAGAGTTGCCAACCCAGTTCGATGCCTCTGAATTTAACGTTTATAAAACGTGGACTGAGTATATCAACCGGCTAATTGGCGTTTTTATTGGTTTGCTTATCACGGCTACGTTTTTGTTGTCATATTCTTACCGCCGAAAAGAGCCGGCGGTATTTTACAGCTCTGGTGCCGCTTTTATACTGGTATTGGTGCAAGGTTGGCTTGGGGGACAGGTAGTGGCCTCGGGCCTTTCTGAGTGGCTTATCACCTTACATATGCTATTGGCTATGTTTATTATGATGACGCTAATTTATGCCACGTTCAAAGCAACAGCACAAGAAGTGAAAGTTGAGATTAGTACAACATTGAGTTGGGTTTTATACGTGACCGTAATTATGCTTATGGTGGCTACTTTCATCCAACTAATATTTGGAACTCAGGTTCGAGAAGTTATTGATGTGTTAAAAAAACTCTCCGATCCACCGCCAAGAGAAACCTGGATATCAAGGGTAGGGTTAATTGATGAAGTGCATCGCACGTTTTCGTGGGTGGTACTTGCCGCAGGTGGTGTACTTTTTTATATCAGTCGATGGCGCCTGCAATCAAGATTACTGGAGCGCATGAGTTTGACAGTGTTAGTGCTTATAATGCTGCAGATTGTAACCGGTGTGGGTTTATATTATTTAAGTTTACCACCGGCCTATCAGGTTATTCATTTGACTGGTGTTGCAGTTTTAATAGCGGTAGAATTCGTACTGCTATTACTGATTGTACAGTCGGATGACCAGCTGCCCAGTATATGATTTAGTTAATACCTGTTAAAATTAAAAAGGCCGATCAACCCATGTTGATCGGCTTTATAAACGTTTATGAGTAGGTCTATTAAAACCCTGGTATAATTTCTGACCTAAATAGCGTATCCAAAAGTGTTAACGCTACTAAGAGGCCAAAAAAGGCTAAGCCAGATAATAAAAGCATGGAATTGAATCGCTCATCCCAGTAAAGATTCATAAAAAACAGGGCTACTAAAGTAGCTTTAAACGTGGCTATGCCCATCGCTGTGATTATGTCCCACGGAGCAGGAATATGAACGTAATACACTACAACCGTAAGAATTGTAAGTATCAGCAATGCGCCTGCAACGCCAAGTAAAGTTTTATCTGAGGATATATGGTGTCCGCTCATGAGCTGTAAAATTTTTTAAGTTATTATTCAATAAGATAAAAGAGGGGGAATAGGAAAATCCAGATGATATCAACCAAGTGCCAGTAGAGGCCGGTTATTTCAACAGGAGTATAATATTCACTGCTAAAATGGCCCTTGAGAGCTCTCCAAAGCAGCCATCCCATTAATCCCATTCCAATGAGCACGTGGATACCGTGGAGCCCAGTCATCAGGTAATACAGGCTATAAAATACATTGGCTTTTTCATGCTCGATGCCGTCGAAGGCATAAAATTCGCCGGGGAAAATACCGAGCTCAAACTTGTGGGTCCATTCAAAGTATTTAATAACCATAAATACTCCGGCCAGTGCCAGCGTGATACCCAAATTAATAGCAATATTTTTAATCTGATTTTTCTGGGCGGATTTAATCGCCATTGCTACTGTTAAACTACTTCCGATAAGTACAACGGTGTTTACGGCGCCCCAAAACGTATCAAGCTGTGTGGAGGCTTGGGTGAATAAATCCGGATACCAAAGACGGAATACAATGTAGGCAGCAAAGAGTCCGCCGAACATCAGAATTTCAGTTACCATAAAAATCCACATTCCCATTTTTGCAGCTTCAAACTGCTGGTCGGCATCCACAAAATGATGCTGCATAAATCGCGAATGTGTTGCGGATGATGAATGATCTGCCATAATCAGTGATTGATAATTTTCAGGTTAATACTCTGTTATTCAGCTTTAATTTCCTTACCGTCGGTGCTTACTTCTACGTCGCTTTTCTGGCCATGCCCGTTGGCTGTGTGGGCAAGCCCCAGTTGAAACTCTTCCATTGGTTTGTGATAGTCATACGGACCATTAATAATTACGGGGGTATGATGGAAGTTGTGCAGTGGGGGACGCGTGTTTATCTGCCATTCAAGTGCACGACTGCCCCAAGGATTGGCCGTAGCTTTCTCCCCGGAAAAAAGTGATTTCACGAGATAATAAAAGACCATCACAAAGCCAAGACCCAATATAAATGAACCTACTGTTGAAATCTGGTGGAATGACTGAAACTGTTCGATGTAGTTAAAATATCGACGGGGCATACCCTGAGATCCCATAACAAATTGGGGTAGAAAAGTGACGTTAAAGCCAATAAATATAATAGCGCAAGCAATTTTCGCTAATACTTCATTATACAAACGCCCAGTGATTTTTGGCCACCAGTAGTGGAGACCAGCTAAAAAGGCCATCACCATACCGCCCACCATTACAAAGTGGAAGTGAGCAACAACGTAGTAGGTATCGTGGAGGTGTACGTCAAGCGCAATAGATCCAAGTACGATACCGGTAAGCCCGCCTACCAAGAACAGGAAGAAAAATCCAAAAATATAAAGGAGCGGAGATTTTAAATCGATTGAACCTTTATAAAGGGTTGCCGTCCAGTTAAACATTTTAATTCCGGTGGGAATCCCTACCAAAAATGTCAGAAATGAGAATACCATAGAAGCCAGGGATGCCTGACCAGATACAAACATGTGGTGTCCCCAAACGAGAAAGCCAATAAAGGCAATTGCCAGCGATGAAAGGGCAATAGCCCAGTATCCAAAAATATGTTTACGTGAAAAGGTGGTAATTATTTCTGAGACCACGCCAAAGCCGGGCACAATCATAATATAAACGGCGGGGTGGCTATAGAACCAGAAAAAGTGTTGAAATAATACTGGATCGCCGCCCATAGCAGGATCAAAAATGCCAATCCCCAATATGCGCTCCATACCAACGAGGGCAAGAGTAATTGCAAGCACTGGTGTCGCTAAAATTTGAATAATGCTGGTTGCATATAATCCCCAACAGAACAGTGGAAGTTTATCCCAGGTAAGTCCCGGAGCCCGCATTTTATGGATAGTGGTAATGAAGTTTACTCCAGTTAAGATAGATGAAAATCCAATTATAAAAACACCAAATACCATTGTGGTTACTGCACCCCCTGTACTTGAAGAGTAGGGCGTGTAAAAGGTCCACCCGGTATCAATACCCCCGTTAATGATTGAGAAAACAGCAATAAAGGCTCCTGTCAAGTACAAGTAAAAACTTAAGAGGTTCAGCCTGGGAAAGGCAACATCTTTAGCTCCCAGCTGTAGGGGTAAAATAAAGTTACCAAGTGCGGCAGGTACTGAAGGCACCAGGAACAAGAAAATCATGATAGCGCCATGCAGCGTAAAAAGCTGGTTGTAAGTATTAGCTTCAATAAATGTTTTAGCCGGAGTCCACAACTCGGTACGTATCAACAGGGCCATGATTCCACCAACGAAGAAGAAAAAGGTAATTGCCCCCAAAAACATGATACCGATCTTTTTATGATCGACGGTGGTGAGCCAAGACCACAACCCGGTTTCTTCGTTCAGGTAGTGTTTTTCCGGATTATCTTCGGGTTTAAACCTTTTTACCTGTACCTTTTTTTGAGTATAGGTTGTTTCTGCTGTATCCATATTAGTTCAGTGTTTTAATGTATTCAATAATCGCATTAATCTGTTCGTCGTTAAGCTGGCCTTGGTAGGTGTTCATTACATCAGGATACCCTTCAACGACTTTAGCACTTGGTTCCAAGATTGATTCGCGGAGGTAGTTTTCATCAACTTCTGTGGTAGAGCCGTCTTCAAAAGATTGCTCGCTGCCAAATAACCCTTGCCAAGTGGGGCCGGTCATATCACTGCCATCGGTTGAGTGACAGGTATTACATGCATATTCTTGCGTTAGTTGTTCGCCCCATTCTTCAGGAGCCAGATCTTCTGGCTGAGAACCTCCCCCTTCGTTGTCTGCAAGCCAGTCTTCAAATTCTTCTTCTTCATGGACGATGACTTCTCCCAGCATATCGGAGTGTCCATCGCCACAATATTCTGTACAGTAAATAATGGATTCGCCGGGTTCAGGGGCGTTAAACCACATTTCGGTGTACTGCCCGGGCACTACATCCTGTTTTAAACGAAAATCGGGAACAAAAAAGGAATGGATGTAATCTCTGGAGTCCATAATCAGTTTAATTGGACGGTCGGCGGGTACGTGTAACTCATTTGTTGAGTTTGCCCCATTTTCGTATTGGAATTGCCATGACCATGCCTGGGCTGTAACATTAACTTCATAGGCATCATCAGGAACCACTGTTTGGTTTACAAATATTTGGTATCCCCATCCAAAAACGATAAGCACCAAGATAAGTGGAATAACTGACCAAGTGACCTCGAGAGTGTTATTATGAGTAATAAGAGGGGTGACATCATCTTTAGATTTGCGTCGGTATTTATATACGAAATATATAATTACCGCAATTAATCCAATTGTCAAAATAAGGCTGCTGCCATGTACAAACCAGAAAAGTGAATCGGTTTGTTCGGCCAGCGTGGATTTTGCCGGAGGTAAAAAGAAATCTTTAAGCGCTTCCATTCGTTTCTTTTATTTGCTGTTCATTATTAGAATATCGGTGTCGTAACCACATAAAACCGAGAAATATACTCAGAATTAGGGCAGTAGCAAAGCCACCAATCTGCATCATTTTCCAGGCTACGGGTACATATGAATTGGAATCCGCATCGTATTGATAACAATAGAGTAACACTTGTTCAGCAGTACTACCTATATTGCCATCAGCTGCATCATAGAGCGCATTCCGCATATTAAATTCGTCAAACTTGAGTCCATATAAATAACGGGTGATAACTCCCTCCGGGCTAAGAAATATGATGGCAGCACCATGGGCGTATTCTCCGTTTTCAAGTTTTCTGGAATTAAATCCAACAGCTTCAGTGAGCTGTTCAATATTTTCTTTATTACCGGTCAGAAAGTGCCATCCTTGTTCAGTTCCTTTTCTGCCCAGTTTATTCAAAAATCGTTCTTTGTTTTCAGCAGCCATTTCTGGTTCTTCTGAGGGATCAAAGCTAAAAGTGACAATATTATATTCATCACCGGGAGACCATTTTAAATCCTTAACGCCTTCGAAAATGGCTTCTTTAATCATAGAACACAATTGGGGGCATTCATAATAAACCGGATTTAATAGAACCGGTTTTCCGTCAGAGAATAATTCGCCAAGTGTGACAGAATCGCCTTCTGCGTTGGCGAAGGTTAAATCGAGCGGAATTTGTTCCCCAAGTTGCTCTGTAACTTCTACATCTTCAATATCTTGAGGCTTCTTGTTGTTTAGCTGAGCCTCTGCGGTGTCTGAGAATACAAACAGGCTTAATAAAGCTATAACAAGCCCAAATTTTTTCATAGCGTTAGTTACTCTTCATCGGCAGCCATTTTATTGATAGCACTGTCGATAGGAATTCTGTAAATACCATTTTCAAGATCTACAACACCAAAGCTGTTCAGTTGTTGCTGGCCTTCTTCTTTCATCTTATTTACTTGGTGGTATTCACTTTCAGAAGAAACCCGTTCTTGAGTAAGTTGCATATTGTATTGATACATCTCGAATAATGCCCTTACAAATATTATAACCAAAACAGTACCGAAAACACTCCAAAAAACAAGTCGTTTATAGTTAAGCTTATCGGCCATTACGCCGTGGTCAACCGATTCAGCTACTTGTTCACTGCTAATTTCTACATCAACGTCTTCAGAATCTTCATGGGCGTGTGATATGTCACTTTGTTCCTCTTCTGAGCTTTCAAAGACCTCATTCCCACCTTTTTCAAGTTCTGTTGCCCACATTAAGATAACAGAAACCGGCACATCATATTCATTGGCCAGTTTATCCAGGTTTTTCTTGGATTGGTCAAGTGCTTTTTGGGCAACCTCTTTTTTAAACTCAGCAGAATATGTTTGTTCGTTACTTGCCATAGAATGTAAAAGACTTACTTAAGTAGTAGGTTATTCGAACTACTATGTTCGTTAGTGCTTATTTAGTGAATCTCCAAGTTTAGGATCATTAATAGGAACCATTTTGTTTTGCTTAAACTTATGGAAAAATAGCCCTAAAAAGATGCCACCCAGTCCAAAAAAGCCGGTGATAGTCATCCAGTCAAAGTGGAACCCGTGATGATGCAGTACCGGCATTACAATCCAGTAAAGTTCAACCAGATGTGCAGCTAAAATAAGTACCGACATGCTGCCCACAATCTTATAGTTCGATTTGGCCCATTTTGGTAATAACACAACAAAGGGAATAACAAATCTGCCAAAGAAATAGAACCAGGCTAAATATTCATATCCACCATTAAACCGCTCCAAGTACCAAACGGTTTCTTCTGGAATGTTAGCATAATAGATTAATAAAAATTGACTAAAGGCGATGTAGGCGTAAAATACCGTAAACCCAAACATTTGAACGCCTAAATCATAAATATGCCCCTTTTGAATGGTGTTTGTGAGTAAGTCATTTTTCCATAAAAAGAAAATGGTGAGAATAACGACGGCGAATAATCCCTGGAAGCTCATTGCAAAGTAGTACACCCCAAAAATCGTAGAGTACCAGTGCGGATCAAGCGACATGAGCCAGTCGAATGAAGCAAAAGCCAATGTAATGGCAAAGAAAAATAAGCCAGGACCGCTGGTGCGTCGCAATAACGTTTGCAATCCCCAGTCGCCGGTTTCATCCATTTCTACCGATTTGTTATACAACCGATAGCCGAGGAAACTCCAAATACCAAAGTAGATAAACTGGCGGATGATAAAGAAGGGAGTGTTTAAATAAGGCTCTTTGCCCTGCATTACCGGATCAGTGGCTACTGCATCGGCGTGGGTCCAGTGAAAAAGTTCGTACATGCCAAAGAAAAGAGGAATAAAAAATAGTCCCCAAATCCCCATATTCGAAGAAAAGGTTTCGGGGATTCTGCGAATTACGGCACTCCACTCCGACCGTGTTAGATGCTGGATCATCACAAAAAACAAGCTTGCCAATGCTATGCTTGAGAAAAAGGCAAAGTTTATCAGATATGAGTAGAAAAACTGATAATGATCCAAAAAGTATCCTACACCGGTTGCCAGCAGACCTACCACACCCACACCAAATAGGGATTTGGTGACGTTAAGATCATCAGGAAATTGCAGCGTGTCGGTTATTTTAGGCTTGCTCATAGATTAAACCAATCGTTTGTATGCGTTAAATACGTTTAAAATATTACTCAGCGTTATCACTTAATGATTTTATATACTCAACAAGCGAGTTGATTTCACTGTCGCTCAGGTAATCATAGGGGACCATCGATGGTGGATAGCCCTCAACAATTTTAGCACCAGGCTCTACGATAGATTCTATTAAATACTCTTCGTCGGCTGTAGCAGAAGATCCATCTTCAAAGGTTTTTTCTGCGCCATATAGATTTTCCCAAGTAGGTCCAACCATATCGCTGCCATCAATAGAGTGGCAAGTCATACAGCCGTTATCTTCAGCAACGGTTTTACCTCGCTCGACAGAAACCTCCCCGTCATCGCTTTCTTCCTCGGCTGCCTTTTTAGCCTCTTCCTCAGCTTGTTTGTCTTGAAATTCTTGTTGGATGGTAGCTAAATCGACATCATATTCTTGTACTTCATCCTCTGGAACATTCTGGCTGTTTTGCAATGCTCTTATATACGCAACAATAGCCCAGCGATCTTCAACAGAAATTTGGCTCGCGTATGAGGGCATATTACGGATGCCATTTGCAATTGCGGAATAAAAATACCCATCCGACTCTTCTTGCAAGCGCTCGATATGGAAACTTGGAGCAGGTACGTAGCCATAGTTATTACTTACCACAATACCATCGCCGGCACCGGTAATACCGTGGCAGGGGGTGCAGAAAACTTCATACTGATCTTTTCCACGGTAAATGAATGATTTGGTGACATCCAAAGGGATCTCATCTACAAAACTACTGTCTTCGTTAATACCCTCGTATAAGGTTTTGTCATCCTTCAAATTTCCCCGAGCAATGGTTCCATCCACGGGTTTACGCATGGCACGTTTATCATCAAAAAACTCGTTTTTCTCCTGGGCCTCAAATCGTTCCTGCTGGTCCATGTTCATGTTGGGATGGACGGGCTCTTTATCTGAAAGTTGTCCACGACATGAAGACAATACCAGAGGTAGAGCAATAGCTGCCAAAAATAAGTACTTAGAAACTTTCATCGGATCGTTTTGCGAACTAAAGATTTTTGTGGTCAATTATTCCGAATCGTAAACGGTTTCAATGTGTGTAGCCCCATTATTTTGGAAGAGTTTGGTAACTTTTTCTTCCGAAAATAGATCGTCGGTAGCCTCAATATGTACAAAGAATCCATCATCCGAAGCTTTTGAAAATCGTTCTACATTAAACAGGGGGTTATGTAGCCGAGGTAATTTATTTAACGCCAGCATTCCAAATGTAGCCCCGAATGCAGAAAGTAGCACGGTAAGCTCAAATGTTATAGGCACATAAATCGGAAAGTTGATAAAGGGTTTTCCACTAATATTCATCGGGTATTCATAACCCATTACCCATATCATGAGCGTTAATGCTCCAATCATTCCGGTTAAAGCACCACCCAATACAATCCAGCCGAGGGGAGATTCTTTTAACCCCATTGCTTTTTCCATTCCGTGGATAGGAAAGGGGGCGTAGGTATCAAAATCCTGATAACCAGATTTTTTTACTGCGGATGCTGCATCAACGAGTTCTTTAGGATTTCTGAACTCGGCCAATACACCGTACACTTTTTTGTTTTCTGCTTCCATAAATATCAGTTACTAAACAGTTTGCTCTTGTTGAACAACAACAGGTTTGGTTTTCTCGATATCAAATTCGTTGGTTTCTTCATCATAATTATGCGGATCTGCCTGTGGCATAACACCTTTGACTTCTGCAATGGCAACCATTGGCAGGAAGCGCAGGAACAGCAGGAAGAACGTAAAGAATAATCCGAAGGTGCCAACGTAGGTGAGAATATCCCACATGGTTGGGGAGTAGTAATCCCAAGCCGAGGGCATAAAATCTGTTGCAAGTGAAGCAACGGAAATCATAAAACGCTCGAACCACATCCCGATGTTCACAATTATCGAAATAACAAATGTGATGGCCACATTACGTCGTATCTTTTTGAACCACAGAAACTGCGGTGTAATAACGTTACAGAACATCAGTATCCAAAAGCCCCAGGCGTAGGGACCAACGACGTAGAGCCAGAAAATTCCTTGCTCATAAATATATCCACTGTACCAGGCTACAAATCCTTCCATCAAGTAGGCAAAAGCGACCAGGTTACCGGTAACCATCATCACCAGGTTCATTTTTTCCATAACGTCGATGTTCATGATCTCTTCGAGCCCATAAATCTTACGAGCGATCAACATCAGCGTTAATACCATAGCAAAGCCGGAATAGATAGCACCAGCAACAAAATAGGGGGGGAATATCGTACTGTGCCAACCCGGGATAACCGAAACGGCAAAGTCAAACGATACAATAGTGTGAACCGAGAGTACCAGTGGCGTTGCAAGGCCGGCCAACATCATATAAGCTTTTTCGTAGTTCCACCAGTTTCGGAAACTGCCCGTCCATCCCAGAGAAGCAATTCCATATGAAATCTTAGCCACTTTGCTTTTGGCTTTATCGCGGAGTGTTGCAAAATCAGGAATCAGACCAACATACCAGAAAAGCAGAGAAACGGTAAAATAGGTACCTACGGCAAAAACGTCCCAAAGAAGCGGACTCGAAAAGTTCGGCCAGGCCGCCATCTGGTTGGGGATCGGAAATACCCAGTAAATCACCCAGATACGTCCCACGTGAATAGCCGGGAAAATACCGGCACACATCACTGCAAAAATGGTCATCGCTTCTGCAAAACGGTTAATTGCCGTTCGCCATCCCTGTCTAAACAGAAAAAGAATGGCAGATATAAGCGTGCCGGCGTGACCAATACCAACCCACCAAACAAAGTTTATAATTGCCCAACCCCATCCGGCGGGATTGTTTAGGCCCCAAATTCCGGTACCTTCCCAGATGAGATATCCGATCGCTCCCAAAAGAACCATAAGTAATACATTGGCAAGGCCAAATGCTAAATACCATAGTTTGGGAGTAGGAGATAAGGGAGTCTTTGCAATAAGATCAGTGATACTCCCAAAGGAATGGTCTCCTTTTACGAGTTTTGGCTCTGGTACGTATTGATAATCTGTGCTCATCGTAAAATATGTTGAGAATTAAGCCAATTTGGGATTGGGATTACGAATTTTAGCAAGATACGAGGTTCTTGGTCGCGTATTAACTTCCTCAAGAAGCAGATAGTTGCGGTTGTTCTCTTTAGTTTTTACAACTTCGCTCTCAGGATCGGTGAGATCACCAAAATAGATCGCATCGGCAGGACAAGCTTGCTGACATGCCGTTTCAACAGTGCCATCTTCAGGCTTCATCGTTTCGCCATTGGTTTCAATGTCGCGGTTAATTTTTGCGCGGTTAACACGCTGCACACAGTAGGTACATTTTTCCATCACACCGCGGAAACGAACCGTTACTTCCGGGTTCATCGCCATCTGGATGATTTCTGGATCATCACCACCAGTTAAAAATTCTTTAGAGTAGTTGAAGAAATTGAATCGACGCACTTTATACGGGCAGTTGTTCGCGCAATAACGTGTTCCAATACAGCGGTTATACGTCATCTGGTTCATGCCGTCATCGCTATGCGTGGTTGCCGCTACAGGACAAACTTGCTCGCAAGGCGCCAACTCGCAGTGCATACAGGGCACCGGCTGGTGCAATGCTTTCGGATCGTTTACATCGCCATCATAATAGCGATCATTTCTAATCCAGTGCATTTCACGTCCGCGATTAACTTCGCGCTTACCTACAACGGGAATATTGTTCTCGGCCGTACAAGCAATAGTACAAACGCCGCATCCCGTACAGGCATTTAAGTCGATAGACATACCCCATTGTGGTTCTGCTTCGGGATATTCTTGCTCGTCAATAGAATTGAAAATCGATACAGGTCGGTCTTGCCCTTTTTCCTCGGCAAGTGCTACACCCGGCATTTCGGCATCATAAGAAGACTCATAGGATGCAAATTCCGGATTTTCGCGATATTCCTGAAGGGTAGCATGGCGCAACAGAGAGCGCCCCTCCATGGTATTATGATCCTGCGTACAGGCGATTTCGTACATTTCACCCGTATTTTCAACAGTGATATCGCCTGCAAAATGCATAGCTTTTGTCGTTCGCAGGGGATAAGTATTAGTACCTGTTTTATTAGCCACGCGTCCAATACCTTCGCGACCATAACCCACGGTTACTGTGATGCTGTCATCGGCATGGCCGGGTTGTACCCAGGCCGGAATTTCAACCGTAGTACCGTCAACAGTAATAGAAATAACTTCAACTTCGGATTTTCCAAGACTGGCTTCGGTAACGCCCAGTTCGTCGGCTGTTTTCTTGCTCATCAAAGCAACATTATCCCATGTAATCTTGGTCATGGGCTTGGGCAGCTCTTGCAACCAGCTGTTATTGGCAAAACGTCCGTCAAAAACTGTCGAGTCGGGGCGAACGACCAATTCAATTCCATCAACAGCTTCAGCATTGTCGATAAAATCACTAACGCGGCTGTTAAAATCGTTTGTAATGCTTGCCGATGCAGTAGAAAATACATCTTGCTCTGCTAAACCATCGTGCAGAGCCTTGTTCCACTGGTCGGTAAAGTCGTTCGAATAATATTCTTGCCAGGTTTCCTGAATAAGGTCATAGCCTTTTGTTTGCTCACCATTCAGGATGATATTCAAAAACTCAATTTCACTAACGCCGGAATATAGGGGCTCAATTTGCGGCTGGATAATAGATCGTGTTCCTGAATAGGAATATCCATCGCCCCATGCCTCAAGAAAGTGCGCCCTGTTTATATGCCAATTAGCTAATTTTGAAGTCTCATCATAATAATCCGTGAGATGAATAACTTGTCCGGCATTTTGCAGTGCTTCTTCGAAATTCAAGTCGGCTGGAGCGGTAAAAGCAGGATTTGTTCCTGTCAATACCACCGTATCGATGTTGCCGTTATTTAATTCTTCTACAAGACTGGCAAAAGCTTCACGATTATTTTGTTCATCTACATGGGGAACTTCAATATAATCAACTGTTTCACCGTTGTTGCCAAGCGCAACATTTATAGCCGCAACAGTGGCGTGGAGTTCCGGACTATGATCATTACCCACTGTTAATATAGAACGTCCCTGGTTATCAAGCAGTTCTTCTGCCAGAACCGAAATCCATTCGTGATCGGAAAATTTGTCACTGTATCCATTATATGCAGAAAGCCCATTCACCGAATCAGATAGTTCTGCGGCCAGTGCATATATAAAGAGTGCAATATCGCCAGATTTAATACGAAGACGATTATCAGCGTTAGAACCGGTGATGCTAAACGTGCTTTCAACGGCATAAAAGCGCGACATATCATCATCTTCGGACATTACGCGCCGCCTGTCGGTAAATCGTTTGGTGTTTTCGACACTGTTTTTATCAGCGGCCGGATTCAAAAAGTCATCATCAAAACTTACGATAACGTCGGCTTCATCAAACTTGTTATAAGTACGCAAACGTTGTCCAAAAGCAATGTTGGTGCCTTCAAACGCATTATTTTCACCAAATGGTTCGTAGGTGATCCACTGTGCGTTCGAAAATTGGTCGAGCGCCTGCTCTTTCAGCTTGTTATAAGTAGGTGATGAGTTTGCCTCAGAAATGAAGGCAATGTTTTGATCTGCATTGGAAAAATGGTCGCTGCAAAATTCTGCGAAAGCGTTAACCGAAGATCGCTCTCCATCTTTGCGTACATAACGTGAGCGATCTGGGTCGTACATGTTGAGTACTTCCGCCTGATCAAAAATGCTGGTATTTCCGCTGCTGGCGGGGTGCATCTCATTACCTTCAATTTTGGTAGGCCGACCCTCGTTATTTTCAACAACAATTCCATTTAGCGCATCCTGGAATGGCGATGCCGAGGCATAAAATTGAGCCTTTCCTTCTACAATGTCTTCAGGCTGTTCACTAAAAGGAACAATTTTTTGTACCGGTCGCCGACAGGCAGCAAAACCAGCAAGCGCGATAGAAGCACCCATCACACGTAGAAAACCACGGCGTGATACTTTATCGTTTAGTTCAGTGGCATTCTCGGGAAATTCACGTTCGACAAACTTTTCGTACTCTTCATTGCGAGCAAGTTCGCCAAGGCTTTTCCAGTAATTGGGATTTTTTACTTCTTCGCTCATTCCGTTACGATTGCGTTAATTCAGATTCGTTCGGTTAGATGTTGCTTTTTATTAATAATGACAACTCTGGCAGTAGGTGGGGGGAGCAATGTTGTGCTTCGATACAAGCTCACGTCCCATCTCAATTTGGTCTTCTTCCGGTTCGTATCCCATAGTAGTGACTTCTTCAACCGGACGAACATTTTGTTCGGGATTGCGGTGACAGTCAAGGCACCAGCTCATACTCAGAGTTTCTTTTTGGAAGACTGTTTCCATTCGGTCAACACGTCCGTGACATGTTTCGCAGCCGACGCCCACATTTACGTGCGCAGCGTGATTAAAATAAGCATAATCAGGCAGGTTGTGGACGCGCACCCATTCTATAGACTCATCATTCTCCCAGCTATCACGAACTTTTTCCACCTCCTCAGGGTTTTGAGATCCATCAACCTGGTTGTGACAGTTCATGCACGTTTCCGTAGGTGGAACATTTGCGTGCTTTGAATCAAAAACATTTGTGTGGCAATATTGACAGTCAATATCGAGCTCACCAGCGTGCAGCTTGTGACTGTATTCGATAGGCTGCTCGGGAGCATAGCCAACATCGGTGTATTCTGGAGAAAAGTAATACCAAACTCCTGCTACTGTTGCCGTCGCGAAAATAATAAGCCCGAGCAAAATACGTTGGGGTACTTCATTTGCCCACTTGGGAAAAATCTGAGCCATGGGTAAAAAATTTATCGTTGCTTTTTAGCAATTATCCTCAAAAAAGTTTCGGCATGAAAGTATGGAAAATCCGACTCTTTTAGAACCCACAAAAATGAGTCTTTTAATATTTAAATCGATTCTAAATAGATTCGGTCGGAACTGCCATCCCCCGAAAAATTAATGGTCTAAAATATAATCTATTTATCAAAAATGCCTAATTCGATTCGGGAAATTTATCCAAAAACTACTGCAATCTTGGCAGAGATATAGAGGCGGATATGTCTGTCAAAAAAAAGAATAATGTTTATCTTCACCTCACTTTCAATTTTATGCCAATAAAAGTACATGAATACGGAACAACCATTTACCATTGACCTTCTTAAAGATATAAGCTTATCCAAAGCTGTTGGCGTAATACTATTAATAAGTACTGTTGCCTTCGGTTTTTTAATATGGTTGATTTATTACAAAGGAGGCAGCGATTATAGTTCGGATCTGGTTGCCAACCTGCCCGCTCTTAACGCCCTGTTAAATAGTGCCAGCACGGTATTTCTTCTATTTGGATATCGTGCAATACGTCAGCGTAATTTTACGAGGCACATGAAGTTTAACCTGACGGCTTTTGTTACGTCTTCTTTTTTTCTGATTAGCTACGTAATCTATCACAACTTTCATGGGGATACCCCTTTCACAGGCGAAGGGGTCATACGTCCGATATATTTTTTTATTCTGATTTCACACATTATCCTGTCGGCAATTGTGATGCCTATGATTTTAGGCAGTTTCTATCTGGCATTTTCGGGAAGGTTGAAACTACATCGCAAGGTTTCTAAGGTGACTCTCCCTGTGTGGTTGTATGTGTCCGTTACCGGAGTCGTTATTTTCTTTATGCTTCGTGCTTATTCTTGATTATAATTTAGGCAGTCAGCTATTTATTTAAATCCGGTCACTTTAGAAAGCAGTATTATTTAAAAGTGTTGTTCTAATAAATAAATGGTATCTTCTCAGCGTTCTGGTGTTGCTAAAATCCCACCTACTCGTTAAACAGGTTCTTGCAATCCTTTCTTTGGTCTGTCGGCGCCTCTAATATATACGGTTTTTGGATAGCGGTTTTGTGCCGATACTATAAGTATGTTTTTGTGGCGTCAGGTATTCATTAATACTCATTTAATATTATATATGACCAATTTAGAATTTAGCGACCTCAATTTAACCGATTCCATTTTAAAAGGAATTGAATCAATGGGGTTTGAAAGTCCCACTCCGGTACAACAGCAGTGTATTCCTTCGTTATTGGAAGGCAATGATGTAGTGGGGCAAGCACAGACTGGTACCGGCAAAACGGCGGCCTTTGGTATCCCCGTAGTACAGCAAACAGATATCAGTAACAAAAATGTGCAGACGATTATTATGTGTCCTACTCGTGAGCTGGCCATACAGGTTACGGGAGAACTTATTAAGATAGGAAAGCATCTCAACGGACTGAATGTTATCCCAATTTATGGCGGGCAGTCAATATCGCGACAGATAAAAGCACTGAAGCGTGGTGCGCATATTGTCGTTGGTACGCCCGGACGTACGATTGATCACTTGCGTCGAGGTACAATGAAACTCAATAACCTGCAGCGCGTGGTTTTTGATGAAGCTGATGAAATGCTCAATATGGGTTTTCGGGATGATATGGAGCAGATTCTTTCCTACGCTGATCAGCCCGTACAAACGATTATGTTTTCGGCGACCATGTCGAAAGGCATTCGTAAAATCATGAATCGCTATATGAGTAATCCGCAGACGATTACCATAGAACGAAAGAAAGTTACCGCTCCTAATATCGAGCAGTATGTGGTAGAGGTACGCGACTCTGTTCGTACTGAGGCTATTTGTCGGTTTATGGATATCAATGATTTTAAGCTGGCCCTGGTGTTTTGTAATACTAAGCGCAAAACTGAACAGGTAACCCGAGAACTTAAATCACGTGGATATTCGTCGGATTTTATTAATGGTGATTTGAATCAGAACCAGCGCGATCGCGTGATGGCCAAGTTTCGATCCGGGGCTATTGATGTGCTCGTTGGGACGGATGTAGCCGCTCGTGGACTGGATATCGATGATATCGAAGCGGTATTTAATTATGATATCCCGCAAGATCCAGAGTATTATGTGCACCGTATTGGTCGAACCGGACGTGCCGGACGATCGGGAATGGCGATAACGTTTGCTACCCGACGCAAGAAAAAAGAGCTTCGGACCATCGAAAAGCAGATTAAAAATAAACTGAACCCACTGGAGATGCCGTCCGTGGCCGATGTTCGCATCTCACAGATGGCCGGACGCATGGAGGAAGTTGTGGACGTTCTGGAGAAGGGCGATCTTCGTCCTTTTATCGAGCAGATCGAAGGTTTTGCCGACGATCGCTTTACAACTATCGAGATTGCAGCGGCCCTGTTAAAGATGAATACATCAGCATCGGAATCGAAAGAAAACGATCAACCCTCCAAGCAGTATGATGATTCGGCCATGATAAAAGTCCATTTTAGCGTGGGCAAAAAGAATAATGTATATCCTGGTGATTTAGTGGGTGCTATTGCAGGAGAATCAGGTATCCCCGGAAAAGTAATCGGCAATATCGATATCTTTCCCAAGCACTCGTTCGTGGATGTTCCCGGTCAGTATGTAAATCAGGTGATCAGTGGAATGAACAAAAACAGGGTGAAGGGCAAAAAAGTGCATGTCAAAGTAGCATAGCGACAGCTCAAATTTTGCAAAAACCTTTTAAGTGGATATCCGAATACGGGTATCCACTTTTTTTATAGATGCTATTTTACTTTCTGTGGATGGGCGGCGCCCAATCCGAAAACAAGTTTGGCAATCACAATAACTAATAAAAAAAGTAGCGGTATAAGCCAAGCCCCGGTAAAATCATGCATGGCTCCAAATAGTGTTGGGCCAATGGCTGCAAGTAGATATCCAATGGATTGTGCCATGCCCGAAAGTTCGGTAGCTGTTTCACTATCGGATGATCGAAGCACGATAAATAATAGAGCCAGCCCAAAGCTTCCGCCCAAGGCCAATCCGATGAGTGAAGCCCAGAGTCCTACTAAAAATGGATCGGGGAACATGAGT
Source organism: Bacteroidota bacterium (assembly GCA_051746985.1). Taxonomy (GTDB): domain Bacteria; phylum Bacteroidota; class Rhodothermia; order Balneolales; family Balneolaceae; genus Fodinibius. The sequence goes on from JBNJFP010000009.1 coordinate 64,349, forward strand.
CCCACCAAACTGATGCCTTCGGCAAGCATCAACAGCCAGACCAACGTGCGCTGGTCGTTAATTTTTTCAGCCCACACGGGAATAAAGATTGTGCCCACTACGCCCATACCCTGAGAAAGTGAGAGCATCCATCCGGCGCGGCTGGCCGATAGTCCGCGATCCTGCAAAATCTCCGGGAGCCAGGCTAAGATTACATAAAAAGCCAGCGACTGTAACCCCATAAAAAGGGCTACTTGCCAGGCCGTTAGCGATCCCCCAAGTTCTTTCATTGAGGTTAGAAAATTACGCTCCTGTTTGGGAACGGTAAGCCCTTTAAGTTGTGGGAGCCAAATGATAAAGGCTAAAAAAGACAGGGCAGCCCAAGAGCCGAGCGACCAACGCCATCCCCAGCCTAAGTCAAAGGCCAAAGGCACACTTACTCCTGCTGCAGCTGTAGCACCAAGGCCAAGCGCACTTGAATACACGCTCGTCATAATGCCCGAGTGGTTGGGAAAATCCCGTTTAACCAGGCTGGGCAGTAGTACATTTCCAAAAGCAATGGCAATGCCTAACAGTAATGTTCCTGCAAAGAGAGCCCCGTTCGTGGGTACCACTCGTAGCAAAATTCCGCCTGTCAGCAAGGCCATAGCCAATGCCAAGGTACCCTCAATCCCCAGACGTTTCGTGAACAGAGGCGTTAACGTTGAGAGCACGCCAAATGCCAAAAGGGGCAGGGTGGTAAGTAATCCCAACATAGCATTGGAAAGCCCGGTGGCTTCACGGATGGTGCCAACCAGTGGACCAACGCCCGCCAGCGCCGGACGCAGGTTGAGCGCGATGAGTACAATACCGGCGATCAATAAAATGTTTTTTAACCTGGAATTTTGTTCAAATGGGGAAGATGCAGCCATTTGTATGGTTCGGGAATCTAAAAATTATATCGTTATAATAAGGCGGGCAAAAGATACAAAACTGCAGTGAGTATTCATGAGTAATATTCTTTCAGATATTTGATTCCTGATTAACACGTTAAAGAAACTGAAATACTATGCGACAAATTGTAAACAGATCGAATGGCGGGTACAATGTGCTGCACGTCGAAGAAGTCCCCAATCTGCAACCAGGGGAAAAAGAAGTAATTGTCAACGTAAAAGCCTCAGGGCTCAATTTTGCGGATATCCTTGCCCGCAAGGGGCAGTATCCCGACGGACCCAACAAACCCTGCGTGATGGGCTACGAGGTATCTGGGGTGGTTGACTCGGTTGGCAGTGAAATTGATTCGCAGTGGGTAGGCAAAGAGGTGGTTGCGTTCACCCGCTTTAAAGGGCAGGCCGAGCAGGTGGCCGTTCGCCCATCCCAATTATTTGAAAAGCCCGAGCGCCTTTCTTTTGCAGAAGCAGCTGCTCTGCCGGTAAATTATCTAACAGCTCATATCTTAATAGAAGTAATGGGGTCGTTGCAAGCTTATGAGTCCATCCTTATTCACAACGTCGGTGGAGGTGTGGGCATTGCCGCTCTTGATATCGCCCAGCATATTGGAGCTACCACGTACGGTACGGCCAGCAAGCGGAAACACGATTTTTTAGCCGACCGTGGCTTGGATTATGCTATCGATTATCGCAATAAGGATTGGTACGACGAGCTGATGAAGCTGACCGATGGAACAGGTGTGGAACTGATTACTGATCCTCTTGGCGGAAAAGAATGGAAGCGAAGTTATAAGGCGTTGCGCTCCACGGGCCGGTTGGGCATGTTCGGAATTTCATCGGCCAGTGAGGGCACTGGCGGAGGGCTAAGCGCAATGTGGGGCGTGCTCAAAACGGTTGTACAGATGCCGTTTTACCATCCACTGCCGCTACTTAACAAAAACCGCGGCGTTTTTGGCGTCAATTTGGGACATCTTTGGCACGAACCTGAAAAGGCAAAAGTCTGGATACAACAAATTTTAAAAGGTGTTGAAGAAGAGTGGATCAATCCCCACGTGGATACCACTTTTAGCTTTGATGAAGTGGCCGAGGCGCATCGTTATATTGAGGATCGACAAAATATCGGCAAGGTCATTCTAACACCTTAACCAAACACCATTATGAAAATCGTATATATAGATATGGACAGCGTGCTCGTCGATTTTGAGCATGGTATCGGCCAGCTTTCCAAAGAAACCTACGAAGAATACAAAGACGATCTTGACGAGGTGCCTGGGTTTTTCCGTGATCTTACACCCATCGACGGTGCCATCGAGGCCTTTCACAAGCTCAGCACCCACTACGATGTCTATATCCTGTCAACAGCCCCATGGCGCAATCCATCCGCATGGATCGACAAGCTGTTGTGGGTCAAAAAACATCTGCCAGAAGTGGCCCGCAAGCGCCTCATTTTAAGTCACAACAAGCACCTCAACAAAGGCCACTATCTTATCGATGATCGCAAGGCTAACGGCGCCGGTGATTTTGAAGGAGAACACATTCATTTTGGTCACGAGCCCTTTCCCCATTGGCAGGCGGTGCTGGAGTATCTGCTCCCGTGATTTTTTGGATATGATTCTGTTCGTCAGCAGCGTTACGTGCTGGCGATCCGGTTATCAGATTTAAGAAAGTCCAGCGTTATGCGGTTAAAAACCTCGGGCCTTTCTACATTTACGACGTGCCCGCACTTATCCACAACCTCAAGCACAGATTTGGTGTGCTCTTTAACTACTTTTTTAACCGGAGGCAGAAACAGGTAATCTTCGCTACCCATAATATATAGCGTGCGAATTTTGAGCTCTTTCTCCCGAAAGTATTTCAACAGCGGATTTACTTCATGAGTCATATTAAACCACTTTAAGAACTCTTTTTTATAGAGGTTCTTGGCTTCGCGGATGAAAAGGTTTCGGGATTCAGAATGTCGCTTTCGGGGCATGATGATCCACGCAAAAAGCTTATATAGCCACATAAAAGGGACCAGTTTTTTAAACTTGTGTCCCAGCCATACTAAAAATCGTGACCGCACATTAAGGCGCATAATGGCACCGCTCATCACCAGTGATTGTACCCGGTTGGGCTGCATCTCACCAATCGTTCTGATAATAATTGTCCCCAGCGACACGCCTACAAAGTGTGCCTTTTCGATACCAATTTCATCGAGGACGTCAATAATATCTTGGCTGGCCAGCTTAAAAGAGTAGTCGTCTTCGTAATACTTTTGAAGCATCCCTTTTGATTTGCCGTGTCCTCGAAGATCTACCATCAGTACATTGAACTCTTCTTTATAGGCTCTCAGTTGTTTAAACCAGATTGAAGAGCTGCCACCTGCCCCGTGAACAAACACGACCCAGTCAGTTTCTTCGTCTCTAATAAATGTTTTGTAGTAAAGCATAGTAGTACTTAATAGATGAACCTAAAGCTACAAATAGCCGCCATGGTTTCAAACAGTTGAGGTTAACATACCATACAGCATCTACGTTTGTTTGGTTTCGATCTGTTTGGCAAGCTCGTCTATCATCCCCGAAAAAATAAGTGAGTGCAATGGATATAGTCCATACCAGTATAGAAGCCCAAATAATCCTTTTGGGGCAAAGTAGGCCGTTTGTACCAGTTTTGTAGTATTATCGTCATTTTGAATAGCCTGAAATTCCAGCCATGCTTTACCGGGCACCTTCATTTCGGCTCGCAGTCGAAGTAACTCACCGGGCTTGATGGCTTCTACACGCCAAAAGTCGAGGGCATCACCTACGCGCAGTTTTGTGGGATGGCGGCGTCCGCGGCGAAATCCGACCCCACCCACCATGCGATCTAAAATTCCGCGTAGCTTCCAGGCCCATTGGAAAACTGGCCATCCCTTATCCCCACCCAGACTCGAAAAAACCGCAAACGCCTGCTGTGGAGAGCTATGTACTTTTCGAATACGCCGCTCGATATTGAGTCCCTGTTTGGTTTCTAAAATCACTGGTTCTTCATCACCTTTGCTGCTGATGAGCGCATCATTCCAGGTTGTCTCCACATCATCGGTATCAATACGATCCATGGCAAGCCGAACAGCCTTTTCATAGGAAAAAAGATTAATTTCGGGGAATAGCTTTTCAGCCTTATCATTTTGGACAATAACATCATTTTTAAGTCCTTCAATTAGGGGGCGTGCCAGTGATGAGGGCACTGGAGTCATCCAGTGCACCCAATGTGATGATAAGGCGGGAGATAAAACGGGAACAGGAATAAGGATTCGCTTTAATCCATTAACCTCGGCATATATGCGCATCATATCAGCATAGGTGATAACACTACTGCCCCCAATTTCAATAATCTCATTTTTGGTTTCTGATTTTTCAATAGCCAACACAAGGTACTGTAAGACATTGCGGATGGCGATGGGTTGCACTTTGCTATACACCCACGAGGGACATATCATGATGGGTACACGTTCGGTGAGGTAGCGAACCATTTCGAATGATTTGCTTCCCGATCCTACGACTATAGCGGCTCTGAACTCCGTAACTGATACCCCTGATTCTCGCAACACATCCCCGGTTTGTTGCCGAGATTTCAGGTGTTCCGAAAGGTCATCCTCGGGATTTCCCAGTCCGCCCAGATAAATGATACGGTTGACTTGTTTTTGTCTGGCCGCCTTTCCAAAATTCTGTGCAGCTTGCAGGTCTCGCTGATGAAAGTCGGCACTGCTTTTCCCACTCATGCTGTGGATAAGATAGTAGGCTACATCAATATCCTGTAGTACTGGCGATAGTGTTTGAAGTTCTAAAACATCAGCTTCAACTACCTCAACCTCATTTATCCATGGGCGTCCCTGTAGGCGATCGGTATCACGGGAAAGTACCCGTACTTTGTAACCTTTTTCTAATAATTTGGGTACAAGGCGTCCTCCAATATATCCGGTAACACCGGTAACCAAGCAACGCATATTTTGATTTGGCATAGCAAAAATTAATTGAGTTTGATTAAAGACAACAGAAGCTGTGCGAAAATAAGTCCAAATAACTAACCTTTAGAAAATGGTTATAGGCTTTTATTAATCAGCGTAGTTTTGTAGAATAGGCATTAATATTAGTGCTTAGCGTTTTAGGTTTAAACATTGTTATTGTTATTTCTGAATATGATTCAGTTGGATAGGGTATTAAGCTTTGGCCGCCGAAGTTGCCTATTGCTGGTGGCATTTTTGTGCTTTGCGTTTGGCGATATTTATGGTCAGGTGGAGACAGATACTCTCTGGTCGTTTGCAGAAGTTCGAACAGATACGAATGTTGATAATACGCTTGATTACCTTGGAGAAGAGGTGACCATAGCTGGAATTGCAAATATTAGTACGGGACTACTCCACGAGCATTATTTGCAAGCATTTGTTCAAAATGATTCGGCGGGGTTGTCAATTTTTGCAAATGATATTAAAACCTCTTTTGAACCGGGTGATAGCGTGGTCGTTCGAGGTAAGATTCAGCGCTATAATGGTTTAGCGGAAGTAAATGCTGATTCATATCAGGTATTTAAGAATGATTCAGGAGTGCCTGCTTCCAAACCACTGCAAAAAGCCATTGCGGATCCTCAAAAATATCTTGGGATGCTGGTAGAGGGAGAGGGAAATATTATAGCAAAGGGCAATACCTATAATGGAAAGTATTTGCGGATATCATCAAAAAATATTGACGAAAACAATATTATGGTGTACGTATCAAACTTCCATCGCCTACATGAGGAATTTAATTTTGATGTACTTAGCGTGGGAGATAAAATTTCAGTCAAGGGGGTTATATCAGAGTATAATCCGGAATTTCCAGAAAGGCGAACGTATAAACTATTTTTGCGAACACCCGAAGATATGGAATACGCGGAACTGCCTCGGTACTATATGTTTTTAATAATCGGGGGATTGATAGGAGTAACACTAATCGTGGTAGGATTGGTTGTATTTTTGCGTCGACAGGTGGATAGCAAAACAAGTGAGATTCAGGAGTCGCTGCAAGAGAAGGAAGTGTTGTTGCGCGAGATTCATCATCGCGTAAAAAATAGTTTGGCAATTGTGTCGGGACTAATCGAATTGCAGTTAGATAGCACGGATAGTAACGAAGCAAAAGGAGTATTGCAGGATAGCCAAACACGCATTCGATCGATGGCTTTGATTCATGAAAAATTATATCAGACCGAATCGCTTTCGGAAATTGAACTGGATAACTATTTAGAGGAGTTGGTTGAAGCTATTCATAGCACGTTTACGGAATATAATGAGCATGTTGAGCTAAAATTTGAGTTGGACAAGGTGAAAATAGATGTTGATCGCGTAGTTCCTTGTGGACTTTTAGTAAATGAGTTGGTTGTTAATGCGTTTAAACACGCTTTTAAAAAAGATGAGAAGGGACTACTTAAAATAGGACTCTTTAAAAAGAATGGAGATATTACGCTACAGGTTGCAGATAATGGACCCGGTGTACCTGATGATTTTACTTTTCAAGGAAAAGGAAATCTTGGTTCTATGCTGGTCGATACTTTTGCAGAACAACTGAACGCAAAAACAAAGATTGCCAGTAGTGACGAAGGGAGTAATTTCTCTTTTACGTTTTCTAAGAATTAGCGGGATATAAAAAGTTAAGAGGTATTGCTCTGGGAGTGCATCGAATATACATTGCCCGGGGTGGGTCCCAGTACTTCACAATATTTAATCTTCTCATTTTTATCAGCAAGCTCCATTTCTTTGAACGCTGAAGTTTGAAAAGAATCCTTAATAAGGTTTTGAGTCCGCTCACTGATGATAATAGAGTTTGGCTTCTCTTTACTGATTTTTTCTAATCGCGAAGCTGTATTTACAGTATTGCCAATAACGGTGTACTCCATAAATTCATCGGTGCCTACATTGCCAACAATAACTTCACCACTATTAATACCAATGCCAATACTTATTTCTTTCCCCAGTTTCTTGCTGTACTTTTTGTTGACCGAATCCAGCGAATCGACCATCTGCAGTGCAGCATTCACGGCATTTTCATGGTTATCAATATAGGACACTGGAGCTCCAAATACGGCCAAAAGTCCATCCCCAATATACTTGTTTATAGAACCCTTATTCTGTTTGATAGCAACAGATAGAATATCCCAATAATCATTTAGAAATTGAACAACTTCAGAGGGGGGGAGTTCGCTCGTCATTTTACTGAAGTCGCGCATATCTGCAAACAAGACTGAGACAACCCGTGATTCACCGGGCTTCATAATATCTTCTTTCTTCGTATTCAACGCCTGCGAAACAACTTCGCCGGGTACGTATTTTTTAAATAGTTCAAGAATGTCTTTTTGATCCTGCTCGTACGAAGATATTTTTTTAGTCAGCTGTTGCTTTTCGTAGTTGGCCTGCTGAATTTGCAGAGCATTGTCGATAGCCATTTGGAGATCGAGATTACTGAATGGCTCGCTCACAAATCGAAAAATAAGTCCCGTTTTGTAGGCTCTTTCCAGCGAACTGGTATCCTCTGAACTGCTGATAATAATATTCGTTAAATCATCAAATTCGTGCGAGATACTCTCGCAGAACTGGAGTCCGCTCATCTCCGGCATCATCTGGTTAATTACCGTAACATGCATGTCATATTCTACTAACAAGCGATGGGCCTCACGTATAGACGATGCAGAAAACACATTATAATCATCAACATAGGCCTGCCGAAAACGGCTCAGCATTTGCTGATCGTCAGAGATAAATAATATGTTTCCATTATTTTGATACATACGGTAGTCCGAAAAATAAGTATATACGTATCTGCAAATATAGGCAATGACCCTAATTTTACCAATTTAGGATCATTTAACCTTTTTGAAGGGCGTCAGGGGTTATATTGCCCCCTATATTCGCTACTCGTTCATTAAATCCAGCAGGTAATCCGTTTGTTGCTGTTCTATTTGTTTAATGGTCGATTTTGTTGCTTTGGCCTTAATTTCTTTGAGTGCTGTAGTATCAGATTCCTCTTCTTTTTCTTTCATCTCGGCCCAAAGTCTATGAAAGCGCGCGGCCTGAATGGCTCCCTCGAAAGGATTGGGATTGATGCATTCGCGTGCTGCAAGATAGGCCGGTGCCGATTCATTTCCCTGCAGCAACCCAGTGGTATCCGTAGCTATGGCAGTGCCCTCCGTTTCATCATAAAGCTGTTGGAGCGATTCTTTATCTGCTTCCTGCTGAATCGCTTTCTCAGCAAGATCAAGTATCTTTTTCTGGATAGGCTTTAGGCTTTTGTTAATCTGTCGGGTACACCAAACGGCAAATTTGCGCAGCAACAGGGGGTTATTTTGTTCATGCAGGTATTTGAGCAGTGAGGTCACTTGGTCATCTTCCTCCTTAATGCGATTTCCGGTTTTGCCGTCAATGACAATAATTTTATGCTCTTCGGTATCGTATATGTAAATCAGATCTTGTTTGTGATGCTTCATAAAATAATCAGTTATTTTCCTTCATCAGTGTACAATAACAAATTGCATTTCCCAACTATTCCATTCATAATATGAGGGAATTTTAAACCTAAACAGGCGGATGAATCACAATAAACGAGAATCAAAGCGATCACTGTTTTCGTGGGCCCTTTACGACTGGGCCAACAGCGCTTTTTTTACTGTTATCCAAACGTTTGTTTTTGCTACCTATTTTTTGCAATCCGTAGTGCAAGATGAAACACTGGGCAGCACGCTGTGGGGAAATACTATTGGCGCCGCGGGATTTTTAATTGCTATATCGGCACCTTTTGTTGGGGCCATAGCCGATCAGATGGGACGACGAAAGCCCTGGATTGCATGGTTTACAGTGTTGTCAATTTTAGCAACGGCTGGACTTTGGTTTATTGAGCCTTCAGATCAATATGTGGTATGGGCTTTGGTTTTGGTTTTTTTGGGGACGGTAGGATCTGAATTTGCCATTATCTTCTATAATGCCATGTTGCCCGATTTAGCTTCCAAAGAGCGTATGGGCCGCTGGTCGGGCTGGGCATGGGGATTGGGTTACGCCGGTGGGCTGGCTTGTCTTGTTGTGGCACTTTTTGTTTTTGTGGATGTGGAAACGCCTCCATTTGGATTAGATAAAGAAATGGCCGAACACGTGCGAGCTACATTTTTACTGGTGGCCGTATGGTACACCCTCTTTTCGATTCCGCTTTTTCTATTCTCAAACGACCGCAAAAAGACAGGCATCAAAATAAAGAAAGCAACCCGAATGGGATGGCAGCAGCTTAAAACATCCATAGCCAATGTACGCAAATATAAATACATCGTTCGGTTTCTGGTTGCCCGCATGGTTTTTATCGATGCACTTGCTACTGTATTTGCTTTCGGTGGCATTTATGCCGCGGGGACCTTTGATTTTAGCGAACGGGATGTCCTTATTTTTGGTATCGGTCTCAACGTAACAGCCGGCTTAGGAGCCGGAGTTTTTGCCTGGCTGGATGATTGGATGGGTAGTCGCACAACAATGTTAATTTCATTAGTAGGATTAATTGTGACAACCACCGGAGTTTTGGTTGTTACCGAGCTGACATGGTTCTGGTTTTTTGGGCTTTTGCTCGGCATTTTCGTTGGGCCGGTTCAGGCTGCCAGCCGTACCTATATGGCACGGGTTTCACCACCCGATTTAGAAAACCAAATGTTTGGGTTAATGGCGCTTTCTGGCAAGGTAACCTCGTTTTTAGGTCCCCTGTTAGTGGGCTGGCTCACATATATTGCTGATAGCCAGCGCATTGGGATGAGTATTATTGTTGTGCTATTTATTATCGGTTTTGTGCTGCTGTATTTTGTTCCTGATGCCGAACAGGCGCGGCCTGATGAACCCGTAACGATTTAGTAAAATTATAACGTGTTTTTAATCCGTAAAATGCTAAATTAGGCTCATCTTAAATGGGATGGCAATCATCCTGATGCAAAAGCGTACCTTTTGCACTTAAAAACAACTTAATACAGAAAATAATGAGCCGATTTGACGAAATAAAAGGCATCATCACCGGAATGGAAGATGATATGGCAAAATTCTACGAAAAAGGAAATAAAGCAGCCGGTACCAGAGCTCGAAAAAGTCTTCAGGGATTGAAAAAGCTCGCACAAGAGGTGCGTCTTGAAATCCAAGATATCAAAAATAAAGGGTAACCTTTTTCCTATCTTTTTGTTTTATTGAAAAGCCACGATACCGTGGCTTTTTTTTATATACGTTATTTTCTTTTGAGAATTAAGAGTTGATTTATGCGTTCAAAACCCGATCAAAAACTATCAAAATCGGCAATCGAAGCATGGCGCATCTCCCTGTCTATTTTTGTATTCGTGCTCATTGTAGCCTTGTTTTTTGTCTGGGGATACGAACTGGTTGCCGCTGGTACCATGCAAACACCCTGGACATTACTTTCTATTTCACTGGTGCTGTTGGTGATAAGCCTGCTTGGTATCTTTTTTATCCCCCAAATACGCTGGAGACGCTGGTACTACCAGGTTGATGAACATGAAATTGATCTGCAGAGTGGAATTTTCTTTATCACTCGTACGCTTGTCCCAATAAAGCGCGTGCAACATGTTGATACGCGGCAAGGGCCTATTTTGCGCTCGTACAATCTTGCTGATGTCACCATTTCTACGGCTGCCACCACGCATCGTATTCCGGCCCTTGACGAAGAAGTTGCTGACCAGGTTCGCGACCAAATTTCTAAATTTGCCCGACTTGCCGAAGAAGATGTCTGAATTTCAACGTCAACACCCTGCGGCTGCTCTTGCGAATGCTTTTGATATCATTCGTAGCAACTTTATCACTATCCTTATTTTTGTCTTTATAGGGGGCAGCGGACGCGAAGGAAATTTTATGCTGTACTGGATTGTTGGAACATTTCTTTTTCTGTTGATTTGGGGAGTTATTTCGTGGTTTCGGTTTCAGTTTAGCGTAGAAGAGGGAGAGCTGCGTATTGAGCAAGGGGTACTGTTTCGTCAAAAGTTATATCTGACGTCGGATCGTATTCAGGTAATAGACATATCGGCGGGAGTAATACAGCGTCTTTTTGGATTGGTGGCCGTGGAGGTGAAAACGGCTGGCAGTAGCTCAAAACAGGCAAAAATAAATGCCGTGACCCGGGAAAAAGCCCAAAAGCTTAAAAGGTTGCTCCGCAAAGATTCAAATGGAACCTCAGAATCGGGCCAGCCCGAAGAAATTCAGCGTAGCCGTATTTATTCTTTGGAGTTTAAGGACTTGCTGGTTGCGGCTTCCACATCAGGACGGTTTGGAGTAGCACTTTCGGTAGTGGGCGTGGCATTTTCGCAGCTTGAGCAGGTGATTCCTGACGAGCAGATGATTCGTTTTGTGGAAAAAACGATACCACAAAGTGCTGATACAGCGATGATTATCATAACCATTGCGGTGCTCTTTGCCATTGCCTGGCTCTTCTCTTTTTTGAGTACCATTGTAAAGTATTATGATTTTGTAGTTGAGGTCCGCGAAACGGAACTGGTTATTGGTCGCGGACTTTTTGAGCGTACACAACTTACTATCCCCTTCAATCGCATACAGGCGGTGCAAATAAAAGAGGGTTTGCTGCGTCAGCCATTTGGCTATGCCTCTTTAGTGATTGAAAGTGCAGGTTATGGTGAGGATCAGGGAAATTCAACAACACTGTTTCCATTAATTGCCAAGCAGCAAATTTATCATTTTATCAATGATGTAATCCCCGAATATAATACAGAAATTACTGAACGTAATGAGGTGCCGTCGATTGGTTTGCGCCGATATTTATTGCGGATGACCTGGATTTCTTTGCCCTTGATTTTGCTTTCATGGGGCACCATCCCTTATGGAGTATATACCTGGTTTTTGCTTCCTTTTGCCTTGCTGTTGGGGTATCAGCAGTATCGGGATGCAGAAGTTGGGCGAAGCAGTGACACCGTTTATATGAGCTTTAGATTATTGAGCAAAACAACAGCAATTATCAAAAAATATCGGATGCAGGCGTGTCAGGTGCGACAAAATCCATTTCAAAAACGTCTGGCACTCAGCGATTTTACCATGCATGTTGCCAGTGGAAATCAGGGCAGGGCTTTTACGGTTCGGGAGGTGTCGTATGATCTGGCAATGGAATATCGCCAGTGGCTTTCGAATGGGGGCGTAGAGACGGATGAACCTACAAGTGGAGAACCGGGACAACGATCCGAAAGATTCTCCAACCCGAAATAAATTCCCTTTTTAGTTATCGGGTTAAGGTTTTGAGGGGTTATCCCAATACCCATTGGTAGTACATGGTAAGCGTGCAGATCCCGAAAATGATATGTAGCAAAAGAATCCAATAAGGGATCATGGCGCCCCATTCTTGTCCCAGGATTCCGGGTGGATTGATGGGTTTGTCTTCCCCGATATAGGGATGAGTGTCGGCGATGATTCCCATCATGGATCCCACAAAAATGCCGTGCCCCAACCCCCATAAAATGCCCGCGGGCCAGTTAGGGATAACCGCCATGGCTGTGAGTAGAAAAACATAGAAGATTCCCCAACCTGCCCCGATTAGCAGATGCAGTGTTATGCCAACAATGTACACCTGGCTTCGATTCTCAATATTGACAAAACGGGTGCCTATGAGGTAGGGAATATCGATTTTTTGGCCGAATTGACTGAGCAGGTAAATGAGCAGGGTTAAGATTACAGCTCCCAAAAAACCAGAAATTGCTGCAATAAAAAGATTCGCTTCCATAACTCCCTCCGTTATTAGAAATAATGGTGCGATTACTTTTGTAAGGTGATGACTACTTTGCTAAATAGCAATAGGGAACCTAAAAGAGAGGGCTAAGAAATCTGCTCGGTAAAAGCTTTTTTGATTGATTTTTTAAGGTGACTCATCTGTATCGGTTTTACCAAGTAATCAACAAAGTTAGTGGCTTTGGCGCGGTCGAGATTGTATTGATCGGAGTTGCCGGTTATATAAATAACATGAACATCAGATTGCTCACGGATTTTTTGCATGGCAGTAATGCCGTCGATATCGTCTTTAAGCTGAATATCCATCAGGATAAGGTCGGGCTGTAGCTCGAAGGCAGAGTCGATAGCATTTTGGCCTGCGATAACTTTTTTGACCACTGTATGGCCCAGTTTTTTGATCATGCGTTCCAGCACCATCGAGATGATCATATCATCCTCGACAATCAAAACTTTTTTTTCTGTCACAGTGGTACCCATGGTTATTTATGCCGTCTGATCCCCAATTTTGAAAACTTGTTCTCAATAAAATAAATTTTTCGCACTTAACCTAAGGCAACATCTAACACCATCATTACACTGAAGCCAATCATGGTTCCAAGGGTAGCAATGTCGGTATTGCCGCGGAGTTGCGATTCAGGGATAAGTTCTTCGACGACGACATAAATCATGGCGCCCGCTGCAAAAGCCAGCGCATAGGGTAGCAGCGGTTGGACCATGAGTACAGCAGCAGCACCGATAACGGCTGAGATGGGTTCTACCACACCTGAAAGCTGACCGTACCAGAAGCTTTTGCCGACTGATAACCCTTCTCGTCGCAGAGGCATAGAAACAGCAGTACCTTCGGGAAAGTTTTGGATACCGATGCCGATTGCCAACGTTATAGCTCCCATTACAGTAGCCCCACCCGCTGCTTCAATGCCGGAGGCGGCAGCGCCAAAAAGTACGCCAATGGCAAGTCCCTCGGGGATGTTGTGTAGCGTGATGGCTAAAACAAGAAGCGTGGCCCGTCGCCATGAAGTGGGTACGCCTTCGGCCTCTTCCATGGGCAGTCCAATGTGAAGGTGGGGAAGATAAGCATCACAGATACGTAAAAAGATACCTCCGGTTAGAAATCCAATTACGGCGGGCATCCATTCTATCATCCCTTGGGCCCCGGCCATGTCAATAGAGGGAACCAGGAGCGACCAAAAACTGGCTGCAATCATTACGCCAGCTGCAAATCCCATCATGGCATCAAGCAATTTGTAGTTTACGCTCCGGGTAAAAAATACAAGTGCTGCTCCCAGGGCCGTTAATCCATAGGTGAACATGCCTCCCAGAAAGCTTTGAGTTATGGGATCAAAACCTAAAAAAAGTTCTTTAATAGCTGCCAGATCAAACATGAAGAATATTTTTTGTTGGTAATATTAAAAGGGAAAATATAGAAATGATAAGTCTTATTAAAATAAAAAATTAGTTAAGACTAATAATGTATTCGATCGCTTTTGTATGAACACTAAGGAACTCCGATTATTTCGAAAATCATGGTGATTATGAACTGTTAATTTTTATTACTTTTGTTTAGTTTCCTGCCCCCTTTATTTTTATATGCTGAAAAGGGGAAATGACGATTGAAGGAACCCCTTCCGACTAAACTCAATTATTAAAATTTGTGCTCAATGAGTATCAATTTCGACAAAGAACGTTTTATGTACCGTCATGTTGGTCCCGATGAAAAGCAGAAAAACGAAATGCTTTCTGCCATTGGGGCTGATTCCAGTGATGAGCTAATTGATCAAACCATCCCCAAAGGAATTCGGTTAAAACAAGCGCTTGATTTGGATGAGCCGATGAGCGAATACCGGTTTTTAGAACAGTTTCGTGTATTGGCGGATAAAAATGAGATTTATGGCAGTTTTATCGGAATGGGGTATTACGACACGCTGACACCCAATGTGATTGTACGGAATGTGCTCGAAAATCCAGGATGGTACACCGCATACACACCCTACCAGGCCGAGATTGCGCAGGGCCGGCTGGAGGCATTGATTAATTTTCAGACAATGGTTTCTGATTTAACTGGCAGGGAGTTGGCAAATGCGTCGTTGCTGGATGAAGGGACGGCGGCCGCTGAGGCGATGTCGATGCTTTATGCAATGCGGCGTGGCGACAAGCGAAAGAAGGCGCATACCTTTTTTGTTTCGGAGTTCTGTCACCCTCAAACCATCGATGTTGTTGAGGGGCGTGCCGAACCGCTTGATATTGACGTAGTGGTTGGCGATCACCATGAATTGGATGTGACGAATGATGAACTGTTTGGCATGTTGCTGCAATATCCGGCTACTGATGGGAAGGTTGAAGATTATTCGGATCTAATTTCTGCTGCTCAGGAAAGTAATGTGCATTCGGTGGTGGCAGCCGATTTATTAAGCCTTACGATTTTAACTCCCCCGGGAGAAATGGGGGCTGATGTGGTTGTGGGATCTACACAGCGTTTTGGTGTGCCTATGGGATACGGTGGACCTCATGCCGCGTATTTTGCAACGCGTGAAAAGTACAAGCGCAAGATCCCCGGACGCATTATTGGGGTCACGCAGGATACGGAAGAAAATCCTGTGTATCGGATGGCGTTGCAGACGCGTGAGCAGCATATCCGTCGTGAAAAGGCGACATCCAATATCTGTACAGCACAGGTTTTGCTGGCTGTTATTGCTGGATTTTATGCCGTTTATCATGGTCCTAAGGGCTTGAGAAGAATTGCTGAACGTATCCACGGTCTTGCGAAAGTAATGGATAAAGGGCTTAAACAACTTAATTTTCAGGTAGAGAACGATCTCTATTTTGATACGTTGAAGGTTGCTTTGGAGGATGAAAATCAAAAAGAAGAGCTGCGCCGGCAAGCACTTGGTGAAAAGATAAACCTTCGGTATTTCGATGAACCTGCTGTGGGTATTGCATTTGATGAAGTTAAGGATCTGGATGATGTGCAAGAGCTGCTGGATATTTTTGCTTCACTAAGAGGAAAAGAAAAGAACGTAGATGTGGCAGAGATTTCGGCATCGGTGGAGATTGATTATCCGGAATCGCTGCGACGCACATCACATTATTTAGAGCACCCGGTATTCAATTTATACCATTCCGAACATGAGATGCTGCGCTATCTTAAGAAGTTGGAAAATAAGGATCTGTCGTTGGTGCACTCAATGATTTCCCTTGGGTCGTGCACGATGAAGTTGAATGCAACTTCAGAGATGATTCCGTTAACCTGGCCCAAGTTTGGGAAACTTCATCCGTTTGCGTCCGAAGATCAGGCGGTGGGATATCACGAGCTTTTTGAGGGGTTAGAACGTCAACTATCAGCTATTACCGGCCTTCCGGCGGTATCGTTGCAACCCAACTCTGGTGCGCAGGGCGAATTTTCTGGACTGATGACGATTCGTGCCTACCATAAGCATCGTGGAGAAGGGCATCGTAATGTGACGATTGTGCCGGATTCTGCGCACGGAACCAATCCCGCCAGTGCGGTTATGGCCGGGATGGATGTAGTTGTTACCCAGTGCGATGAACACGGAAATATTGACCTTGATGATCTTCGCGAAAAGGTGAAATCCAATAAGGACAAACTGGCTGCCTTGATGGTTACGTATCCATCGACACATGGCGTGTTTGAGGAAGATATTAAAGAAATTTGCCAGGTGGTACACGACCATGGTGGATTGGTGTATATGGATGGTGCCAACATGAATGCCCAGGTCGGGCTTACGAGTCCCGCTGAGGTTGGGGCAGATGTGTGTCACCTGAACCTGCATAAGACATTTTGTATTCCACATGGCGGCGGGGGGCCGGGAATGGGGCCTATTGCGGCAACCAAAGAATTGGCTCCGTTCTTACCGGGAAATCCTGTTAAACAAACAGGCGGTAAGCATGGCATTAAAAGTATTTCAGCTGCGCCATGGGGCAGTGCCAGTATTTTGACCATTTCCTACGCCTATATTAAAATGATGGGGGCTGAAGGGTTGACTAAGGCCACCGAAGCAGCCATCCTGAATGCCAACTATTTAAAGGAAAAGCTGAAGGATCATTACCCGATTTTATATACCGGGAAAAATGGTCGTACGGCTCACGAATTTATTGTAGATATTCGTCCTTTTAAGCAATCGGCTAATATAGAATCGATTGATGTAGCCAAGCGCTTAATGGATTATGGATTCCACGCGCCCACAATGTCGTTCCCGGTGCCGGGTACGCTGATGATTGAGCCTACCGAAAGCGAAACCAAGGAAGAGCTCGATCGGTTTTGTGAGGCGATGATTGGTATTCGTAACGAGATTCGTGAAATCGAGGCGGGTAATGCTGATCCCGAAAATAATGTCCTCAAGCATGCCCCACATACCATGCGTGTTGCTATGGATGAAGATTGGAATCGGCCATATACTCGGGAAAAGGCCATATTTCCGCTCGACTACTTGCGGTTTGATAAGTTTTGGCCGGCCGTCAGTCGTGTGGATGATGCCTACGGTGATCGCAACCTGATGTGCAGCTGCGTTCCCGTGGATGAGTACACCGAGGGGCAGGAGCCTGCAGCGGTGGATTAATTTATCGGGAAATGCTTTCTTTACCCACGGATGAATCCGGGAGGCTATGGAATTAAAAGATCTCGTTCTATACCTTCGGCAGAACGAATTATCGTCACTACCATAGGTAATGACGAGATGTTTCAAGGTGAGGATTCATCCTCAACTGATCGAAAGGCTATTTCTTTGTAATAGAACTCTCCAATCGAATATCACTCATGAGTGTGCGATGCACCGGACATTTTTGGGAGATAGCCAAAATTTTGTCGAGCTGCTCGTCAGAAAGGTCGCCCTCTACGATCACCTCTTTTTCGATTACGTCAATTCGGCTTTTGGGGTCTTCACAGTTTTGGCAGTCTTCGTCGTGACGTTTGTTATGGCGCAGTTCCATGTATATATCCTCTACATTATCCCAACCTTTATGATTTATATACATTTTTATTGTCATGACTGTACAAGATCCAAGCGACATCAGTAAATAATCGTACGGGTCGGGGCCTTTGTCTTTGCCACCCTCTACATTTTCAGGTTCATCACCCAAAAATTCATGTTTACCAGCGGTAAGTGTGGTGGTATAGGTTTCATTTTGAGGCAAATGAGCGTGTACAATTTTCTTTTTTTTGGGATCTTTAGCCATGATTTAGTAATAGTTTTTCGTTTTAAACGAACTAATTTTTATCGGTTTTCGAGTACAGTGATACTATACTTCTCTTGCAAAATATTCAGGTGATGTTTTTCATGTCCCGCAATAATAAAAGTCAAGGCACGAACCGAAACGGTTTGCTCATTGGCCGTTCCTTTGTGTAAGATTTGTTCTTTGGTAAAACTGCTAAACATGCTGATGTTCGCATTCCGAAGGGCATCATATTCTGCAGATAAACTTTGTAGGCTTCGATTCGCAAAGTCAGCCTGTTCTACATAGGCATCGTGATCATAACCGGGCAAAGAGGTCTGTTCTCTACGACTGATACACAACGCCCGGTAGGCCATTATGCGTTCGGTATCTACTAAATGGCCAATAATTTCTTTGACGCTCCATTTATCCTCGGCATAACGGTGGGCAGCGTCATCTTCTGATAGCCGTTGAATAAGCGCATAAACCTGCTGGCCTTGTTGGATGAGCGCCTCAATGACATTTGGCTTTTCAACAAGGGAAATATAATTGTCATAATAATCTCCGTATTCATCAGGTTTTGGTCGATTCTCTTCCCAATCTAAAAGTGCCATATGGACAATGAATTTTTGAAAAATGATTTATAGAAAACGAACATACCAAATATAAATAAAAAAGGCCGGATTGCTCCGGCCTCTCAAATAATGAACGTAAGATGAAGCTTATTTATTTACTTCATGACTTTCATACGAGGCTTCACCCGATTCATTGCCATTCACAATGGTAATTTGCGAATAAGGATAGGCTACGCCATCAACGACAGTCCACTCTGAGTATCGATTTTCAACAGTGACTTGCTCACCCACCTGTGGATTGAATTGTTTGTAGCGGATGATATCGGGATAATTTGTTTCCGGGTCAAGCAACAGTTCTATATTTGAGTCATCCACGGTTACATTAACCTTGGCATAAGTAGTTCCATCTATCTCCTCATCACCAAGGTACTGCGGGTCGGAACTTTCGGCATTCAATGCGATTGACAAAAAGCTTCTATTGAGCGTGCTTTTCAGATTTTGAGCCATTTGTGGTGGTAAGGATCGCTCCTGCCCTCCGACAATCATTTTTCCAGACCCGTCCTCATAGGTGATTTCTGTTTTGCCCATCGGTGCTTCTATAGTTTGTTCGATGGCGTCCGGGAAATCAATTTTACTCGTCATCGGCATTTGTTGTCCCTGCATATTCATTTCACCTGACAGAGAGATGCTCTTGAGTTCGGTGCCGTTGGCAATAACCGCATCAGTCATTTTGGCCAACCACTGCTGCCCTTTTTCGGCATCTCCTTCAACAACTTCCTGATCGCCGCTTCCGGGTTCAGGGATGCTGATATCAACTTCATTAACATCTCCATATTTTTCGAGCTGATCGCCAATTTCTTCTTTATTGCCAACGACCAAGATCTGTAAATTATCGGGGTCAAGATACTTTTGAGCCACTTCTTGAACATCTTCAATCGTTGTCTCTTGCACCTCTTCGATGTATTGTTCAAAAGCATTTTTCGGGAGGCCGCGATAATCATTCGACATTCGCTCGCTCAAAACCTCCTCGTAGCTGTCGTACTCAAATACAGAGGAGTTGAGAACCTGGTCCTTCACATCCTGCAGCTCCTTCTCCGTAATGGGTTCATCTTGCAGGCGTTCGATTTGCTTGGTGATGGCGTCAATCGCTTCGGCTGTAGTGGAGCTTTTTGTCATAACTCCGGCGTAGAACATTCCAGGATAAAAGCTGTTCATGCCATATTGGCCAAATACCGAATAGGCCAGTCCCATATCGGTACGAACCACCTGCATCAGTCGTCCCGAAAATCCACCACTTAGTACGCGGTTCATCACCTGTACTTTCGCATAATCGGGGTTGTCACGCATTCCGCCGATATGGCCCAGCATCACAAAACTTTGGTTCACATCCGATTTTTCGGCAAAGTTGATAGAACTTTCTGGATCATAATCCACTTCGGGGAATTTTAGCTGCGACTCGTCACCGGCTTCCAGCTCACCAAAGGCGTGTTGGAGTTTTTCCTTCATCTCATCCGCATCAAAATCACCAACGACACCAACCATCATATTGTCGGCCGAATAGTGTTCGTCGTGGAAGTCAACAAGGTCCTCACGGCTGATGTTATTCAGCGTTTCGTATTCGGTATTTCGTGCGTAGCGAGAATCTTTTCCATAAATAATACGCTCAAATTCACGAATACCAATTTGCTGCGTATCATCGTTGCGGCGCGAAATTGATGACTTTTGCTGTGTTTTGGCAAGCTCGATTTTTTCTTCGGGGAATGTGGGGTTGGTTAACACATCGATAAATACCGGCAGAAGGTCATCGAAATCTTCTTTTAGTACATCCATACTGGCATTGCCGCTTGTAAATCCAATTCCTGTTTCTATGCTGGCCGCCCTGTTTTCAAGTAAGGCGTTCAACGAATCAGCGGGATATTCTTCCGTTCCTCCCGATCGCATAACGGTTCCTGTTATTGAAGCGAGTCCCGCTTTTTCATTGGGGACAAGTACACCCCCGGTGCGTATGCGGGTATTTACGCTGATAACCGGCAGTTCGTCATCTTCAACCAGATAGAAAGTAACGCCGTTATCGGTTGTAAATGTTTCTACTCCGGGCTTTTGAAAGTTATTAAGCTCGGGAAAAGTAAGCTGTTCGTGTGTATTTTCGGATGTTTGTTCTGAATCCGTAACCTGTTGGGTCTGTGAACAGGAAAGGGCAAAGAACATCAACAAACAAATAATGCTAAGTCTCTTCATAATATTAGTGTTCTTGGTATTCAAAAAAGTTGAAATAAGGGGGCTGTTATTTTGCATCGGTGACCTCCTGATCAGCAGAATCCTGATCTGCTTTGGTTACAATAGCGCCCACCGTACGGTTATCTTTAGTCAGGTATTCTTTGGCTACCCGCTGGATATCTTCGAGAGTTACTTCGTTGAGTTCTTCAATATCGGTGAAGACTTTTCGCCAATCCCCCCGCAGATTTTCAGCAGATGCCAGGGATGAAGCCAGCCCAGAATTGGAGTCAAGGCTTCTGATAAGTTCGGCGCGGGCGTTGGTACGGGCTCGATCCAGCGCTGATTCGGAAATATCACCTTCTTTAACTTTTTCGACTTCTTCTAAAATAGATTCCTCAATGGTATCTACACTCACATCCCGGTTGGGAATCGCCAATGTGGCAAAAAGAGACTCGTATTTTTGACCCGGATAGCCGTTAAAGGCTGAAATCTGCATGGCCGTTTGTTCTTCTTCTACCATCCGTTTGTATAAAATAGACGTTCGGCCCTCAGACAAAATGCTGCCAAGCAGTTGCAGGGCTTTGGCATCAGGATGATCTTGTGCTACAGTATGATATCCCATAATAAAGAAGGGTTGGGATTCGCCTTCAATCGTAAAACGGCGTTCCCCACGTTGCTCGGGCTCTTCGGTATAAACGGGGGGTGGTTTTGGGCCCTCTTTCATATCCCCGAAATATTTTTCAGCCAGCTGCTTTGCTTCTTTTACATCAACATCACCGGCAATAGCAAAGGTTATGTTGTTGGGCACGTAGTAAGTGTTGTAAAATTCACGGGCGTCATCCATAGTGGTAGCAGTAATATCAGAATGCCAGCCAACAGTTGGACGTCCATAAGGATGAGCGGTATATGCAACAGCAGAAAACTCTTCGATGAGTCGGCCGATGGGCTGTGATTCGGAACGCATTCGGCGTTCTTCTCGGACTACTTCTTTCTCTTTATAAAACTCACGGAATACCGGGTTTTTAAATCGGTCGGATTCCAGGCTAAACCAAAGCTCAAGTCGATTTTCGGGGAGGTTGTAAAAATAATTGGTTCGATCCTGGCTGGTTGTAGCATTCATGCCGGTACCGCCATTGCGGTCAATAATTTGTGAGAATTCATTATTGACGACATATTCTCCGGCTTCTTCCTGTAGTGCTTCGAACTGTTTCCACAGAGTGTCCATTTGTGCCGAATCGGGCTGCGTGCTGTATTTTTCTTCCAGCCAATCCTGGTAGGTTTCATCTAATTTTTCGAGCACCTTTTTTTCTTCTTGCCAATTATTCGTTCCAACGGTATGAGTTCCCTTAAAAGCCATATGTTCAAAAATATGGGCCATTCCTGTATGACCGACAGGCTCGTTGGCACCACCAACATTTACGTAGGTTGCAAAGCTGACAACCGGAGCCACCGGTCGTTCTATGACGATAAAGGTAAGTCCGTTATCGAGTGTAAATTCAGTAACTTTTTCTTCAAAGTCTTCCAGCGATTGGGCTTGGGCTGTTTGGATGAATAACCCGAGCACAAGCAATACTGGAAGTATAATCAAGACTCGTCGTAGCATCGTAACTCCTTGTGTTTAGTTAGAAATTTAAAAGTATATGAACATTTTGAGATGATTGATCCCCAAAACATTGTTAGGCAAAGTTTTGGCAAAATGTAAAATTGTTACGTCAAGAGGTTTGAAATGTTACGATTTGATGGGCATGATTCAAAAATAAGTTTTATTAATTGATTTGAAGTAAGGTATGTGTATGCTCATTTTAGAGAAGTATATCTAAGCGCATACCCTGGAAAATCAGATAGTTATTGCAAAATGATGAACAGAAATAGAGGTTGTGATCTTGATGGTATAAAATTGCTATGAGATCCAAAGTAGAAAGGGAAAATTTAGAACGTAAACTGCCAACTATATTTTGGAGCGGAATACGGTTGTTATTAATACAAGTTGAAATCCGACAGTAAACCCGTGCGAAAACTACTGGTCCAAATTAGTGGTTATATCTTTATTGCGGTAAAGCGAGAAGGGTAGGAAAATTTTGATAAACACTAACCATTAGTCTGTAAAAAGCAGCAAATAACAATGTAGTGATAGTAACTATTTGTACTTATAAACTACAAGCTAAAAGTTAAGTCTCTTGGTTTTCCAGGTACTCGCTGGTGATTTTACGGGTTTGTTCCGCTCCCATATATTTTTCCAGATCGTAAAGGGTAATCATTTTTTCCCCATCGTGGAATGAATAGGTCAGGTGACCACTTTCAATTTCTTTTTCCACGTCACTGGTTTTCATATCCAACATTTCTCCAACCTCTTCCAGTGAAAACATTGAACGCATAATGATAAAACCTCTTTTATAGTTAGATGGTTACGTCATTTCGCCTCAAAGATAGGAAAAATGAACTTTTTTACTACCCCTAATAATACCCTTTGCACAATAAATAGTAAAAAAGGTGGGTTTCTTGTGCACGAGCCTACGATTTTTGCTTATCCGCTATTTGCTGATGACGGAAGCACGATATCAGATGGTCATTAACCAATCCAGTGGCCTGCATGTGGGCGTATATAGTCGTGCTGCCAATAAATTTTAATCCTCGTTTTTTTAGATCTTTACTCAGCTTATCCGAGCGATCAGTAGTCGCGGGAACTTGTTCCATCCTCTCCCAACGGTTTTGGATGGGGTTGTCATCCACAAAATTCCAGATATAATCACAAAAACTGCCAAACTCGTGTTGAATTTCGATAAAGCGACGCGCGTTATTTATCGTTGAGCGGATCTTATTTTCGTTGCGGATAATATCGGGATTTGATAACAGTTGCTGCACCTTTTGCTCATCAAAGTCGGCTACTTTTTTCACCTCAAAATTGGCAAAAGCCTTGCGGTACCCTTCGCGTTTTTTGAGGATAGTGCTCCAGCTTAATCCCGCTTGGGAACTTTCGAGCACCAAAAACTCAAATTGGGTTCGATCATCATAAACTGGAACTCCCCATTCTTCGTCATGGTAACGTACATATTGATCAAATGTATTTTCGCACCAGTCGCATCGAGTAGTCATAATTGTGATTTTAATAATTAAAATACCATTTTGGTATTTATCATTGGATCAATCAAAATAGTAAAAGCATGAATTGGGAAAAACTGGTAGAAACGCGCAGTACAAAAGCGGGTATAAGTGCAACCTTATCGGGACGATTGGAGGCGCTGGCTGATTTTATGGAAGATATTGTCAGTCAAAAAGAAGAACCATCGTTATTGAAACTGTTGGTAAGTTTCCCACAACTTGCCGTCCGCGCTTTTGATGAAGAAAATGAAGAAGCCTTATCGGATTTAAAATCCCAAATTAATGAACTCTCAACAGATCAAATAGCACAGCTTCTTCGATACTATACGGTCTTTTTTCATCTGATGAATTCGCAGGAACAACGTGAGATTACACGGATCAACCGTGATCGTGCGATGAGCACGGGACCCAATTCACCGCGTGAAGAAAGCATAGCGGAGGCTATTTATCATCTGAAGGAACAGGGATTTTCAGCACAGCAGGCGGCCGAAGTTATTGGCAAGCTCGATATTCAGCCTACGATCACCGCCCATCCCACTGAAGCACGCCGCCACAGCGTACTTGTTAAGCAGCAGCATATTACCGAGATGATCGAGCAGTTAAAGGGAGATGACTTGACGCCGAGTGAGCGTAAAGAGTTGAAGCTTAATATTTTTAACGAGATCCATTTGTTACTTGCCACCGACGAAGTGCGTACCGAACGCGTAACGGTAGAGGACGAGGTCGAAAATGGGATTTTTTATTTTCGTAATGCCATCTGGCAGACCATTCCCGTGCTGTACGACGACCTGCGCAATGCGTTTGAAATGTATTATGATGAGGTGCCTGATTTTGATCCTATTTTGCGATACCGATCGTGGATTGGCAGCGATCGGGACGGGAATCCCAACGTGACGCCTGAGGTTACGATGGAGACTATTATTGAGCAGCGCAAAAATATTATCGAACTTTATCTTGAGGAGCTGGATAACCTGCGCCGGTATTTAAGTATTTCGCAGAGCAAATTTGATATTTCTGATGATCTGGAAGCTTCACTTCAAAAAGACGAGCAAGACGATCCGCTCTCGGAGCGCTATCGGCGACTGTACAATCAAGAGCCGTACCGCAGAAAAGTAACCCATATGATGCACAAATTGCATTACCAGCAGGAGATGATCCGCACTGGCAATGTTGATCGGATTTTAGAGGAGGCACATCGCTACAAAGCAGCCGATTTTATTTCCGATTTACAGCTGATAACCCATAGTTTGAAACAGTCGGGATTGGGTTCTGTGGCTTCTCAGGGAAAGCTAAGACATCTGTTGGTGCGGGCTCAAACCTTTGGGTTCCATCTGGCAGGGTTGGATATTCGTCAGCACAGCGAAAAGCACGAGGCTGCCGTTGCCGAGTTGTTGTCAGTGGGTAAGGTTACCGATGATTACGCCGCGATGAGTGAAGAACAAAAGCTAAAAACGCTGACCAAAGAACTTAAAAATCCACGACCGCTTTCACCGGTTCGATCGCACCTTTCTGAGGACACCGCCCAGATGTTGGAGGTATTTAAGACTATCGGAAAACTTATTGATTTGGATGCTAATAGTTTTGGCAATTATATCATTAGTATGACGCACGGCGTCAGCGATATGTTAGAGGTATTAATCATGGCCAAAGAAACGGGGCTGTGGGCCTATCAGGATGCAGAAGTTGAGAGTCTGATCGATGTGGTTCCTTTGTTTGAAACTATTGAGGATCTGGAGGAGTGTGGACGATTGATGACCGAAATTTATGAGAGTCCGTTGTATCAAAAACAGCTGTCGGCGCGGAATCATCTGCAGGAAATAATGCTGGGCTATTCCGATAGTAACAAGGATGGCGGGTATTGGATGGCGAACTGGGCACTTGAAAAAGCGCAACGTGATCTTGGAAAAGTGTGTCGAAAATATGATATCGATTTTCGGTTGTTTCACGGGCGGGGCGGAACCGTTGGTCGGGGCGGCGGACGTTCTAACCAGGCTATTTTAGCTCTGCCGCCGATCAGCAATAACGGGCGCATACGATTTACGGAACAGGGAGAGGTTATTTCATTCAGATATTCTCTTGCCCCAATAACCCGCCGCCATTTGGAGCAGATTGTTAATGCTATGATTCGGGTTACGGTATCTGAACATGAGGATATAGATCAGCAGTCGCAGTTTGATGAGGCCATGGAACAGCTTGCTACGCATTCCATGGAGGGGTATCGTAATCTAATAGATGACGATAATTTCTGGAGCTGGTACACCGAAAAAACACCTATCGAGCATATTAGCCGTTTACCTATTGCATCGCGACCGGTATCCCGGGGCAGTGCCAAGGCCGCTGATTTTGAAAACCTGCGCGCTATTCCCTGGGTATTCGCATGGACACAAGTGCGATATAATGTGCCCGGGTGGTATGGCGTTGGTCAGGCGCTGCAAAAGATGTTGCAAAACAAGGAAAACGTGGAGCAATTACAAAAGTGGTACAACGAAGTAATCTTTTTTAAAACAGTGCTCGACAATGCCCAGCGCGAAATGGCACGGACGCATATTCCGACGGCAAAAAACTATCGTGATAATGATAGCGGGGCTTTTCACAATCGTATTGTGGATGATTTTGAAAAAGCTGCTAAAGCGATTCTGGAAATTACCGGGCAAAAGGAGATGTTGGAAAGAAATCAGGTTATTAAAAAATCTATACAGTTTCGAAACTCGTTTACCTATCCCTTAAATATGATGCAATCGGAGCTGCTCAATCGCTGGAAGGGAAAAGATAAAGCAGACGAAGAAGCACTGCGCGATGCACTGTTTTTGAGCATCAACGGGGTGGCAGCTGCCATGCAAAGCACGGGTTAAAGAATTAGAAATTACGAATGTAGAATTAAGAGTACCCTTTAATTTGTAATTTTAAATTCCTAATTCTCAATTAATTCCTTCATCTGTCGGCGAAATTTCGGGGCGCCGCCATTAGCAGGGTGACGTACAGGGGTGTATTCGGAAATCCCAAAAGCATCAAGACTTTGCTCGCATTTACGTCCGACGGCAATGATTTCGGTATCAGTAAAGAGATCTATGAATGTACGTAATGCGGGATATCCTTTTTCAAGTTCACTATCGGTTGGCGTACGGTTACTCAGCAGCCCATCATCGGGATCGTAGGGATGCCAGGGCAGGGCGTTCCACAGCACGGTTTCGTAGGGGTCGATCCCAAGCTGGTAAATGGCCTTCCACATGATGGTGGCTGTGGGCTCCGACATTCCTTTCGGATTTACTTCTGGTTTGCTTGTGCGCCGGGCTTCGACGGATTGAAAAGCCCCATCGGCAGGAATGCCGTGCACCGGCTCGTGGTGACCAAGCAAAATGCGTTCGGAGGTCATGGCAATCCCTGTAAAATGTCCGCCCTGGTAACCCAGCGCCTCTGCGATAAACAGGTACTTAGCAGTAGCGAGGCGCTCCTCTAAATATTTTTTCAGTTGTTTTTTTCGGATCTCAGGCCCACGGTCATTTAAATCATGATGCGGATCCTTTTGATACCAAGGATTAAAAAAGGGACCCTCAGGTGTATTCTTTAGATGGTCAAAAAGAGCGTTGATACGACTCATTAAAAATGGAGATAGTTAAAATTAGTCTTGTCGTGGAATCAGCCAAAGCGTGGTTTGGCGACCGTCAATATATCGAACAGAATCGCCATCAAAAAAGGCATCTTCTTCCAGCATAATGCGAATGTCTTTCTCCCATTCGGGGATGTTGACGGTGGCATTGAGCTCAATCGAATGGGCTGTGTTTGCATACAGCGGATAATCACCCATTTCGGGTACACCATCTTGCTGATCCCAGAGGCCGATGGTAGTCCCGGCGCCGTGGCCATGATATCCGATGGGGTGTGTATAAATACTGGGTTCAATATCTTCATCAATGGCTTGTTCGCGACTTGCCGACAGAATCTCATTTCCGCTAAGCCCCTCTTCAAAATTAGTGGTCAAAATATCCTGCAAGCGATTGCCGGTTTGTAAAGCCTCTTGAAGACCTTTTGGGGCTTTTGTTTCTCCGGCTTTTAGTACATAGGCGTGTTGTTGGGTATCAGTGTTAAGGCCGAGGTAGGTAATTCCGAAATCTACATGTAAAAGGTCACCTGGCTGGATGACATTCTCGTCGGGACGTTTTGAAAAATTATTTAGAAACGAGCTATCCGGGTCAGAGGCGCGCTGCACCGAAACACTGGGATGAAACCACGCCGTTAAATTGAGGTCTCGAATGCGATCGCGGTACCACCACTCCACATCACTGGTTGTGGTAATCCCCGGTTGTATGACTTTTTCCGAAAATCCCTCTGCAATAATATCACGAGCAATATGCACAATTCTTGGATACACCTGCATTTCGGGCTCGGTGCGGGTTTCCAGCCATCCAATAGCCAGGTTTTCGCCTGATAAAATGCGCGATTGATACTTTTCAGGAAGGGAAGCAGTAAGGGACTCATATTCCGAATGGGTGATTCCGTCGGCCAGTGCAAAGGTATTCGAAAAATTCAGGGCAATTTTTTGGGGATCTTTTTCTGTAACTATTTCTGTCAGGCGTTGCCATTGGTCGGGTTGCTTATTTTTATCCCAGACCGTTTCGAAAAAATCACCAATATCATAACGCGCAATGGCCAGTCGCTCTATCTCTTTGCCGTTGTCCGAAAAAACAAGTATTGTTCGGCGGCGCGCAGATTGCCAGGTAGCTGGCAGCATCGTTTTTATAATCGGATCCTCATTATATTCACGGGCAGTGATTATCCACATATCGATATCCTCGCGCTCCATGAGCTTGGGAATCACAGTATCGAGGCGGTATTGCAGCCACTGATCCATTACCTCTGCACGTTCTTGCATGGGTAGGATTTCCGGTGGAGAAGTTTGCTGTGCCAAAGAAGGCCCTGTGCAGATAAATAGGAAGGTCGCAAAAAACAAGCCGAGTTTTGATATGATATGCATAATGAGATCAATGAGTTAAAAGTTGAACAATTCTAAATAGCACAAAGCGTTCAAGTTTTTCAACTTTTGATCGAAGAAATGTTTTGGAGGTTGTTTCTTCCCAAACACGATAAGTGACGGCGAGTTTTTAAGGAGATTGTATTCCAAAGATTGTATTTTTAGCATACTATAAATGAAAGATATTACTATGACCGTAGATACCTTATTTGATATTACAAAAGTTTCAACCAGCCGGATCTCGGAGGTTGATCTGGATAGTCCGGGATTTGGCCGTGAGTTCTCTGACCATATGCTGGAGGTGAAGTACCGGGATGGGCAGTGGCAGCAGCCGGAAATAAAACCATATGGGCCTATCGAAATTACGCCTTCGCTTAATGTACTGCATTATGCGCAGTCTGTTTTTGAAGGTACCAAGGCTTACTATGTGGATAAAAAGACGGTGAATCTTTTTCGTCCGGAAGCGAATTATGAGCGTATGATGCGATCTTCTGAGCGTATGTGCATCCCTAAAATTGAAAAGGATGTTTTTATTGAGGGGATTAAACACCTTATTAAGCTCGATCATCAGTGGGTACCTCAAAAAGAGGGCAATTCCTTATATATACGTCCTTTTACCTGCGCATTTGATCCAGTTATTTCAGCCCGGGCAGCAGAGACCTATCGTTTTTATGTAATCACTTCACCGGTGGGTTCTTATTATAATCGTCCGGTAAAATTGACTACTTCTCAACAGTATGTACGAGCTGTAAAAGGAGGCGTGGGAGATGCCAAGGCTGCCGGCAATTATGCGGCCAGTTTGTATCCTGCACAGCAGGCAAAAGAGCGGGGGTTCGACCAAGTGCTTTGGCTGGATGCTATAGATCATAAATACGTAGAAGAAGTGGGAACCATGAATATCTTTTTTGTGATTGATGGCGTGCTGGTAACACCCAATTTGCGCGGCACCATTTTGCCTGGCGTTACACGCGATTCTATTATTGAGTTGGCCAAACATTGGGATATGCCGGTTGAAGAACGGAAGCTCAGCATAGACGAGGTGATGAAGGCGGGGAAAGAGGGTACACTGGAAGAGGTGTTTGGGGCAGGAACCGCCGCTGTGGTCGCTCCCGTGGAAGAGGTGCACCATGATGGCCAATCCGTAACGTTTGACCTTGAGGGAAGAGGACCCGTGGGTCAGAAATTTTACGATGCGATTACAGGAATTCAGTGTGGAAAGCGTGAAGATCCGTTCGGGTGGACGACTTCTGTTGAAGTAGGGTGACTTACGAGGACAGAGTTCAGTTTACCGCTCCACTAATAACCTCGGTTTCGATCTACTTTAAAGTTTAGCTCCATGCCTGATAGGGCACGCTTATAATTTTCAACGATTTGATCTGCTACTTCCTCAGGTTTGGTAATACTGGCAATATGGGGAGTAATTACAATGCTATCTCGATTCCAGAAAGCATGTTTGTCTGGTAACGGTTCTTCCGAAAAGACATCCAGCCAGGCTCCCTGTAGAATATTGCTGTCGAGGGCGTAAATAAGGTCTTCATCTACCAGATGCTCTCCACGTGCAGCATTAATAATCCACGCATTTTCTTTGAGCTGTTTAAAGGTGTCGAGGTTTAGGATGCCTTCGGTTTCGTCGGTAAGGGGGAGCAAGCAGATCAAAATTTGGATCGACTGCAGAAAATCGTCTCGCTCTGTTGGGCCGGCAAACGTATCTACGTTTTCTATTTTTTGGGATGACCGGGTCCATCCCGAAACCTGATATCCCATCTGTGTTAAAACCTGTGCAACAGGCCGACCAAGTTTACCCAGTCCCATGACGCCAATGTTCAAGTCAGTGCCCAGCGGATGGTGGTGAGGCTGCCACGTTCCCTGATCTTTTTGGCGGATATAGTGCACAAAATTACGCTGAATATTAAGAACGGCCCCTAAAACATATTCCTTCATCTGCTGGATTAACGAAGGTGAAACAACCCGGCAAATATCGATATCATCAGGCAAGTATTCATCCTGCAGCAGGTGATCGGCGCCAGCGCCCAGAGAAGAAACAGCCTTCAGATTAGGAAACTGATCCATAACGTGCTTAGGCTGGTTCCAACAAACGGCAAACTGCACGCGATTTTTATCTGCAATAGCTGGCCAAAATTCAATATCTATATTGGGATCCACATCGTGAATAGCCTTTCCCCATGATTGTAAATCGCGATTGGGAGCAATAAATAATAAAGACATGATGTGTTTTGGGTGGTTGGATTGTAAAGAGTGCTCTTATTTTTAGAAGGGAAATAACTTAGGCCTTTACTTCTAAAATGTCATCCCAGTTCGTGGTAAATTTAGGAGATAAATATTCCTGCTTCATTTGCCAGGGGCGATCAATACCGGTTGAGGCGAAATGTGTAGTTTCCGTCCCATACTTTGTGTTAATCTCATCCACTTTTTGCATAAGTTTATATTCATCAACAGTGTACTGATCGTTGCTGAATAAATCCGTTTGCACTTCCGATTCGGAGAGAATACCTGTAAGCATTACCGATGCCTTTTTGTACCTCAGATCCCGTTGGTATAGCCGGTCGAGGCAGGCATGTCCACACTTTATAAGATAAGCCGTATTAGCCGTTGGCATGTGCAGCGGAAATGCAATGCCATACTTATATTTTGATTTATAAGTAGAATGCTTATTAGTACGAAGCGTAACGTGTAGCAGAGAAGCCACCGAGTTTTGGGCTCGTAATTTCTCGGCCGAAATGCTAATAAACTGCGCAATGGCTTCGCTTAAATCATTATAATTAGTAACAGCTTTACCAAATGAACGCGAGGTCATAATTCCCTTTCGTGGGTCTTGGATATTTTCAACCTCAAGGCATGGGTCTCCATTTAGTTCCATTACTGTTCGCAACCCGGTAACACTTATTTTGCCGCGTACCCATTCCTTACGGTTAATCTGTTGCTTAAGCTGATACGCATTCCGTATGCCTTCTTTAAACAGTCGCTGCGATAGGCCGGCGCCAATACCCCAAATATCAGTAAGAGCTGTTTGTTTGAGCAATCCATCCAACTGGGGAGCATCAACAAGATTTAAGACTCCGTTGTATTTGGGATTAGATTTAGCCCGTTCATTTGCAATTTTAGCCAACGTTTTTGATGGTGCTATCCCAACCGATACCGGCAGGCCGGTCCACCGTTTGACCGTTGTCCGAATTTCTCGACCAAATTGTTCAAGGTCATCTGCAATAAGCTTAGGGAACTCTATAAAAGCCTCGTCAATGCTATATGGTTCTACCTTAGGCGTAAGATTGCGCAATGTATCCATCACCCGCCGCGACATATCCCCATACAGCGCATAGTTCGAAGATTTCATCACAACGTTTTTCTTCTTGATGAGGTCTTTGATTTTAAATGCCGGAACGCCCATTTCGACCCCCGCTTTTTTGGCTTCGTCAGATCGGGCAATGATGCACCCATCATTATTAGAAAGAATAGCAATAGGTTTGTGGCGAAGCGACGGGTCAAAAACTCGCTCGCAAGAAGCATAAAAATTGTTACAGTCGATAAGTGCAAAAATGGACTTTCCCATAGTTGAAACGATACGGGTGGAAATTCTTTTTATTTAATTTATTATTAGAAACGATCATTCGAAACAGCAATTGGAAAACAATTAGCCAGATGGACGGCGAACACTCTGCTCCCATAGCAACCTATAAAAGGGATGCTCTTTTTTTAACATTAGCCGGAATATTTTTGACCTCACTGGTGCTTGGCAACGTCATCGGGACAACAAAATTTGTTACCATCTTTTCAGTAGAATTATCCGATTGGATGTTAGCTATCATCCCGGAGCTTATACGCGATAATAGCATCTATACAATGAGTGTGCCGGTTGGGGTAGTTGCGTATCCTTTTACATTTTTAGCTACCGATCTTATTTCAGAATTATATGGACGGAAGAAAGCACAATTGGTTGTATGGGTTGGTTTTTGGATGAACGTCTTTATGCTGTTTTTGATGACGGTTAACCATTGGTTGCCCAATACCGGTGGAGTAAGTGGAGGACTACAGTTATTCGAAGGCGTTTATGAATTTATGATTGGCAATACCATTGCCAGCATGATTGCGTATCTCGTTGCCCAAACTGTTGACGTGCGTCTATTTCATTTTTGGAAAGATTTGACCAATGGCAAACATCTTTGGTTGCGCAATAATGCATCAACAACGGTAAGTCAATTAGTTGATTCAACAGCGATTTTATCAATCTTATATTTTGCCGGAAACCTTGGGCAAGATGTAGATACTATGGGTAAATTAGTCATCCTAATTCTCAATTCTTACCTCTTTAAATTCTTCTTCGCACTGTTCGACACTCCACTTTGTTACTTAGGGGTGAAAATCTTCCAAAAATTTGAGGAAGATCCCAGTGGAAACAGTCTTTATGAGTAATTTTTGAACCCCAAAATACGGTTTAAATTGCATGGGCTGAGGTTGGCAAAAAAAGCAAAATTAATCCCAGAAAAACATTGACATATACCCCGGTTTGGTCTTACATTAGGATTCCAATTTGAAACGGGGTTGAGCCCAGCAGCAATTGAGTTCAACTCCGTTTTTTTGGCTCTTAGAAATCGGCCAAAATTGGAGAGAACAAAACGTTCTTTGACAGACTGAGAACATACAGACGATCGCACGTCGAGCCCTTGTCAGCTCCGAGTATTCGGAGTCGATGAGAGTCAATTAAAGAAGTACAGT
>JBNJFP010000010.1:0-39316 GCA_051746985.1 Bacteroidota bacterium
AAAAAACCCCGGGAGTATCCGTCCCGAGGCTCTGTGCTTTAGGTTTCAGCATTTAGGAGTGACTAGAGTATCTGGTTGACTAACCAGACGGGTCTAGAGAGACAATAATAGTGCGTTCTGTTTGCAAGAGTATGATCCCCGTCTTTTGTTACAAATAATTTTATCTTGAAAAAGCATCTGCTCATACAAACTCCGGAACAAATAATTGAGCCTGTAATATCAGTTATCACAATAATTCATCAATAAATCTTAACCGGCTACCATTAATGAGCTTTCCAAATTATGTGCCCGTAATTCTGCTAACCTATGCACTTTTTTTATTCAATGGATGTGCTGCCTTCAATGAGTTGTCCAACTCCATCCAAAAGCCACAGCTTTCGGTAGAAAATGTCCGCGTCAGTAATTTTAATTTTGAAGAAATGGAGCTCACCTACGATATAAAAGTCGAGAATCCGAATGCACTGTCTGTGCAAATGCTGGCCTACGACTACAATCTTGATGTCAATGAAAATACGCTCGTAAACGGTGATCAGAAGAAAGAACTTGCTATCGAAGCTTCCGGTGCCAGCACTTTCCAAGTTCCGATGCGTCTTAATTTTTCGGATGTCTATCGCAGCGCACAAAGTCTGAGGGATTCGGATGAAGCCTCCTATCATTTTTTAAGTAACCTTACCTTTGATCTACCCGCCCTCGGAGAAACAAAAGTGCCGGTTCGTAAAGAAGGACATATTCCATTGTTAAAAACACCAAAAATTAATCTCGAAGATTATGAAGTAACCGGAATTAATTTCAGCAGCGCCGACATAAACCTGCAGCTGAGTTTTGATAATCCTAACAGTTTTAAAATCGATGTTAACGCCCTCAATTACGATTTAATGATTAACGGAGATGAATGGGCGAATGGTACAGCCCTTGAAGGAATAACTATCAAAGAAAAAGGAGTAACCATGCTCAACATCCCGGTCTCACTAAATATTTCAGAGATCGGAATGTCAGCCTACCGTCTGCTGACCGAAGGCGAAGCCTTTGATTATCAAATAAAAGGAAACCTTAACCTAAATGCCCGACACGAGTTACTCGGCCAAACTACTTTTGATTTTCTGCGCTCCGGAAATATGTCGCTGCCATCAAACTAAATATTAAGCTAAACAGGGATTTACATCGTTGCAAAAACATTCCATCACATACACACAATCCCCTTTGGGTACTCTTCAACTAACAGCCGTAGAACACGGACTAACCGCCATCAACTATAACAATCATAACCCAACGGAATCATTAGATCAGCAGCAGCTCCCCGTACTAACAAAGACCATTGACCAGCTAAATGAATATTTTGAGGGGCAAAGAAAATCTTTTGATATCCCATTGGCTTTAAACGGAACCAAGTTTCAGCAAAAAGTTTGGAAACAGCTTCAGCAGATTTCTTACGGACAGACAATAACCTATAGTGAGTTGGCAAAACGGCTCGGGGATCCCCAAAAAGCCCGCGCCGTCGCCGGTGCTAACGGACTAAATCCCATCCCGATCATCATTCCCTGTCACCGTGTTATCGGCGTTGATAACAAGCTGACCGGCTACAGCGGCGGCATTAAGCGAAAGGAGTTTCTCTTAAAACTTGAGGGAGCGCTTCTTCTCTGATTTTTGGTAACCTGCATTTCCGGTTTGGATTGATCACAATATCAAACATCTATATTTAAAACAGAGAAGAACCGTATCACCCTGAACTCGTTTCAGGGTCTTTAAATGCACCTTTTTTTAAAGATGCTGAAACAAGTTCAGCATAACACAGAAACTTTTATAGCATACTAATCCTGTCATCATTGTAGAACGTTGATGATAAATTAAAACAGCACCTCGTCAAACAGAAATTCTTCTGGTTTTAGTTTTAAAATCGCCTTGGATTCTGAGCAAAGGTAAAGCGGATGACAAGGATAATTCTGTACCGGTATCATATGGTGTATATACCTTAAAACGTAACATACCATCAGAATTATCCCATCCGCCGAGCGCGGTGGGGTCAGAATCCAAAGTCTTGATCTTTTCGTACCTTTTGGATCAAACCAAAACGTACACCAACATCTTCTTAAGATCATTTAATTTTTTTTACTGTCATCCCCAGCATGTGATTATTACATTCCATCAAATCTGAATCAACGAAGCCAGAGTCATGAAGAATTGTGTAATTCTATTAGCTGCCCTTTTTACTTTAACATTAGGCATTAATGATACCTTAGCCCAGGTACAAGAAGCACCCGACCGTGCCGAAGGCGAAGGCCCCTATGATCGTCTCATAATCCGCGGCGTGACATTAGTTGATGGTACCGGTGCTCCACCGCAAGGTCCCGTAGATGTTGTCGTTGAGAACAATCGTATTGCTTCGGTGCAATCAGTGGGATATCCCGGAGTTCCCATTGATGAAGAACAGCGCCCACAAGCCGATGAGGATACCCGAGAAATTGATGCCAAAGGTATGTATCTGCTGCCTGGTTTTATTGATATGCACGCTCATACCGGTGGAGAAGCACAGGGAACGCCCGCCGAATACGTCTATAAACTCTGGATGGCCCACGGTATCACGACCATCCGCGAACCCGGCTCTTTTAATGGAATGGATTGGACAATTCGTCAGCGAGATCGAAGTGCAGATAATGAGATTACTGCACCGCGAATATCGCCCTATATCGGTTTTGGGATGGGCCATGACGGTGAAATTACATCCCCCGAAGAAGCGCGGCAGTGGGTTCAAATGATTGCTGACCATGGAGCCAACGGTATTAAATTTTTTGGCGCTTCGCGTCCCGTTTATGAGGCTGCGATTAATGAAGCCAATAAATTGGGGCTTGGTACCATGACACACCATGCCCAAACGCGTGTGGTGTCCAACAATGCCCTTGAATCGGCACAACTGGGACTGACAAGCATCACTCATTGGTACGGTATTCCCGAGGCGCTGTTTACCGATCAGCAAATACAGAACTATCCCGCTAACTACAATTATAATAATGAGCAACATCGGTTTGAAGAAGCCGGCAAGCTTTGGAAACAGGCGGCCGAACCCTACAGCGACAAATGGAACAGTGTTATGGATGAGATGCTGGAGCTTGATATCACATTAAATCCCACTTTCACCATTTACGAAGCCAGTCGAGATTTAAGCGCCCAACGCCGTGCTGAATGGCACGAAAAATATACGCTTCCCTCCCTTTGGGAATTTTATAAACCTAATCGCGTTTCCCACGGCTCCTACTGGATTGACTGGGGGACCGAACAGGAAATTGAATGGAAAGAAAACTATGATCTCTGGTTCGAGTTTGTCAACGAGTTCAAAAATCGTGGCGGACGTGTAACGCTCGGTTCCGATGCCGGATACATTTATAAGCTGTATGGTTTCGGATACATCCAGGAGATGGAAATGATGCGTGAAGCCGGATTTCATCCCCTCGAAATATTCCAGTCAGCATCACTAAAAGCAGCCGAGGTTCTTGGCATGGATGATGACCTCGGAACCATTGAAGTCGGCAAACTGGCCGATATGGTGCTGGTAGATGCCAATCCCCTTAAAAATCTGAAAAGCCTGTATGGAACAGGTGCAGTTCACGTGACTGAAGATAACAAACCAGAACGAATTGGTGGGATAAAATATACCATCAAAGACGGAATAATTTACGATGCCCAGGAGCTCCTTAAAGACGTGGAAAAGATGGTACAGGAATCAAAAGAAGAGAAGGATTACGAAATTACGCAACCGGGACTGGATTATTAGATTATGAACAAACGCGTTCGAAAAAAAGCTGAAGAACTCCATGTTGAAGAAATTAGGCGCCATATCTTGATCTGCGCCGACCAAACGAATCCCAAGTGCTGTAAAAAAGAAATTGGGCTGGAGGCTTGGGCCTACCTAAAGAAGAGACTTCGTGAGTTAAACCTGGATGGGGCCGGAGGTATCTACCGGACCAAAGCCAACTGCCTACGCATTTGCAAAAAAGGTCCCGTTGCAGTGGTATATCCCGAAGGCATCTGGTATCACTCTTGTAAACCCAAGGTGCTCGAACAAATTATTCAGGAGCATCTCATTAACGGAAATCCCGTCAAAGAGTATATGTTTGCCGAAAATCCCCTTACTCCTTCTCCATGACGTTGATCCAATAATTATGACTGACATTTCTTTTGGCAATGTACTTAAGTAGATTGCAGGGGCTTCATTAAACCGATCTTTTTTCCAGCGCTATTTGAACAGGCCTATTAACTATGCCATTGCTTTATGAAACGTTATCAAAAAATCCTGCTTGGACTGCTCATCACTGTGCTCGTTATTGGGGGTGGAATTCAGATTTACTTTAGCTTTTTTCTTGATGAGCAACTGAAAGAGACCGCTGTTGAACGTTTTCATGAAGCTACCAATGATACCTACAACCTTGAAATTGATGATTTTGACCTGCGAATTCTGGGGCGCCGGCTCTCCCTATCGGGAATATCCCTAACCCAAAAAGACACCACCGACACCGATATTCGGGCAACGCTGGATGAATTTTCGGTGTCGGGCATAGGACTAATTAAACTACTTTTGCAACAGGAACTTTCCCTAAGAGAAATTGAACTCGTTAATCCCGAAGTATATGTCAATGCCTCAAAATCAGAATCATCTGCCAAAGATATACCATGGAATCGTCCCTCCCAACAGCTCTCGGAGAAGGTACTCAATGTGCTTGACTCCATCACAATTCCAGAGTTTTATATCACAGGACTTTCCCTTCGGTTTAATCGATCTGACCTGCCCGTAGATCCCCTGCTTTCCCTTTCAAACAGCGATATTACGCTCTATAACATCACTATCGATTCTACCTCACTGGACGACAAACGGGTTATTCCCGCCGATGATATTGCCATGACTTTGCGGGATATCCAATTCCAAACGCCCAATGAATATTACGATATTTCTGCCGGCAGCATAGAATTCTCTACCACCAACCACATGGTGTCGATGGCTGATATTGCTCTTTCACCAAAACTTGAAAAAGGTGATTTCGCGGATAAAGTTGGCCATCAAATTGATCGTATTGACCTCGGCATTGAAGAAATACAATGGGATGAAATTGATGTTGATCAGCTCAATAAAGCCGAAGGACTTACAGCTGGCTTGATTGATATTAACAATGCAGATCTCGATATATATCGTGATAAGCGGGCGCCGGATGCACCGGAAAAATACAAGCCCCTACCCCAGGAAATGATTCGGGATATCCCTTTCCCCATGAGTATTGACAGCATCCGCATTGCTGAAAGTAACATTCGTTATACCGAACGAAAACCCAAAGCAGAAAAAGCTGGATATATTGAGTTTGCCAACCTTTCGGCCTCACTCACCAATTTAACGAATGTTGAAGAACAGTGGCATGAAGACAACATTCCCACACTGCGTGCCAAAACAAACGTAATGAACCAAGCCCAGCTTGATGCACATTTTTCATTTCCAATGGCAGATGAGGAAAATCGTCAAGAAATTAAGGGTAGTTTGGGATCAATGGATATGCAACCACTCAATGATGCCCTTGAACCGCTGGCTTTTGTACGCATTGAAGAGGGCAAGATTCTGGGCATGGATTTCGAAATGAATCTCTCGGCTAAAAAAGCCGGCGGAAATCTGACAATGGAGTACGAAAACTTAAAGATTTCTTTGCTTGATGAGGATTCCAATGAAGAAACATTCGGTGACAAAGCAAAATCGCTGATGGCCAACACCTTCAAAATCGACTCTGATAATACGGGTGATGACCTTGAAAAGGCCAAAGTTGATTTCGAACGTGATAACCAAAAATCCGTTTTTAATTATTGGTGGAAATCTTTACTCTCAGGACTTAAATCAAGTATAGGTTTATAACAGAATTCACGATGGCTGAATCATTACATAACGCTGTTCCAACTTTCAAACAGGTACAAAAAGCATATCTTAAAATCAGGCAAAAAGTTCACCGAACGCCTGTTTTAAGCAGTAAAAAGGTTAATGAACGGGCTGGTGGCCAGCTTTTCTTTAAATGTGAAAACTTCCAAAAAGTGGGTGCTTTTAAGTTTCGGGGAGCCACGCATGCCGTTGGTAATTTAAACGATGAGGAGGCCGCTCAGGGCGTTGCCACACATTCATCCGGCAATCATGCCCAGGCTGTGGCTTTGGCTGCCAAGCAGCGTGGAATACCTGCTCATATCGTAATGCCTGAGAATGCCCCAACTGTAAAAGTGAACGCGGTACGCGATTATGGGGCTAACATTACTTTTAGCGAGTCAACACAGGAGGGTCGCGAGGCGACGCTCAAGGAAGTCATTCAAAAAACAGGAGCAACCTTTATCCACCCGTACGACAATCCCGATATTATTATGGGTCAGGGAAGTGCAGCTATTGAATTACTTGAAGATCAACCCGACCTGGATATCATTTTGGCTCCCGTGGGGGGCGGCGGACTAATTAGCGGGACAGCTATCGCTACTTCGGGATTTTCTCCCCATACAAGGGTTATCGGCACCGAACCGGAAGTCGCCAACGATGCCTACCTATCCTTTAAAACGGGCAAGCGTCATCCTGTACAAAGCACCGATACGGTTGCAGATGGGCTTCGAACTTCGCTCAGCGAACTGACTTTCAGCTGTATCCAAAAACATGTTGATGATGTGGTAACCGTTACGGAAGATGAAATTATTGAGGCCATGCGATTTATCTGGGAACGCATGAAAATTATTATCGAACCGTCTTGCGCGGTACCGGCAGCGGCTGTTTTTAATGGTAAAGTTGATGTTGCCGGCAAAAAGGCTGGCATCATTATAACAGGTGGAAATATCGATTTGGATCACCTGCCCTGGCAAAAGAGTTAGGAATTGACAATTAGGAATTTCAAGATTGATGTCTGAGAATATTACCGTTATTGGTGGCGGCGTTTCTGGAATCACTACTGCATTTGCTTTACAGCTTTTGGGATATGATACCGAAGTCATTACCAAGGAAATGCCTACTGGGATTACTAATAAGAACGCGCATCCGGAATTTGCGAGCCTGTTCCCCTCGGCTTCGATCATTCCACACTCGGTGTATTCCAGGCAGCTGGAATCGATCTTTAAGCGTTCTCAAGCTTTTTTTTATGAGCTACGAAAGCTTAGCTTTCCGGGCTTGGTAATACACAAACATTTTGAAGTTTTTGAGGACGATCCTGGCGACCCCGACTACCGTAATTGGATGCTTAACCTTCGTCACCTTGATGAGTTGGACCCCGAAACCATCCCCCAACCAAAAAGTTGTCCCAAACTCCACGGTTGGGTGTTTGACTGTATTTTTGCAGATTGGACGCTTTATTTTCCGGCTTTAATTAAGGCTTACAAAGGGTGTGGCGGACAGCTTATCCAACGGGAAATCACCTCATCAGATATTAAAACCCTTCCCGGAGATATTATTATTAATTGTAGTGGCACTGGCAGCCCGGGTCTTTTTGAGGATTCTACTGCCGAGCAGGTTATCATGCGGGGACACTTGGTGCACAACCCGGGAGCCGATTTAATCACCAACAATCAAAACGAAATTATCTCTTACAACTATACCCCCACTGCCTCGGTCTATGCCGACCACCAGGGTGAAGCCTGTGATGTGTACTGCTATCCTCGAAAAGATGGCTGGGTATTGGGCGGAAGTCGGCAAGTTGGTTCCTTGGGTCAACAGCAGTGGCCAAAAGAATCTAACACCGAATATTATGAAATCAATGGAATTTCATTTCCAAAACCCATTGTTGACCTCAATAATGAAATACTGGATCATACCTATGGTCGATCTATCGAATACTCACAAAAACTACGTCCATCGGTAGGTTCCCGATATATCAGAAATACTGACGACGGTTTGCGATTGGAGGAGGAAACAATTTCGAACAAAACAGTCTATCATAACTATGGACATGGAGGTGCGGGCGTTACGCTATCATGGGGAGCCGCTTTGCAGATTGCTCAAGACCTGACCTCTCGAGAAGGTGCAGAGATCCAGAAAATACTACTTACGACTATAGCTAAGAATGGTCAATCGGAATCATAATATCATCCTTAGATAGATGGAGTCTTATCCGCTGGCATTGCGATACTTGATTAGATTGCTCCTGGCTTTTGCCATTGTGGCAACCCTCATTATTACCAAGCAGCTGTTGGTTCCCCTTGCCCTGGCTGTATTGTTCGCCTATCTGCTCTATCCCGTTGCCCAAAGACTTGAACAAAACAATATTCCCCGTATTGCCACCAACTTTATCCTTATAATTGGTTCTATTGCCATCGTCAGCGGTGCTGCATACGGCATTATTCTATTGATCACCGCTTTTACAGATAATCTGCCAGCCATAAAAGAGCAAGTAGATCAAAATATTACCCAGTTTCGGTGGGCGCTGGGAAGCACGTTTGGTGTGACCGCCGAGCAGCTCGACTCTATTGTGGATAGCATCCGCGGTTCGGGCGAATATATCACGGAATTTTTTACTGGTACGGCCAACACCATTCTTACGATGGGCTTAATCCCCGTTTATACCTTTTTGCTGCTCTTTTACCGCGACAAGTTTCGAACCTTTGTACAAATGCTCGTTCCTAAAAAGCAACAAGATACTGCGCAAAAGATTATAGATCAGGCTGCCGATATAGTGCCCAGTTATCTGAAAGGACTCTTTATTGTATTTCTCATTCTGATAGGCCTCAACAGCTTTGGGTTTTACCTTATTGGAATTAAATATGCACTTCTGGTAGGAATAATAGCAGCTGTCTTTAATCTTATTCCATACCTCGGTACCGTCATTGGTTATGGCGTTGCTTTTCTTTTTGTGCTGGCTACTCAATCGCCAACGTTAGCTCTCGGTGTAGTTGTACAATTTTTTATTGTACAGTTTATCGAGAATAATATTCTTACGCCCAATATCACCGGATCATACGTACAAATTAATCCACTGGTCACCATCCTTTCTCTCATTGCCGGTGGAATGGTTTGGGGCTTACCCGGTATGTTTATGGTTATCCCATATTTAGCAATCCTGAAAATTGTTTGCGAAAATGTAGATGAGCTAAAGCCCATCGGATATTTGCTGGGGACTCGCGGAACGGAAGAACATTCGCTGACTTTCCGTGGAATGAAAGATAAACTCAGCTGGTAGTACTTTCTAAAGAAGGCTGTGCTAACGTTGACTTAGATGGGTTTTGCAAAGGGTTTCTAAAATTAGTTGTACACCTGCTTTTCAGCACAATCGGGGCAATCGAGCCAGTTTTCCGAAGGCATCTTCGGCAGGGCTTTGGGACTGCTCCCTTTTTCAAAAACCGGGCGATACAGTACATCTCCCTTTTCGTGCGATTCACCACAGCTGTGGCAATGCTCTTCGGCATCCAGCTCTTTGGGCGTATATCCCGCTATCACCCATCCTTCATGACCAGCATGTACAGCCAAACTTTCCAAAGCGGCCCTCACTGTCTGGGATTTGTTTCCCCCGTAAAATTTGCCAGCCAATTCCTCCAGTAGTTTTACCGTATCGTCATCAAGTGTAAAGTTTAGTCTCTTCATACTTCACAACTAATTTTGTGATTGGATTTATGAAATCGATAGTTGAGCCAGTGTCCCGTTACCAAAAGGGTACTTCCCACAATCGTCACTGCAGATTCGCCCCATAGCCCGAGCCACTCGTGGAATACCCATGCCAGTGCTATAATTGCCAATCCCAAATACAACAGAATTGGAATATATCCGGGCAAATTATCCGTGCGCAAAGCAAAAATTACCGTGGGTAAAATGAGTAAAAATAATAACGGATGGGTCCAGAAATGGATCGCTTCAGCTACAGGCCATAACGGTAAAAGCGCAATCACTACCGGAAAAAACAGACAATGAATAGCACAAAAACCCGACAGGCTAATTCCAATACGATCCCAGAAAGATTTCGTAAACAAAAGCGTTAAATAAATCTAAGTTTTAGTGTGTATGAATATACACACTTGCTGATTTAAATACAATCCACTCTTGTTTTAAAATCCTCCTGGGATCTATATTTCAATTTAATTTCTATTTTATCTCACACAAAGGCCTTTAAGCTGTTGGCATCCCACTTTTGTCACGCAGAGCAGCGATCAATTCATCCTTATTCATCTGGGAATAGCCATCAATCTGTTCTTTCTTGGCCCGCTCGTAAAGTTCCTCTTTGGTCCACTCATCAAAAGATGTAAGCTTCTTTGCCTTTTTGAGCACTTCCTCACTCTTATTTCTCGCCTCATCGCTCAATTCATTCAAATTTTCCCGGGTAGATTCAGCCCGTTTGTTCAAATATTCTCGAATTTCAGCAATGTCCTTGCGCATCGTTTTCAGGTACTGATCTCCTTTTTCAGATAATTTTTCCCTGGTTTTTACGCCTTTATCCGGGGCAAAAAGCAAGCCAAGTACCACGCCACTGGCTATTCCTGAGAGGGTAGCAATAAGCAACTTATCGAACTTTGAATTTTCCATAATAGATTTAACCAGTTTAAATGTTGAAATTAACACGGTTTTATTTCCTAACAAGCCTACTCGGACGTTCATAGCCATAGTATTTGTACATATCATCAACAAATTGGGAGCTTGCTCCACTTGGCCAATCATCTTTATCAAAGCCAGGTGCGTTTTCCAGTTTCTCCTTGGTTACATCCATCGTAATGATGTGGTCATCATCTTTCGTTGAAAAACGAAGCGCCTGCATAGGTACAGCAAAATATTTGTCGCCCATTCCTAAAAATCCACCGAACGAAAGTACGGCGTATTCAATATTACCCTCTTCAAGGTTAATCATTAAATCTTGAATCTTGCCAATATCCTCGTTTCTTTGATTTCTAACTTTAGTTCCTTTTACCGTTGTGGCTGATAACATGTGATTCTTCATGGTTTTGTCCCTTTATGTTATTTTTTTGATTGGTGATTATTTACACTCTTGCTTTTACATTGATCATATCGATAGCGAGATGCGACAATTTTTCGTCGGCTTCACGTTCCTCTATCAACGACTGTTCGAGTAATCGTGCGGCCTCTCGATGACCCAGTGCTTTGGCATATTCTATGATGGTGCCATAAGCAGCTATTTCGTAATGCTCAATACGTTGTGCCTCAGCAATAAGACCGGCATCGCGGACATTGGATTCCGCATCTTCATTCAAAAAGTCTTCTGCTTCAGCTATAAGTCCCTTCATCCCCTTACAGGTTTCGCCCGTTAGAGTGATATCCAAATCCCGACCAATATTATTTAGTCGTTCAATCTGTGTTTCAGTCTCCTTTAAGTGATCATTAAAAGCTTGTTTTAACTTTTTATTACTGGCATACTTTATCATTTTTGGGATGGCAGACTTGATCTGTTTTTCAGCGTTGAAA
This sequence comes from Bacteroidota bacterium, assembly GCA_051746985.1. GTDB lineage: Bacteria > Bacteroidota > Rhodothermia > Balneolales > Balneolaceae > Fodinibius. The sequence continues at coordinate 11,384 of JBNJFP010000010.1, forward strand.
ATATCTTTCAGCTGATGCTCAAAAAGTCCTCCTAAATTTTTCAAACTCATAACAACATTCCTCAATAAGTTTTTTATTCTTTAACAGTGCACCATTACATTGGCAGGTATTTATATTCCCCACTGATACTTTTAGTTCCTTCAAACCATTAATTCTATTGGATATACCACACCCATTACGGGAAAAACACTACGAGCGTGGCATTCCTAAAAATCACGTCCTAATCGAGCAAGCATTTCTATCATCCGTCGATTACATCTTTCAATAAAATGGGATCTAATTCGTGATCTTGATCGCTGTGATGAAGCACTGAAATATCTCCTGTCGATTCCATCACAACAGCCTTTACTTGATTTAGCTGCGTCACATTGGCCTCCCGCAATTTAGCTTGTAGATCAGAAAGCGTGACCCCAGCCTTATCCAGGTTATGTTCCAATATATTTGATTCCCTCATCAGTAACATTGGTTGGTTATCCACCAGTTTAGCTATAGTAATATTTTTAACCCGTAGTCGTGCTACAGATATCTGAACGACATAGAGTAGTCCCAGCGCAACCATAGATTGGAGTAATGGAGGATCAGGTGACAACAAAGAGGTTGCAATAACGGAACCGATGGCCACTGTTACGGCAAAATCAAAGCTCGATATCTTGGAAAATGACCGAAGTCCACCAAGTCGGGTAAAAAATATCAGGGCCACATAAATACCCACCGTTGAAATAAAAACCATCACAAGTGCATCCCACGTAGTTACTATCCAAGACAAATCCATAACTCCCTCTTTATTTATTATGTAATTTATAAGTGCTAACAGAGCTGGCTTAACACAGTGGACACAATTTTAATCGGCTAACTTCCTGCCACGAATGTTGTCTCGATTGTTAACCTTTCCACCAGCTTAAATCTCTCTTTCTAAAATATACTTTGAGGGAGATAAATGTTCACTATCTAAATTAAAAAAGCCCCGATTAAATCGGGGCTTAAAATTATCAGTATTTTAATAAGCAGATTAACCTGCCTTTTTCTTTGCCTTAAAGCGATTAATAACGCCACCGTGTAGCACAGCCTCCTTCTGTCGTTCACTAAAGGAGTGCTTCACCGTATATTTTTTGCCTTTTGTTTTATTGTGGATGATTACTTCGTTGCCATTTTTAATAGCTTCACGAATGTCATTCACTTCAAGAACATCGCCTTGATCGATATCTTCGTAATCAGCATCATGCTCGAACTCCAACGGCGGAATTCCGAAGTTGATCAGATTTTGCCAGCCAATACGAGCATAACTTTTAGCAATTACCGCTTGCATACCCAGATAACGAGGCGCAATAGCGGCATGCTCTCGACTGGATCCCTGTGCATAGTTTTCGCCGGCAACTACAACGTGTCCGCCGTGCTCTTCTTTAGCTTCCATGGCACGATCGTGGAAATTTTTATCAACCACATCGAGCGTAAACTTGCTGATTTCAGGGATGTTACTGCGGTAAGGCAGCACCTCGGCCCCGGCACGCAAAATTTCATCCGTCGAAATATCGTCGCCCATCTTAAGAAGAACAGGAACATCAAAGTCTTTGAGCTCGTCAAAGTCGGGCATGGTTGAAATGTTAGGCCCTTTCTTAATTTCGCCGCGCTCTTCTTTTGGCTTTGGTGGGGTCAACATCTCCGTATTGATATGAATCTCTTTCGGATGCTCAAACTTGGGATACTTCATGTTATAGAGATCCTCGAGATCACGGGGATCGGTAATCTTTCCGGTCAACGCCGATGCGGCCGCTGTTTCCGGGCTTACCAGAAATACCGAATCTTCAGGCGTTCCTGATCGATCAGGGAAATTACGCGGTACGGTGCGCAGGCTGTTTTGTCCTGATGCAGGCGCCTGCCCCATTCCAATACATCCGTTACAGCCGGCCTGGTGGATACGAGCACCGGACTGTACAAGGTTAAACATCACATTATTCTTGACCATATTTTCAATGATCTGTCGTGATGTCGGGTTAATATCCCAGGAAACATTATCGTTTACTGTTTTATCTTTTACGATCTCAGAACAAATCCAAAAATCACGATATCCGGGATTAGCAGAAGACCCAACATAGGATTGATAAATATCCTGACCTTCAACCTCGCGAACCGGAACTACATTACCGGGACTACTGGGTAGGGCAATCAGCGGTTCAACATCATCAAGAATAAGCTCTTCGTACTTGTCATACTCAGCTCCTTCATCGGCCTTGAGCTCAACAAATTCATTTCCACGTTCTTGCGTCTCCATAAAACGACGAACTTCGCCATCGGCAGGAAACACTGTGCTGGTCGCGCCCATTTCGGTACCCATGTTGGCAATTACGTGACGGTCCATCGTGGAAAGATTCTTCAACCCTTCGCCAAAGTATTCAATAACGTAGCCGGTAGCTCCATCAACATCATAACGACGAAGCATTTCGAGCACAACATCTTTGGCGCTTACCCAATCAGGTAAATTTCCTTTTATTTCAACACCCAACACTTTAGGCATCTTGATGTACAGGGGTTCACCGGCGATCGCAAAAGCGACATCCAATCCGCCTGATCCTATCGCAAGCATGCCCATACATCCGGCGGCAGGGGTGTGACTGTCAGATCCTGCCAGTGTTTTGCCCGGAATACCAAATCGTTCCGTTTCAATCGGGTGACTTACACCGTTACCGGGTCGACTAAACCACATCCCAAACCGTTCTGCAGCGGATTTCAAAAATACGTGATCATCTGGATTCTTAAAATCCGTTTGAATCAAGTTGTGATCAACGTATTGACAGGAAAGCTCGGTCTGCGCTTCATCTAACTCCATGGCTTCAAGCTCCAGCATCACCATCGTTCCGGTAGCATCCTGGGTCAGGGTTTGATCAATTTTTAGACCAATTTCGGTACCGGGTTTCATTTCCCCGTCAACAAGATGGCTTTTGATTAATTTCTCAGTGACATTCAGTGGTTTACTCATAAAAATGATTAATTTTATTCCGCTGTATAGTTGCTAATTTAAAGTAATATCTCGCTAAAATAGTTTCATAAAATACCGTTCGAGCTGCCAATACTTCAAGTAAATGCACAAAAAATAATTATTTATATATATTCTAAGCTGTAGGTGAAAATATCTACTTAGTTTTTAAAGTTTTTTTTCTTAATTAGTAACATCTTGTAAACAAAATGTAATCAGAGTTTTACTGTGATATGAATACAAGCGATGTAGTAGCAAAACTTGCTGATAACTGGGACATGACCAAAGCTGATGCCCGAAGACTGCTTGATGCCATGGTAGAAATTTTCAATGAAAATATTGCCAAGGGTAACGCTTTTACCATCCCGGAATTAGGAACATTTAGCGCTACTACCCGCGATGAACGGAAGTCGTACAACCCCCACTATGAGCAGTATATGAAGCTACCGCCCAAGCGTGTAGTAGATTTTAGTGCCAGCAAAGGTTTAAAGGAAGACCTAAAAGAAGTGGAGCTGAACAATGAGTGAAAAAATTACTTTTGGAGAATTAATTGAGGCTATTGCTGAAGAGACAGACAACAGCAAAAAGTTTACTCATGATTTTCTTAAAAATTTTGTAGAGGTCATCAACGGTGGACTCGAAGAAGACGGCAAGGTTAATATTGCCGGATTTGGAAAGTTTAAGCTGCGTCATGTGGATGAACGGGAGGGCTACAATCCACAAACGAATGAAAAGATGACCATTCCAGCGCACAATAAAATTGTGTTTAAACCATACAAAGACCTGCGCGAAGTGGTTAACGCTCCCTACGCTCATATGGAGCCGACTTTGCTTGATAATTCTTCTGAAAGTGGTATCAAAGCTGAACACAACGCTGACACCACTTCCAATGATTCTCCTAATAAAAATACTGAGCACCGCCCTGATGAGGTAATCCCTTTTGCTGAGGAATCTGACCATACCGAATCAAACCAACAAGCAGATACACCTGAAGAAGATTCCGGGGAACAAGATTTTATCCCTACCGCTCCCCCTACCACCCAAACCCACTCTGATTCTGTGAGTGCCGGGGACAATGACAAAGATGAAACTGCCGACGATCCATTTGGTTTTGGGGCACCCGAAGAAAATAGTGACCACGAAGAAGCTGCAACTGACCATAATGACGATGATATTGTAGAGTTCGAGGCTCAGAAATCAGAAGAGAAAAATACCGATCTGGATATTGATGATTTTATTACGTCCATAGAAGACTCTGACTCTGATGAATCGCTCGAAGAAGAAATTGCTGATATTTCAGAAAGCGAAGATACTGTTGAGGTCCCAACTGACGAAGAGGACGAGGAAAACGAAGAGGAAGACGAGATTTTTGCATCCGAAGAACAAACTGAGGAAGACATTCTCGCGGATGAAATTGATACTCTTGAGGAAACGGCCAAAGAATTAAAAGAGGGTCAGGCTGAGGATGAAGAAACAAAAGTCGAGGATGAACCGGCTTTAACCACTTCGGAATCTACGCCACCAACGACCCCAAAACAGCCTGGTCGTAAACGCAATTCTTCGATGCCTTACGTGGCGGCTGCAGTTATTACACTGTTATTAATAGCTGGAGGAGCATGGTATTACAGCACGCTGTCAACGGATGGTATATCACTGACATCCGCTGATCAAACTACCTCGTCTATGGAGACTGAAAATCAGCAAAATGATAGCCAGCAACCCGCGGATAACACCCAACAGCAGCAGGCCGAGCAAGATAACGATACGCAAAATCAGACCGATGCCACAGATTCGGAGCAGTCAAATTCTGAAGAAGCAACAGCATCACAAGAAGAAACAGAAACGGATGCCGTAGAAATTGAGGAGGGACAAACACTGTGGAGTCTGGCCGAAGAAAAGTATGGCAACCCAAGGCTATGGCCCTGGATATATGGCAACAATGGTTCTCTTGAGGATCCCAATGTCATCTATGCCGGAAACTCATTATCCGTACCACTGCCCTCCGGCCCGCAAAACAGTCTTAATGCCACAGACTCGGTAGGCGTTGCCAAGGGATTTATAGCTACCTACGAGTGGTATAAAAGCAATGAAGAGTCAAAAGCCCGAAATCATCTATGGGCAGCCAAGCGATATCATAACGATATCCAGCAGCTCGCAGATGTACCCATCGACAGAGCAGATCTTTCTTTTGCCAACAGAGCACGTTAACGCTTAGCCTGGCAAAAATATCAAACCATTAAATAATAATTTGTAATAAAAGCACACCATAGGAGAATATATATGATTCGTCACGTAGTAATGTGGAAATTAAAAGATGAAGCGGAAGGCGCTACCAGGGAAAAGAACGCCGAAAAAATGAAGCTAATCCTGGAGGGCCTTAAAGTGAATATCGAAGAGATAAAAAATGTGGAAGTAGGTATAAATATTTCTGACAACGATGACGAGGCCGGCTCCCCCTACGATGTGGTGCTCATCTCCGATTTCGAAACAGAACTTGATTATACCATGTACACCCGCAACGAGCACCACAAAAAGGCCGTCAATTTTATTAACTCCGTCATCGAAGAACGCCATTTTGTTGATTACAAAGTGGATACCTGATCGGCAGCAATCGAAACGAATTTTTGGCAGAGGTTTATTTTCTATAAGCCTCTGCCTTTTTTTATGCTTCCACCCCCTCTTTTGCCTCCTCCACCAACTGCTTGAAAATACGGCGCTGTGGCGGTATCTGCGGCATATACTCGGGATGCCACTGCACCCCCAAAATAAAATCGCGACGGGTATGCTCAATCGCCTGAACAACGCCGGTGTCCTCGCGCGCCACGACCGTTAGCTGATCTCCCAACGCATCCACTGCCTGATGGTGTAACGCATTTACCCAAATATGTTCAAACCCAACCATCTCAAAAAGCTTGCTGTCTTCCTCTACCTTCACCATTTTTTTTGGCCAAACGCTGTGGATTTTAGGCACCTCGGTGTAATAGGTTCCAATATCCTGGTGAAGCGTGCCCCCAAAATAAATATTCAGTAACTGCGCCCCACGACAAATTCCCAGTATGGGGATGTTTTTATCGATCGCCTTTTTGATCAGGTTAAATTCGAGCTCATCACGTCCATTGTCTATTCCCACGGCCGAGGTAGAAAAAACCTTTCTCATTAAGTAAATAACCGGAAAGAAAAGCACCGTAGCCATGTAAATGAAAAACTGGCGGATGCCCGAGACCTTCTCATCTTTGGTAAATAGATTTCGAATATCATCGGCCCCGTATCGCTTGGGATTGACATCTGCCCCACCCCCAATAACAAGTCCATGGATATCAACATCGGGTACTCCTTTCTCAGGGTAAATTCGAACCGCTCGTCCCCCATGAATAAACACGGCAAACCAAGTAAACCACCATGCTGCACGCCCACCCTTATCAGGACCTGTTACTCCAATGTTTGGTCGATTATTCTTCATCCAAATCCAACATTATTTCAACAGTACGAGCCCATTCTTTACGGAATGAAATTACCGTTTCTTTTTGCCGCAGGCTATATAACCGACTTAACTTGTTCAGCATTTCATGGTCCCCGGCAAGGCGCTCAACAACCAACCAGTGATTCCATTCATCCTCGAACTTCCAGTCCGGGTCATCAATTCTACTATTTGGGAGCCTATAATGAAAAGTGGGACGCGGCTCATTTTTTTCGCCCTCCATCACAGGGGCAATCAACTCCTTATCCAACAATCCAAAAACAGGCATCATATCCACCGGACGATTTCGTGTGGGATTAAACGCAATATAATCCCCGATTAATTGCTGGATATCGGGTGCATAATCGGAATTTAAAATCTTTTGCACATATTTATCTGGAAAAGGATCAACGAATGGCGAGAGGCGCCGTGTCATATCAATATTTAGAGCAACAAGCAGCCAGGGATACACGATGACAAACGCTCTCAAATAATCGATCAGTGTTTCAACCTCCAAATCAGGCACCTCAACATTTAGATGCATCCCAAAAGCATGGACCATCGAAACATGAGTGCCTTCAGCCTTATTTTTTTGCAATGCCTCCCGCAATTTTTCCAACCTATGCAAATCAGTGATAGCAACCGCGGGCATTACAATCTCAAGCGGAACCACCGACCGGGCCATTTTGTCCACCACATCTTCAATTGACTTACGGATCGAATCTTCTTCGAGACTGATGCCCAATCGATCAAAAATATTTCCTTCGGCCATCTTCTGGAGTATTCGTGCATCAAGCTCTACCCTAAAATCACCAAGCGACGTATCAGCAACAACAATATGGTAGCGATGCTCCTCCCTGATCACACCGCCAAAAACAGATTGAATAATCTGGGCGGCCCCCATAGGCTCTATACCGGCAAACTCCAGCTCAAAACCAACCTTCCGAAGGTTACCTTTCTTGTTATGGGATATGGGAGGTAATTGAAACGACATCTTACAATAGATTATGCGGTTGCAGCAGTGACCAAAAACAAGTCATGTAAAAGCTTGAAAATTAACCAATTGATCATTTGCCATAAAATTAGCTTCTTAGCATAATCAAGTTTTAAGCAACTGCAAAATTAAGAATCTAAATTAGGGATCATTTATGAAACGACTCATCCATTTAAGCCTGCTGCTTATACTATGCCTTCCAATTATGGCAGCAGCACAACCAACCAAAGTTTTTACTGGTGCTAAAATTATTCCCATTGAAGGGGAACCCATTGAAAACGGCACCTTAATCGTCAAAGGCAAGAAAATTGTAGCGCTTGGAACAGCCGATGAAGTTGATGTACCATCTAATGCCAAAGAATACGACGCCAGCGGTAAAGTAATTATGCCTGGCCTTGTTGACTCGCACTCTCACATTGGTGATGGAGATGGCGGCGATCGTTCTGCTGCCCTGCACCCCGACGCGCGTATTATCGATAGTATAGACCCACACAGCGAAACCTTTAAAAAAGCGCTTGCCGGGGGTGTTACTACGGTAAATGTAATGCCTGGCTCGGGTCACTTGATGAGTGGACAGACTGCTTACCTGAAACTACGAAAAGCGGATAAAATCGAAGAAATGCTTTTTGTTGATGATCCTGATGAAGAAATTGCGGGCGGACTTAAAATGGCCAACGGCACCAACTCTATCGGGGATTCGCCCTTCCCGGGAACAAGGGCAAAATCAGCCTCTATGGTACGTGACCTATTCTTAAAAGCCCAGGATTATAAAGAGCAAGTTGAAAAAGCAGATGGGGATTCCGACAAAATGCCGAAGCGCGATGTAGGCATGGAGGCCCTTGTTGAAGTACTGGATGGTGAACGTATTGTTCACAACCACACCCACCGCCACAATGATATTTTAACGGCTATTCGCCTTGCCGAAGAATTTGACTATCGCCTGGTTTTGCATCACGTAAGTGAAGCATGGAAAGTGGCCGACGAGATTGCCGAATCGGGGGCCATGGCTTCGATTATTGTGTTGGATGCTCCCGGCGGCAAACCCGAAGCTTCGGATATTAAATATGAAAATGGAGCACTTCTCGAAGAGGCTGGCGTTCCGGTGGGATACCATACCGATGCATCCATCACTGATACGCGCCTGTTTATGCGGTCAGGGGCTTTTGGGGTCCGCGCAGGCATGAGTCGCGAAGGGGCTTTGGAAGCACTCACCATTCAAAACGCGAAAATGATGGATCTCGAAGATCGGGTAGGAACGCTTGAAGAAGGTAAGGATGCCGACTTTGTTATTTTGTCCGGAGATCCGCTCAGCAGCTATACCCGAGTGCAGCAGACGTGGGTCGAAGGCATCAAACGATTTGATGTTTCCAATCCCAAAGACCGCGAGTATGCCACTGGCGGCTATGGCGTTTTTGATGGAGCGACTCTTCATCACCACGGAAGCGAATAATTTTTACTAAAAGCATTTTAATGTCATGCTGATTGCCGACGTGCTGGAATCAGCATCTAAATACCTAAGATTTTAACACTTAGCATTATGAAAAATCGAATTACGCTCTTTGTTTTTGCACTCCTTTTTGGTCTAACCGCAGTCGGCAACGCGCAAATCGCCGTACAGGCCGACACCCTTTATACCATGGAAGGTGATAAAATCGTAGATGGAGTTGTACTTATTGAAAATGATAAAATTGAAGCCGTCGGATCGGCATCTGATATTACCATCCCATCGGACTATGAAACCCACCAAGCCTCGGTCGTTACCCCGGGATTGGTAGATGCTCACAGCGTTGTTGGTTTGGCTGGTATCTTCAATCGCGACGATGACCAGGATCAGCTGGAGACTTCAAATCCCATTCAGCCCCACCTTCGCGCCTTTGATGCTTACAATGCTCGTGAGGAACTCGTCAAATTTGTACTCGGTAAAGGGGTCACTACTACGCATACGGGCCATGGCCCCGGCGCACTGGCCAGTGGACAAACGATGATTGCCAAAACGCCCTATAACACCACCGAACAGGCCCTGGTAGATTCGGCCACCACCGTTGCCTTTACGCTTGGACCGTCTGTGGGCAACTCTTTTGAGAGCCCCGGCACGAATGCCAAAGGCATTGCCATGCTGCGACAAAAATTTATCGATGCGCAGGATTATATGGAAAAACGACAGGCTGACGATCCCGACAAAAGCCCTCCCAAAGATCTTGAAATGGAGGCCATCGCCGATGTATTAAATGGAAAACTGAAAGCCATGATAACGGCCCAGCGCTCCCAGGATATCATGTCTGCTTTGCGCCTTAAAGAAGAATTTGGGTTTGATCTAATTTTGGATGGGGCCGCCGAAGCCTATTTGCTTATGGATGAAATCAAAAAAGCGGACGTGCCTGTTATTATCCATCCCACGATGGTGCGTACGTTTGGGGATACAAAGAATGCCAGCTTTACCACAGCCAGTAAATTAGCCGAGGAGGGTATTCCTTTTGCCTTTCAAAGTGGATTTGAAGGCTACGTTCCTAAAACACGAATCATCCTTTATGAAGCGGCCATCGCAACAGCGTATGATCTCAATCGTGAAGAGGCACTGAAGGCTCTGACTAAAAGCTCCGCCCAAATCCTGGGTATCGATCAGCAAGTTGGCTCTCTTGCCGAAGGCAAAGATGCTGATGTGGTCCTTTTTGATGGAGACCCGATGGAATATACCACGAAAATCAGTTCCGTAATCGTGGATGGAAAGGTAGTAAAACAACAAGAATAGAAATGCCTCAAAAATCCTCAGGATTTGAAACTATGTATAAGCTTCGCGGATTATCCCGCGGAGCTTTTCTTTTGTTCGATCATCGGTAAAAGCGTGAGCAATCGCTTCGAGATTGCATTTTTTAAAGTGCTGGACATCCCAATCAAAAACGTTCGTCAGCATTTGATACTCTTCATCAAGCGTTACATTAGAAATGGTTCGGGTATCGGTATTCACACTTAAAGATATGCCCTTTTTATATAGCGTATCAATGGTATGATCTTCAATGGTTTCAAAAACATTAGTTTGCACATTGCTGGTGGGGCAAACCTCCAGGTGGATACGATGATCTCTCAAATATTTCAACAACTTGGGATCCTCAACACTTCGCACCCCATGTCCAATGCGTGATGGACGAAAATACTCCAGCGTTTCCCAAACACTTTCTGCGCCACAAGCTTCCCCGGCATGCGCTGTACAGTTAATCCCTTTCTCATTGGCATAAGCAAAAGCCGATACATGATTGTCGATAGAAAATCCTGCTTCGTCAGCGGCAATATCAAATGCTACCACCCTGCCCTCCTTACGGAACTCTTCTACAAGTTTCACCGTCTGCATACTCTGCTTTTCAGAAAAATGACGCAGCGTACACAAGATAATGCCCACCTCAATACCCGTTGCCTCAACCTGCTCTTCAACTGCCTTATTCACGGCTTCCACGACCTGGCGTCCCGTTAATTGGCGGCGGGTATGTAGCAATGGAGCAAATCGAATTTCGGCATAAACAACATTATCAGCGGCCAGCTGATCAAACAGATCTTCAACCACTAACTGCAGAGCTTCTCGATCTTGCATCAATGCTACTGCACTCTCGGACCGACGAATATAATCAGCTAAATCGCGGCACTTATCGGGGGCAATAAATTTCTTGCGATACTCCGCCTCACTTATCTTCGGATTTAACTGCTGAACCATCTCATAGCTCAGCGAACAATCCAAATGCAAGTGCAATTCAACTTTTGGGAGTCCCGGAAAATCCATATTCAGCATATTTTTATTCAAATAAAGCTATCGAAAATCGTGAATTTATCACTAAGAGCAAATATTATTTTACTCTGCCCCTTTGCCTATAATTTGGTATAACCAACGTTTCTATGTGGGACTTGGGTTCCTTATTTTAGCCCCTTATTTAGAAGTAAGTTCTTGACCCGATATTATATTTATGACATATCTTTCTACCGAAAACCTGTCCAAAAATTATGGGCATAAAGTTCTTTTTGAAGGTCTCTCTTTTGGGATTTCAGAAGGTGATAAAACAGCACTCATTGCCGAAAATGGCACTGGAAAATCAACCCTATTGAAGATTTTGGCGGGTCACGAAACGCCCGACAACGGCAAAGTGATGATCCAAAACGATATCAGTATCGGTTTCTTGGAACAAGATCCACATCTCGATGACGAACTCTCGATCCGAGATTATATTTCGCAGAGCAACAACAAAATGGTGCGCCTGATTCAAGAGTATGAACGTGCTGCGGAAGCGCAGGCTCAGAATTTTAATGAAGAAACACAAGATGCTTTTCAGAAAGCGGCCGCAAAAATGGACGCCGCCGATGCGTGGGATTACGAGCAGCGTATGGAACAGATATTGGGAAAACTGAATATCCACGACCTGGAACAGTCCATTGCCACCCTCTCTGGTGGGCAGCGAAAGCGTGTGGCGCTGGCTTTTGTATTGCTTGATGATCCGGATATGCTCATCCTCGACGAGCCGACCAACCACCTTGATGTGGAGATGATCGAATGGCTGGAAGAGTACCTGAAATCCACCAATAAAACCCTGCTAATGGTAACACACGACCGCTATTTTTTGGATCGGGTTTGTGATCATATTATTGAGCTGGAGAGTGGCAAACTGTATCACCATAAGGGAAATTACCAGTACTTTTTGCAGAAGCGCGCCGAGCGGCGTGAAGTCGAGCGAAAACGAGCACATAAAGCAAATCAGCTGTACAAGCAGGAACTCGAGTGGATGCGGCGATCACCCAAAGCGCGGACAACCAAATCGAAATCACGCATTGACGATTTTATAGAGCTGGAAAACGAACTCGATTCTGGACCCGAAGATCCTGAACTGCGCCTGCAGATGGATATGCAGCGGATGGGTGGAAAAATTCTGGAGCTACTCAATGTTTCCAAAAGTTACGGCGACGAGAAGATCCTCGACAGCTTCTATTACGATTTCGAAAAAGGAGAACGCATCGGTATCATCGGAGAAAATGGGGTCGGCAAAAGCACTTTCCTAAGAATTTTAACCGGCGAAGAAGCGCCCGATTCCGGTAAACGACGCGTGGGCGAAACCATCGCTTTTGGTCATTACCGTCAGCAAGGCCTGGACTTTGACGAAGGACAGCGTGTAATTGATATTATCGAAAACGTAAGAAAAGTGGTGGAACTGGCCGACGGATCCAAGATATCCGCATCGCAATTCTTGAAGCATTTTATGTTTACCTCCGAAATGCAATATACACCCGTCGAAAAGCTGAGCGGCGGCGAAAAGCGACGGCTCAGCCTAATGCTGGTCTTGCTGGAAAATCCCAACTTTTTAATTCTTGATGAACCTACCAACGATCTCGATTTGCTTACATTAAACAAGCTGGAGCAGTTTTTAATGGGATTTGAGGGCTGCCTTATCATTGTATCGCATGACCGCTTTTTCATGGATAAGCTGGTAGATCATTACCTGGTTTTTGAGGGAGAGGGTTCTGTTATCGATCACCATGGGAGCTATGAAGAGTATCGCGAGCTGAAAAAGGAGCGCGAAGCAAAAGAACGAGCTCAGAACAAGAAACCGACCTCCACATCCCCCGAGAATCAAACAAAATCGTCTAATAATTACGACGAGCGGCTCAGCTATAACGAACGCCGGGAATATAACAAGCTGGAAAGTAAAATTGAGAAGCTGGAATTGGAAAAGGAACAACTCGAACGCGAACTTAGCAATGGAGAGCTTGACCACGAAGTGCTTCGGGAAAAATCCGCTGAATATGCCAAGCTGAAAGCCGAAATTGAACAGTGCACGGAGCGTTGGTTTGAGCTTGCCGAACGAGCATGACCCTACGATTGATCATCGGCTGAATGAACTGACCGAAAACACATCTCTCAACATTTAAAATGAAAAGTTTAGTCGTAAGGCTATGCTGTTCTGTCCAGCCGATGGCGTAATCTGCACGCGTTTTGATTGAATATCCAAGTGTTTACGCGACAGATAATAGGCCATAGAAAAACCGATAGCTGCTCCCGCGGTTACATCGCTAAGCCAGTGCTGCCCTTTTGCAACCCGGGCAACGGCCGTGCCCACCGGAATGGCCATCATCGAGTAGGTAACGGGGTTGGGATAGTAAATTACCCATGGAGTCAATAATGCAAAAGCGGTAGCGGTGTGCCCCGATGGAAATGAAGTAGCACCAAGTTCTGCAAAGTTCATCTGATGAGGATCTTGACTCTGAAATGGACGATGGCGGGCAAATAAAAACTTGCCTGTGTTCACGGTAATATTCGACATAACCAATGCCTGCAGCGAGGTAAATGCAGCATCCTGAAACTTGGCATTTTTTGTCAGTAAAGAGGCACCAAAAACACCAGCTGATAATCCTACGGCATGCTCCCATTCTCCCCACCGGTTTGTAAAATGCAATACCGACGAGTGAGCATAATGATCCTGAATATTCCTGCTGATTTTTGCATCCGTTAAGGAAATCATTCCTACACCTATTCCAAAAGAAGCAGCGGTAAGGAGCTGCTGCGATCCCACGTTTTGAAACATAGAAACAGGATCGTCTTTAGCCCAGTGTAAAAATCGCTTATTATCTTGTTGACAATAGGCGCACTGAATCCCCACAACCAACAGGAATACAACAAATAAAATAGAAATAGATTTATTCATCGCTCATATATAATAACAAACGAATAAAAAACAAATACTTAAGGATATTATTTTCCAATATGGATAGATGTCATCTTGCCAAATTATTTGTATCATCGTAAAAAAGATTTCTTTTTACCTTATGGAACCACAAGAATTACCCATTGATGGGACACTTGACTTGCATACGTTTGATCCCGGAGAACTGGGAACACTCATCCCGGATTATATTAGCGAATGCTTAAAAGAACATATTTATGAGATCCGTATTATTCACGGGAAAGGTACTGGAAACCTGCGCCGGTCGGTTCACGCTCTGCTAAAGAGAAATCCCCACGTGGAAAGCTTTTCACTTGCCAATGATCGCAGTAGCTGGGGAGCAACCATAGCTAATCTAAAAAGAGAAGGCTTATGAGTTTTTTAGAAGCGGAATGGCGAAAATTGGTTATCGTTAACTATGTAATAGATCCAAACATACTATCTGACTATATCCCTTATGGGACAGAGCTTGATTTATGGCAGGACAAATGCTATATCAGCCTGGTTGGGTTTATGTTTCTCAACACTAAGCTAAAGGGAATAAAGATCCCCTTTCATACAAATTTTGAAGAAGTAAATTTAAGGTTTTATGTAAGAAGACGGGAAAATAATAACTGGAAACGCGGCGTCGTATTTATAAAAGAAATCGTTCCAAAGCGAGCATTAGCGTTGGTTGCAAATTCAATTTACAATGAAAACTACCAGGTTTTTCCCATGCAACATCAGTGGAGCGAAAACACTGAAAGCCGATCCGTATCGTACCAGTGGAAAAAGAATGGTCGTTGGCAACAACTTACTGCCGAAGCTGACATAGAATCATCAGAAATAAAAACAAACAGCGAAACAGAATTTATTACTGAACACTATTGGGGATATGCCAAAGTGAATGATACAACAACGAACGAGTATGAGGTTACTCATCCAAAATGGGAAACGTACAACGTTACCAATTTTAACATAGAGATAGATTACGAAGCAGTTTATGGTAAAGAATTTGTTTTTTTAAATGACAAAGAGCCTGTTTCCGTAAAGCTCGCGGAGGGATCGCCAATAACCATAGAAAATAAGCGGGTAATAAAAGCTGAGGGCGAAAAATAGAACCTCAATATGCAAAGTTTGAATGAAACAGATGTCTTATCAGATGCTATCAACGAAAACGAAGCATCATTATCAAAACTGTATTACTGGCTGCGTTTTGAAAAGCATACCTGGATTTTAGCAGCCGGCATCGGCTGGTTTCCTCATCAGCTTATCCTAAAAGGGCTTGCTATATTAGCGATCATATTTTCGCCCTATTTGCTTTGGCAGCTTTTCAAGGCTGGTTGGTATAAATCGATAGCAACTTTTTTGGGCGTGGTAATTTTACCTTTCCTCGCCTCTCAAATGATTACCCTTCCCATTGCTGCATTAAATTTTTTATTTACGATCTTGCCAATCATCACTTTCTATATCTTTACATGGATTATTAGCTATATGATTGGCGAACACCTCAACAAAGTGAGCACGTTACGAAAATGGAGAAAAGAGTATCTCATTAATACCTCCAAAAAATAAATGTCAAGCCGTCGGTTGTGCACGTTATTTTTAAGGTGATCGCCTTGATCGTAATCCCACCCCATTTAACTTTCAATAAATTGACGCCTTTTATGGGATGGTCCCATGCCTTATTGTAATAGATACTTAGCCCTGTGGCGCATGACTATTTTCTGAGCTTAAAATTAAACGGCATGCTATATTGCACCCGAACGGGAACACCGCGCTGTTTGCCCGGCTTAAATTCTGCAAGCTGAGATACACGAACGGCCTCTTCATCACAGCCACCGCCAATACCCCGAATCACTCGCGGCTCTTCCACACCACCACTTTCATTTACAATAAACTGTACGATAACGCGCCCCTCTATACCCACTTGTTGCGCCCTATCGGGATAGACAATCTTACTCTGCAGTTCAGCCATACTGCCTTTTAGCTCAGGCATTTCTTCTACGGCAACAAAAAAATCCTCTTCTTCCTCCTCTTCAGCTTCTTCGGCTGGTGGTTCGGGCATGGCAAGGGGTTCATCCATCGAAATTTCTGCATCGATATCTAATACCACATCTTCTACAATTTCATCATTGGGAACGGCAACCGGAACCTGAGGACGTGGCGGAGGTGGGGGACGTGATTCTTGTTGCGTTTGCACAACCTCCTCCATTTTTATCACTTCGCGTTCGTCGGTCAGACTAACTTCCGATTGGTCCATATTCAAATCCACTTTTGTTAGACCTATAAATAAAAGCAGTGCTATTATAAGCCCGATTTCTAAAAAAATTCGATAGTAGTGCCTTAGATCTTTGTTGGGCTTTTTTATTACTGATTTCATCACTGCCTCCATTTATTTGGGATACCTGATCGTTTTAGTATCAGTAATTGCAATAATTGGACCAGACTATTTGTCACTAACCAAGGCAGCATATTAGCTTATAAACGCAGATTGGGTACCTATCAATGGCTAAACCCATTGCAAAGGTGCAAGATTTAAAAAAAGAAATTTGTAGATATGCACGAACCACGGCTGTTACTTTTACCTCGCGGTCCGTTCGTAAGCTATGTCAGCAAAAGTGTTCTGCTGTTATCCCCTATCCTCAATAACTGTTTCATAGGCTGATTTCACCTTTACCCCAGCTAACGCTTCGTTTACGTTAAACAGATGATCGCCAATTTTTTCAAGTCGGTTCAAATAATCCAAAAAGACAAATCCAACTTTATTAGAATAGGCATTTTGCTCAAGTTGGGCATAATGGAACTCCATCAGCTCATCCCGGCGCTCATCAATAGCATCTTCTATAGCTATCGACTTTTCGAGGTCAATTTCTCCATTCGCCTTATCCAGGTTTTCACGGACATTTCGAATGGCATCGTGAACCGAATCCAACATCCGGCCAATTTTATCCATGACGGGCTTCGACAGCTCGGTGCCTTCTGACTGCATGCGCTCGTACGTTTTTGACATCTGATAATAAATATCAGCCACGCGTTCGAGATCGTTAATCATGCTGTGCATGCCGCGAATGCGTCGGGTAGCCTCTTCGGTTAAATTGTAGCTCGATATTTTTGTGAGATATTCGGCAATCTCAAGCTCGATATTGTCCGTAATTTTTTCGCGCTTTTCTATCTTCTTAAGAAACTGGTCCTGCCGGTTTTGCTTGTTATACAACAAGCCTTGCATGCTAAAGTGCATTTTCTCTATCAGCTTGGCGAACAGCTCAATCTCTTTATGCGCTTGGGACATGGAAAGCTCAGGAGAAGACATCATTCCCGATGAAATATACTGCAAGCGATGTTGGGTATCTTTGTCTTCTTTCTGATGGCGTTCTATAAACCGAACGATATAGGGGACAAAACCTACCAGCAACAGCACGTTTATGACATTAAAGGTTGTATGAAAAAGCGATACGGCCAAGGTTGCATTAGCACGTCCGACGTCATCCATGGGACCAAGAATGGAGCTGTAATCCGTTAGGAAATATCCCATAGCATTATCAATGCCTGTTAAAAAAGGATCTATTAACAGGAGCATCCAAAGTACCCCAAAAACATTAAAGACCAGGTGAAAGCGCGCCGCACGCTTAGCATACACATTTCCAACAACGGCAGCAATATTGGCGGTAACGGTGGTACCAATATTTTCTCCAAGGATCATGGCCGCTGCAATGGGGAAATCAATCCATCCCTGAAACAACATTACAAGCGTTATCGCCGAAGCAGCAGAAGACGACTGCGTTATGAGTGTCAATAGTGTACCGACAATCACGAAAATAATAATGGAAAGAAAACCGAATTCGGTAAACGAATCCAAAAACATAAACATTTCTGGATTCTCCTGGATATTGGGTACCCCATTTTTAATAAAATCGAGTCCGATGAAAAGGATACCAAATCCAATCATAGCTTCGGCAAGGTTGCGCAGCTTTTCGCGGCCGAAAAAGATAAAGGGGAAAAAGACCCCAATTAATACCATGGCAACGGGCGTAATCTGCATTTTAAAACCAAAAATGGAAATCATCCAGGCGGTAACCGTGGTACCAATATTGGCTCCCATTACCACTCCCGTTGATTCCAAAAACGTAATCAATCCTGCATTTACAAAACTTACGACCATTACGGTGGTGGTTGAAGAGGATTGCGTAATAGTTGTAGTCGAAAAACCGGTAAGAATACCTCGGAACCTTGTGCTGGTCATCCCTTTAAGAATAGCTCGCAGTTTATTACCAGCTACTTTTTGAAGACCATCACTGAAAACCTTCATTCCATAAATAAAAATGCCCAACGCACCTATTAGCTGAAGGAAATCCCAAAAAGTATATTCCATTTTTAAAACAGTAATTAAGTATAAATCGATTAACCCAAGAAAGGGGCGCTAATATAATAGAATTTGAATACTATTGTTAACTGTAATTTGGGGCGTAATACCGGTAAAAAGAGCATACCCGTAAACGATTAAATAATACCTTTTGCATTTAAGCAAGAAGGTAACTTGGGATCGTGTTAATATAAAAACAAGTGTTACGTTTATTAATTCATGACATGCAATTAATCCCGGTTATATTCAGCTGATCACACTATTATTGAGTAAGCAAAAAATCTTTTATAAGCTTAGTATCAAATTCTAATACCTTAAACGATTCCCTATGAAGTACGCGAAAATATTGCTACCACTAATTGCTATCTCACTTTTGGTTACTAATTGTAATGACCTACAATCGGTAACAGGCAATGATATACAGATAGAGGGAGAAGTAACCTATATGAATATCGAGGGCGGTTTTTGGGCCATAAAAGGGGATGACGAAACGTATGACCCGACAAACTTACCTAAAGAATTTCAGCAAGAGGGACTGCAGGTTACCGTTGATGCCGAAATTGAAGAAGATAAATTAAGCTCCAGAATGGTCGGCCCCATCATCAAGATTATTTCCATTTCTGAACGTTGATGACCATTCCGTAAAAACCTTTTTTATTCTTCATTTTTATACATCTTCCATCCATAACTGTACCAACATTTTTATTCATCAAATAAAATCGTACTGTAACATTTGAGATTCTGATCTCGTTTTATTCATCAGGATTTGATTTGCATATTTTTAAATAAAATCATTGGTATTTCTATTTTTTGAATTTATAATAGAGTGGTTCAGCAGTAATTTATCTGCTTGTTACCTTCCCTTTTTTGTCTAATAAAATTTTAACGGATTAATGACACTACGACTTTTCGCCTTTTTATTATTGACAGTAGCCACTATTGCCTGCTCAAGTACCGAACCCACCCAAAAAAAGTCCTCCGAAACATCAGATAAAAACTCAAATCTCGAAGAACTTTATTGGCAACGAATTAACGATGACCGCACTTATACCGAAGCAGATGTCAAATTTATGACGGGAATGATTGCCCATCATGCCCAGGCACTGATTATGTCGGACCTGGCCCCAAAAAATGATGCCAGTGCAAGCATTCAGCGGTTGGCATCCCGTATTATCAATGCGCAGGAAGATGAGATTGCCTCCATGCAGCAGTGGCTGCGCGACCGCAACCAACCTGTCCCCCAAATTGAAATCGAGGGACTAAATTTGATGGTTGAAATTGATGGCGAACCCTACACCATGTATAAAAAGATGCATGGCGTGCTTTCCCAAAAACAGCTTGAAGAGCTTTCCGAAGCACAGGGCGATGATTTTGACATCCTATTCCTAAAATATATGATCGAGCATCATATGGGTGCCGTTCACATGGTTGACAACCTTTTTGATACCGATGGTGCGGCACAAGACGACCAAGCATTTCGTCTGGCTTCCGATATACAGGTAGATCAGCGTACAGAAATTGATCGAATGCAGCAAATGCTTGACGAATTTGCTGAATCAAGCAACCACTCTCATTAAAAACATAAAATAAACGCCTACTAAAACACGAACATATCTATGGATTCTAAACATAACCAACAATGGTCTGCTACTGGCATTGCCGGAGCGGCTAAACATTCGCTATGGCTGTTACTGGTCGTAGCCCTGTTCGGCACTTATGCCTGTTCTACGTCATCTAATATGACCGAGGAACAAGAAGAATCACCTAAAACTGAAATTAAATCATTAGATGAGGTAGAGGCGCCATCGCCCGACCCCCGCGTGGGATTAGGAGCGGGATTATTTGACGCCGAAGAAGCAATTTGGAACCTCAATTTAGTTTCTGCCACTCCCCCACCCGAAGATTTTGTGGGATCTACGAATTCCGACCTCGCTTTTAAAGACAATTATGCCATACAGGGGAATTATAACGGCTTTATGGTGTGGGATATTTCTGATCCGGCTGAACCAAACTTGGTTGTTGACTTTCTCTGCCCCGCCTCACAAAGTGATGTTTCTGTTTTTGGGAACCTTCTGTTTGTTTCTGGTGAGGGACTTGAAGGCCGCCTTGACTGTGGCACTGAAGGCGTCGATGATAGTGCCAGCGAAGAACGGCTGCGTGGTATCCGAATTTTTGATATCAGCGATATCGAAAACCCAGAGTATGTTTCCAATGTACAAACCTGTCGCGGCTCGCACACCCACTCGGTTCTTGACGATCCCAATGATGACGAAAATGTTTACGTCTATGTATCAGGATCAGCTCCTGTTCGTCCTGATGAGGAACTTCCAGGATGCTCCGATGCCCCGCCTTCGGATGATCCAAACTCGGCTCTTTTCCGAATTGAAGTGATACAGGTTCCGCTTGATAATCCCGAGAACGCCAAAATTGTGAACTCTCCACGAATCTTTGAGGATCTTGAAAAAGCTCCAACTCATGGCATGTCTCCAGCCGACAAAGAAGAAATTCGTCAGGCTGAAGAAGAAGGCGCTTTTGTTGCTGAAATTTTCGGTCAACAGCGCATTGTCCCCGATCAATACGTGCAGCAGATGCTTGCCCAGGTAGTTAACGAACGCGGTGGCGAAGGCGAACCAACAGCTGAAGACAGTACTAAACTTCGTGAAAATATCTCTGAAATGATTGAAGAACGTTTTGGCGACAACGATGATGGAGATGAGGAAGAAGGTATGATGGAAGATCGGGGTCCTAACCAGTGCCATGACATCACGCTTTACCCCGAAATTGGTCTTGCTGGCGGTGCCTGTGAAGGATATGGATTACTGCTTGATATTAAAGATCCTGCCAGCCCGCAGCGCGTTGATGCCGTTGCTGACTCAAACTTTGCGTACTGGCACTCTGCCACTTTTAACAACGAAGGCGATAAAGTCTTGTTTACCGATGAATGGGGCGGTGGCGGTCAACCCAAGTGTCGCGAAAAAGATCCTATGGAATGGGGTGCGAACGCCATTTTTACCATCGATGATGATAATAAAATGGACTTCCAGAGTTACTTTAAGATGCCGGCTCCACAAACGGCCGAAGAAAACTGTGTAGCTCACAATGGATCGCTGATTCCTGTTCCCGACCGTGATATCATGGTACAATCGTGGTACCAAGGCGGTATCTCAATTTTCGACTGGACTGATCCTAATAATCCCGTTGAAATTGCATACCATGACCGCGGACCTGTTGACCCCGATCGTATGCAGATGGGCGGAAGTTGGTCGGTGTACTGGTACAATAGCAAGATCGTGAACTCCGAAATTGCTCGCGGACTCGATATTTTCGAACTGGAGCCAAGTCCATATCTTACCGAAAATGAAATAGCCGCAGCCAATACGGTTAAGTTCGATCAGCTTAATCCACAGGGGCAGCCCAAATACGACTGGCCAGCAACATTTGCCTTGGCCAAAGCATATGTAGATCAGCTTGAACGCGGCGAAGGGCTTTCAACAGAACAGCTGGATAGTGCTCGCAATCAACTTTCTGATGCGGAAAATACATCGGGCAACCAGCAATCAGAACTGTTAACAACGTTGGCTGAAGAACTTGACGAAGAAGCATCAAATTCAAGTCAGTCTGCGAAAGTCACTAAACTTGTTGACACCTTGCATGCCTTGGCTGAGTAACGTGTCCATGTTATAAGATTAACACGCAGCCAATTTTTTTAGGCTCTCATTGGATACTTTATCTGATGGGAGCCTTTTTATTTTCTATCTGCATTTTTTCACTGCTTTCTCTATCCTTCGGCATAGCATTTTCATCCCAAACCCGTATTGCATGAGTACCTATAGCAGAGATTCTCTTTTAAACGCGCTCCAAAACCAAGTACGCAGGCTCAACGAAAAGTTCGAATCCCTCGAACGCTTAAGCGGCAAACTCTCGATGGCGCGGCTGTTCAGCTTTATCGGCGGTCTTCTTCTGATTTATATTGCCGGGCAATTGGGTCCCGAGTGGTTATTTTGGCTTGTCTTAGCTGGATTTATTTTGGGATTTCGTCGCTTGGTCAACATCCACAACAAGATCGATCGCACCAAAGAAGAAATTGATATCTGGAAATCCATCCGCCAAAAACATCTTGCCCGGCAACAACTTATATGGCCCGATATTCCTAAGCGGGTTCCATCCAAAACGTATGATAATCATCCCTTTGCCAGCGACCTCGACATTATTGGCCAGCATTCTCTGCTGCAACTTATGGATACATCTACATACCAAGGCAGCACCAATATGCTGACCGAGTACCTGTTAACACGTGACCCAAATATTTCCAAAGTTAAAGAACGTCAGGCTATCGTCAAGGAACTTGTTTCAATGTCCAAATTTCGAGATAAGCTGCATTTGTTGGCAGAGCTCAACAGCAAAGAAGAACTCGATACCGACTGGTCGCTGGATGATTTACTGCAATATCTACATAACTCCAAAGTGGTTAACTATACACTGCCACTTGCCGTTCTCGGTACGCTTTCGGTTCTGAATATTGTACTGCTGGCGCTCTACCTTTCGGGCGTGATGGCCCCATACGTCATCATCAGCTTTGTGACGTACCTGGTGATTTACAACTTTAATAGCGAAAAAATATCGGGACTGTATAACGAATCCCACCAAATTGAGAAACAGCTTAGCCGGTTTAATCCCGTGCTGCGCTTTTTGGAAACCTATAATTATCGATCGAAGGAAAACCTAAAATCGTTCTGCAGCCCATACTGGAGCAGCGATTACTCACCCTCAAAATATGTAAAAGGTATTATTCGGATTTCCGGGGCGGCATCGTCGCAGCAGAGCGAAGTCATTTGGGTATTGCTAAACTTTATAGTCCCGTGGGACCTCTATTTCGCACAAAAGCTGAGCAGCTACAAAAAAGAACTGGCCCCAAAATTGGACGAATGGCTTTCTCACTTTTATCAGCTTGAGGCCTTTTGCTCGATGGCCAATTTTGCCTGGCTCAACCCCAATTACAGCTTTACTTTACCGGATGATGACTCCCAAGAACCGTTCTCTGCCACCGACCTGGGACACCCACTAATTCCACACGAAGAAAAAGTAACTAACGATATTTCCATCGATTCAAAAGGCGATATTCTGTTGATTACCGGCTCTAATATGGCGGGAAAAAGTACGTTTTTACGAACGATGGGCATCAACCTGGCACTCTGCTTTGCCGGAGCCCCCGTAAATGCATCTCAACTTTCAACCATTCCCTTTCGGATTTATAGCAGCATCAACGTTTCGGATTCGCTCGACGACGGACTTTCCCACTTTTATGCCGAAGTGAAGCGACTGCGCGGGTTGCTGGAGCTTCTTAATGATGGTCACGATACGCCGGTCTTCTTTCTGGTGGATGAAATTTATAGGGGTACCAATAACCGAGAGCGCCTGCAAGGCAGCGAGGCTTTTCTGAAAAATGTTGCTGGCAAAAATGGGGTGGGCCTCGTATCTACCCATGACTTAGAATTGGCTCAGTTAGAAGAGACGATTCCGGAACTTAGCAACTGGCACTTTTCAGAAACTATTGAAGGCAATAAAATGAGTTTCGAATATAAACTTAAAGCAGGTCCCTGCCCCTCTACCAATGCATTAAAAATTATGGAGATGGAAGGGTTACCTACTTGAGGTTGAGAATTGAAAATTACCAATTAGGAATGTGCAGGTTATAAAACATGAATACTCATTTTCGATCACTCGGGTTTGGGCTTCTTTTTTTAGCGTTTTTATTGTTGGGAGCTTGTGAGGAAAACCCATCTACATCTAACTCATTTTTAGCGCTTGGAGATTCCTATACTATTGGTGAAAGTGTAGATCAGAGTCAACGGTGGTCCGTTCAACTCACCGATTCTTTGCAAAATCGTGGCATTGCAATGGATGACCAGGACATTATTGCCAAAACGGGCTGGACCACCGCCGATCTTCAAGAAGCAATTAAAGAACAAAATCCACATACAAATTACGATTTAGTATCCCTGCTCATAGGCGTTAATAATCAGTATCAGGATTTGGATTTTGATAAGTTTGAACAGGAATTTGAGGAGCTTTTAAAACAGGCAATTTCGTTTGCCGATGGAAATCCCGAAAACGTTTTTGTCGTATCCATTCCTGATTATGGAGTAACGCCCTATGGTCAGCAAAAAGATCCCGATACCATTGCCGAAGAGCTAAAACGATATAATGAAACAGCGAAATCCATTGCTGAGCAATACGAAGTTTCGTTTGTTAATATCACCCCTATTTCTAAAAAGGCTCTTGACGACCCCGATCTGACAGCCGACGACGGACTTCATCCATCGGGCGAAATGTATGGGCAATGGGTGCAGAAAATACTGCCACAACTTTCACTCAACTTATAATAACTACAATGGATTTACTGCACAAAATAGAACAAGCGCATCAGCGCATTCAGGCCGATATCTACTGCACGCCATTGCTATATTCCCATTGGCTGAGTGATTATTGCCACGGCGATGTGTATTTAAAACTGGAAAGTGAGCAAATCACCGGATCGTTTAAAGCCCGCGGCAGCCTTAATAAATTGAAATGGATTCAAGAGCAAAACCTCGAAGGCTTGCCGGTTACGGCATCCACCGGAAATCACGGATTGGGATTTGCCCGCGCGTGCGACCTTTTGGGGATTAAGGGAAAGGTTTTTCTACCGCACAACGCTGTTTCGTCTAAAGTAGAAGCGATTAGGGCGTTTGATGTGGAGATCGAATTCCACGGGAATGATCCCTATACCACAGAAATTTATGCCCGCAAAACAGCTGAGAAAAACGGTTGGATTTACGTATCTCCCTACAACGATACGCAGATTATAGCGGGACAGGGAACCATCGGCATCGAAATACTGGATAAAATTCCTGAACCTAATAACATTTTAGCCACGGTAGGCGGCGGCGGACTTATTTCGGGGATTGGATCGTGGGTTAAAGAGAAGTCTGCTGCTACAAAGATTATTGGTTGTCAGCCCGAAAATTCACCTGAAATGAGCGTGAGCGTACGCGCCGGAGAATACCGCGAAGTAGAATCGAAGCCAACGCTTTCGGATGGCTCGGCCGGAGGATTTGAGCGCGACTCCATCACCTTTGATCTGTGCAAAAAGCTGGTCGATGATTTTATTTTGATATCTGAAGACGAAATTGCGGATGCCATTCGTTCCATGATCACCCATCACAGTAAGTTAGTGGAGGGCTCGGCTGCAGTAGCTATAGCCAGCCTACTCAAACATCCGGAGAGATTTGCCGATCAGACCACCATTATTATCGTCTGTGGAGCAAATATTTCGGCAGATAAACTTCAATCAATTATTTGTCCATAACATGTTAGAAACGCTCGGATCAAGCCTGCAAGATTTTGCCCTGAACATCCGTATTGTGGATATTCTGGACGTTGCACTTATCTCTGTCGTTTTTTATTTGTTGATCAATTGGCTGATCCGAAGCATCTCCAGGCGCACGCTGATCGGTTTTACTACTCTGCTGGTTGTCTATATTCTGGCCCGGCTTTCCGGAATGTATCTGACTGAACTGCTCATTCAGGCACTGTTTATTGTCATCTTAATCGGATTGGTAGTAGTTTTTCAATCGGATATTCGACGTATTATAGACCGCATCGGTAACTGGCGTTTTTTTTCAAATGATGCCACCTCCACCCATTCAACTCAGATTTCAAGTATTATTACCAATACAGCTTCTTCAATGGCTGATAGTAAAACAGGAGCGCTGATTGTCATACGTGGCAAAGAAAACTGGGACCGGCACATCGACGGAGGAATACCGCTTGAGGGTAAACTTTCAACTGAACTATTGCACAGTATTTTTAATCCCACAGCTCCCGGACACGACGGCGCGGTATTGCTTGAAGGTGAGAATATTGTCCGGTTCGGCGTCCATCTCCCCTTGTCAAAAAATATTGGCGAAAATTTTGCGGGAGGTACACGTCATGCCGCTGCATTGGGAATCTCGGAACACTGTGATGCTCTTGTAGTTGTAGTTTCTGAAGAACGGGGGACCATCAGCATAGCTCAATCCGGTATGCTCTCAGTATTAGATTCACCCAGTGAATTAAAAAATATTCTTGACGACTTTTGGAAGCAGCATTATCAATCGGAAGATTCCTCTATTATCGACGGATTGAAACAAAGAAATATCCAGACGGCCATTGCTTCACTAACACTGGCCGGAATGCTTTGGTTTACTTTCGCTTATCAAGCGGGGACGGTCTATCGCTCATTTTCTGTACCCATTGAATATCGGAATTTACAAAACAGCAATACGGTGATACAAGATTCGCTACCAATGCAAGCCCAGGTTACATTAGCCGGACCCGAACAAGCCTTTCGTTCTCTGGACCCTTCTACTCTTGTTATAACTTTTGACATTAATGAAGAAAATTTAAAGTCTGGTGAGCTTTTAATTACTGAAAATAATATTGACATCCCTAATGAGTTTCGTCTATATAATGTAAACCCCCGCTCCTTTGAGATTACTACCCAAGAAGTTAACCAAGTACAAATACCCGTTCATATTCCGTTAAGCGATACACTTTCAAAGCAACTCGAACTTATTTCAGTGAGTGCCCAGCCTGAAACTGTAACCGTAGCCGTCCCCTCGGATAATACTACACCGGACTCTATCGCAACTGAACCTGTTGATCTTTCGGAGATAGAAGAGTCCACTGATATTACAAAAGATCTAATACTCCCCATAGGAATGAAGTTATCTGAAGATGAAACACAAGAAATTGTCATTTCTATTGAGGTACGAGAAAAAGATAACATCAATTAACTCTGGAAAATAAACCCATGCGTTATTTCATTATTTTGATATCCTTTATTTTCATAGCAACAACAACTCAGGCCCAAAATGAGCTATCGATCAATGCTTCGGCTGAAGTCATGGTTCCGGCCGATAAAATCGTTTTTCAAATCAACCTGAACGCCGAGGGCGACAACCCCCAGGAAACCTATGAGCTCCACAAAGAACGGGAAAAGGTACTTGTCGAACAGCTAAAAAAACATAACATTGAGGAGGACGATCTTACTTTTGATCCTATTTCCATCAATAAAACCTATAATGGAAATCCTCAACAGAATCAGGAAAAACGTGTACAAACGCGTCAATCTGTTATTCTAACCTTAGGTGATTTTGATATCTATGAGGAAATTCAGATCACGCTTATCGAAAATAACTTTGATGAGTTCAGCGGGAACTTTACCTCCAGTGAATCCAAAAAAGGAGAAGATGAGGCACTCAGAAAAGCCCTGAAACAAGCCCGTGAAAAGGCGGAAATCATTGCTGAAGAATCGGGATTAACCATCACAGGAATTAAAAATATCAATCATTCCTCAAGCAGTCGCCCACCCCGTCCTATGATGGAAATGACTGCCAGTAAAACTTCGGATGGCAACCTCTTGGAATTTGATCAATCTGTAAGCGTTTCGGCAAA
>JBNJFP010000010.1:39416-95926 GCA_051746985.1 Bacteroidota bacterium
TGTGCTTCTTCGGTTGATCCGTTCAACGCCAGCGTTGAGCTTTTTCCACCGTCGATGGCACTCTTAACCGCATCAAAATAACCGGTACCCACCTCACGCTGATGCTTTGTTGCGGTATAACCATTGACCTCACTACCAAATTCGGCCTCCTGCAAACGTGAATAAGCAGCCATCCCCTCATCCCGGTAGTGGTAAGCCAGATCAAACATGCTGTGATTGAGGGTGTGGAAACCAGCCAGTGTAACAAACTGAAACTTATATCCCATAGCCGCCAGCTCTCGTTGGAAAATGGCAATATCGGTATCCGTTAAATTTTTCTTCCAGTTAAATGAGGGCGAACAGTTATAAGCCAACAGCTTGCCGGGATACTTTTCGTGAATTGCTTCGGCAAAGGTACGTGCTTCTTTGATATCAGGCTTGGAGGTTTCGCACCATACCAAATCCGCATAGGGTGCATACGCCAGCCCTCGGCTAATGGCTTGTTCCAATCCATTGTTCACGTGGTAAAATCCTTCGGCAGACCGTTCCCCTGTCATAAACTGGTGGTCGTAGGGATCCACATCACTCGTCAAAAGTTTGGCTGCATCAGCGTCGGTTCGGGCAATAACCAACGTTGGAACATCGAGCACATCGGCCGCCAATCGCGCCGCATTAAGCGTTTTGATAAATTGCGATGTTGGCACCAACACCTTGCCACCAAGGTGCCCGCATTTTTTCTCGGAAGCTAACTGGTCCTCAAAGTGCACCCCGGCGGCGCCCGCCTCAATCATCGCTTTCATCAACTCAAAAGCATTGAGCACCCCTCCAAAGCCTGCTTCGGCATCAGCCACAATGGGCGCCAGCCAATGGATTGATTTATCTCCCTCCATGTGATGAACCTGATCAGCCCGTAGCAATGTTTGATTGATTTTTCGAACAATCTCCGGTGCGCTGTTGGCAGGATACAAACTTTGGTCGGGATACATATTACCTGCTAAATTCGCATCTGCAGCTACCTGCCATCCGCTCAGATAAATAGCCTTAAGTCCAGCTTTCACCTGCTGCATGGCCTGGTTGCCAGTCAATGCCCCCAACGCCCGAACAAAATCTTCTTCATGAAGCAGCTTCCATAAGCGCTCGGCTCCCAACTCGGCCAGGGTGTGCCGGATCGTCACCGATCCGCGCAGATTCATCACCTCCTCGGCCGTATAGTTTCGTTTAATCCCCTTCCACCTGGGATTCGTATTCCATTGGTTTTGTAATTGTTGAGTATTCATTTTCTCTCCCTTTAATAATTAATATTGGTCTCAGTAAGCGCCTCGTTAAAAAAGTTTGGTAAATTTTCTAATAGAAATACCGCCCCAACATCTTTCCGTGCCTGTACAAATTGCTGCTGTACGTTTTCTATTTTGGATGCAGGCTGACCTTTCATCACATCTGCTACTTCATCCAAAATCTTGGTAAGTTCTTCATCGAACATAGAATCAACCAACTCACGGTTTATCAACCGTCCATCACTCATGGCTACCCGGTGATGAATCCACTGCCAGATTTGCGCTCTTGAAATTTCCAGCGTAGCTAAATCCTCCATCAGGTTATCCCATGCCACACAACCGATATCCTGATTCCATCCCTGCATATAGGCAATACCTACCCTGATATTTGTTCGCAATCCGGCTTCGGTTACATCCCCACCGCCCTGCGGCAACAAATCGGGATATTTATCCTGATCCGGCAGCGTTCTATCCAGCTGATTTTCTTCGGGAAAACACTCCAATGCCGAGGTTATAAAATAGGGATGCGAAACCCAGCAACCGTCATGACCGATGTCGTGCTCATTCTTTTTATCGGCAAGCACTTTAGCAGTCTGTTGCTTACGCAATTCGGGATCTTTGCCCGGTGTAAAAGCCGACATGCCCCCTATGGCCATTGCTCCGCGACTGTGACAAATCTTGATCAATCGTTTTGCATATTGATCCATCCACGGCTTGCTCATATCAATGGTACTGCGATCGGGCATTATGCGATCTTTGTGATACCGAAGCACCTTAATATCGCTAAAAATTTTGTCCCATCGCCCCACATTGAGTCCGGCCGCATGATCCCTTATTTCATATAAAATTTCTTCAACTTGGAAAGCAGCGGTTAAGGTTTCAATTAAAAACGTAGCCCGCAAGGTGCCAGTATCAAATCCGAGCTTCTCTTCCAGCATTCCAAAAAGTTTGTTCCACCAACGGGCCTCTTGATAAGACTCACATTTGGGCACATAATACTTTGGTGTACGGCCTCGATTAATCAAAAATTGCGTAGTGTGATAAAAATTTACGGCCAAATCAAATAATCCCGCTGCGACAGGCTCGTCATCAATTAAAACATGCTCTTCATCAAGATGCAGTCCGCGACACCGCACCATTACTCCCGGCATGTCATCGGGATTAAGTTCATAAACTTTGGTCGGTTCCCCGTTCTTACCTGACTGCTCAAATCTCAAATCACCTTTAGCTGCTCCAATAACATTATTGAAGCCATCAATCACATTTTGCCAGCTGGGTTTCATTGAATCTTCGAAATCCAGCATGGCCATATCGGCTCGAACCCCATCCTCATTTCGACTGAGCATATTGATGACCATCTTGGCCGAATTTACCGGACCCGTAATCTCAACTCTTCGTTTTCTCAAATCGTCTGGCAACATCGCCACTTTCCAATCACCTACCACAGCCTCATTATCTTTATTCAGATACTCGGGTATTTGGCCTTCATCAAAATTGAGTTGCCGGACATTTCGATCTTTTATAAGCGACTTGCGCTGCGGTTGCAGCTGTCTATGAAGACCTATTAACAGCGAGACTAAATCCTCGGTTAAAATGGTAGCGGATTTATCACTTAGCGCCTCGGCCTTGACCTTAAATCCTTTTTTTAGTTCAATGAACTTCTTTTTATTCGTTGCCTTCTTCTCTTCTGTTATCTGCATATTTCTCTCCATTTTTTTGTTGATGATGTCCTCCCTTTTTTTCGGTCACATCTTAAAACTAAGTTCGTAAAAACGAATATCACTATCAAGCGAATATTCGCTATAAGATTAAATTTTATTTCACACCCCAAATCTTTGTACATTCATTATAAGTGGAAAAGTCACGCTAACATCATCTAAACGTTATGCCACAACCGGTTCAGGAAGAAAATCTAAGGGCAATTTTCGGGTTAAAACTTCGTCAGTATCGCGAGCAAAAAGACTTTTCTACCCAAGAATTAGCAAAAAAGTCGGGGCTTTCAGCCTCCTACATCAATGAGATTGAAAAGGGGAAAAAATACCCCAAGGCCGATAAAATAATGTCGCTGGCTACTGCTTTGGATGTTGATTACGACGAAATGGTGTCGCTTAAGCTGGGCAAGCAGCTGGACCAACTTTCGGATCTTCTAAAGAGTAATGCGCTACACGAAATGCCGCTGGAACTTTTTGGTATTAAAACCAGTGACCTCATCGGCCTGATGGGGAATGATCCCACCAAATTCAGCGCACTGCTCCAAACCTTGTTGGAAGTTGCGCGAAATTATGACGTACGGGTTGAGCAATTTTTACTTGCCGCTCTGCGATCGTACCAGGAACTCAACAATAATTATTTTGAAGAGCTTGAAACCGAGGCACAGTCATTTCTCCAAAAGCACGGCTGGGCTGATCTGCCCACCCTACCCTACGAGCAGCTCCAAACATTACTGGTCACAAATTACAACTACCAAATTATTGAAACCTCTTTCCCCGATCATCCTGAGCTCCGGGGTTTTCGTTCGGTTTTTGTGCCGGGAAAGAATCCCCAACTTTTTGTAAATAATCAGCTGTTAGACAACCAAAAAGCATTTGTATTGGGACGTGAGCTTGGATATAACATCCTTCAATTAGACGAACGAGCGTTGACCTCCTCGTGGATCAAAGTTGAATCATTCGATCAGGTACTCAACAATTTCAAAGCTTCCTACTTTTCAGGGGCTATATTAATGAACAGCCTCACGTTGGTGCAAAAGCTACAGGATTTTTTCAGTCAGGATCGCTGGAAACCAGAGCTGTTGCTCCAAATAATCGACTATTTTGACACCACTCCCGAAACCTTCACCCACCGCCTAACCCAAATTCTACCCCACCATTTTGGTATTGATCAGCTATTCTTTTTGCGGTTTCATAACAATCCCAATAACGACACTTATAAATTATCCAAAGAGCTACACCTTTCACAGCTACATAACCCACACAGGGTAAATCCAACGGAGCATTATTGTCGCCGGTGGATAACTATTACCCTGCTTCAGGAGCTGGCTGAAAAAGGGATCCAAGAAACTGAAAAAAGACCGTTAGTGGACATACAGCGTTCACATTTCTACGACACCGATAACAAATATATCTGTATTTCATTTGCTCGTCCCCTTGCTCTCAAAGATAAAACCAACTCTTGTATCACATTGGGGTTATTAGAAAATGATACTCTCAAAAAGAACGTACAATTTATTAAGAACACAGACATTGAAACCCGGATTGTGAACGAGTCCTGCGAACGATGCCCCATTCCCGACTGTCAGGAGCGGGCAGCAGAACCCATCATCAGCCAAAAAGACCAGCAGCAAAAGCAGCGTGAGTCTGCCCTACAACAGTTTTTAGCAACCCACCAGTCAGAGACGTGACAACAAAAGACAGCACTCGAATATCACTGTCGAAAATTGATATTTGGATTTTGGTAGATAGGCACTTCGTTAACAGCCTCAAAAAAGGTCTCTGCTTTCCCTAAATCTTGTCCCTTATTAATAGCGTACGGCCAGTACTGCTCCACATTTCCACGTCCCATCAACAGCTGCATCGTGCCCTGCGATTTGTGTTCCGCGATCACCCAATTGGTGATAATTTTATAATCCAATCGATCGTCATGGCCAAACTTTTGGGTGCGGTCAAATTCCATAGGCTGCTGATCTTCCATTAGTTTTGAAATAGGATATCCTTCTAACTCCGTATAGTCTGTGCGATCTCCCAACGAATTGCCAATCGTAGTAGCAAATACAATGGGACGTTCGTCTTCAGGCAATTCCTGTATAGCCTGCAGCGCCAAAATAGCCGATGCTTTATGATGGCCGTGCGTTGCTTCGGAGGGCGTCATCGTAAACACAAAATCGTAGCTATTTTCCCGCAAAATTTTCTGTAGCCGTTGTTTGATCCAGCTGATATCCCAGTTTTGCATGGGACGTTCAATATTTCTTGAAAACTCATCATCCACTTGGTCAAAAAAGTAGTAATTGCGCATGCCTACAATTTCTCCCCCCGCCATCAGCTCCTGCTTTCGGATGCCGGGCAAATAATCACGGCCCACCTCTTCTTTATCGAGCTCTCGGTTATAGATAAAATTGCCCAAGGTCGAATATCGATAGCCCCCTTCGCCATTGGTCATCATCGCCAGATCCACGACCCCATCCAGCAGGTGCGTAGTTTTGAAAACGGTTGCCGAATAAATAGCGTCGTCATCGGGATGTGCGGTTACCAACAACACTTTGGGTTGATAGTCGAGCTGCTGTGCCTGCATTTCAGTTCCAAGGCCATGTAGCAAAAAAAGGATTGACAGTACTATAGCTGCTTTTATCGTACGCATAGTCACTAATAAATGTTGAGTTAATGGGTTTGGTTTGCTGATGTTTTTGACTCTAAGATAGGCTTTAACACCTCCCAGGTTTTTTCCGCCAGTAGCTGATGCCCCTCTTCCGTTGGATGAATACCATCCGACTGCATTAATTCGGAATCTCCTCCCAACTCATCCAAAAAATATGGAATCAGTTCGGTGTCGTTTTCTTCCGCCAGCTTGGGATACATTTCTTTAAACTGGGTCGTATAATCCGATCCCAGGTTTGGTGGTACCTGCATTCCTGTGATGATGATGGATGCTTCCGGGTACTCTGATTCTACCTTGTCGATAATCTTCTGCAAGTTCTCTTTGGTAACATCCAGATCAATGCCGCGAAGGCCGTCGTTACCGCCCAGCTCGAGTATAAAAACCGATACCGGCTGACGTAGTACCCAATCGATGCGCGTCAATCCACCAGCGGATGTTTCCCCGCTCGATCCCCCGTTTACCGCTTTATAATCCCATTCCAGTGAATCAATTTTCTGTTGGATCAATGCCGGAAAGGCATCTTCTTTGTCAATTCCATAGCCTGCGGTAATACTATCCCCGAAAAAGAGGATACGTTGATTAGCATCCTGACTGTAAAGCATTGATGGGAGCAATAAGGTTAAAACAATAGCCGTCAAAGTCCGTTTCATAAATCAACAAGAGTAAATTATTGTTACTAAGGTTTTCATTTAGTATGGAAAACGCTTTCCTTAACGGAATGATTCACCCCTTTGCTGGTGTTACTATCCATAATTCAATCATGATATTATTTTATGGCTTCAAATCCGATTCTGGAAGTTACAAATCTAACACAACAATTTAGAAGTGGCGATAAAAAATTAACCGTTCTCGATCACGTTGATTTTTCGATTGAAAAGGGAACTGTTTGTTCTATCGTTGGGCCTTCTGGGAGTGGTAAAACCACCCTTTTGGGATTATGCGCCGGACTCGATCGGCCCACGACCGGAGATGTAAGACTTAACGGGGTAAAGCTTGGTCCATTAAATGAAGATCAGCGCGCCGAGGTTCGTAACAAACACGTGGGATTTGTATTTCAAACCTTTCAGCTTGTACCGACCCTTACCGCCCTCGAAAACGTTATGGTGCCACTTGAGTTGCGGGGCATGAAAACATCCGAAGTTCAGCACGATGCTGAGGAATTATTAGAACAGGTGGGCCTGGGAGATCGCATGAGTCACTATCCCACTCAGTTATCGGGGGGTGAACAACAGCGCGTAGCCATTGCACGGGCATTTATCAACAAACCGAAAATTCTGTTTGCCGACGAACCTACAGGCAACCTCGATACAGAAACTGGTCAAACAATTGAAAACCTGTTGTTTGATCTTAACAAAGCTCGGGGAACAACCCTTGTGTTGGTCACGCATGATCTATCCCTTGCCGAACAGTGCCAGCGAATTATCCATCTCAAAAATGGAAAAATCTTCAAGGATGAGTGGATTCAGGATCTGGAAACCGAACAAATATAATAAGATTTTTTAGCAGCTCTTATGTCATCATTTTTTTCAGGATGGTCATGGAAGATGGCCTGGCGCGATGCCCGATCTAACAAGAAGAGGCTTTTTATTTATATATCCGCTATCATCATTGGCGTAGCGGCGCAGGTGGCTATTACCTCTTTTCGGGATAGCCTAAACAACACCATCGACAACCAGTCGAAAGAACTTCTTGGAGCCGATCTTGAAATTGAAACCGAGCAACCACCGCCCGATCCCCTTACTATTTATTTTGATTCGCTGGGAGGCGAACAGTCCACCATTACCGAATTTCCCTCGATGGTCTCCTTTCCCAAAAACGGAAATACGCGCCTGTCAAATATCCGGGCATTAAAAGGTAACTTCCCCTTTTATGGAGCGCTTGAAACCACTCCCGAGACCTCAGCTCAAAGCTTCAAAACCGATACTACGGCCCTTGTCGATCAGGCACTGATGACTCAGTTCGATATTGAAATAGGGGATTCCATAAAGGTAGGTGATGTTACCTTTGCCATTGGCGGGGCTATTACCAAAATCCCGGGCGAAGCGGCCGCGGCGGCTATGGTTGGACCGCGGATTTTTATTCCCGATTCAAAGCTGGAAGAAACCAACCTGGTACAGCGCGGCAGTCGCGTGGAATACAAACAGTATTTCAAGTTTTCTGAAGAGCGCGATATGGCCGCCATCGAAACGGAGGTCGATTCGTTGCAGGAAGCTCTTGAAATGGACATCGATATTGAAACGGTCGAAGAACGACAGGAAGAAATCGGGGAAGCGGTTTCAAATCTCAGCAAGTTTTTAAATCTGGTCGGGTTTATCGCCCTACTACTCGGCGGCATTGGGGTTGCCAGCTCAATTCACGTCTATATCAATCAAAAACTTAGCACGGCATCGGTACTGCGCTGTTTTGGAGCTTCATCAGACCAGACAATGAGCATTTTCTTAATTCAAGCAGTCGTTCTTGGTTTGCTGGGCGCTGTGACGGGCACACTGATGGGGGTCGGCATTCAATATATGCTGCCGGGTTTGGTCAGTGACTTTCTGCCTGTCACTGTAGAACTGACAACTTCGTGGCTGGCTATAGGATTGGGATTATTCACGGGCACGGGCGTAGCCCTTGCGTTCGCCTTACTACCCCTGCTTGCACTTCGTAAAGCGTCACCACTGTATGCCCTGCGCACTGTCGAGGGATCCATCACCTCCCTGCTATCCGCAAAAACAAAAAGCATTATCTATGTTGCTATAGCTTTGACGGTGATGGGCTACGCCACGCTTCTTACGGCCGACTGGATGGTAGGTGGATTATTTACCGCCGGGATGATTATCGCTTTTGGCCTGTTGTGGCTGGTAGCAAAATTACTGATGAAACTCGTCCGCCGCTATTTCCCATCGCACTGGCCCTACGTGTGGCGACAAGGACTGGCTAACTTATATCGTCCGCACAACCAAACCACTACCCTTATGCTCTCATTGGGATTGGGAATGCTGCTGGTAAGCACGCTGTATTTTAGTCAGGATATGCTCATGGAGGAGCTCGATTTTGCCACTCGTGACGATGCGCCCAATCTCATCTTCTTTGATATCCAGCCCGACCAAAACGAGGGCTTGAACCAACTGCTTGAAGAAAAAGATGTTCCTGTTCTGCAGAACGTACCCATGGTGACCATGCGTCTGGATTCGCTTCGTGGGCGCAGTACCGAGGCCATTTCTGAGGACAGTACAAACGAGGTACGTGGCTGGGCCCTGCGTCGCGAATACCGTTCAACTTATCGCGATTCCCTCATCGATTCCGAAACCCTGCTTGAAGGAGAATGGATAGGTCAAGCTCCAGACACTGGCCGGGTCCCGGTATCTGCTGCACAAAACATCGCTGAAGACCTGAACTTATCCATTGGGGATTCCCTTACCTTTGACGTGCAGGGCGTGCCTGTTGAAGCCTATGTAGGCAGTATCCGGGAAGTCGATTTCCAACGCGTACAACCCAACTTTTTTATGCTCTTCCCCGCTGGTGTACTGGAAGCGGCTCCACAGATATATGTAACCGTCACCCGTGCATCAGACAACAAAATATCGGCGGCCACCCAGCAGGCCGTCGTCCAGGAGTATCCCAACATTTCGGCTATTGACGTCAGCCGTATCCTTGAAACCATTGATGATTTTGTTGATAAAATTTCATTTGCCGTTCAATTCATGGCCCTATTCAGCATCATCACGGGACTCATCGTTCTGGCAAGCTCAGTAGCCACCAGTCGATTCCAACGCATCAAAGAAAGTGTTTTGCTGCGGACTATTGGGGCCAGCAAGAAACAGATCATCCAAATATTATCGGTAGAGTACCTGTTTTTGGGGATTCTATCAGCCTTAACAGGACTTATACTTTCGGTTGGTGCTACCTGGCTACTCGGCTACTTCTATTTTGATATTACCTTCACCCCCAATCTCTGGGTAATTGTTTTCGGTACGCTGATTGTTACGGCTCTTACCATACTGATTGGCATGTTTAATAGCCGAAGCGTATACAAAAAAACGCCGCTCGAAGTACTTCGCGTAGAAACAACCTAAGGCGATATGGATACCAAACAAAAGGTAAATCTAATATCAGTTGTTATTCTTGTGATCTGTATTCTGGCAGCGCTACTCATCTATCATTATACAGGAAATATTGTGGTCGCCATTTTTATTGCTCCGCCTATCATCCATTGGATCTTAAAAAAGCGGAGCAATTCGGAGCATTTTTAAATTACAGCAGATTCGGTTAGGTAGCTTGTTTAAAGGTTTCAGCTTAGCCATATTACCTCACGATAAACAAGATAAAATCATCAGTAGAATATGGCTACTTCAAAAAAAATAAAGAATATGCTGCCCAGTATTCGTTTCCGCAAGTCTGCTCATCGTAAAAAGCCCGGGGCACCGCCGGGAACTGTCGAGCATATTGGCGAACGCCACATGGATGAGATCAAAATTACCGTACATGACTTCGATAATGATCATGTAGAAGAAATCCCCATAAAAAAGATACAAAAAGCCAAGCCATACCTTGATTCACCCTCAAAAACCTGGGTACAAGTTCGTGGATTACACGATACCGAAAAGCTAAAATCGATCTGGAACTTTTTTGAACTTCATCCGCTCATACAGGAAGATATTGTGCACACGGCCCAGCGTCCTAAAGTTGAAGTCTATGACAACTGTATCTTTTTTGTTCTTCGGCTACTTTCCTATTCCCAGGAAGAACAACAAATTCAAGCGGAACAGATTAGCATTGTACTTGGCGAAAATTATGTTCTTTCGTTTCAGGAAACCGATAAAGATCATTTTAAACCTATCCTTAACCGGCTAGCAATAGCTGCATCTCGCATCCGCAAACTCGACACAGACTATTTAACCTACGCCCTTATTGATGCTGTTGTGGATTACTATTTTAATGTTCTCGAATATATTGGAGATGACATCGAAGTTCTGGAAGAACAGCTTTTGGAAGATCCTGATGAAGATCTTCTGGAGCAGATTCATAAACTTAGACGTGAAATTATATTCTTCCGGAAATCAGTTTGGCCCCTACGTGATGCTATCAACAGTGCTATAAGAGATGAATCGAAGTTTATAAACGAGGACACCAAAATTTATCTCCGTGATGTTTACGACCATATGATCCAGATCATCGATAATATTGAGAATTACCGGGATACAATTCTGGGACTACACGATATGTATATGTCGCAGGTAAGCAATCGCATGAATGAGGTAATGAAAGTACTTACTATTATTGCTACCATTTTCATACCACTCACCTTTATCGCCGGTATTTATGGAATGAATTTTAATCCGGAAACAAGTCCCTATAACATGCCTGAATTAAGCTGGTACTGGGGATATCCCGTAGTTATGGGAGTAATGGGAATTATTGCTATTATTATGATTTTTTATTTTCGACGTAAAGGTTGGTTCTGATAAAAAAAGATATTTTAGTATTATTAATATAATCCTTCATCCAAAAATTTATCATCATGGAAAACATCAAAATACTTGTGCCACTCGACTTCTCTGACTTGGGTTCCAAAGCGCTTTTATCTGCCGAAAAAATGGCAAAACTTTTTAATGGAACCGTTACTCCCTTTCACTCATATTTACCGCTTAACGAGGTAGATGGCGGACCGTATATGTTTGGGATGGGAACCACTGCAATGGAGGATTTCGATGAAATTGAACAAGCACTCCACGAACGGCTTTCCGAACTGGCCGGCGAAGAAATTGATTCCACACTGGTCACCGAACCGCTGATTTCGATCGGCAACCCCGCACAATCTATTGTCGAAGAAGCCGAAAATTTTGACATGATTGTGATGACCACCCATGGCCGTACGGGATTTTCACGGTTTTTCCTGGGATCGGTATCCGAGAAAGTACTGCGGATGTCGCACGTACCTGTACTAATTGTAAATGAAGAACGTGAACTTTCTAATCTCGATCGGATAATGGTTACCACCGACTTTTCTGATCACTCAAAGGAAGCTTTTTCGATAGCGATGGAAATAGCAAAAAAAGCAAATTCAACGCTGGAACTTGTCAACGTGATGGCTTTTGATCCTCAGCACGAGGATGAACCTGACGAATCAAAAAGACAGCTGCGCGAACAACGGCTTAAAGTTTTGGCCAAAGAAGAAATGCACGATATTGGTGACCAGCTCAAAACAAAGCTTATTGTCTCTACTGAAACACCACACGAGGCCATCCTCAAATACAACATTGAAAATCCCCACGATCTCGTGGTGATGTCAACCGTGGGACGCACCGGCATCGATTACCTGATGATGGGTAGCACTACGGCTAACGTTGCTCGTCATGTAAAAAGTCCTGTCCTAAGTGTTAATCCCAAAGCCAACAACTAACGATTCATGAACTTCTCGCTTCAAAAACTTGCCTATCCCCTCGCGGCGCTGCTCTTGCTATTATCGGCCTGCGGCACGCCTTACCAACCGGAAGAAGATCCCGATGAGGAACAGGAAGAAGAGCAGGAGGAAACAATTGAACAAAACGACCCTGTGCCGCCCGATGGAATTTTGGAAACGGTCACCTGGAATTTACTGGGATATGGCACGGGATTTACAGGCCCTTCAAATGAAGATCTACAAACCGAAAATATTGTGGAAGTCGTTGACTCTTTGGATGCGGACCTCTATGCCTTTCAAGAAGTAGATGGACAAGAATCACTAAATGAGATTATCCAGTATATGGAGGACTACAAGGGATTTACAGCTGATCACGTAAGCCAGTCACAAAAAATGGCATTTGTCTATAACACGAATGACAATACTATTGATTCGGTTTCAAGCGGTCCTATTTCAGATGGACAAAATAGTAATGCTTGGGCTAGTCGTTATCCCATGTATTTTGAATTTGACTATACCTATGAAGACCAAACGCAACGGTTTTTTGCTGTAGTCATTCATGCCAAAGCATTTGATGATGAGGAATCTTATGAACGACGAAAGACTGCTGCACAGGATTTGTATGATTACCTGACCGAAGAAAAACCTGATGCCAATATTATTTTACTTGGCGATTATAACGACGATGTGGATCAATCAATATATGAACCAGATGGAGAACCCGCCGAAACTCCATACGATCAATTTGTTGAAGACACCGAAAATTTTGATGTGATAACAAAAAAGCTCTCTGATGCCGGGGAATCAGCTTCCATAAATTACGAAGATATTATTGATCACATTACCATAAGTGACGAACTTTTTGATGAGCATGTAGAAAACAGTACCCTAATTCATGATCCGCGGGAGTATATTGATGATTATGGAGAAACAACTTCTGATCACCTACCTGTCTGGGCTAAATTTGATGTAACTGCTCCTAAACGGTAAGCACCATAAAAAGAAATCGTCCGACCTTATTAACATTGGCCGGACGATTTTTCTTCATCTACGCTATAAGGTACTTCAACTATTGTAAAGCCATTCGTAAGCCCGCCATTACATGAAGGCGACTTACCTCTTCGGCCGCAATTTCTGTAACATCAGGCGTTTCATACAATACATTTTGATCATCCCAGAAACTGTACTGAACGCCAAAATCGAAGGTGAGTCCCCGCGTTAGTACGGCGCTAAATCCACCACTAAAAAACTGGCGGTCGCTGTTAATGCCATCCTGCGGACTGGGGTAATAGCCATATCCGCCCCTCACAGTAAAATCACTATTGGGTTCGTAGGAAACACCACCCCTCATATTTACCACATCATTAAACGCAGATCTGACATCGGCATTAATATCATTTTCCTGTGGATTCAGTTCAATCTCATCGAAATCAATTTTTCCATCCGAATAAGAAATTACTTCCGCCGATCCAGAAAAGATGACGTTGGGTATTGCCCGAAAAGATACCCCGGCCTTTATGCGTTGTGGCCGTGTGATGGTGTACGAAAAGGCACCGGGAGCTTCTGCCGAAAACTGGATAGAGTTATCAAAAGTGGTGATGATTTCGGTATTATATTGCTCGTCAATAAATAGCTTTGAGGGAAATTCATAGCTGGCCGCCAATCGGAAACTGCTTGTGGGCTCAAAAATCATTCCCAGCCGGGCACTAAATGCCTGTATATCAGCATCAACCCGATCAATACTTAAAATATTATCGATATCGGTGTCGGGCGTCCCATCGCCATCTGAATCAACAAAAGCGTCATTATAGTCGTCTTGCCTGTCGGACTCTAAAAATTCGCGCTCATAACTGTAGGTCCCGTTGTAATACCCAATGGAACCACCTACATAAAGGTTTTCTAAAAATTCAGTGGCTAAAAACAGGGAATACTCCCCCGTTTTACCGCGTTCGGTCAGCTCTACATCTTGATTAATACCCGGGTATTCATTGTTATCAAAAAAGCGAAAAATGGACTTGGTATCAGAAAATGAGCTGTCATTGGTGGCGAAATCTATAGCATAGGTATCAAAAGCGGCAAAAAAGAGGCTGTCGTCGGGGGTAGTATTATAGGAATCGGTAATGGTAGATTCATTATTTTTGGCTGATACCGAAAGTGCCCTGTTAAAATCGGTGGTTTGGCTGTATCCACCTCCCACCACCAAACTACCACGCGTCGTTGGCACCTTATAAACCATTCCCAAATCGCCAATACCGGTTTGATTATCGGAGTAATTAGTGCTGTTACCAAGATAGGTTCCCGTTTCGTCAAGAAACCGACTGCTTAATCCCATCGAAAAAAAGCTTTCTTCGAAAAGTGCCATAGCCCCTGGATTATCCTGGTACGCCCCAAAACCGGTGGCCTCGGTCATGCCCGGCACTACAATACTAATAGGGTCATACGATGGATATTCCAAGCCGTAGCGCAGGACATCATCAGCACTTTGAGCATGAAGCTGTGCACCAATAAAAAACAACGCGACAATACTTAAAACACTTTTCTTTAACATACTTCTATCATTCAGGGATTAAAATGATCACATATAAACGACTTTTAGAAGTCAATTACCGCGACTTCGGTCCGAATTTGAAGAGCTACTGCCATTGTCACTTCGGCTTCGCGATGACGAACTGCTTCCCCGCGATCTGGAATTATTTGAGGACGATTTACTCTTTGTCACCGAACTCCGATTCTTAGTTGAACTTCGGTTAATCTTTGATCGATTGCTTGACTGGGTAGTGCCCCGGGATCGAACAGTCCGGCTTTTTGTGCCATTTGAAATACGGCTCGAACCGTCCTGAATAAAATTCTTCATCCGATTAAAAAACGTAGGTTTTTCTTCTCGGTCATTACCTAATTGCGTTCTATTTATTATTGTCCGATTTGATGAGCTATTGGTACGCGAACGAAGTTGTTTTAGCTGATCCTCATCAACAACAATAGGCATTGTATTCTCACGGCTTCGCTTGATAATACTGCTATCTCGATAATCACTTTCTGCAACACGGTTACTACTACGCGATCGTACGCGTGTTGTCGAACTACTATTGCTGTCAGTTTTAGCTTTTCTTACCGATGTATTGCCGTCACTGCTACGCGTACGCAATGTACCGGTAGATCGCGTTCTCACTTCGGATGAAGCACTGTTAGATACGGTAGCAGTACGACCATTGACATTCG
This sequence comes from Bacteroidota bacterium, assembly GCA_051746985.1. Classification (GTDB taxonomy): domain Bacteria; phylum Bacteroidota; class Rhodothermia; order Balneolales; family Balneolaceae; genus Fodinibius. The sequence goes on from JBNJFP010000010.1 coordinate 54,645, forward strand.
TACGAGAGCGATTGCTATCGGTAGCTACCCGATTGGTACCAATACTTCGTGGCCCGTAGCGGGTATTATCGTCCCGCCGGGCTTTCTTATCGGGATAATACCCATGGCCATATCCAGATTTGCCGTAAAAATAGCCATAATTATATGCAAATGGGCTATGATATCCGCGCCAGTAAAAATTATAATAGGGATCAAAAAACGGATCGTAATATCGGTGATAACTATATCGGCCTCCCCAACCTATTGAAAATGACATCGCAAAAGCAGGGCGATGGTATCCATATCCAAAAAAGCTGTGGTGATGCCACCTGTCAAAATAAAACGGCCGCCAGGAATGATACGATCGAAATGACGAATAAGGATAGTACGAGTTATAGCCGTACCAGTCATTGCCATAGTAGTTCTTTATGTTATAAACATCGCCATATTTTGTGGCATATTCATAATCCTTGTAGTAAATGGAGATATGTTCTTCATCCTCATCCTGGTATTCGGCATATTCTTCATCAGCCTGTTTTTCCTTGGGAGACTGTTCTTCGTTTTCTGTCCCTTCCTGGGCATACACTCCTGCTTTATCCACCGGTTGTTCATCGGTGATCTTTTTCATCGTTTGACTATGCTGAAGTTGTGTATAACAACCAGTAAGAAGCAGTGATAATATTGTGATGGCAAGCGCTTTAATAAATTTCATAGCAGACTCCATGTTTAGGTCCTCAAAATTTGGCAGAAAACTACTTATGCTCCTGTCTTTTTCTATAACAATAGTATCTCTAAGTATCGTTGCATTCAATCACATATTCATGCGAAGGAGCAATATTATATCTCGCCTTTAAGTGACTTTGCGATGACTTCTGCCTTAGAGTTAACGTGAAGCTTCTTATAGATATTACGGATATGAGCACGCACCGTATCAATAGAAATATCATAGCGATCGGCGATCATTTTATAGCTCAATCCATCCACAAGACCATTTACAATATCATGTTCACGGGGCGTAAGATCGGAATCAGTATTCTTTTTGGGCGCATTTTCTTGGAAATGTTTGATCACTTTACGCGCTATCTGCGGCGACATGGGCGCCCCACCCTCGATCAATTTTAAAATGGAGTCCTTAATTTCGGGAAGAGAGGTGTGTTTGAGCAAATATCCCGATGCACCGGCACGTAAGGCATTGAAAATTTTATGTGAATCGTGATAGACCGTCAGCATAATAATATCGATGCCATCATACTTCTCTTTAATCAGGCTCATGCCCTTAATCCCCGACATGCCCGGCAGTTGAATATCCATCAAAATAACATCGGGCTGTGGATGTTCTTTTAGATAGTCCATCATCTCTTCCACCGAATCCACCGCAACAGGACACGACAGCTCCTCCTGCATATCCAAATAGCGCTGAATTAAGTCTCGAATTTTTTTATTGTCTTCAACAATACCAACTACCGAAGCCATAAAGATACCTGCATTTGGTTAAACATGACCACTTATTATTAGTTACGATTCTCGACTATAACTTCAAAACCATTCTTGTTATTAAATGTAATTTCTGCATCAATACGTTTCGCACGCATTTTCATATTTTGTAATCCCTGCCCCGTTTTTCTGCTCCCCGATACCTCGGTCCCGTTATCTTTAATCTTCATCATAAAATCCGATCCATTTGTCGATAAGGTTATATCTATCCGATCTGCATTCGAGTGCTTGGCAATATTATTAATTGACTCTTTAAAAATCAGATATAAGCTTTCTTTCAGCGGCACGTCTAACTTTTGCTCCATATCGCCATCGAAATGGTAATGTACCGAACGATCAGACAACACATTATTGATGTAGTCCTGCATACGATCCGTCAAATCTCCAATCGTATCATTTCGGGCATCAATCGACCAAACGATATCATCGAGACTTGAAACAATTTTTCGGCTTTGCCCTCCGATCTGTTTAAGGGATTCCTGGAGTTTATCAGAAACATTCATCGTTTGCAGAAAATCGGACTGCAGTGCAATTTCTGTGAGCGCCGAGCCTACATCGTCATGCAAATCACTGGCGATACGCACACGCATCCGCTCCATTTCGATCATCTTCTTAATCCTATAATAGTGGTATATAAACACCACAATTCCCACAACTGCCAAAGTCACAAACATAATAAACCACCACTGAAGCCAAAATGGTGCCTGCACTGTAAAATTTATTTTCGCAGTATTTTCACTCCACTCTCCGCCAAAATTTTTCGCACGCACTTCGAACGCATAATCACCCGGCATCAGCGCCGAATACCGAACGGATCGTTGGGTAGTCTCCTGCCATCCTTCTCCCGAATTTTTTAACCGATATCGATACTTCATCTGGTGAGGAGCGGTAAAACTTATCCCTACAAAATCAAAGGTGATATTGTGATTATCACTTCCAATATTCAATTCCTTTTTTATAGGAATAGCTTCTCCCGAAACCATAATACTTTCAATATGCACTTTCGGGGCTGTAACAGCTTCTTTTTCTTTTGATGGATCAAATACCGAAACCCCACCTACAGTCCCAAACCAGAGCCGTCCACGGCTATCTTTAAACGAAGCTCCTGCATTCATCTCGTTGGATGTAAGCCCCTGATCTTTGGTTAATAATTGAAAAAAGGGCTTCTCTCTGCGGTCTGTTTCTGACTTAAATTCTTCATAATCAAACCGGATAACGCCTTTGTTGCTTCCAATCCAAAAAATTCCTCGGTCATCCTGCTCAATAAAATAACAGACTTCATCGGGCAAGCCATCCTCCGTTGTTATGGACTCAAAACCATTCCCGGTAAATCGAGCAATACCACCAAACGTTGACACCCACAAGTCGCCTTTCTGATCAACTAATAGATCAAGCACTCCATTATGCGGAAGGCCATTCTCAACAGTATAGTTGGTAAATGTCGTATCCTCAATCTGACTTACCCCGCCGTAGGTAGCCGCCCAAACCGATCCCTCAGACCCTTTTTCAAGTGCCATTACGGTGTTATTTGCAAGTCCATCTTCCTCCGTAAACTGACGAAATATCCCATTTTGATATCGGATTAGCCCATCACCATATGTACCCAAAAAAATATCAGTACTATCTTCTAAGGGCAGGATAGACCGTATTTTTCGATGGGGCAACTCCGTTTCGTCGAAATTTTTAAAGTGGGCATAATCAAAAATACTAAACCCCCACCGCGTACCAACATGCAGATGATTTTGGGAATCTGTGCGCAATGTATATACCTTGTTATCAACCAATCCATTGGTGGCATTCAGGGTTTCAATTTCCCCGTTATTTATTTGGGTAATCCCTCCACCATAGGTAGAAACCCAAAACCGACCACCCTGATCTTCTGCAATAGAGGTAACAACATTATTGGGTAATCCCTCCTCGATGGTATAATTTTCAAACTGATTGCCGAGAAAAAGGCTTACCCCTCCTCCAAACGTACCAAACCAAATATTTTGCTCGTTATCGTAGTAAGTTGCGTGAATAATATTATTAACCAATCCTTCATCCATTGAGTAATTGGTGAACGTATCATCTGCAAAGTAGCTTGCCCCTTCCTCAGTACCCAACCACAAATGATCATCACTATCTTTTGAAATCGATTGGATCCGATTATTTATCAATCCATCACCTTCGGTAAAGCACTCAATATCCTGATCAGAAAAGGAACACAATCCACCCCGGCTGGCAATCCAAAGATCACCATTATCCATTATTAGAAGATCTCTGAGACGATCATCGGGCAAACCATGCTGGGTTCTAAAGGTTCTAAAATTCCCCTCCTCCAGCTTGGTAAGGCCATCTCGGGTTGCAAACCACATTACCCCTTGCTGATCTTCCAACACATCCCGCACTCGGTCACTTCCCATACCGTTTACTTCACGATATTGGGTCAACGTTTTATTACGATCCCAATGCCAAACACCTTCACCATCGGTGGCAAACCACAGTTCATTTCGACTGTCTTCATAGATAGACAATATCGAGCTCGACTCCAGCGGCTCCAACTCTGCTACGGTATGGATGCTATCATCCCGCATAACATTAACACCACCCTCAGTTCCGATCCACAACTGGTTTTCCTGATCAGCGTAAAGAGACTGAATACTGTTATTCAGCAAACCATCCTCAATGAAATAACTTTCAAAATTTATGCTATCAAACCGGTTCAAACCATATCCTGTGCCAATCCACAGATATCCATCGTTATCTTGCGTCATGGTATTTACTACGGACTCACTTAATCCATTTTCTATGGAATAAGTACGAAAAGGGAGCTTTTGTGCTTCTGCAATAGCAACAATTAAAACAAAAAATAAAAAAGTGCTTATAAGCTGTTTCATACCGATAAAAACGAACCGTGCAATAAAATATTTATCTTCTCTATCATTCTATCAAAAGTTTGGACAAATAAAAAAAGCCCCGATAACTCGGGGCTTTTAAAATCAATTTCGTTCTGCAATTATCCTAGATAAGCACGCAATGCAGCACTTCTGTTGTGGTGACGCAACTTGCGTAAGGCTTTTTCTTTAATTTGTCGGACACGTTCGCGTGTCAGATCAAAACGCTCACCAATTTCTTCAAGTGTTAGTGAGTGTTCGCGACCAATGCCAAAATAGAGACGAATAACTTCTGCTTCTCGATTTGTGAGCTTAGAAAGCGCACGCTCAATTTCAACCTTGAGCGATTCGCCCATCAAGTCCGTATCGGGATCAGGGGTTTCTTCATTTTCAAGAACATCGAGCAAGCGGTTATCTTCACCCTGAGCAAAGGGTGCATCCACTGAAAGATGACGACCAGAAATTTTTAGCGTATCAGCCACTTCCGAAACGGTCATATCAAGACTTTCGGCCAGCTCGGCTGCAGAAGGTACACGTTCGTACTCCTGCTCAAGCTTGGAAAGCTCCTTGCCGATCTTGTTAAGAGCACCAACACGGTTTAACGGAAGACGTACAATTCGGCTTTGCTCGGCCAGTGCCTGTAAAATCGACTGACGAATCCACCAAACGGCGTACGAAATGAACTTGAATCCACGGGTTTCATCAAAACGTTTGGCCGCTTTGATCAAGCCTAAGTTCCCTTCATTAATAAGGTCACCAAGCGAAAGCCCTTGATTTTGATATTGCTTCGCTACTGAAACAACAAATCGTAGGTTGGCCTTGGTAAGATCTTCAAGCGCTTTTTGGCTGCCTTTCTGAATCTCTTTGGCAAGCCTTACCTCATCTTCTGGGGTAATAAGCTTCTCTTTTCCAATCTCTTGTAAATAACGATCGAGTGATTCTGACTCTCGAGTAGAAATACCTGAACTTCTTGCCACGGGATATGATGGATTAAATTAGGATTTACGTATAAACTGTGGAACAGCTGTGATCATGCCTATTCAGAGGATCAAAGTTTAATGGGATAGTACAACGACTGATACCAACAAAATGTTGCATATTTTTGATCTCTGTAATATACAGGTTTGAAACGTTAATTTCGAGCGCCTTTAAAACTTCTAACTACTCTATAATAACATTGAACGACCAGGAAATGTTTCGGCTATCCCGAAGAAATCTGCTACTGTACTTGCGATATCGCTAAACGTATCGCGCGTACCCAAATTCTTCTGTTGCGCCCTACTCGACGGACATAATAAAATGGGTGTAAACTCTCTGCTGTGGTCAGTGCTTTCCGAAGTGGGATCATTGCCATGGTCACCGCAAATCATCAAAATATCGTCCTCATCTAACTTGCTGACAATCGCTGGTATGGCTCGGTCAAATTCTTGCAGCGACTCTGCAAACCCTTCGGGATCAAGGCGATGACCATACTTTTGATCGGTATCAATCAGGTTAACAAACACAAAACTGTCTTGGGCCGCCGACATCAGGCTTAGTAGCTGAGAAATCCCCTCTGCATTGCTCTTCGTACGACGAAACTGAGTAAACCCCTGTTCAGCAAAAAGGTCAATAATCTTACCAATGGAATACGTTTTTATTCCATTTTCCTGCAATCGATTAATCACATTATGCTCAGGGGGAGTCAGTGAATAATCGTGACGTTTATCAGAAATGCGTTCAAAATTGCCAGATGCTCCGGTAAACGGACGAGCAATTACCCGACCCACGCCGTGCTTATCCTGAAGTACGTTTTCTCGGGCAAATTGGCACCACTTGTAAAGCGTATCAATAGGCGTAACATCCACATGCGTTGCTACCTGAAACACGCTGTCGGCCGAAGTATAGACAATTGGAAAACCCGTTTCCATATGCTCTTCTCCGTAGTCGGCAATCACATCAGTTCCTGAATAAGGCTTATTTACCAGTGCTTTTTCAACACCAATACCCTCACAAAATTGATCAATAACCTCTTGAGGAAATCCATCGGGATAGGTAGGAAATGGTCGATTAAGGTGTATACCGGCTATCTCCCAATGTCCGGTCGTGGAATCTTTGCCGGCCGACTGTTCCCGCATTTTTCCGTATGCACATATGGGGTCAGAATCTACGGGCACCGATGCCAACGGGATAATATTGCCAAGGCCCATCCGCTGTAGGTTCGGCAATTTCACATCCGTAGCTTCACATAAATGACCCAACGTATTCTCATTTTCATCACCATAATCGGCCGCATCTTCCTGTGCACCAACGCCAAGCCCATCAACAACAATTACATAACAATTTCCCATAAATGTTATACAGCTTCATTTTTATTGGATTTAAGAGCCTGAGATAAGGCCGATTTTGCATTTTTCACCACTTGGTAGCTGTCGTTATATTCATCATGCAAGCGTACGAAACCGACCTTGATTCCCGTCTCAATATGGATACCATTTGAAAGCTCAAACGAATCCGAAAACTTTCTCTTTACTGAGCGACTCCATTTCTTAACAGCATCCTCATCCTTGCTCTGAATCAAGAATGAATACACGTAATCAGAGTTATATCCCAAAATGCCATTAAACCCAAACTGGCTTGGGTTAAATGCGGCTATTAAATCTTTCTGCATTTGATCCAGCTGCTCCATCCGTAATTTGGTACGCAATTCTGGCAGATTAGAAAGTGTAACCAATCCAAACCAACTTTTTAATCCGCCGGCTTTACCATCTACACGCTGCAATTCCGAATCTACACTAAGCTCCCAAAGCTCAGGCAAAAATGCCTCAAATTTATTTGTAAAAATAGTATCGTCAACATCCAGCTTGGGATTATTCGACAGCATTTGCAAACTTGCTACCCGGACCAAATTGATTAACTTATGCTTGGTAGATTCCTTAAAGATGAGCGGGTTTTTATCATAGACCAGCACTACGCCCTGGCGGCGATCCTTCATCATAAGCGGGATAGCCAGCGTTGCCCCTTCGGAATGCAGCTCCCGCGGCGATAGTCGCTTGGGATTGTTATTAAAATGGATCGCAAACTCAGCATCTCCATTTTCAGCGGACTCATATACTAACGACCGCTCTTCCATTTTCATGCCCACCGGCGGTGCATATTTTGCCGACTCGGCATTCATTACATTATGCCATTGTCCCATTCCCTGGGTGATGAACGAAACCCCACCGTCATATAAGTAGGTTTGGATAGTATTAAGCAAGTGTTTGATCATCTCACTACGATGACATCGCACCTGCAGACTTGTTACGGCTTCTTCATAATCAATCCATTCGTCTTGCTGCTCGTATAAATCGCTAATTTCCAAATACGTATTTAATACGTTACGCAATGCATTGATATAGGAATAAATAATATCACTTTTATTCTCAGTAAAAATATGATCTTTAGACTCGAGTATTGTAATGGCCACCGTTTCTCCATTGTTCACAAATGGCAGCAACGTGATGTACCGAACCGGCACCTCATTATAGTAGTGATTTAAAACCGATGCCGGGATATCCTCTCCCACTTCTATGGCTGTAGGCTCGTCGAGATTTTTAAACTCATCAAGAAAATGATTTTCAAAACCTATGCGGTCTTTAAACATGACATTTTCAAACACCGTGGACTTCGTCTCCATCACAAACTGCTCACGTGACCGGTTTACCCAGTACATATACACCGTTTCCATCTCAGATGCACTCTGCAACAAAAAAAGCAGATCGTTAAGTACCTGTTTAAACTCCCGCAGAGCTTTCTCCTGACGCTTCCGTCCCATAATCTCGGCATTTGATCGCTCTTTCTCCCGTGCCGTTGCGTAATTTTTCATCCCGTGGTTATTTTATCTTATTAGCCAGTTCTTTTGCCTGTTCGATCATCTCCTCGATTGCTGTTAATCCATTATCCCAGAAACCGGGCTGCGTGATATCAAGCCCAAGCTTGCCAACAATATTTTCGGGCCAATCAGATCCGCCGGCCTCCAGCATTTCAATATAGTTTTCGGCAAAACCGTTTTCAGACTGCGTATATTCCTGATACAGCGCCAGCACCAGCAATTCTCCAAAGGCGTAGGCATATACATAACCCGGTGTATGCAAAAAGTGTGGTATGTAACTCCACCAAAGATTATACTCCTTGGTCAATGTTACGGAATCTCCATATACCGCTTCCTGCGTCTCACGCCATAAATTAGAAAAATCTTCGGTCGAGAGCTCTCCTTTTTCACGCCGATGCGTATGCATGGCATCCTCAAAACGATTCATCGACACCTGACGAAACACTGTTGCAATAGTATCATCAATTTTGCCAATCAGCAGCGCCAGCTTTTCTTTGGGATCGTCGAGGGTACGCATCAATTTTTGGAATACAAGCATCTCTCCAAACACCGATGCTGTTTCAGCTGTAGTCAAGGGTGTATCGGCCTGCAGTGCCCCTTGCTTGCGAGATAAATACTGATGAACCCCGTGGCCCAATTCATGGGCCAGCGTCTGCACATCACGCACCTTTCCGTTAAAATTCATAAACACGTATGGATGCACCGACGGGACGGTACTGGCCGAATAGGCGCCCCCCCGTTTGCCGGGCTGCAAAGCCGCGTCAATCCAATTCTTATCAAAAAATTCCGACGTTATTTTTCCCATCTGCGGGTGGAAATCGGAGTACGAATCCAGCACCATCTCCTTGGCTTCGGACCATTTTATAGTCTCTTCGCTTTCAAGGATGGGTGCATATCGATCGTAATCAAATAGTTCGTCGTAGCCCAGAAGCTCCCGCTTTAAATCATAAAATCGGTGCACTAAGCTGTAATTATCCGTCACAGATTTAACTAAGGTTTCGACTGTCTTATCATCAATTTCGTTAGCCAGGTTTCGCGAAGAAATCCAGCTGTCGTATCCGCGCAGTTTGTCATCGGTATGCTTGTCTGCCAGCAGGGTATTAAAAATGAAAGTAAGCGTACGACTGTGATCTTCGAACGTATCGGTCAGCGACCTATGTGCTCGCTTCCGCAGATCGCGGTCCGGTTCGTGGAGTTTGCTGAGCACCTGCTGCTGGGTCAACTCTTCTCCATCAAGATCAAAACGGGCCGCCCCCATCGTTTCATCAAAGTAACGATTCCACGCACTGCGTCCGGTCACCTTTTTTGCGGATAAAATTTGCTCCTCCTTCTCGCTCAGTACATGATCTTTATAACGACGCGAAGTTTCCAGGTAGTGCCGGTAATGTTCCAGCGAATCACTGGTAATCAGATTTTTAGCTTTCTTATCATCCACAGCCAGCCATTCCACATCAAAGAATACCAGCTTCTGATGAATTTCGGATGATAGTTCCTTTGCTTCCTGCATCAACTTTCCATATTGGGGGCTATTAGTATTAGTTGACCAGATCAGGTGTGCATAGGAGCCAATCTTCCCAATCGTTTCAATGATCTCTTCATAATCCACAAGCGCCTGCTTCATCTCTTTTCCATCAAGGTCGGCTACCTTTCCCTTATATGTTTTGGCAAACTCTTTGGCCTGCTCAACAACTTTTTCTTTGTCATTTTCAAGAGCGGGGTCATCAACGGATTTATACAGGTCAGAAAGATCCCATTGAATGTTTTCTGCCCCTGTTTTTTGTTTCGCTTTTTCGTTCATAAATTCACTGAAACCTATATTCAGATATCACTGTTAACATTGACGAATATGCAGAGAGTGATCAAAAATTATCTCTGTTCAAGAATCGTAATTTAAATAAACAATAGTTAACTTTAGGCTTGATTGTTGATGGCTTAAAGAAACCAAAAATAACAGTCAATTTTAACTCTTGCAGACGTTTATTTACTAATAATTTAAACCCACTCAATAAGACATATTTTGAAGTCGCTCGAAGCCGCATTCGGACCCAACTCAGCACTTGTCGAAGAACTATATAACCAGTATAAAGAAGACCCTTCTTCGGTTCCTAATCACTGGCGCCAATATTTTGATGAAATTGAAGGTGTAGAACAAACAGAAGATTCAAAAACAAAGGCACAAAAGACCGGTAATGGATCTTCTGTTGCTAAACAGGCTGAAGCCGCAAAGGCTAAAAAGAAATCAAAAACCAAACAGAAAGCACCCAAGCAAAAAGGCGATAGCAAAGCTGATGTTCCATCTGGCGCTACGCTCGAAAAAATCAAGGGTGTTTCCAGCAAGATTGTCCAAAATATGGATGAGAGCCTTGAGGTTCCCACGGCCACTTCGGTGCGCTCGCTACCGATGAAAATGTTGATTGAGGATCGCGATATTATCAATCGACATCTCAAAAAGCGTAATGAGCCGAAATCTTCATTTACCCATTATATTGCCTGGGCTATTGTAAAGGCGCTGGAAGAATATCCCAACATGAATAATTCGTTCATGTATAAAGATGGGGATCCTTATAAAGTAATTCCTGAACAGGTAAATTTGGGTCTGGCTATCGACGTCCAAAATAAGGATGGTTCTCGCAATTTGTTGGTGCCCAACATCAAGGGCGTTGACAAGATGAACTTTAAGGAGTTTCTATATGCCTATGCGGATCTTATTGACAAAGCCCGCAACGGCAATCTTGAAATTGCTGATTTCCAGGGTACAACCCTTACATTGACCAACCCTGGAATGATTGGTACCGTGCAATCGGTGCCCCGACTGATGAAAACACAAGGTGCTATTATCGCCACCGGTGCTATTGATTATCCCGCGGAATACCAATCGATGTCACAAGAGGTACTTAATAAGCTGGGCATCAGCAAAGTGATGAATATGACCTCGACCTATGATCACCGCGTAATTCAAGGTGCTGAATCGGGTGCATTTCTTAAGAAAGTCCACAGCCTGCTGAATGGCGAAGAAAACTTTTACAACGATATTTTTGAGGATCTGGAAATCCCGTATGATCCCCTGCCCTATGGTGCCGACAATTACGTAGGTCAGCTTGATGGCAGCGGTGCAACGCTCGAGCAAAACAAGCGTGCTATTAATGTGATGCGACTCATCAATATGTATCGCACGCGTGGTCACGTACTTGCTGATCTCGACCCCCTGAGCGACGAACCCGGGCACAGTCCCGAGCTGGATCTGAGTTACTACGATCTTACACTGTGGGATCTGGATCGCGAGTTTTATTGCGGTGGTCTTGGAGGAAATGAAAAAGCTACGCTTCGAGAAATCATTACCTTGCTGCGCGAAACGTACTGTGGCAAGCTGGGAGCGGAATTTATGCACATCCTGGATCTCGAAGAACGCAAATGGCTCCGTGAGCGTATGGAGTCAACAACTAATACGCCTGAGTTGACCAAAGATCAGAAAGAACAGATTCTGCACAAGCTGAATCAGGCGATGGCTTTTGAGCAGTTCTTGCATAAGAAATACATCGGCCACAAACGTTTCTCACTCGAAGGGGCTGACACGTTGATTCCCATGATGCATCACATGCTTGAAAAAGCGGGCGAAGACAAAGTTGAAAAAATATTTATGGGTATGGCCCACCGGGGACGTTTGAACATACTGGTGAATATCATGAATAAGCCCTACCGGAAAGTCTTTGCGGATTTTGAAGGAAACCTCGATCCCGGTAGCATTCAGGGTTCTGGCGATGTCAAGTATCACTTGGGATCAAAAGGAACGTATAAAACCACGGCGGGGGAAGAAGTCGAGATTGAATTAATGCCCAACCCCAGTCACCTCGAATCAGTGAATCCTGTTGTTGAAGGTGCTACCCGTGCCACCCAGGATCACGATGGCAAAGAGGCCGAAAAGAAAAATCTACCCGTACTCATTCATGGTGATGCAGCCTTTGCCGGTCAAGGAGTTGTTGCGGAAACGCTTAACATGTCGCAGCTTGACGCCTATAAGACAGGGGGTACCGTTCATATTGTTATTAATAACCAAATTGGATTTACAACCCTACCCGAAGATGGACGTTCTACCGAATATGCTTCCGATCTTGCAAAAGCTATTCTGGCCCCAATTTTCCACGTCAATGGCGATAACCCCGAAGAAGCCGTACATGCTATGCAGATGGCCTTCGAATATCGACAGAAATTTGGCAAAGATGTTGTTATTGACCTGATTGGCTTCCGTAAGCACGGTCACAACGAGGGAGATGAGCCAGCCTTTACGCAGCCTGGCATGTATAAGGAGATTGAAAATCATCCGACGGTGCGCGACATTTATACCGATACACTGCTTGGACGCGGTGAATTTACCGAAGAAGAAATGCAAGAAATCTTTGACGAGTTTGACGAGCTACTTCGTGAGGCTTTTGAGGATGCAAAAAATGCCTCCCCCCTCGAAGTTACCAAAGACATGATTGACCGCCATGAAATGACGCAAGAAGACTGGAACGAGTTTCCGGATACCACCTATCCCGAAAAAGAACTCAAAGATATTGCAGTCAAGTTGAATACCGTTCCAAAGGATTTCGATGCCAATCCTAAGTTGTTACGACAGCTGGCAAAACGCGCCGAAACGGTTGAAAAGAATGAAAAGAAAATTGACTGGGGATTTGCTGAAGCACTGGCTTTCGGTTCGCTCCTCAAAGACGGCACTACGGTTCGACTAACGGGACAGGATGCCGAGCGAGGTACCTTTTCGCATCGTCATGCCATCCTGCACGGAACCGAAACGGACCAAAAGTTTATTCCCCTTAATAATATCGATGACGATCAAGCGCCATTTTATCCGTACAACAGCCTGCTAAGCGAATTCGCTGCTGTGGGTTTTGAGTTTGGATACAGTGCAGCCAAGCTTGATGCGCTGGTCATCTGGGAAGCTCAATTTGGCGACTTTGCCAACGGCGCTCAGGTAATGATGGATCAATATATCTCTGCCAGTGAAGCAAAGTGGGGGCAAAAATCATCGTTAGTAATGACACTCCCTCACGGCTATGAAGGTCAGGGCCCCGAACACTCTTCGGCCCGATTGGAGCGTTATCTGCAACTTTGCGCCGAAGATAATATGCAGGTTGTCAATTTGACGACACCGGCTCAGTATTTCCACATCTTGCGCAAGCAGGCCAAACAGGAAGACAAGAAACCGTTGATCATTATGTCACCCAAGAGCTTGCTTCGTCACCCACTGGCAACTTCTAAAACCGATGATTTAGCTAAGGGACAATATCAGCCATTTATTCCTGATCAGGAAGTCGAGGATAAGAGCAATATTGATCGACTGGTGATCTGCTCAGGTAAGGTCTATTACGATCTATATAAACAGCGTCAGGATGAGGAGATCGATAATGTTGCCATTACTCGTTTAGAGCAATATTATCCTTTCCCAAATAAAGACATCAGTGATATTCTGGATGAATACAGCCATGTAGATGATATCGTTTGGTGTCAGGAGGAACCACGTAACATGGGTGCTTGGACGTTTGTCTCAACGCGCATTATGCAGCAGCTAAAAGATGGACAGAATTTGCGCTACGTAGGTCGACAAGCTTCTGCATCACCGGCTGCAGGACAAAAGAAGGTCCACAAAGCCGAGCAAGAAAAACTTATTAATGAGGCGTTGAACTAATTCCTCATCAAATACTAATAAGGAGCGTATTGCAACACGCTCCTTATGTATTTTAAACCTTTCTGGCATCGTAGTTCTGCTGCGATGCATTTTTTTATTCCACAAAAAAATGCCATGGCTTAACCTTGCGAGCCCTACGCGAAGGCTATGTGTAAGGCTTGCAAAGGGTTTGCGTAGTGCTCGCATAGCCTCTAATTGGGGTAGTCTATTAACCCAGCACCCTCAAACACTCCATGCCTCTATCACGACATCCCCTCTGTCAGGGTAGTGGAGTGGGCTTTGGGGCATGATTTCACTTTTGAAGTCCCCCTTTTGAGAACCGGTATTTTGTTTGTTTAACGAAGGCTTGCCGTATTTTGCAAGAAATTATAAAACTAAACTTCATTCCCTGCCTACGCCAAAACCTTTACAATTGTAGCAGCCTTCCTATAAAATGACTTCGTGCAGACAGGCTTCCCTAAGGAAGAATTCATTGATTTTAGTTGAAGAGTCTACAAGTCCCTCTTAGAAAAGAGGGATTTAGGGAGATTGATCAAATTGAATTTCGTCTTATTAGTAATAAAATAGGTACTCCCTGAAGGATACTGTCCATTTTTTGTCACCAAAAAATGACGAAAAAACTGCTGGGGGAATCGTAGATTTTGTTCTTTATAAAATTATAAGCCAGCTCTTTAATCTAAAAAGTCTGTTGCTTTTCCAATTGTTTTGCCGCGATCCGCCCCAGACCCCAAATTGTTGAAATTAGAAGTGTAAACCATGTCACCGAACGACTGTAAGGGATGTCCCAAGTCTGTACACTTTTCTAGTCAGAAACTCTTAGATGCTATTTCAGCTATAAAACAAAAAACCCTGACAGCGTTCGGAACACTGTCAGGGTAAGCTCTACAGTTTATTTAAATTACCGCAGACCGTTTTTAACGCCTTTACAAATTCGACTTACGGCATCATGGCTGTGGAGACTTTCCATATGCGTACATCGGATTACAAAATCGTGGATACGGTCTTCATCATTTAACTCTTCATATAACAATCGCGCCGCATCTTCCACAAACTTTTGATACGCCCCATTCATTTCAGCAAAGGCTTGCTCGTCCTCACGCTTAACCATTACCTGCGTTTCGGTCATCAGCGCTTCTTGGCAGTGATTAACCAAATCCTCAACAAAGATTTCCTCATTCAGCTCAACCGTTAAATTGGCGACACTTCGCTGGCTATGTGGAATACTGGCCACCTCACGCGTTTCACGGGCATGCTCAGAAAGTTCATACGAACACGGACACGCGCTACTGTATTCAAAATCCAAGTGCATAAACTTGCGGAAATGTCCATTAGCATCCATTATACCCTCAATAGACACCGTATAATACTGGTATCCCTCCAGTCCCGATCGCAAGCTTTCCTGCTTGATTGGATAGTTAAATGACAACCGCAGATAAGCCGTTTGCGTATTGAGCTCTTCGCGATATGTTTCCAAAACTTCTTCCAACTTATCGGGATGGAAAACATCATCCTCAAAATCATAAAACGATCGGATAATGCGGCTCATATTTATGCCTTTCTTACCGGCCTCTAATCCTACATATCCATCGACAGACGTTTCCAGTTTGATCAGCTCCCCATCGGGTCGCGGATATTTAAGTGGCAATTTGAAATTAGATATACCAACCTGTTGGATGGGTACATCAGCGCCTTCAATTAGCGACGCCGGGCCATTTTGCAAATCGGGCAAACTGGCTTTATAGTCATCAGAAACGGTAAATGTAGGATCGTACTGTCGTTTCAATTTTGTAGAAATCATTCGTTAAAACTGCAATTAGTTGGTAATTAATCTATCGTGGGAATCTCTTTTTTCAAAAGATATGGACAATATTTCGCTGAATTTCGTTCGGTTTCCTGCAACTCAACCTCATACAAAAATCCTGTCCCATTTGTTGCCTTTCGAATAGGATCTTCAAGCTCCTTAAAAAAAGCTTCCACTAAATTTTCTGTTGATGGTATAATCCCATCCAAAAAGGGAACATCTAAATTTAAATTTTTGTGATCACACTTGTCAACAATGCGGGTTTCCACAATCCCTTTTAATTCTGATAAATCAATAACATAGCCGGTATCCTTATCCTGTTTACCAGCAACGGTTACCTTAAGGATATAATTGTGTCCGTGCCAATTCTCATGATTGCATTTCCCAAACGTCTTTTTGTTCCATTCATCTGACTTTTCGGGATTATGCAAACGATGGGCAGCGTTAAAATGAGCACGTCTTGTTACAAAAACCAAAGTAGGTGGATTTTATTATTAGGTCGATTAAAATATTGACTCATTATAACGCCTTATTCAAATCAAGGGTTCCAAATTATAAACCGAAGTTATTAGCTTCGGTCTATGATATCAAATATAACTTATTGCAATTTTACTGCTTATATCTCTCCTTGTAGTAATCCGCAGTTGTGACTAAAAATTAAAAACCCACGATCAAATCCACTGTCTTAAACCGTGACCAATTAAACTGAATGTTAGTTGATCAGTTTACTCATTCGGTATTTAGTCCTTACAGAACAGTATTAATTCATACCGGCATTTTAATTTTATCAGAATCCTCATTAACCAATTTTTCAATCAAAGTATCCTGCTCCAACCACGGCACGCTATACAGCCGGCTGGCATGCTCCTTTTCTATCTTTTTGAGCAGGGGCAGCTCCTCGGCCGCGCGTTGTTTCAGCAGCGGGTCAGATATTTCGGCCGCCGACAGGCTCTGATTGGCGATCCATCCGTAGGGCTCAATCTCGGATCGTCGCAGATCATCCTGCAGTTGCGCCGCCTCGGTGATGGGAGTGGTTTCGGGAAGCGTAACGATCAGTAGCTTCGCAAAATCAGGATTCTTGAGGTACATATACGGTGTTTTTAGCTTGTCCGCAGAAACCGCGCTGTTACGCAGAACTTCCCGGTGATAACTTCCGGTGGTATCGAGCAACAGCAGCGTATGACCCGTGGGAGCTGTATCCATCACCACAAACTGGCGTTTGGCCTTATGGATCTCCTTGGAAAAAGCCTGGAATACGGCCACCTCTTCGGTGCACGGTGATTCCAAATCCTCGCGCAGAAGCTTACGCTCTTCTTCATCCATATCAGTGGCCTTGCGCTTCATCACTTTTTGGATATAGGCCTCCTTTTCCGCTTTGGGATCAATGCGATCTACGGTCAGCTGCTCGGGACGTTCACCCGAATCTCTAAGAAAGTGCGTCAGGTGTGCAGCGGGATCGGTGGTCGTCAGGTGCACCGGATATCCACGTTGGGCCAGCTTCATAGCAATAGCTACGGCCATGGTTGTCTTTCCAACGCCGCCCTTGCCCATCGTTAATACCAGTCCATGATCCTTATCTTGGGTAATCTCATCAACCAGTTGCGTTAGATCAGGCAGTGAGCTTTCGTAATCATCTCGATTTAATTCGATACCCTCACTTTTGATTGAATTTTTGTCCAGCGGCTCAAAAACCTTGCGAAGCTTATCGAGTCCGAGCAGATTATAGGGACGAAGCGGAAAGACGAGCCGATCCATTTCTTTCAGTGATTTCGGCATCTGTTCGAGCGCCTCATCTGCCTGTTTTTTCATTATCTGCGCCAACTCATCCGACTCGTCAAACGGCTCAAAATAGCCATTCACCAACAAAAACTGGTTGGCAAGCCCCATCTCTTTGAGCTCTTTGCTCGATCGTTCGGCCTCTTCCAGCGCCGCTTCCTCGGGACGGCTGACAAGATAAATCGTAGTAGCTCCTTCATCCTGCAGGCGCTCTACTACTTTCTGGTAACGTTCCTGACTGGTTTTCAGCGCTGACGACGGACCGATGCACGAGGCGCCATCGGGATTGCGATCAATAAAATCACTCCACGCCGCCGGAAGTTCCAGCAGGCGAAGCGTGTGTCCCGTAGGAGCTGTATCAAAAATAATGACATCGTAGGGCTGTTCTTCTTCTCCGTTGCCGGCTACATAGCGGGCAAACTCATCAAAAGCCGCAATTTCCGTGGTGCAGGCGCCGGACAGCTCTTCCCGTATTTTATTGATTTCATCCTCGGGTAATATATCTTCCAGCGGAGATAACACGCGATTTCGGTACTCCTCGGCCGACTGCTCCGGGTCGATGTTTACGGCGTGCAGATTCGACAATCCCTCAACAGCCGTAATCTTTTCAGTAATTTCCGTCTCCAATACTTCCTTGAGATTAGAAGCCGGATCGGTGCTGATAAGTAGTACATCTTTACCTTCATCAGCCAGTTTAACGGCCGTAGCACTGGCCAGTGAGGTTTTACCGACGCCGCCCTTTCCGGTAAAAAAGATGTAGGGGGTAATCTGTAGATCTTTCATAATGGTATCTTCTTGTGTTCAAATTCTCTGCCTTAAAAATTTGGAATAATAGTCGTGCCCCCTCAAAGGAAGACATTTTAACAGCATCCGCTTCCCGGCGCACAACCGTTGGTAGAAATGCCCAATAATTCATTGGCAGCATCAACTGCTTTTTTCGTAGTCTGTTGACGCTCATTAACTCCAGCTTGAATAATACCAACCAGTTCCTCTTTAGAAATGCCTGTATTTTCCCCAAGCTGAAACTGATTGCGTATCTGACCGATATTGCCCTCAACAACAGATTTTCTAAGCAGACTCAATATCTCTTGCTTTTCATCAGAAGTCGCAGCTTCATCGCCGGCTTTAATGCCAAGCCAATCAGTCAGTTGATCGCGATTTGGATAGTCACCTTCTGATATAATAGATCCATCAATCGTTAAAATGGGCAGGATATCAGAACCCTCGTTTTGCAGCCGTGCAATTACTTCCGGATTTGATTTAAAGGCTTCGGGTTCCTGCCCCAGGTTGTGACGCTGCACCGTAAAGCCTTGTGATTTCAGCCATTTTACATCATTGGCAAAATCCACCAACTTATCATCTACATCCGGTCCACAAACACCGGTGCTGCAGCACATAGCGGGGTCATAAACGGTTAGGGTTGCTGTTTGGTTTTGCTGCTTTGTATTTTCCATAGTTTTAATCGTTTGCTTAGTGATATTCTATTTATCGTTAAATTCTTTTCCGTATTTACGGGCAAGACTGATTTGTCCGGCGTGAAAAGCGGTATGTGTCATAATCCGTGCCAAAGCCTCCGCTTTGGTAACCGTTCCAAATTCGGCCGTGGTTACCTCTGCTGCCCAGTCCTCAACTGAATCAATAGCCGACTGTAGCTCGTTGCCAGCCCGTTCAATCAATTCCATAAGCGGCCCGTGCTCATCAAACTGGCCGCGATCCTTGGCCAGGCTTCCAATCGTTTGTGCCTTCACTTCGATCTCTTTTCCGAATACATTTTTGCTGAACAGCAGCTCCACTTCAGCAATATGCCGGAGCAGCCAACCCACGCTGTTAGAATCGGCATGCGACCGCTTCAGCAAGTCCTCTTCACCTATTCCATCAAGCTGATCGGTGAGCCGTGTGCGCCCCATTTCCCACATTTTTAGGTACCCTTTGTTCATAAAATGAACTTAGTTTATCGTAGATCGTAAATATACGATTAGAAGACATTGTTACCAAACATTTGAACCCTGATTATTGTATAAAATTGCCATTAAATTCTGACAAATGGCAGATAGGTTTATACCTATAGGGCCGATAACTAAATTCAATACATTTAATCGTATGGAAACGATGAATTAAACGCATTAATCGTTATATTACGATGAATTTCAAAATGCAAATAAACAGACAGGTAAAATGAAGAATATAAAAATTTTAGGACCCGGATGCCCCAAGTGCAAAAGCACATATGATAATGTATTAAAAGCGTTAGACAGCCTTGAGCTTGAAGCAAACGTTGAAAAAGTAGAGGACATGGAAGAAATGATGAAGTACAATGTCTTGACCACTCCGGTACTATTGATTGATGATACAATTCACATCAAAGGAAGAGTAGCCCAGGTAAGCGAAATTAAAGAACTCTTGAAACAATAATCATTCTGCAGAAAACACTATGGCACAAATAGAAATAAATGAGATCTGTCCCGAAACCACTCAAAAATGGATAAAAAACGGCGCTTGGCTCGTTGATGTGCGTGAGCCGGATGAAGTGGAGCAACTGGCATTCGATGTGCCCAAGATCATGCATATCCCACTGTCAGAATTTGAAGACCGGTTTACAGAAATCCCCCAAAATAAAACCGTCGTGCTGGTATGCCGTGTGGGTGAACGAAGCCTGAGAGCCGCCAATTATTTACTTCATAAAGGATATGATCCCGATCGCGTGGCAAACATGAAATTTGGCCTGGATCGCTGGGTGTCGAAGGGGTTTTTAACAGTGGGTGATCCTACATTCATCCTTGAGGGCGATACGGGCGGTTCCTGCTGCAGCACATCATAAAATTGAAAATTAAAAAGAAAATAAAGCAAGATGTTTAATTGGTTAGAATCTTTTGCCGATTGGTTAACCTACACCATTCTAGAATTAGCACCTGAATCACATTTGGGCACTGCGCTCAACTTCTTTGTGTACGACACCATCAAAATTCTGATTTTATTGTTTGTGATCGTTTTCATCATGGGGATCGTGAATGCTTACTTCCCCGTTGAAAAGCTCAGGAGTTTACTTCAAAAGAAAAAACTGTACGGGACTGAGTATTTCCTGTCATCACTTTTTGGTGCAATTACTCCATTCTGTTCTTGTTCATCCGTGCCGCTTTTTATCGGTTTTGTAAAAGGAGGAATTCCACTCGGAGTTACTTTTTCCTTTCTGATCACATCCCCGCTGGTTAACGAAATCGCGATTGCCATGTTTATCGGGCTCTTCGGCTGGAAGGCAACCCTGATTTATGCGGGATCGGGAATTCTGCTGGGTACATTTGGAGGATGGGTACTAGGTAAATTCAACCTGGAATCGTGGCTCACCGATTGGGTGAAAAACCTAATGGACAATACCGTCCAAGAACAGGTTGAGACGACTGAACAAAAAAGAACCTTGTGGGACCGGCTTCCTGAAATCACGAGAGAATCCATGGGCATTGTGAACAGCGTTTTACTCTATATTATTATCGGAATAGGTATAGGCGCGGCGATGCACGGATATGTTCCGGGCGATTTCTTTGCGGATTATTTAGGTAGTGGTTCTTGGTGGACGGTGCCTTTTGCCGTAATTCTGGCCGTTCCGATGTACGCCAACGCGGCGGCAATCGTGCCGGTGATTGAGGTTTTTGTAGCCAAGGGCGTGCCTCTCGGAACCGCCATCGCTTTTATGATGGCTACCGTTGGATTATCTCTTCCAGAAGGAACTCTTCTAAAAAAAGTGATGACGATGAAATTAATTGCGGTGTTTTTCGGCGTGGTAACAATCTTTATCGTCCTATCAGGATATCTGTTTAATCTGATTATTTAAGCGTGAATACTAAAAAAGAATTGGAGGTACCGGGATTTTATGTCGCCGGATTAGGGCGGGGAAAATTGCTGGAATAGAAAGCATAGAAGCTGTGGGCGGAATCGAGTTGAAAGGTAACTATTACTGCTGAATACACCGAAAGAAACGCAGTCCCAAAAAACTGGCAGGTAAGAAAAAGAAGATCAGATTACCATTTCTAAACTGTAACTCAATTTCCGCCCTGAAGAAACGTTTTTTGTATAAGTTTTCAATTCTTTGACTTGACAACATTCATCAAATAATACATCTCGGCAGCGATTTGCTTACAGCGCTCATCGTAGGTTGCGGCTTCTTGGGGTGTGCCATCAGACTCTTTGGGATCGACGTACGGAATAGAAAACCGTTTCTCGGCACCTGGTACAATCGGACAGTTTTGATCGGCATCGGAGCAGGTCATTATAGCCGCAAAATTTTTCTGTGGATTGTAAGCATCATCAAACGTTTTGGAAAAGCACATTAGCGGTTTTTCGTCCTCACCAAAAAACACCTCGTACCGTGGATTTTTGCCACCGGGGTTTTCGACTTTAAATCCGGCCCGCTCTACAGCCTCCACTGCCCTCGAATTAAAAGCCGTGGCTTCGGTGCCCCCAGAATAGGTTTCAATATTATCTACATCAAAATGCTTTGCCATTACTGCTGACCAAATCTGACAAAGATGACTTCGCCGGCTGTTATGAGTACAAATAAAAGTTAGGTTTGCAGATTCCTTAGATCGGATATAATCGGCTATATCCGTTAGCTTTTGCTTTCGTTGATCCGGGATTGCTTTGAGGTTTTCTTCAAGACTGCTGATGTATTGTTCTATCTCTGAATACACAATAATTTTATTGGTTAGAATTTGTTTGTTCCAATTCGATTGCAGGGATGTATTGCAATACGTTCCTGCAATATGGTTTTCATCAACAGCAACCTGATCCCGGTGTGCAAGCTGGACCTGAAGTAGAAATTTGTACCGGTTCATCCATTGTTATGGGTTTATCGCCACCTTCACCAAAAGGCTTTTGAGCAAATACTGTGATGCTGTAGATGCCGGTATCTCCGTTTTTAAACTCAGCTATTTCCACTTCGGATAAATATCGAGCTAAAATATCATCTGGGAGTTCAATCGTTTTCTCTTTTTGAATCGTGATATTTTTAAATCCAAGATCCTCAATGTGTCCCAAATATTCCTCCTTTTGAATCGCCCCGGATACGCAACCGGCATACATTTCAGCATCTTTGCGCAGAGCCTCGGGTAATTTACCTACCAGCACAATATCCGAAATGCTAAAATGTCCACCTGGTTTTAGCGTGCGAAAAATTTCGGAAAAAACTTTGGGTTTATTGGGCACCAAATTGAGGACACAATTACTGACGATTACATCGGCTACGTCGTCTGATACGGGTATCTCTTCAATATCCCCATACCGAAATTCAACGTTGTTGTATCCCAGTTTCTCAGCGTTTTGGCGGGCTTTGGCAATCATCGGCTCGGCAAAATCGATGCCGATCACTTTCCCTGTTGATCCGGCTTCATGACGGGCCACAAAACAGTCATTACCGGCTCCTGATCCAAGATCAATCACCGTATTGCCCTCTTTTATTTTCGCAAACTCGGTGGGCAAACCGCACCCAAGACCCATGTCGGCATCTTTGTTATAGCCCTGGATCTCGCTATAATCATCGGTCATTACATTATAGACTTCATCTCCAGTTGATCCACAGCAAGAGCTACTTTTAACCTGCATGGACTGTTGACCAATTTGGCTGTACTTCTCTTTTACTGTTTGTTTTAGTTCTTCAGCTGTTTTTTTAGTTGTACTCATATCAGCAGCATTGTTCTTCAGTTGCAGTTGTCAAATTCTTAATCAGCGGGATCAGCAATTCACTGAGTTCAGTTATTCCCTCGGGATTTAGGCAGTAGCACGTACGCACACCATCTACTTCTCCTTTTATAATTCCGGCTTCTTTCAGCGCTTTTAAATGTTGCGATACCGTTGATTGTGCCAAAGGCAGCTCATTAGTAATATCCCCACAGATGCAGGTATCACGCTCGGCAAGTAATTCAATTATTGCAATACGTGCCGGGTGTCCGAGCGCTTTCATCAGCTCGGCGGTACGTTTTTGAGAAATATCAAACAATTTTGCTTTTGTTATAGCCATAGTATCTATCAATATTATCGTAAATTTACGATTAAATGTACGCTGATTGAATTCTTTTGTCAAGCAAATAAGTACTCTTCAATAAAAAAAAGGAGGCCCGAGTCAACGAGCCCCCTTTGTGATCAGCACACCTCACATAGGGATGTGAGACGTTTCGGAACGAATTGAGACTACTATCTTATTTTTCCCACTTAATCCATTCAGCATCAGTGGTCCAGTCTTGTTCAGAACCTTTAACCCCTACAGCACCACTGAAATCAACCGGGGTGTAGAAATCATCATCAGGAACAGATTCTCCTTGAGTTGCAGGATCTGAACCTTCTACTAGTGAAAAGTCGTAGTTTGCAGCATCGGTGAACGGTGAATCGTCGATAACACTAAGTCCTACATCTTCCATTGAATATGGCAAGTCAGAGTAGTCATTAGATGCGTTATTATAAGAGAAGTTACCACCGAAAGTTAACGTATTGCCAATGTTACCTTCCGTTCCATCAGTTTCCACATGAATGGGTACAACCGCGTTTCCATAATTGGCAAAAATGATATTTTTATAGTCTCCGGTAAGACCTTCTCGGAGCATTGTGCCATATATTTCTTCACCGTTGTCAGTATCATTACCCCACATCGTTGCATTGTAGACTTTGGGTGCCGTCGGGCCATTTCCACCGTCACATTCCCCGGTATCAGCACAACCATCGTTCTCCCAACCACGGTTTGATGGGTAGCCTTCGGTTGTAATACCTAACCAAAACTGTCCTCTTCCAGTCCATCCCTGGTCACCATCAAAGGTATCGTCTGCGGCATCTACGATAACGAGGTATTTAATATCATGCGTACCTCCAAAAGGTTCAATACCATCATCTACCGATTTAAAGATACTGATGTGGTCAAACTGAGTTCCACTACCAACAGAATAGGTGGTGAGTGCCTGCAGCTCACTACCCGCAGCGATACTGTATCCTGAATAGTTGATTTGGACGTAACTCAGTACACCGCTGTCATCGTCGTCTTTGAAGGATTCTCCTCCGTCAATGTCAGCACCAAACTGCACACCTTCAGAAAGACCTTCAATTTCACCTTGTCCGCCAGGAACATTGTTGCTGGCTTTGCCGGCCATAATGATTCCGCCCCAGCTTGCAACTTCTTTCCTGGTAGAGGTAAAGACAATAGGATTATCGGCTTCTCCTTCGGCGACTAATCTACCAGAAGGTCGTTCAGTAGCATAGTTGGATTCGTCTCCTGGTATAGTAATAATAGTTCCTACATCATCCGCATTACCATTGTGATATTCAAACTCAACTTTTACGCCCGGTTCAACAGTAAGCGTGGCGCCCGGAAGCACAAATTGAGGACCTGCAATTGTTGTATCACTAGACCAAGTTTCATCTTGGTAGATCAGCGTTTTATTACCCGGGAAATCCTGATATGTCTGAGGAACAATGCCAAAGGAAGCACTTGATTCAGCAGTTTCATCATTTGCTTCTACTGAAATAGGACCATCATCAGCTCCTTCAGGAACCGTCACAGTCAGTTCAGTAGAAGAGGCAGATTCAACCGTAGCTTCTACATCTCCTCCAAAAGTAACTGTATTATCGTCAGCTTCAGAAGCAAAATTTTCGCCTGTAATGGTTACTTCCTGGCCAAAATCGGCATAGGCAGGTTCAAAAGAACTTATAGAAGGTGTTCCACCATTTCCATCTCCGTTGTCGTCACCCCCATTTACAGGGTTGTCATCACCACCGCAACCCGCAAAGGTTAAGGCAAAGGCAAGTACAAATAAGCTTGCTAGTTTTGTAAAATTAATCTTCATCATGTGATTATTTGATTAGGTTATTAGGTTAGTTTGAACTGGATTTGATTATAAGGCACATACTTTAAGAAACGGTTAACTGCACATCAGCAAATAGTTAAAAGAGCTTTGATCATTTTAAAACGAAAGCGTTGCTCCAAGTTTGAACGTAGCACCCGGCTTGTATTTAAACGTAGTCACATCTCCGAGTGTGTATTCGCGAGAATCTTTAAGTAAATTATTGGCTTCCAGACTTAAGTCGATCCGACCTATGGAATGATCGATCTTAACACCCAAGTCATGAAATGGTTGCTCATATTCATCATGACGTTGAGGTCTTTTGCCAACAGTCACGATTCGTTCTCCGAAGGTGTTGTAGCTCACAGAGAAGTCCGTCCTCCAATCGGGCATTGAATAAAAGACTGATGCATTAATAACATATGGAGATTGCCCTACCATGGGTCGTTTAGTATTGGCTACTCTATTTTGCTCTGTTTCGCTCATTCGAGTTTCTGAAAAGATGTATGAAGCGTTGGCAACGACCTGAAGGCGGTCAGTTATATTTTTGCGACCCTCCAGTTCAACTCCATAAAGATCTGCTTCTTGGGCGTTACCATACCTTACTTCATTGGCTTCTGTAAGTCGGTAAAACTTTTCAATAGGTTGTTCAAACTGTTTGTAAAAAAGGCTCACTGCAATCATTTGCCCACCCTGGGGATATTTCTCGAAGCGAATATCATAGTTGGTGATGTTGGTTTGCGTCAACTCCGGATTTCCGTACACACGCTGGCCTCCGAGATAATCGGCGAAAGCAAAGTTTGAGATCTCTCGAAATTCAGGTCGTGCTAGTGTCTGAGAATAAGCTGCACGGAGATTTGTCTGCTTCCCAACTTCGTATGTGAGATTCACAGCAGGTAGAAAATCAGTGTTTTCTACACGAGAAACTTCTTCATACTCCCCATTCAAACCATCTGGAGTCTCAATCGTTTGTTTGGATTGCTCAGCTCGCAATCCAACCTCAAGCGAAAGATTATCAAATATCTGCCATTTGTTACTAATGAAGGCTGCATAAATATTTTGTGCCCCATCATACCAATCTTTATTAAACTGAGTTGATTCTACCAACTCCATGTATTCAAGTACATTATTATCATCGAACAAAGTGCCAGGACTTTGTCCAGCTAAATCACCAGGAACAAAAGGAGGAATTGCATCTCGATAAGCAATACGGCGTGAAGTAAATCGACGATCTTTAATCATCGCATTTCCCCCGACGGTAACATCCAGAAACTTTAGCGGTTTAAGTTTGTATTTTAGCTCACCCGAGTAGTTATTATCGTCCTGATTGGAAAAGAAATGACCGTTATTATCTCCAAACGCACTAAATTCAAAGTCTCCGGAACCTGTTCTATTATACTGTGTGCTACGACGATCGGGACGAAAACGCTGGGCTTTATTGTATCCAATATTACCTTCGAGAGTTGATTGTAGGAAATTTTCAAAATATGTCTCACCTTGTAATATTGTTGAAAAAATGGTGCGGCGATCAAAATCCGATACCGTCTGGCGTGTCGTAAAGTTTAAAGCATCGCCCTCAACGATTGTTTTACGATCCGTTGCCGAATTAGAGTATAGCGTCTTCAAGCCGAACTTGGTTACCGAGGATGGTTTTATAAAAGCATTTAGCATACCACTCAGCTCTGCAGTTTCTAATCCTTCGCTTTTGTCAAAATTTGAGTTGAAATTAGCCGTACCGTCTTCTCTAAAATCCTGAATAAATTTTTCTGTTTTATTTGGCTCTAAATCCCTATTGAACTTGTATGAGAAGTTACTGACAATCCCAATTGGCAATTTGTCTTGATTAAATTGGTTTGCATACTTTATGCTATAACTCTGTGACGGCGTACTCCGCTTGTTATTGCTGATGTTCCAGTCGTTATGCAAATCCTGCATAATACTCTTGGCATCTGATGGATTTGCACGCTCCCCGTTAAGCGCAGAAGGAAGGCTTCGCTTACCACTATCATATCCTAAAAAATCGGTAGAACTCCCAGGACTGGTATATGTATTTGCAAAGGTCGAAACGGTGTTATAACTGGTGGAATAACTGACAGAAAAATTTCTTTCGTCCGGAAATTCTTTGGTAAGAATTTTAACGGATCCGCCTGAAAACTCACCTAACTGATCGGCTGTATAGGTCTTCTGAACCATGATGCTTTCAACCAATCCACTGCCAAATAAATCAGTTGGAGCCTCTTTTTTGTTGGGATCTGTTGAAGGTAATTGTGAACCGTTGAGCTGAATATTACCGTAACGATTTCCAAGACCACGTACATATACATCTTTACCATTGCGAACGGTGACGCCTGTTACACGCTTCATAGCTGCTGCCACGTTACTGTCACCAATTTTAGATAACTGTTCCAAAGAAATTCCATCTTGAACTGGAACTGATTTACGCTGCATAGAAAGCAAACCTGCTTCACTAGTACTGACTGCACCAGCTGTTACGGTCACCTCTTCCATATCCACCGTTTGCGGTTCCAAACTAATGTTGAGAGAGGTTGTTTCACCGGATTCTACGGTAACATCCGTTATCGTTTTTTTAGTGTAGGAAATAAACGAAACAATTAATGTATAGGAGCCCGAATCAATGCCGGCAATACTAAATTTACCGTCGATATCTGTTGCGGCTCCTTTGGTAGAACCTTCAATAGCGACATTGGCTCCAATTACGGTTTCACCGGTTTTTGCATCAACGATAGTGCCTGTAATCTTACCCGCATCGGACTGTGCGATTACTAACGTTGTGAAACTGCAAAAAACAAACGCAAGTGCTGCAAGTTTTTTTACGAAAGATAGGTTTAAAGAGTTCAAAATACGTGTGCTGATTTTTGTTTGAGTTGTCCTTAACATCACTGTCAAGGATAACACACGTAGATTATTGAACTGTTATGGTAACTTTATGGCTTTGTTATACTAACATTACGAAATTGTTAATCCCCACTCTAAGCAACGAATGATTATGATGAGGCCTCTTCATTTTCAGATGCACTATTTTCATCCTCACTAGTATCAGAATTGACCTCTTTATCAGCACCATTGGTACTATCCGATTTCTTTTCGTAAGCAAAAATGCCTTCGGGATATTTTCCTTCGGGATGATCACCCAACAACTCTTTTAAATCATTATGATCCAGAACCTCCTTATCCAGAAGCGTTTTGGCCATATTTTCAAGTTTATCTCTGTGCTCCATCAATAAATCTTTAGTTCGCTCATAATTTTGACGGATAATCTCTCTGACGGCATCATCGATTTTTTGTGCCGTCTGCTCTGAATATTTTTTATTGAATCCATAGCTATTCTCAGGATTCTGCGAATCCTTCAGTGAAAGATACCCCAGCTCTTCACTCATACCATATTCAGCAACCATGGCAAATGCCATATTGGTGATACGCTCGAGATCATTTTGCGCGCCTGTAGAAATGCGACCAAAAATAATTTCTTCAGCAATTCGTCCACCCAGCAATGCACAAATTTTATCGTTGAGTTCTTCGGTGGTCATCAAAAATCGATCCTCGAGGGGGGTCTGCAGGGTATATCCCAAAGCGGCCAATCCACGGGGGACAATACTTACTTTCAGCACCGGATCGGTATGCTCCAGATACCATCCTACAATAGCGTGTCCCGATTCGTGATAGGCAACAATTTCCCGCTCACGGGGACTAATTAACTTATTCTTTTTCTCAAGTCCGGCAATGACACGCTCAATGGAATCTTGGAAATCCTCCATTTCCACCGCATCTTTTCCACGTCGTGCTGCCATCAGAGCAGCTTCATTACAAAGGTTTGCCAACTCAGCTCCGGCAAAACCGGGTGTTTGCGAAGCTAATAATTTGAGGTCAATATCATCAGACATTTCAAGATTACGTGTATGCACTTTTAGTACTTCAACACGACCTCTCAAATCAGGTTTATCAATCAAAATCTGGCGATCAAAACGTCCGGGACGAAGTAATGCAGAATCAAGCACATCAGGACGATTGGTAGCGGCTAAAATGATAACCCCTTTATCAGTATTAAAGCCATCCATCTCACTAAGGAGTTGGTTTAGCGTATTTTCACGCTCATCATTCGATCCCATTTGCATTCCCTTCCCACGACTACGTCCAATTGCATCAATTTCATCAATAAAAATGATACAGGGGGCTTTTTCTTTGGCCTGCTTAAACAGATCACGAACACGAGCTGCTCCTACACCTACAAACATCTCTACAAAATCTGAGCCACTTAAACTAAAGAAAGGTACATCCGCTTCACCAGCGGTTGCTTTGGCCAATAATGTTTTACCTGTTCCCGGAGGACCCACCAGCAACACTCCTTTTGGCAATGTACCACCAAGCTTGGTAAATTTTTGCGGATTCCGGAGAAATTCGACGACTTCTTCCACCTCTCCTTTTGCCTCTTCCAGTCCGGCAACGTCTTTAAAAGAAACCTGGTTTTCCGCTTGCTTATCATACAATGAGGCTTTGTTCTTACCAATACTCAATACTTGCTGACCAGGATTCATCCGGCGGAAAATATAAATCCAAAAAGCGATAGCAAGTCCAATGGGGATTAGCCAAATAAGAATACCACTAAACCAATCCTCTTCAATTTGCACATCATAAGTTACGTTATGTTCATCCAATACGGGACGAATTTCATCCCCCTCGAGCATCGTACTGGTAAAACGATTTTCCTCCGATGCAGCCGTTAACGTCCATTCAGATTCGCCCTCCTCAGCAGGAGCTACAATTCCCTCTTCAACCGCTTTATCACTGTATTTTCCATTAATATAAGTGCCATTCTTAATCGTAATTTCATCCACATATCCCTTTTCAACGTACTCAAGAAAGGTACTATATTTTATTTCATCACCCTCTTCAGGATTCATAAAATAAAATTGAATACCTAACAAAACGAGCAAAAGAACTACATATATCCAAATGGGAAATTTGGGAGAACTATCATTCTCCCGGTCAGAATTTGGGGAATCTTTCTTTTTATTGAGAGGCTTTTTTTTATTCTCTGACATGAGTTTACAATCAACTATTATTCAAGCTTTATATAAATATACGGCAAATATTCATCTTGTGCGCACTGCGGGTTTGTCTATTAAAAATTTCTTTTCATCACCACTATAAAACAAAAGCCGACCCATTAACGGTCGGCTTTAGCAAATATTGGATAAACAGGTAGCGAATCACTCTGAATCTTCTTCCCGGAAAGCTATAACATCCCCCTCTGCTTCCTGCATTTTAATGCCTTCTGAGTAATCGGTAATTTTACCAATTACTGCAAAATCGCTGAATTCATCCGCTAATGTTTCCACATCTTGTTCCGGTAGTGTAAACAATAATTCAAAATCTTCACCTCCATATAAAGCGTACTTATCAACATCTTCCTTCATTTCATCTGCAACATGGCGCGTTTTAAGGGAGATTGGCAATGTAGCCTGGTATATATATGCCCCCATTTTTGAAGCATCTGACAAGTGCTTTAACTCACTAACCAGCCCTTGGGTTATATCAACCATCGAAGTGGGAACGATATTTAGTTCGCCGATCTTGTCGATAAAATCTTTTCGTCCGATAGGAACCAGTTGTCGTTTTACCACATATTCATAGTCATCGAGCTGAGGTTCAAAAGCTTGTTGCCCCCCCTGTTCTTCCCAGTACTGTTTTTCTCGCATTAAAATGCGTAAACCTGCAATAGCCCCTCCTAAATCTCCAGTCACACAAATAGCATCATCTTTTTTTGCTCCAGACCGATACGTGATTTTATCTTTTTTAACGGTGCCATAACAACTAATACTTGCGCTTAATATTTGGTGCGAGGCTGTCAAATCTCCGCCAACAATTTGAAAACCAAAGTCATTTGATGCAGCTTCTAAGCCCCGGTAGATCTCTTTCAACATATCTACGGAGAGTTTGTTGGGAACGGCTAAATTTACCAGTAAAACTTCTGGTGAACCATTCATTGCATATATATCGCTTACAGCGGCAGTTGCCAATTTATATCCCAGGTGATGCAGCGGTACATATGTTAAATCAAAATCAACCCCCTCCATTAGTGTCTCTGAACTCAATAACTGATAAGTGTTGTTATCCTTATCCAATACAGCAGAATCATCACCGTACCCCTGTATTACCGATGGATTGGATTTACCGGAATGCTCCATAAGTTCATCAATCAGTTCCGTACGGCCTATAGATTGAATGGTGCGAAAAGAATCGTTATTCATGATATTTATATAAATAAAAAAGGCAGGTACACTAAGTGTACTTGCCTTTTTTACTAAAAATTAGTTATTAATAATTACTATTCAAGCTCCTGCTTCGTGGAGTAATTTATCCGTAGAGTTCCAGCTTCTCTAAGCTCTTCCTGAATATCAGTGATAATACCAAATTCAGTTTCATCGTGTACACGAAGCGAAACAATAAGCCGAGGTTCTTCTTTTAACTTATCATACATAAGTTGTTGAACAGCTCCAACATCTTCGATAATGGCATCGTCAATCTGGATTTTAGTAGATCCCAATTGGTTACCGTCCAATTTTTCAGGACCTACATAAATATAACTTACCAGACGTTTCTGCTCTATCTTTTCAATGTTTTCTGCTTGCGTATAATCAACTTGAACCTGTAAAGTCACCTCACGCAAAACTGTTGTCACCATAAAGAAGATGAGCAACATAAACACCACATCAGGCATTGCTGATGTTGGTATATCCTGCTTGGTATTAGCAGATTTCTTTTTAAAGTGTCCCATAGTTAAATCTTTTTATTCGTTGGGCTCTGCGATTGAAATTTTCTTAGGATACATATCCTGAATTTTTTCCCGTTCCTCACCGTCTTCTTCTAAATCGGTGTAGCTTACACCAAACTGCTGTTGGGCTGCTTCATTTCTAACTTCAGCATAAGCACCCATCACTTCATCCAGCATATCTATATAGACGTTATAAGGTGTTTCTCTATCTGTTTTGATAGAAACGATAGCCTTATCCGGAGAGTCAGACAATTCAGGATCCTCTCCTTCATTGGTCACAAAATCTTTTACGATTTGCTTGACCTGATTTACAGGAGTCGGTTCCTCATCTATCAATACCATTCCTTGCGAGTTAACCAGTATATTTAAAAGGTTACGCTCTTTTATGGGAGGTGGTTCTTGGTTTTCCTCAGGAGCCGGAGGCAGCTGCAATCCAATACCTGTATCAACATCAATTGTTGTTACAAGCAGAAAGAAGATAAGCAGCAAGAAGGCTATATCAGCCATTCCTGCACCGCCAACTTCCGGCTCTTCTCGATTTCTTTTATTATCAAACATCGCTTAGCTATTTAAAGGTATTATAAATTAAATGTGGTTCGCATACCGGTCAATGCTATTAGCAGCACCATGGCTCCCATCATGAACAACATAGTTCCGATGGCAGCTTCTGTGATGCTACCTGCAATTCCATATGCAACACCAAATACCAAGAAAGGAACAAGCATGGTTACGATCTTTTTAATGTCTTGTTTTCCTTTCATCACGCTTTGGATACCTGAGATCAACATTCCCAGTACCCCTAAGCCGATCAGTCCTAATCCGAGTCCTAATGCTAAATTAACAATCATAATATACTCACTAATTAATTATAAAGGTGAAAAATGTTGAGAGTGTTATCGGAATTATTCAGAGTCCGAAGTATCAACAATTTGCTCACCTTCTCTGAGCATTACAATAGAATCAATAAGCGTAATTGAACTTTCCTCCATTTCAGAGATAAGTCGATCAATTTTTGATACGCAATAATTATATCCTACCTGGAGAATAATACCCGCGAGCAGTCCTGCGGCTGTTGTCAGAAGTGCTACCTTAATACCACCAGCAACCAGCGTTGGTGAAATATCACCAGCCTGCTCAATAGCATCAAAAGCCTGAATCATACCTACTACCGTACCGAGGAATCCAAGCATTGGGGCAATGGCAATAAATAGTGATAGCCATACAAGACCACGTTCGAGAAAGCTCATCTCGATTGATCCATAAGCAGATATCGCTTTTTCGGCTGCTTCGATACCTTCATCTACACGCATTAATCCAGCCTGAAAAACAGATGCTACAGGTCCGCGTGTTTCGGCGCAAAGTTCTTTAGCAGCAGGTACACCACCTTCTTGTAGTGCTTCCTGTACGTCAACAATAAATTTACGAGTGTCAATGTCGGCTAAGTTAAGGGTAATAATTCGCTCCAAGAAGATAGCCAATCCAAGAATCAGGGCGACAAGGACCGGCCACATGAACCCACCCTCATTACCTTCGTTAAACTTTTCTACGAGAACATTAAAGAATCCTTGGTCTACTCCTGCTTGAAGGAAAAAGAGAGCTATAGACGATGTCATACGATTACTCCGATTAAATTATATTTATTATCAGTTAAAATAAGGGCTTATAAAGATGCAAAATTATAGATCATTTTGACTAAAATGTCAAAGAAAGGAAGTTACATTTTTAAATCAATTAATTGTAAGAAATTTCTTAACCTCAAAGTACCTTCCCCAACAATCATTTTGCACTAAAGAAATCAACATACATTTAAACCAATTAAAAGTCTAAATCTAATTCCAGCTTAAACTTCTAATTACATAACCTAAAAGCACCTAATTTATTCTATTTTTTTTTAGAACAAATTGTTAGGAGCAGTTACTTGTGTAGTAACAACCATATTTGGTGCTGTTATGCTATCTAAATACAACGCAAAGCCATCTCCCATATATAAACGCACTCACCTCATTTATGCAAATCCTTTTTTGCTAATCCGACCCAGCTAAAAGTTTGTCATTATCACTCTTTTTGTTATCGAAAAATTGCCTGAGGGATTAATACAACCATTTGAAATACCAAGATAGCCGTATTCCAAGCAGCTCCTTACGAAAATGGCTGCTGCTTAAATTAATTTTTTTGATAAAGTTGTGCGAGCAGATAAGGATTTCAAAACTACACTGTGTTATTTTAGTTACTTAACAAAACATAGTGCCACAGGTTTAATAAAAAAAGGGACCATCATTACGATGATCCCCAAAATTACAAGAAAAAAAGTCTGGCTAAGGTTTAACCCCCCTATTCTTTCACAACCCAAACTTTAATTTCTGCTTTAATCTCACTAATAAGATTAATGGTAGCCGTATATTCACCCAATGTTTTAATATCCTGATTTAAGGTGATTTTCCGCTTATCAATTTCAATATCGCGTTCAGCCAGAGCATCAGCAATGTCTTGCGTTGTAACCGATCCATGGATGCGTTCATCTTCCCCAACTTCAACTGGAATAGTTACCGAAGTCGTCTCAAGACGCTCAGCCATTTTCTGTGCACGTTCAACAGTAAGCTCGGCACGACGGGCTGCTTGCTCCTTCATTCGCTCTACCTGTTTCAGTGCCCCGTCAGTTGCCATCATAGCTTTACCTTGGGGAATAAGATAATTGCGACCATAACCGGCCCTTACTTCCACGATGTCTCCGGATTCTCCGAGCTTATCGACATCTTCTCTTAAAATTAATTTCATGTACTTGTTAGCCATTGGAATAAAATCTTTTTTTATCGAAGGTTATCTGCTACATATGGAATTAAGCCCAGAAACCGAGCGCGCTTTATTGCCCTTGTAAGTTGGCGCTGGTACTTAGCACTTGTCCCGGTTACGCGTCGAGGAAGTATTTTACCCTGATCATTCATAAACCGCTGTAACAGCTCAGTATCTTTGTAATCAATGTATTCGATCCCCGCTTTTGAAAACTTACACTCGCGGGTTTTTATATGTCCTTTCTTAGGATGTGATGGATTCTTAATCATAATCTTAACCTATTTAGTTTTTTGGATGAATTAGTCTTCGTCTTCCTCTTCTTCTTGATCTTCAACAAAGACTGGGGGTACGGCATTCTTACGCTGTAGCTCACGATGTCGCATCATCTTTGCGTCATACTTCAAGGTAAGATAACGCATTACGTGGTCATCAATGCGAAGGGCACGTTCCAGCTTTTCAATCAATTGGCCTGGGGCAGTAAAATAAGCGTTTACATAATAACCGCTCGATTTGTTATCCATCTCGAATTCGAACTTTCGAATTCCCCATTCATCAACTTCATCAATTTCACCATCATTATCTCGGATCAATTGGGTGAACTTCTCAACGATCTCTTCATATTGATCGTCTTCCAAGACAGGGTTTAGTATATATGTTAACTCGTAATAATTTCTACTCATGTGATATATTTCCTTTGGTTGTTTCTAATTGAAACAGCCGACGTGATGACTTTCACCCGCCAGCAGGCACGCAAAAATAGGCTTTTTTGCCATTAATTCCAATCTGTGAAAAGATAATAATTCTGCTCTACTTTATTGTTTGTAAAGCAACGAAAATAAAAATAAATCCAGCTTACTGACCTATAAAGTGAGCTATCCAATCGCCTCCATAATAAGAGGTAAGCAAGTTATGGAGGTCTCCAAAAGCAATTCCGAAATAGATTGTCATGATAGCCAGCACAATTAGTGTAGATCGGAAAACCCAGCCAGACCGGACCATTGGCACATCTTTTTGAACTTCTCTAAAGTACATATACACCATTGGGCGCAAGTAATAATAGACGCTTGCTGCACTGGCCAATGCCAAAATAACTGCTAAGGCAATAAAGCCTGCATCAATAGCGGCGGCAAAAATTAACCACTTCCCGATAAATCCAACAAAGGGAGGGATACCCGCCAGGGAGAATAAAAAGAATGAGAGAAGAACACCCATAAGCGGCTTTTTAAAACCAAGGCCCGCATAATTGTTTACATCGGTAAAATCTAACCCCTGTTGTCGTTCATAGTATGCAACAACTCCAAAAGCACCAATATTCATAATTGTATAAGCCAACAGGTAAAAAAGTACAGCGCTATATCCTTCGGGAGTACCCACCGCTAATCCAACCAGTAAATATCCGGCATGGGCTATACTGGAGTAGGCCAGCATCCGCTTGATATTATCCTGCACGATGGCAATCAAGTTGCCCAAGATCATGGTAAGGATCGCAATTACTTCAATGACGCCAACCCAATCAGCTGTTTCAGCAGGAATCATTTTTGACAATACAATCAGCAGTGCAATAAAAGCGGCAGACTTAGACGCTGTGGCCATGTACGCGGTAAGCGTTGTTGGCGTTCCCTGATAGACATCAGGAGTCCACATATGAAATGGTACAGCTGATATTTTGAAAAAGAATCCAATTAACAACAATGCAGCACCCGCAATAAATATCAGATCGGAACTGGCCGCCTCAGCTATCTCGGCCAAATACAACGATCCCGTTGCTCCATAAAGCAATGCCATACCGTATAATAGAAATCCAGTAGAAAATGCACCAAGCAAAAAATATTTGAGAGATGCTTCAGCACCAGTCTTACGTTCTTTAAAAAGTCCTGCTAACACATACAAGCAAATAGACATGGTTTCAATGCCAATAAAAATCATAATCAGGTTATTAGCACTGGCAAGCCCGAGCATCCCGGCTGTAGCAAAAAGTACTAAGGCATACACTTCACCATATTCATGGTCAATAGCTGCAAGATATTCCCGAGATATAAGCACACAAAACAAGGCCCCAAATAAAATTACGCTATTCCCAAATGCGGAAACGCCTCCATACATAATCATTCCGGAGAAGGCCTCTCCTACCGGGCCAAACATATCCATAACAGATAATACCAGTCCAGCCAACAGTGAAAATACGGTTAGACCATAAATGGCTTCGTGATCGTTTTTATAGGCATCAATGACGATGGCAATAAGTCCGGCAATTGATACGATAATTCCTGGCAAAAATGCGTTTAGATCGTGTAAGTAATCCATGCAACTTAATTGTTAAACAGTGACTCAATAGTTTTTGCGAGCTTGATGTCTTTTTCGGTCACCTTTCCACCAGCATCATGGGTGCTAAGTGAAATACTGACCGTATTGTAAACATTGAATATTTCAGGGTGATGAACCTGTTCTTCGGCCTCAAACGCAATGCGATTGATAAAAGCTATCGCATCCCGAAAATTATCAAATCCAAACTCTTTAGTTAGTTTATCATTCTGATGCTTCCAACCTGTCAAGCTTGAAAGGGCCTCAGCTATTTGATCATCAGAAAGTGGTTCAGCCATTGCACTATTGTTTTTTAATTTGCGATGCTAATTCATCTGTAACATCAACATCATACAAGGATGAAGCCCATTGTGGCAAGTCTTGCGTATTCGCGGACTGTTTTATAGCCATTCGTTTTTCGTTTGATGACTCTAACAGCTCCTGCACTTGTACTTCAGAATACTGGGTAAAATCAGTCGGACGAATTCCAATCCAAACCATAAAAATTACCAATGGAACAAGAAGTCCAATTTCACGAGCGTTCAAATCTATCAATTTTTCATTTTTCTCATGCTTAATTGGTCCAAACATCACCCGCTGATACATCCACAGCATATAAACGGCCGCTAAAATCACACCTAATGCAGCAAACACAACAAAAGCATTTTGCGGCAACACTTCGGAACTAAATGTCCCATTCAAAATCAGAAATTCACCGACAAATCCGTTTAATCCCGGCAGGCCTATCGAAGCAAGTGTAGCGATCATAAACATCACTGCAAACACCGGAACTACTTTGGCAATCCCACCGTAATCACTTATTTCGCGTGTATGAGTTCGATCGTAAATCATCCCAACAATAAGGAACAGTGCACCCGTTGATAGTCCGTGATTAATCATCTGAATTAGCGCTCCCTGCACTGCAATAGTGTTAAAAGCAAATAATCCCAGTACTACAAAACCTAAGTGGCTAACCGATGAATAGGCCACAAGTTTCTTCACATCTTTTTGAACCATTGCCACCAAGGCTCCATAAATAATTCCGATAACAGCAAGTGTCGCCAAATAAGGTGCGAACTCTACAAAAGCATTAGGGAAAAGCGGTAAACAAATTCTTAGCAATCCATAGGTCCCCATCTTAAGCATGATGGCAGCAAGAACCACCGATCCAGCCGTGGGTGCCTCGGTATGGGCATATGGCAACCAAGTATGGAATGGGAACAGTGGAACCTTAATACAAAATGCGAGGGCAAACGATAAGAAAAGGTAAGTCTGCTCTACTAATCCAATATGATATCCGTCACCAGACAGGAATCGCCAGTCGGTCGTAAATTGATATCCTTCGATAACCGCTCCAGCATTATAACCGGTATAGATCAATCCCACGAGCATAATCAAAGATCCTACCAAGGTATAAACAAAGAACTTTACCGTAGCATGAATGCGATTTTTCCCACCCCAGATTCCAATCAAAAAGTACATGGGGATGAGTGAAAGCTCAAAAAAGACGTAAAATACAATCAGATCTAATGAAGCAAATACCCCCATCGATGCTGTCTGTAATAGTAGCAACATCGAATAGTAGCCGGCTAAATGTTTCTTAATAGAATCCCATGAAGAAAGTATCACAATGGGTCCCATAAGCGTGGTAAGCATAAATAGCAGTAAGCTTAACCCATCCAGGCCAATTAAGTACTTAATGTCGTAACCGGCCATAATGTTACTGCCTTCCGTAAGGTATTGAACCGTTCCAGAGTTGGCGACATCAAAGTTAAATAGCAGTGGCAGCGACAGCAGAAACGTAGCCGTGGTAGCGACGAGACTTATCCACTTTGTTGCTTTATCATTACGTAAAGCTAAGATCCCGGCAATGCCGAGAAGCGGTAAATAAATAACTAAATTTAAGAGTAACTCCATTATTAATTCTTTTTTACAGGATCAACATACTTAATACAAGAATAACACCTAACACCAGTGCCAATGCATACGTGCTCGTAACACCGGTTTGTACATATCGGAATATGCTTCCAAAAAGTCGCACAATACCTCCCACCAGGTTGACAATACCGTCAACTACTTTCAT
The DNA here is from genome assembly GCA_051746985.1 of Bacteroidota bacterium. Classification (GTDB taxonomy): domain Bacteria; phylum Bacteroidota; class Rhodothermia; order Balneolales; family Balneolaceae; genus Fodinibius. The sequence goes on from JBNJFP010000010.1 coordinate 93,888, forward strand.
ATCAAATCTGGAAAGACCTTTTTCTGAAAAACGAACGATGGGATGTACAACCAATCCCTCGTAAAACTCATCGAGACTATATTTTTCGCTCCAGGTTTCATACAGTACTCCAAATCGATCGGAGAGCTTCGCATCTGATTCTTCTGTAGCTCCGTTGCCGTACATGCGGTAAGCGGTATAAACTCCACCAACTGCAACAAAGATAGACACAATCATTAATGTCCACTCGGCAAAGTGTGAAAGCGCAAGCTCGTAATCAGCGGTTACATTGTAGAGCCAATTGTGCAGCAAGTTTATATGCTCTTCTTCATGCGTAAAAGTTGAAAGCAGGAAGTTAGGCACGCCCAAAAATCCTCCTACAACTGAAAGCCCACCAAGTGTCCAAAGCGGAATCGTCATAGACTTAGGACTTTCATGCAGATGCTTTTCGGCACCTGTTGCCTGGCTAATTTTTTCGGGAAGCTTAAACTTTCCATTAAAAGTTCCGAATGTGAGTCGGAACATGTAAAAGGCTGTCAGAAAGGCTGTAACAATTCCTATAACCCAGAGAAATATGTAAAGTGATCCAGCGAATTCGCCAAATCCGGCATTAAAGGTAAACGCTAAAATTTCATCTTTTGAGAAAAATCCAGCCAGTGGCGGTATTCCGGCAATCGCAATAGTGGCAATCAAAAAGGTCTTGTAGGTTGAAGGCATATATTCCTTAAGTCCACCCATAAATCGCATATCCTGCGGATCAAAATGAACGTCCTTGCCCTCTTCATGGAGGCCGTGCTCTACATGTTCCATCGCATGAATAACCGACCCTGATCCAAGGAAAAGCAGCGCTTTAAAAAATGCGTGTGTTACAACATGAAACATCGCTGCAGTAAATGCTCCCGACCCAAGTGCCAGAAACATATAGCCAAGTTGCGAAACCGTTGAATAAGCCAACACGCGTTTGATATCATTTTGAGTAAGAGCAATGGTTGCTGCAACAAGAGCAGTCAAAGCCCCAATTACCGCAATAATCATCATTACCTCGGGAGATATCACAAACATTTCTGACATTCGCGAAATGAGATAGATCCCTGAGGTTACCATAGTCGCAGCGTGAATCAATGCTGATACTGAAGTTGGACCAGCCATCGCGTCGGGTAACCACACAAATAGTGGAATCTGTGCACTTTTACCTGTTGCTCCAATAAACATTAACAGACCAATCCAGAATTTATCATCGGCGGGGATGGCATCAAGGCTGGATAAGATATTATCAAAATCTAAACTGCCCACATGCTGAAACGTTAAAAACATCGCTACCAAAAACGCAAAGTCGCCCACACGGTTATACCAAAAGGCTTTACTACCAGCGGCCGAATTGGCCATATCTGTATACCAAAAACCGATCAACAAATAAGAACAGAGCCCTACGCCCTCCCATCCAAGGAAAAGCAGCAACAAATTATCAGCCATAACCAGATTAAGCATGGCAAAAATAAAGAGGTTCAGGTAGGCAAAAAACTTCCAATACCCCTCGTCGTGCCACATATATCCGACCGAATAGGTATGAATCAAAAATCCAACACCGGTCACGACAAGTACCATCAATATCGAAAGCTGATCAAGCTGGTAAGCTATATCTACGCTGAAACTACCCACCTCCATCCAAGTAAAAAATTCAACTATGATGGGTTTGGATTCCTGTCCCATATTGAGGAAGAAATACACTGCAATAGCAAAAGGAATAAACACCGTGAGATTGGCAATTGTTCCAATCAGGCCTTTGCGCTGGCGAAAAGATTTTGAACTTAATCCCCACAATCCATTAATGAGAAAACCCAGCAAGGGCAGCAGAATAATCAGACTTGTAAGCGTAGTAGCAGAATCCATTAAAGATGATCTTTCAGATTTGTATCCATATAGATTTTTCGGCCCAAATGTAGCCAACACCCCATGCATTCACAAGGGTAAATTCACAAGTGGCAAAGATACAAAAAAGTGAGTGAAGGTAAAGGATAGAATTGCTGTTTAGACCCATTATAGAAATACAAAAGGCTCCC